>JAFXVT010000004.1 GCA_017534835.1 Ruminococcus sp.
AAGGCTATCGAGTCCGGCATCGACGTTATCGACACTGCTACATCGTGCTTCTCGGGCGGTACATCACAGCCTGCGACCGAGACTATGTTCTATGCCTGCAAGCAGTACGGCATCGAGACAGGTCTCGATGAGGACATCATCAACAAGGTGAACGACTACTTCAAGCCCATAAAGCAGAAGTACGTAGACAGCGGTCAGCTCAACCCCAAGAGCCTCGCAACAGACGCTCAGGCTCTCGTTTACAAGGTACCGGGCGGTATGCTCTCGAATATGATCGCCAACCTCACAGATATGCACGCAATGGACAAATTCGACGCCGCTCTCGCCGAGATACCGAAGGTAAGAGCTGACCTCGGCTATCCTCCGCTCGTAACTCCTCTCTCTCAGATGGTGGGAAATCAGGCTGTTACGAACGTTCTCATCGGCGAGCGCTACAAGAACATCTCGAAGGAAGTAAAGAACTATATCAAGGGCGAATACGGTATTGCTCCCGCTCCTATCAGTCAGGAGCTCCTCGACAAGGTGCTCGAGGGCGCAGAGCCTGTTGACTGCCGTATCGAGGACCAGAAGCGTACAGGCGAGGATTTCGCCGCTGCAAAGGACGCTCTCGGTGACCTCTGCCGCTGTGAGGAAGATGTTATGAGCTACATCTGCTACCCCGACCAGACTATGAAGTTCCTCAAGGACCGCAAGGCTCAGGAGGAGAATGAAGCAGTTTACACCATTGAGGAAATGTAAGGAGGCTTCACGATATGCATATGGATTTCATTCTGCTCGCTGCCCAGACTACTGACAGCGGTACGAAAATGGAGATAGGCGACGCGGCGATAACTGCTGTGTTTGGCTATGCAGTCGTATTCTTCGGACTTGTGCTCCTGATGGGTGTGCTGTATATCACAGGCGCTGTATTCAAGAGCCAGGACGCCAAGACTAAGGCGAGAGAGAAGGCTGTGCTCGAGAACGTGAAGAAGGAAGTCGAGGCTGCTCCGCTCACGGTAAAGCCGCTTGAGCTCCCGTGCGCACCCGGTTCTGCCGGTCACGTAAAGCTCCACGGCGTACCCGACAAGGAGGCTGCTATGATAATGGCTATAGTTGCCGATAAGATGCAGACTCCGCTCAATGAGCTTCGCTTTATTTCCATCAAGGAGGTCAAATAACAATGAAGTATAAAGTTACACTTAACGGTAAGACATATGAAGTTGAGGTGGAGAAGGGCAAGGCTATCCTCCTCGACGAGTACGAGGCACTTGCTCCCGCACCGGCTGCTGCACCTGCGGCTGCTGCTTTACCGGCTGCACCGGCTGCTGCTCCTGCACCGGCTCCGGCTGCTCCCGTGAACCTTGCTGCCGGCGAGACTGTTGCGGCTCCTATGCCGGGAAATATCCTGCGCGTTGACGTTGCTCAGGGCGACACTGTAAAGGCAGGACAGATACTTGTTATCCTCGAAGCTATGAAAATGGAGAACGAGATAGTTGCTCCGAAGGACGGCACCGTTGCTCAGGTCGTTACCAGCAAGGGCGCAGTCGTTGACACAGGCGCTCCGCTTGTCATAATAGCGTAAGGAGGGCAAACGATGAACATAGTTGAGACCCTTGAAAAGCTGTGGAACGATTCCGGCTTCCAGAGCTTCTTCGTAGGCGATGGCTGGAAGAACCTCATAATGATAGCAATATCCTGTGTTCTTCTTTACCTCGGCATAAGAAAGAAATTCGAGCCGCTGCTGCTCGTCGGCATCGCGTTCGGCTGTCTGCTCGTAAACCTTTCGTATTTCGGACCTGAATCGACCGATGCGCTCTATCATCCCGAGCTCTGGAAGGAGTTCCTCGATGAGGAGAGCGAGTTCCACCACAGCTACGGACACATAATGTCCAACGGCGGACTTCTCGATATTCTCTATATCGGCGTAAAAGCCGGTATCTATCCGTCACTGATATTCCTCGGCGTAGGCGCGATGACCGACTTCGGTCCGCTTATCGCAAACCCGAAGAGCCTCCTCCTCGGAGCTGCCGCTCAGATGGGCGTATTCCTCGCATTCTTCGGAGCTGTCTGCCTCGGTTTCACAGGAAATCAGGCGGCTTCTATCGGTATCATCGGCGGCGCGGACGGTCCTACCGCTATCTTCCTCACAACCCGTCTCGCACCCGAGCTCCTCGGACCTATCGCTATCGCGGCTTATTCGTATATGGCGCTCATTCCTATGATACAGCCTCCGCTGATGAAGCTCCTCACAACAAAGAAGGAGCGCGAGGTAAAGATGGAGCAGAACAGAAACGTTACAAAGACCGAGAAGATCATCTTCCCGATAATCGTAGCAATGTTCGTTATCCTTCTTCTCCCCTCGACTGCACCGCTCGTCGGCTGCCTTATGCTCGGCAACCTGTGGAGAGAGTGCGGCGTAACTGAGAGACTTTCCGACACAGTACAGAACGCTCTTATGAACATCGTAACAGTGTTCCTCGGCATCTCTGTCGGTGCAACAACGGCTGCAAGCAGCTTCCTCAACATCAAGACCCTTATGATAATCGGTCTCGGACTCACAGCGTTCGCGTTCTCGACTGTCGGCGGACTTCTTGTCGGCAAGCTGATGTACCTGCTCACAGGCGGCAAGGTGAACCCGCTCATTGGTTCAGCAGGCGTTTCCGCAGTTCCTATGGCTGCCCGTGTATCGCAGATGGAGGGACAGAAGGCGAATCCGTCGAACTTCCTTCTTATGCACGCAATGGGACCCAACGTCGCAGGCGTTATCGGCTCTGCTATCGCTGCCGGCTTCCTGCTCGCCGTTTTTGGCAAGTAATACCAGTTCTTTCACAGACCGTTCGGAGCTCCTCTCTGAGCGGTCTTGCTTTTGCAAGGGCTCTGCCCTTGACCCGCCAGAGACTCTGTCTCTGGACTCTGCCAAAGGCTCTGCCTTTGGAATCCGGCAAGGGTCGCGGACCCTTGTATCCCAGCTTCGTTGACGCTCGTAAACTCGCTCACCGTTTCCAAAAGACATACCGTGTCGTCGAATCATCCGCATTCTCCCGATATTTCTGTGACCGCGGCGACGACATCTATGCCGTTTGAAGTCAGTCAGCGAGTGAAACGAGCGGCAGCGAAACCGGGTTGCAAGGGACAATGTCCCTTGCCGGGGACGGGGGCAGAGCCCCAGCGGATTCCAAAGGCAGAGCCCTTGGTGGGGTCAAGGGGCGAAGCCCATTGGAAAGTCCTTGCAAGTTCTAATTCACACACACATTAGGTCTTTAGGGGTTTAGGTCTTGATTGATAAGATATATTAACAAGGCAGACTTTGGCTGTTCTGCACAAAGGCGATTTGGCGTTATTTCCAAAACATATTTTCGCATTATCGACGCCAAGGCGGTTTTTCACCCATTTAAACAGCCAATCAACAACAAATCAACAGTTTATCAACGAGTTATCAACCATCGGGTCCGCAGATGTCGAAAACCCGGTGTTTTTGTTTGTGCAAATCGGAGACTTTGCGGTTTTCCGATTGACTTTGCGAAGTTTTTGTATTATAATGTAAATTACAGATATATAGAAAGTTTTGACAGATAAAAAAATAAAACATATAGTCAGAACGTCGCAAGGTGTAGATTGAACAAAAGAAGGAAACGCATTACCTGTATTATCCGTTATCAGGGTAGGCATAACTTTTTCTTCAGTTCAGAAGTACGTGATAGAATGTACCGCCGGACAGCAGAAAAAGCTATGCCATTTTTATTTTTGCAGCAGAAGTGCAAACGGTGATGCACAGAGTAAACTTTAGCACTTTACAATATCAAGTCAAGACCCCAAGACCTAAAGACCTAATGTGTCTTTGGCTCAGGTGTTGATTCTCTTTCAAGGGCTCTGCCCTTGACCCGGTCAAGGCTCTGCCTTAACAATCCGCTGGGGCTCTGCCCCCGTCCCCGGCAAGGGACATTGTCCCTTGCAACCCGGTTTCGCTGCCGCTCGTTACACTCGCTGACTGTGTTCGGACGGCTTAGATGTCGTCGCCGCGGTCACAGAAATATCGGGAGAATGCGGATGATTCGACGACACAGTAGGTCTTTCGGAGACGGTGAGCGAGTTTACGAGCGTCAACGAAGCTGGGTTGCAAGGGTCTGCGACCCTTGCCGGATTCCAAAGGCAGAGCCTTTGGCAGGTTCCAAGGACAGAGTCCTTGGAAGAAACAAACGAAGACATAAGTGAAAAGAAGAAGCAGCAGGCTTCCGGTCTGTAAGGGACACAGACCGATATATGTGTGGTAAATGAAAGAACAGGAGGATGAGATCATGAGCAAGGTACACATCAACAAGGGCAGAGTCGCATTGACGCTCCTTGCCGTTGTTATCTCGATGTCAGTCGTTGACGGCGTGAGAAGAGAGTTCTTCCGCGTGAATACAAGAAGCAAGATAACCGAGGAGGGCACATTCCTCAGCAATTCCGGGGCAGGAAAGAAGAACGACCCCACAGCTCCGTTCACTCTCGATGCGGACGGTCAGCCGACAACAGCGTTTGAGGGCGTAATGAATATCGGTCAGAGCGAGGAGCTCATACCGGCGGACAAGCTCTCACAGGGACTTCTTGTGCTCGCGGACGAGGTTCGTCCTGTCTCGGCAGGCAGCAAGAGCGCTATGGTAGACCTCCTCGGCTGCAAGAACGAATATTACACGCTCATCGAAGAGGGCGTTATGCTCAACGAGGACGCTGCCGAGGCTCTGAATGCTCTAATGGCAGGCTACAATGCGGCAACGGGTCTCGATGATTTCGTTGTTTACGGCACGACCGAGACATTCACGGGTACGGGTTCCTACTGCCCGAGATATTTCCAGGAGTCCGTCACGGGAAATACCGTTGACCTCGCACTCAACGGACTCGGCTCAGTCATCGCCTTTGACGGCTACGACGAAGAGGGCTGGGTAGTGCAGAACTGCGCGAAGTACGGCTTTATCGTGAGATACCCCGAGGGCAAACAGGACAAGACCGGCGAGAGCTTCTGTCCGTGGCACCTCCGCTATGTGGGCAAGCTCCACGCAGCAATAATGGACAGGAACCAGCTCTGCCTTGAGGAATACCTTGACTTCCTCAAGAGCTACACAGCTGACAAGCCGTATGAGTTCACATACGACAACGCAGCGTATGCGATATACTACATCGCGTCCGCAGGCGAGCAGACGAAGGCAATGGTACCGATCGGCGGAAACTATGATATTTCCGGCAACAACACCGACGGCTACATCGTAACATACAAAAAATGAGGGGAGCCCCCTCTGGCAATTTCGCAGGTCACTGAGTACGGAACGCAGGTTTCCGACCCGGTGACCTTACTTTTTCCGAAACGGCAGCAAACGAGAAGGGTGTCCCTTCAGCCAATTTCGCAGGTCACTGAGTCCGTAACGTGGGTTATCGACCCGGTGACCGCACTTTATCAGCAGCGCAAGCTAACGAAAAAGGGTATCCCTTCAAGAAGGATAGCAGGTTACCGCAAGGCAGCCTGCTTTTTTGTTATATCTGTGCGCCGCAGCTCATATTATTGCTGTGAGGTGATTATATGAAGAGATGTCTGGCAGTTTTCACGGCACTGCTCACGGCTGTGCTCATCGTGCCGTTCAGGTCTGCTGCGGCGGAGAAGGAGATACAGGCGCAGGCGTACATTCTTGCCGAAGCCTCGACAGGTACGGTGCTTGCCGGCGAAAACACCGACAGGGAGCTCAACTGCGCTTATCTGAGCAAGCTTATGTCGCTGCTGCTCATCGCGGAGGACATCGAAACGGGGAAGTTCCTGCTCACGACGGAGCTGACCGCATCGCAGTCAGTTTCCGGGACTCAGGGAGCTGTGATATGGCTCGAACCGGGCGACAGGCTCACGGTGGAGGAGCTGCTGAAAGCCGTTATCATCGGCAATGCCAACGACGCTATGACGGTACTTGCTGAGGCGTCGGAGAAGTCCGTAGAAGCGTTCGTTTCGCGTATGAACAGCGAGGCGTTCGATATGGGGCTGCGCGGAACAGCGTTCTTCTCGCCCTACGGCTATTACGATGAACGTGAGCATTCGACTGCACGGGACATTGCGGAGATATGCTGCAAGCTCGCGCGGTATGAGACCCTTCGCCCGTATTTCCGGATGTGGAGAGACTTCGTGAGAGAGGGCAGGACAGAGCTTGTCAGCGAAAACACCCTTTCACGCACCTACGACCGCCACATCGGCTTCAAGGCGTGTCACTCGGACGCAGCCGGATACTGCGCCGCCGAGGGAGGAATGAACGGCTCGGGCACGTGCTATATCGCGGTGGTGCTCGGAGCTCCGGACGCGGAGACGTCGCTCAGTGCGGCAAAAAAGCTCGTGAACAGGGGATTCGGCGAATACAAGGTCACGGCAACGATGTTCCCGGACGAGATGATGAAGCCGATGAAGGTGCAGGGCGGAACAGAGCAGGCTGTCGGCATAGAGCTGAGCGGACAGAGAAATATCGTCGTTCCGCGCGGAGTGAACGAGCTCGCAACGGTCACAGTCCTTCCGGAGCACCTCACAGCTCCCGTAAAAAAAGGGCAGAAGATAGGCACGGCAGGCTTCTACAGCGGCAGGGAGCTCGTCTGCGAGGCTCCGATAGTTGCCGCGGAGGACGTAGATGAGCTGAGCTTTGCGTTCATACTCAGAAAAACGTTGTTGAAACTGCTTAAATAGTGCTGTTGAATTTGTGGACAAAGTACAAATGTGAACGGACTTTCATAAAGGTACTTGAAATATTTCTTAAAATATAGTATCATAAGATTGGTAATTTATAATGTGCTGCATACTATATGTAGTGCATAATGGAGGTAAATCAAATGTCATTAAAGCTTAACACAAAATATCTGGCTGACTTTGTCAATGCTGATGAGCTCACAGGTATCAAGGCTCAGGTCGAGGCTGCTGCCGAGACTCTCCACAGCAAGACAGGTCTCGGAAACGATTTTCTGGGCTGGGTAAGTCTCCCGACTGATTACGACAAGGAGGAATTCGCCCGCATCAAGGCTGCTGCCGAGAGGATAAAGAGCAATTCCGATATACTCATCGTTATCGGTATCGGCGGATCATACCTCGGCGCAAGAGCTGCTATCGAGCTCCTCAAGTCGCCCCTTTACAATAATATGAAGAAGGATACACCCGACATCTACTATGTAGGCAACAGCATCAATCCTACATACCTGAACGAGATCATCTCTCTCTGCGAGGGCAAGGATTTCTCTGTGAACGTCATCTCGAAGTCCGGTACAACTACCGAGCCTGCTCTTGCGTTCCGCATCTTCAAGAAGATGGTAGAGGACAAGTACGGCAAGGAAGAGGCTAAGAACCGTATCTTCGCCACAACTGACAAGGCAAGAGGAACTCTCAAGAACCTCTCTGACGCCGAGGGCTACGAGACATTCGTTATCCCGGACGACGTCGGCGGACGCTTCTCTGTTCTCACAGCAGTAGGTCTCCTTCCCATCGCTGTTGCAGGCTGCGACATCGACGCTCTTATGAAGGGCGCTGCAAAGGCACAGGCTGACTTCACAGCTGATTTCGACAGCAACGACTGCTACAAGTACGCTGCTCTCAGAAATATCCTCTACAGAAAGGGCAAGTCTGTTGAGATGCTCGTTTCCTATGACCCCAGCTTCGTGATGATGAGCGAGTGGTACAAGCAGCTCTTCGGCGAGAGCGAGGGCAAGGACAACAAGGGTATCTTCCCGGCTTCCGTTACCTTCTCCACCGACCTTCACTCTATGGGTCAGTACATCCAGGACGGCGCACGCATAATGTTCGAGACTGTCGTTGACATCAAGACTCCCAAGAAGGATCTCTTCCTCGAGCCCGATGCCGAGAACCTTGACGGTCTCAACTTCCTCACGAACCAGAATATGTCCGTCGTAAACAGAAAGGCATTCGAGGGTACAGTTCTCGCTCACACAGAGGGCGGAGTTCCCAACATCATCCTTGAGCTCGACGATACAACAGAAGAGAGCGTCGGCTATATGATCTACTTCTTCGAGAAGGCTTGCGCTATATCAGGCTACGTTCTCGGAGTAAATCCCTTCAACCAGCCCGGTGTTGAGAGCTATAAGTCGAATATGTTCGCTCTCCTCGGCAAGCCCGGCTATGAGGGTGCAAAGGCTGCTCTTGAAGCTAAGCTCGGCTGATCGCCGGCTTACTATAAATAACAATCACACTGCCGCAAGGCAATGGAAGGAGTAAACCATGATAAAACTTATTACAGGTAAAAAGGGTACAGGCAAGACCAAGATACTCATTGACCAGATCAACGACGCAGTAAAGGCTACAGCAGGCAACGTTGTATGCGTAGAGAAAGGCTCTACAGTCAGATATTCCATCAGCCGCAAGGTAAGATGGTGCGATACAGAGTATTACGCTATCGAGGGCTATGATACATTCTATGGCTTCATCGCAGGTCTCCTCGCAAGCAACTACGACATCACACACATCTACATCGACGGTATCTTCCGCATCGGCGGACGTGATTACGATGCATTCGGCGCTCTCCTCGAAAAGCTGGACAAGCTCACAGGCGACGATGTTTCCGTTATCTTCACAGTTTCCGCTGACGACAGCGAGCTCCCCGAGAGCGTTAAGCAGTTCCTGAAGTAATTCAGTTAAAAAATTCGGGAAGACCTATTGACATATCCTGTCAATTGGTGTATAATATATTTTATGGTGCTCTGAAGGATTAGTAATATGAAGATCAACCTAAAACAACTATTCAGTATCGTCGGAGAATCACGTGATTTCGCCTATGAGATAGGCACGGACGAGCTTTCCGGTATCCGCGGATACTGCTTCGCTTCGCCTGTTGAGGTGAAGGGCAGACTGTATAACAGGGCAGGCGTTGTCTACCTCGAATACAGCGTGGATCTGACGCTCCATGTCACCTGCGACAGGTGTCTCAGGGAGTTTGAAAGAGCGTATCACTACGATCTCGACCATATTGTCGTTCCTTCCGCAAGCAGCGATAACGATGAGTATATCGTTGCCGAGGGTGAGAGCATTGAGCTGAATGAAGCAGCAGTTACCGATCTTCTGCTCCGGCTGCCGACCAAGAACCTCTGCAAGGAGGACTGCAAGGGACTTTGCATGGTGTGCGGCTGCGACCTGAACGAATCGACCTGCGATCATATCAATACCGAGCTGTGAAGCTCTATAAGGAGGTGCCAGAATGGCTGTACCGAAGAGAAAAACTTCCAAGGCAAGACGCGACAAGAGACGCTCTGCTGTATGGAAGCTTGAGACACCTGCAATGTGCAAGTGCGATAACTGCGGCGCATATAAGGCTCCGCACAAGGTCTGCAAGAACTGCGGATTCTATAAGGGCGTTGAGGTTCTGAAGATCGACGCTGAATAATCGGCTAATTCCGATACATGAGGAGGAGAGGAGGCGAAAACCTTCTCTCCCTTTTTCATTTTTGTCATCATTCTACGGACGGGAGAGAGCTTATGGTAAAGATAAATAGTGTTGCTGAAGGCTCTCCTGCCGGACGGAGCGGCGTCCGCGAGGGCGACCTGCTTGCCTGTATAAACGGGCATAAGGTCAAGGACGTGCTCGATTATATGTTTTACGCAGCCGAGACCGATGTCACGCTTGATATTGTCCGCCACGGCGAGGAGCTCACCTTCCGCATCGAAAAGGACGAGTACGACGACCTCGGGCTCGAATTCGACACCTTCCTGATGGACAGCAAGCAGAGATGCAGCAACAACTGCGTGTTCTGCTTCATCGACCAGATGCCGCCCGGAATGCGCGAAACGCTCTATTTCAAGGACGACGACGCGCGTCTGTCGTTCCTGCAAGGCAACTACGTCACACTCACTAACCTTCATCAGGAGGACATCGACCGTATCATCAGGATGAAGCTCAACATAAACGTGTCCGTCCACACAACGAATCCGGAGCTCCGCGTGAAGATGATGCATAACCGGTTTGCCGGCGAGAAGCTGAAATTCATCTGGCAGCTCGCTGAAAACGGCATAAAGCTCAACTGTCAGGTGGTATGCTGTCCGGGTCTGAACGACGGGGACGAGCTGAGGCGCACTCTCCGCGACCTCGGCGGACTTATGCCGAACATCACAAGTATGGCAGTCGTTCCGGTCGGCGTTACGAAGTTCCGTCAGGGACTCTATCCGCTCACGACCTTCAACAAGCAGACTGCCGGCGAAACTATCGACATAATCGCGGGATACCAGCAGGAATTTCTTGAGAAGTTCGGCACAAGGACCGTCTTCCCGTCCGATGAGTTCTTCCTCATCGCCGAGAGGGATATTCCTGATATGGAGTTCTACGAGGACTTTCCTCAGTACGAAAACGGCGTGGGAATGCTGCGCTCGCTTATGGACGAGTTTGAAAAAGCCCTTGAAATAGCCGAATGGGAGGGCGATGACCGCCACGTCACTATCGCGACCGGCTACAGCCCCTATCCGATAATCTGTCAGCTCGCGAAGCAGGCGGAGGAGAAGTTCCCGCAGCTGAGATGCGACGTATACCGCATACGCAACGACTTTTTCGGCGATACTATCACCGTCACAGGACTCATCACCGCGCAGGATCTCATCGCTCAGCTCAGGGGAAAGGACCTCGGAGAAGAGCTCCTCATCTCATCGGCTATGCTCAGGCGCAACAGCGATGTCTTCCTCGATGACCTGACAGTTCCCGATGTCGAGCGCGAGCTCGGAGTGCCGCTCAGAAGCTCCGACAGCGACGGATATGAGCTCCTTGACGCTATAATGGGTATCACATACTGAGGTGACATATATGGAAAAACAGAGCAAGCTAAAGGTCATAGACCGCGATATGATAAAGTATGTCATCGTGTTCTTTATGGCGGCAGGACACCTCATCGCGTGGATAGCGACCGGCAATGAAGAGCCGGACGGTCTGTTTGAACAGTGTCCGTTCTGGCAGAGGATATTCATTGAGCTGAGCCTGATAGCTCCGCCGGTGATGTTCTTCTTCGTCGCGGACGGCTTCCGCTACACGCGCTCGCGGAAAAAATATGCGGTAAGGCTCTTCATTTTCGCCTGTATCACGCAGATACCGTTCACAATAATGTGGGGACCCATTGTCGGCTGGTGGGGCGCAAATGTAATGTTCACGCTGTTTTTCAGTCTTCTGGTGCTGTGCGTATGGGAGAGCAGCCTGAAGCTCTGGCAGAGGATAGCGCTCATCGTGCTGTTAAATATCGTCCCTGTCGCTTTAATGTCAGAGTGGATGATATTCGGACCGATGACCGTCCTCGGGCTTCACATCTTCCGCGACAGACCGAAGGCGCGTGCGATATGGTACGCAGCCGTGTGGGCAGTGTACCTCGGCATATCGTCGGTGCCGTCACTGATAACCGACTTCAAGCCGATAAGGCTCGAGGTCACGCTTGTGCACGTTTTCGATTTTGCCGCCGCCTACCTGCTGATGACCGTCTTCTACAACGGGAAAAAGGGCAGATACCCGACGTTTTCAAAATGGTTCTTCTACATATTCTATCCTGCACATATAGTGCTGGCGATAATACTGAGAATGATGATCGTAAAGTAAGGAGTGAGCGCAATGGTAGCTTGGAACAACTACAAAAAGGCACTTTTTGCAAAAATGCCGTCCCTGAAGGACACTCTCAACCGCGGAGCTACTCTCGATGAGCTGAGAGCGGCTGAGGAGGAGACAGGCATAAACTTCCCGACTGAGCTGAAAGCTCTCTATCTCGACAACAACGGCGACGACGGCGAGGCGCTCTGCGGTATGATGCTCGGCTTCCATTTTCTCGACCTCAGCGAGCTCCGTGCGGAATGGCGAAGCTGGAAGGATATAGCCGATGACCCGTCACACAATGAAGGCGCACGCTTCACCTCAAAGCCCGAGGGCTGCATAAAGAAGCGCTATGCCGACACAAAATGGATACCGATATGCTCTGACAGCGGCGGAAATTTCATCGGTCTCGACCTTGACCCCGATGTCAGCGGCTGTCCCGGACAGATCATCAACTTCGGCAGGGACGAGGACGACAAGTTCGTCATTGCCGAGAACCTCGGACAGTTCATCGAGCGCCTGACAAGGATAGTGAACAGCCCAGACTTCTATATCGGTGAATACGACGGCGAGGACGTCATTTTCCTCGGTACCGACAGTGAGGAAGGCGCTCATCTTACAGATTACCTCAGGGGTGAAGATTCAGTAAAATAAATATACAAAGAAAGGGGACAGGATAAACTATGGCATTACCAATAGTTGCAGTTGTCGGACGCCCGAATGTCGGCAAGTCCACTCTGTTCAACAAACTTATCGGTCAGCGCCTCTCGATAGTTGAGGATACACCCGGTGTTACGCGCGACCGTATCTATTCCAAGTGTGAGTGGCGCGGCAAGGAGTTCATGGTCGTTGATACGGGAGGTATCGAGCCCGACAGCGATGATGTCATCCTCGCACAGATGCGCCGTCAGTCCGAGCTTGCGATAGAAAAGGCTGACGTTATCGTGTTCGTTACGGATATACGCTGCGGAGTCACAGCCGATGACTACGCAGTTTCGGAAATGCTCATCAAGAGCGGAAAGCCGATAATCCTCGCCGTAAACAAGGTGGATAATCTCGGTGAGCCGCCGCTTGAGCTTTATGAGTTCTATAATCTCGGACTCGGCGAGCCGTTCCCGATCTCGTCTGTACACGGCCACGGAACAGGCGATATGCTCGATGCTATCTATGAATATCTTCCCGAAACGAACGAGGAGGAGTACGGCGAGGACCAGATAAAAGTTGCTGTCATCGGCAAGCCGAACGCCGGCAAATCCTCGCTCATAAACAGGATAGCCGGCGAGGACCGTGTGATAGTCTCGGATATTGCCGGAACTACGCGAGATTCAACGGATATGGTGATAGATAATGAATACGGCAGGTTCGTATTCATCGACACCGCAGGTATCCGCAAGAAGTCGAAGGTCACGGACAAGGTCGAGCACTACAGCGTTCTCCGCGCATATATGGCGGTGGACCGTGCAGACGTATGTGTCATTATGCTCGATGCGACTGAGGGCTTCACCGAGCAGGATTCAAAGGTCGCAGGCTATGCTCACGAGCAGGGAAAGGCGTGCGTGGTCGCTGTCAACAAGTGGGACCTTGTTGAGAAGGATGACAAGACTATGCAGGAGTTCCGCACAAAGCTCGAAAACGATTTCAGCTTTATGTCGTATGTTCCTTTCGTGTTCATCTCGGCAAAAACGGGACAGCGCATAAATAAGCTCTATGAGCTTATCAAGTACACCTACGGTCAGAACAGTATGCGCATATCTACAGGAATGCTCAACGATGTTCTTGCATATGCTACAACAAGGGTGCAGCCGCCCTCAGACAAGGGTCGCCGCCTGAAGATATACTATATGACACAGCCTTCGACAAAGCCGCCCACGTTCGTGACATTCGTGAACAGGGCAGACCTTTTCCATTTTTCCTACAGAAGATACATTGAAAATCAGATACGTTCAACGTTCGGGCTTGAAGGAACGCCGGTGCGCTTCATCGTCCGTGAAAGAGGAGGAAACGATAAATAATGAAAGTATTGATCGCTATTATACTTGCTGCCGCTCTCGGATACTTCCTCGGCAGTATCAATTTCTCTATCATCATTGTACAGATCGTAAGAGGCAAGGACATACGCACAATGGGCAGCAAGAATGCCGGGCTCACAAACACCTACCGCTGCTGCGGACCTGCCTGTGCAGGACTTACGCTGCTCGGCGACGTCTGCAAGGGCGTGCTCGCAGTAGCACTTGCACGTATGATAGCAGGCTTTATGAAGGTCGGTCTCGTTCCGGACAACGATGTCCACTACATAGGATATGTTGCTGCATTCTTCGCGATAATCGGTCATATCTTCCCAGTATACTACGGCTTCAAGGGCGGAAAGGGCGTTCTCGTCGGAGCGGCATCCTTCCTCGCTCTCGATTTCAGGGTATTCATCGCACTTATTGCGATATTCATAGTCATTCTTGCTATTTCCAAGTACGTTTCGCTCTCATCGATACTCGCGTCGGCATACGGTCCGCTCGCGGTATTTATGATGTCGCTGATAGTAAACGGCACATCGTTCCCGAGAAGCCTTCTGTACCTGATACTATCACTTCCGATGTCAGCTGTGATAATCTGGAAGCATCGTTCAAACATCGAGCGTCTGCTCAATAATACAGAATCAAAATTTTCATTCAGCAGCAGATCAGCTGACTGAACAAAGGGGGACTTCATATGGCAAGAATAGTTATTCTCGGCTCCGGAGGATTCGGGCTCGCATTGGCGATAATGGCTAAACAGTGCGGAAAGCACGATGTTACGGTGTGGTCGAAATTCCAGTCGGAGATAGACGATATACTCGCTCACGGCGAGCACCAGTCGAAGCTCCCCGGAGTGCAGATACCGAATGAGATAGTGCTCACGAGCGATATTTCGTGCATCAGGGGCTGCGATATACTCATCTTCGGCATACCCTCCTCATTCGTGAGGGGAGTTGCGCAGGAGGCAAAGCCCTACATCGACGAGCATATGACAGTCGTAAATACAGGAAAGGGTCTCGAGGAGGGCAGTCTCAAGCGCCTCAGCGAGGTCATCAGGGAGGAGCTCGACGTGAAGAAGCTCGTTGTGCTCTCGGGACCTTCACACGCAGAGGAGGTCGCACGCTGCGTACCGACAACGATGGCTTGCGCCTCAGAGGACCCCGAGGCTGCGAAGTACATACAGTCTGAGCTCGGCAACAGCTTTCTCAGGCTCTATCTCAATGACGATGTTATCGGCTGCGAGATAGGCGGTGCGCTGAAGAATATCATCGCGCTCTGCTGCGGCATCTGTGACGGAATGGGCTACGGCGACAATACAAAGGCAGCGCTGATGACACGCGGTATCCACGAGATAGCACGTCTCGGCAAGGCTTGCGGCGCAAGAGTCGAGACCTTCAGCGGTCTCACCGGTATAGGCGACCTCATCGTAACCTGCACGAGTATGCACAGCCGCAACAGACGTGCCGGTATCCTCATCGGACAGGGTATCTCTCCCGAGGAGGCAGTCAAGCGCGTCGGCACAGTCGAGGGCTATTACTGCTGCAAGGCTGCATATCAGCTCGCACAGAAGCTCGGCGTCGAAATGCCTATAACTGAGCAGCTCAACAAGGTGCTCTTCGAGGGCGGAGACGTAAGAGATGCGCTCGGCAAGCTGATGAACCGTCCGCAGATATATGAAGTTTTTTGATCGGAGGAACATAAATGGCAGAATTACGTGAGTACAGGGGACATATCCGCAACAGAAGGCAGCTCTGTGAGGAGCTCGGTATCAGCGGAGAAATGTCCGCGAAGGAATGCGAGAAGCAGATAATCGTAAAGGCATACGAGAAGTGGGGACGCACTATGGCTGACCATATCTACGGTATGTTCGCCTTCTGGCTCTATGACGAGAAGGAGGATAAGATATTCGCCCTCCGCGACCAGTTCGGCACAAAGCCGTTTTACTACTATGTAACGGCTGACGGAAGGCTTCTCTGCTCACTTTCGATACGCACGATAATGGAGCAGGACGGCTTCGTGAAGGAGCTCAACAGAGATATGCTCCAGATATATATGACTCTCACCTACGTTGCGGGAGAGGACACCTTCTTCAAGGGCGTGAAGAAGCTTATGCCCGGACACTGGCTCGAATTCAGAAACGGCAGCCTTGAGCTCGGACGCTACTGGACTCCCACATTCAAGCCGGACGACAGCAAGACCGTAGACGAGTGGGCAGACGAGATACACACGACTCTCGCCCACATCTTCACCGAGGTCAAGGACGAGGACGAGACCGTTGAATCCTTCCTTTCCGGCGGCGTCGATTCCTCATACGTGCTTGCAATGAGCGACGCAAAGCGTGCTGATTCCTGCGGCTACGACGAGGAGCGCTTCGATGAATCCCGTGTTGCTGCAAAGACTGCGGAGCTTCTCGGAGTCGAGCACTCCGTTGCAAATATCCAGCCCAAGGACTTCTTCGATATAGTGCCGTTCACGATGTACAATATGGAGCAGCCGCTTGGCGATGCCTCCGCTATCGTGTTCACGCTCGGCTGTCTCGCGACGGCAAAGCATACGAAAATATGCTACTCGGGCGAGGGTGCGGACGAATTCTTCGGCGGATACAATATGTACCGCAACGCAGAGCGCTACGGCGATAACCTCAAGACCTTCTATGTCGGCAACACCAACATTATGAAGGAGGAAGAGAAGCAGCGCATACTCAAAAGCTATGACCCCGATGTTCTGCCGATAAATCTTGTCAAGCACATCTACGAGGAAACTGAGGGGCTCGACCCGCTCACGAAGATGTCCGATGTTGACATACAGATATGGCTTGAGGGGGATATTTACCTCAACGTCGACAAAATGAGCACAGCAGCCGGTCTCGAGATCCGTATGCCGCTCACAGACCTGAGGATATTCGACATCGCATCACGTATGCCGTCTAAGTTCAAGGTGAACGAGGAGCAGAACAAGGTAGCATTCCGCACAGCTGCGGCAAAGGTGCTCCCGGAGGAGATAGCCTTCCGCAAGAAGCTCGGATTCATCGTGCCGGTAAGGATATGGCTCGCTGACGAGAACTACAACGCAGACGTGAGAGCAAAGTTCAACAGCGATTATGCTGCCGAATTCTTCAACACCGACGAGATAAATGCCATCTACAATGACTACGTCGGCGGAAACTCCGACAACTGGCGCAAGGTGTGGACAATTTATACCTTCCTTGTGTGGTATGAGGAATATTTTGTAAAAAGATAAATTTGCGAGGAAAATAAAGATGTCAAAAACAGTAACAACAAGATTTGCACCGTCACCCACAGGCTTCATGCATATCGGAAACCTGCGTACAGCCCTGTATTCCTACCTTCTTTCCAAGTCTCAGGGCGGAAAGTTCATACTCCGTATCGAGGACACCGACCAGGAGCGCCTCGTTGAGGGTGCGGTGGACGTAATACTCAAAACTCTCGAAATGACCGGTATCGACTACGATGAAGGACCCGTTGTCGGCGGCGAGCATGGTCCGTATGTACAGAGCGAGCGCCTTCCTATATATAAGGAATACGCCGAGAAGCTCATCGCATCCGGTCACGCCTACTACTGCTTCTGCACGCCCGAGCGTCTTGAATCTCTCAAGGACGACAAGGGCATAGGCGGCTATGACGGACACTGCCGTGACCTTTCAAAGGAAGAGGTCGAGAAGAACCTTGCGGCTGGCGTTCCGTATGTTATCCGCCAGAAGATGCCGCTCGAGGGCACTACCTCATACGTTGACGAGGTATACGGCGAGGTCACTATCGACAATTCCGAGCTCCGCGACCAGATAATGATAAAGGCTGACGGTTATCCGACATACAATTTCTGCCACGTTGTCGATGACTATCTTATGGGTGTCACACACGTTGTTCGCGGAAACGAGTACCTCACCTCGACACCGAAATACTGCCTTCTCTACGATGCTTTCGGCTGGGAGAGACCGACATATGTACATCTTCCGCTCCTTATGGGCAAGGACGAGGAGGGCAAGGTATCGAAGCTTTCCAAGCGGCATGGTGCGGTAAGCTTTCAGGACCTCGTTGCTGACGGCTATCTGCCCGAGGCTATCGTGAACTATATCGCACTACTCGGCTGGTGCCCGAAGGACACGAATCAGGAATTCTTCACAATGGATGAGCTCAGAGAGAGCTTCTCAATGGAGGGACTCAGCAAGTCTCCGGCTGTATTCGATTATGAGAAGCTGAAGTGGTTCAACTCCGAGTACATCAAGAAAATGGACGAGGAGAGCTATAATGCAAAGGCTCTTCCGATACTTGATGAGCTCTGCCCTGACTATATCGACACAAATAAGCTCGCGGGGCTGCTCCACACGAGAATATCTGCATTCTGCGAGATAAAGGATCAGGTGCAGTTTGTGCTCAACAGGCTCGATATGGACAGCGAGCTCTACACCAACAAGAAGAACAAGACCACTCCCGAGAGCTGCAAGGAAGTCCTTGTTGACTGTCTGCCGCTTCTCAAAACGGCTGAGAGCTGGGACAATGATACGCTCTTCGCACTTCTCAAGGACTATGCCGCTTCTAAGGAGAAGAAGGCAGGAGCTGTGATGTGGGCTATCCGTGTAGCAGTTGCAAGACAGGGGATAACACCCGGCGGTGCGACAGAGCTTATGGAGGTCTTCGGCAAGGAAGAGACAATTGCCCGTATAGAGCAGGCTATCGCAGAGTTATAACAACAAAAAAACCGTTATCGGATCTCCGATAACGGTTTGCTTTTTATTCATCCGGAAGTTCGAGCGGACGCTTTGTGATGCCGGCAGCAACGCCCTGAGTACCGGTACCGACGTGGCTTGCGATACTGCACGCGAGCGGACGGTATGTTACCTTGTAGCCGGGGAACTCCGCCTTTATCATACCCACCCAGCGGTCGATCTGCTCCTGAGTCTCCATCGTACCGGAAGCACCGATGCTGAGATGCTCCTTCGGAACGTCCTTGTACTTGTTGGCGAGGTCGTTGTGGATAGCCTCGAACATCTTCTTCTCGGCGTTGTCCATTCCGCGTACCTTCGCGTATGCATCGAGCTTGCCGCCCTGTATCTTGAGCACGGGCTTGAGGTTGAGTACAGTTGCTATAGCCGCGCCTGCCTTGGTTATCCTTCCGGTCTTGATGATGCGTTTAAGGCTCTGGAGCGTGATGTAGATGTCGTTGTTGTAGGTCTGCTCTTCGAGGTATTCCTTTATCTCCTGACCGGTCATACCGTCCTCAGCCATATACCGGGCATCGTATACGGAGTCGAGCAGGGTTATGGAAATGCGGTGATTGTCGACGACAATGACCTTTCCGTCATAATCGGCAGAGAGAGCAGTAGCTGTTGCACAGGAGCCGCTCAGACCGCTTGTCATAGGGATATATACAAGCTCATCGTAGCCCTGGGAGAGAATATCGTCCCACATCTGTGTGAGGTCTCCGGGAGAAGGCTGTGACGAAACTATGTCCTTGTTTTCGTTGAGAGCCTTGTAGAGCATAGAGTGGTCGAGAGTGAGCTCCTCCATAAAGTCCTTGCCGTCTATCATTACGGGCATCGGGAGGACGAATATGCCGTTAGCCTTGCCCTCATCGAGTGTGATACCGCTGTTTGTGTCGGTCATTACCGCTGTTTTCATTGGTCATTCCTCTTTCTTTTGATAATGTCTGTGAAATATAAGACAATTATATCACCGCAAAGCAGTTTTGTCAACAAAGAGCTGCGGTGCGGCGTGTCGCCGCAGCCTGTTTCGCGTCAAAGTAGTCCGGAGCGGAAGTTTTTTGCCGCGCACCCTTGCTATTTTTGGTTTAATATGATATAATATAATGTAATTGAGAATCAACCGAAAGGAATCATAAATATGTCTGACAAGAAAGAAAAAAACAACAAGCCGTTTGAGATACCTCGTCCCGTATTCCCCAAAAGGGCGATAGTCACAGGCGGTATGCCATACGGCAACAAGGAGCTTCATTTCGGTCACGTCGGCGGTATGTTCGTCTTTGCGGACACATTTGCACGCTTTATGCGCGACCGTATAGGCAAGGAAAATGTGATATTCGTCGGCGGAACAGACTGCTACGGCTCTCCTATCGCTGAGGGCTGGCGTGTCAAGGTCGCAAAGGGCGAATTTGAGGGCACTCTTGAGCAGTTCGTTCAGCGCAATCACGACAAGCAGCAGGCGACTCTCGACGCATACGGCATATCACCGGATCTGTTCGCAGCCTCCGGTCTCGGACGCTCAAAGGAGATCCACGCCGAGGTGACAGACTGGTTCATCAGCTCACTCCACAAGAAGGGACAGCTCAACCAGATAACAACTATGCAGTTCTTCGACGAGAAGGCAGGCTGCTTCCTCAACGGCAGACAGGTCATCGGAAAATGTCCCGTTGAGGGCTGCACCTCCGAAAAGGGCTATGCGGACGAGTGCGACCTCGGACATCAGTATATGCCCGAAAACCTCGTTGACCCCGTAAGCACGCTCACAGGCGAGACTCCCACGATGAAGCCCGTAACGAACTGGTATTTCAGGCTGCGCGACTATGAGCAGCTGATGAAGGACTGGGTAGAGGAGCTCAAAAAGCGCAAGGATATACGTCCTGTCGTATGGAAGACGATAGACGAATTCCTCAAGCCGCCGGTGATCTACGTAAAGCGTGAATTCGAGGAGAAATACTTCTCACTCAGGGATTCGATGCCGGGACATGAATACCTCGAGGAGCCCAAGAAGCCATCTTTCACGATACAGTTCACCAAGCTCTCAGACTGTGACGAGGCGTGCCGCGTCCTCACCGAGAACGGTATCCGCTACAGAACAGGCAAGACCCTCGTTCCGTTCCGTCTCACCGGCAATATCGAATGGGGCGTACCTGCGCCTGTTATGGACGGTGTTGAGGGGCTGACGGTATGGGTATGGCCGGAGTCGCTCTGGGCACCTATCTCCTTCACACAGACCTATCTCGAAAGCGTCGGCAGGAGCCGCGAAGAGTGGAAGGATTACTGGTGCAGCAAGGATTCGACCGTTTACCAGTTCATAGGTCAGGATAACATCTACTTTTACGGTATCGCCGAGCCTGCAATGTGGATGGCTCAGCAGGAGGCAGAGCAGAAAACCGCAGATGTACCTGACGGCGAGCTTCAGATGCCCGTTATCGTGGCTAATCACCACATTCTCTTCCTCGACAAAAAGGCTTCGAGCTCCGGTGCAGTAAAGCCGCCTATGGCTGATGACCTGCTCAATTATTACACTCCCGAGCAGCTTCGTATGCACTGGCTCGGACTCGGTCTCGGACAGCGCTCTGTAAGCTTTATGCCCAAGCCGTTCAATCCCGATGCCAAGCCCGAAGATGCGGATCCCGTTGTTAAGGACGGTCTGCTCCTCTCGAACGTATACAACCGTATGATACGTACAGCTTTCTATACGACACAGAAGGAGTTCGACGGCATACTTCCCGATCTCGCTCCCGAGGAGAAGTTCGTGGCAGATGCAAAGAAGGCTGTCCTCGAATATGAGAGACATATGTCGAAGTTCGCGTTCCACCAGTGCACATACGTGCTCGACAGCTATATCCGCAACGGAAGCAAGTATATGGCAAAGGCTGTGAACGGCGAGAATATCGGCAGAGAAGAGCTTGCACAGGCTCTCGCGAACCTGTTCTATATGATACGTATAGCAGGTGTTCTCCTTCACCCGATGGCGCCGTTCGGAACTGAGAAGCTTCGTGAATACTTGCAGGTCGATGAGCGTATCTGGTCGTGGGATACTATCCTTGAGCCGCTCACATTCTTTACAGGCGAGCAGCACAAACTGAAGTTCCTGCCTCCGCGCACCGACTTCTTCACACGCCACGAGAGCCAGTTTGCTCAGGGCGAATCTGAATAATTAGGAGAATGTCCTATGTCTTTGGGAGATAAATTCCTTTTGGCTGGAATAATCGGAGGATTTGCTTATTTAGCACATAAGAATAGGGAATTGAATATCGAGCGTAATAAAAGAATGAGTACTGTTGTTCGATTTGATAACGGTATTTCAGAGAGTCGATTTAGAGAATTAGCGTTTTATTCAGCTAAGCAAATCAAGAAAAAGAGACTAAGCATTTCTTTTAACGGTCCGATTGTTTATGGCACAGTTCAATCGCAAACGGGATTATCAAGTTGGGATTTTGTAGTTGATTTTAATGACTATGGGAAGATAACCGGTAATTATTGGCTATCGAGCGAGAATGACGATTCAAATATTCCTTCAACCTTTGCAAACTATTTGAGTTCATATATTATTGATGAACTGAACAGCCAAAACAAAGACGACATAATCGCTGATTGGTTTATGAAAAACGAATGACCGAAAAAAACACCGTTATCCTTCGATAACGGTGTTTCTGTTTATTCACTGTATTCGGCTATGTAAGGGAGATTCCGGAAGTATTCGCCGTAGTCGAGACCGTAGCCTATCACGAACAGGTCAGGTATCGTGAACAGCGCCATATCAGCCTTCATCTCGGCAACGCGGCGTTCGGGCTTGTCAAGGAGTGTGACGACTCTCAGCGAGTGCGGTCCGCGCGAACGAAGGATACGCACAACGTCAGCAAGAGTCCTGCCGGTGTCGATGATGTCCTCGACTATCACAACATCGCAGTCCTTTATGTCGCGGTCGAGGTCCATCGTTATCTTCACGTCTCCCGATGATTCGGTGCTTTCGTAGTAGCTTTTCGCTTCCATAAAGCAAACCTCGCACGGAACTGTGACGGCTCTTGCGATGTCTGCAAGGAAGACGAACGCACCCTTTAGTATACTCACAAGGAGAAGCGGTCTGCCGCTGTAGATACTGTCGATGTACCTGCCGGCTTCGGCGATGCGCAGCTTTATCTCGTCTGCGGTTATAACGGTTTTTTTGATGTGTTTCTCAAATTCTTCCCTTGTTTTGAATTCCATAGTATTGACCTCCGATATATTGAGCTTGGTATTGATCGTGGTGCGTGTCCGGGTTGTCCGTTTGTCATATCACCTCGGCTCCGGGCACGGTCAGTCGCGCCATTTCTTGCGGTATGCGAAGCAGGTGAGGTTTTCGGCTTTTTTGAACTGGCGTGCGAAATAGCTCTGGTCGTTGAAGCCGCAGAGGTGCGATATCTCCTCGACGGACTTGTCTGAGAAGCGCAGCAGATGCTTGCCGTAGTTAATGCGGCAGCTTATAATGTGCTGGAAGATAGTCATTCCGTATATCTTCTTATATTCGCGTGTCAGATAGAATTTACTTATGTAGAACTCCGAGGACAGCTTCTCGAGGGAGAGATCCTCGCTGAAATGGTCCTCGATGTAGTTGTTTACCGAAGCGAGCTTCTGCTTGAGCGCGGTATCATACTGGCTCGCTGAGCTGTTTACAGTCAGTGTGAGCGTGAGCAGCTCGACGATGAGCCGCGACGTCAGCACCTCTGCTTCGGGCTTTTTCGCGGTGTTTATCTCTATCACTTCCGTTATCACGGAAACGAACCTGTCGAATAGTGCCGGACGGAAAACGTTCTCGGACTGTCCGATGAAGAAGTCGTAATACTGCCGCGAGGTCGCGCCGTTGAAGTGTATCCACAGGAGCTCCCACGGCTCCTCAGCAGAGCTGCGGTAGAAGTGGGAAACGCGGCAGTCGATGAAGAAGCAGTCGCCTTTTGTGAGCGGATAGGTACGCCCGTCGTATTCGAGCTCGCCGGAGCCGGACGCAACAGCGACTATGAGCAGCGAATCGAGGTCGCGCCGGTGAGTGGCAGGAGCGTCCTCCGGCTTGATGAGACCGGTCTCCTGTATATAGAAGAACGCATTCTTTGCAGCCGGACTTGGCGTATTGATAATACGACGCGAGTGCTTGTTCCGGAAATTCATTGACTCAGGGTGCTCCATAGTACAGCTCCTTTCACTGTATGTGCAGGCTTATACATATATTATACAGCATTAAGGCTGATATTGCAATATAATTCTAAAAAATTGCCCGAATTGTCAGAAAATCAGCAATATTATCGCTGTGATAATAAGGACAGCAGCAATATAGGTCGATGATCTCAGAAGTCGGGAAATGGCATTCCTGCGACGGAAAAAGCCTCCTTCGCCGCTCATGCAGCGGTCTATCTCGCGCCTTGATATTTCAGCCGGAAGCTTCCTCACGCCGGGTCTGAGGTAGAATACAGCCTTCTCAAAATAGATGCTGTCCGGCTCGTTGACTTCGATTATCTGTCTGTTTACACCTTTTAACATAATACCTCCAAAGAATGATACTTATGGAGAGTATTGACCGTTCAGCGAGGTTTATTCCTTCAGGTTGCGTATGTAGTGGAAGAGGTACTGCTGAGCGATACCGGCGTTATCCCTCGCAAATTCCGGGAATCCGTCGGGGTAATATTCGGCGAGGACGCGCTTTATCCATACATCTACCGGAAATGCCTCGACCCGGTGCATACCGAACAGCAGCACGCATTCCGCGACCTTCGGACCGACTCCCTTTATCGCCTTCAATGCAGCACGTGCCTCGTCGATCGGAGCGGCTGCGATAGCTGAAAGGTCGGTTTCTCCCGAATTTACGCGGCTGGCAGCATCACAGAGGTACTTCGCACGGAAGCCGCTGCGCAGATATGCGAGCGAGTCAGGCGTTTCCTGCGCGAGCTGCTCCGGAGTCGGGAAGTCTCCGCCGCAGTTGTCACAGAGACGGTCGATTATGCCCTTGATACGCGGGATATTGTTGTTCTGTGAGATGATGAAGGAGATGAGGCACTCCCAGCTGTCCTGACGGAGAAGGCGTATACCTCCGGCAAAAGCACAAGCCTTCGAGAGCGTTTCGTCCTCTGAAAAGCAGCGCTTGAGCTCGGAGTAATCGGTGGCGAAGTCGAAATAATCGCACCATTTACCGAGAAAATCGGCTTCCGTCGTGTTGTGGAAAATGAATTCACCTTTTTTTACCTGCGAGACAGTGAGCTTGTCATTGACGAAGCTGCCGGTGTAGGTGCAGTCATAGTCGCTGGCTATTTTACGCCAGCGGAAAGCCTGTCCGCAGTCGAGAGTCTCATCGAGGTCGAGGTCGGGCTCGTGAACGAGAATATCCGAGCCTTTAACTGTCATATCCATAAAAATAGCCCCCATAAAATAAAAATGTGAGATATACTTGATTTTTCTATTAAATTATACTAAAATATAAGAAGTAATACAAGAGCGAGGAATGATTTTTTTGAAAAAATTTTCTGCGGCGGTGATATTTGCTGCCATTCTGACGATACTTTCAGGCTGCTCTGTCGGAGCAGCAGATAATTCCGGCGACGGCTCGTCCGCAGAGACGACTGTTGCGACGATAGAGCCCGTTACAGCGGAACCGCTTCCGGACGTCTCGTCGCTCGCTCCGGCAGAGAGCAGCTACATCTATGACTATGCTAACGTCCTCACAGCTGGGCAGACTGCCGGGATAAACAGCTATTGTGAGAAGCTGTACAAGGAGCGGCTGATAAATACGGCTGTTGTCATCGCTGACAGTATCGGCGAAAAGACACCGTATGAGTTCGCGGACGATTCCTACAATGAGATATATGAGGGCAGGGGAAGCGGATTCCTGCTGCTCATCAACAATGATACCGGCGAAGACTACCTCTACAGGACGGGCAGCTGTCTTGCCGCTGTTCCGGACGGAGCGGAGGATCTTCCCTTTTTCTGGGCAACAAAGGACATCGTTGCCGGCGATTACAGCTCTGCTATCCTTCGTGTGCTCCAGCTCGGCGAGAGATGTCCCGAGCACGTATTTGACAATATCGGCGCATTCACTGCGGAGGAGCTCAGCGCACTCGAATCCGAGCTTTCCGGAAGCGGAAAGGGGCTCTCCGTACTTGCGACTTCAAACGGCACAGACAAGTCCAATGAGGAGATATGCCGCAGCTATTTTGAGCGGCACAGCGCTGACGGAAAGGGATATATGATGATGATAGACACCAAGTCCGGCACTGTGACTGTCGTATCCGGCGAGAGCCTGCCGGCTTCGCTCGGTACAGCAAAGACTGCCGCTGAAAAGCTCGTTAAGGCAGGCGATGAGCCGGGCGCGGTGAGAGAGATAGCTGCTGCGCTGAAATAACGCGGCAGAAAGGACATAACACTATGAACGAAATGGATTTTTACCTTGAAAGCATACAGCAGCTCCCTGCGATAGTCGAGCGCGGACCCGATGCGCAGGAGAGTATCGCGCGCACGTTCAGCGAATTCGTGGACCTTGCTCATCTTTACGAATCGGCTATCGAGGTCGTGAAGACCTATCTCGGCATACTCGACAGCGAATTCAGCATAAAGTACCAGCGCAACCCGATACACGACATAAAAAGCCGCCTTAAATCGGCTGAATCCATCATTGGAAAGCTCAACAAGAAGGGGATACCGCTGACTCCGGAGAATGCGCGGAAGAATCTGCTCGACATCGCCGGAATCAGGGTCACCTGTTACTATATCAGCGACATCTACGTGCTTGCGGAGATGCTCTCGCACCGCGATGATTTCATCGTCATCAAGCAGAAGGACTACATCAAGGAGCCCAAGCCGAGCGGCTACCGCAGCTATCATATGATAATCAATGTGCCGGTCTATCTTGCGGCACAGAAGAAGTACGCACCGGTGGAGATACAGATACGCACGATAGCTATGGATTTCTGGGCAAGTCTCGAGCATCAGCTCAGGTACAAGACCAGTGCGGCTATCACGCCCGAAATATCGGCGGAGCTGCGCGAATGTGCCGAGCGTATCGCCGAGACAGACCTGAAAATGCAGAAGCTTTATATGGACATCAACGCTATAAAGCCGGAGGAGGACGATTATGAGATTTTGTAAATACTGCGGAACAAAGCTTGAGGACGGACAGGAATGCACCTGTGCGGAGGCTGTTGCTGCTGCAAAGGAAAAGGCGGATAAAGCTGAAAAAGCTGCTGAGACCGAAAAAAAGCTCATAGCAGACTTTTCTGAGGTGCCCGACGAGGAGACGGCTCCGGAGAAGAGCATACCCGAGGAGAAGCCGGAGGATGTCTCAGAGGAGAGCGTTGATGCGCCAGCTCCCGAGAATAACGACGATAAGGGAGACGATAAGCAGGAAAAAGCGGAGGAAAACAAAAATGCTCCCGCAGTTGCGGAGGCTAAGGCTCTGCCGGTGCCTGCGAATACTATCAGTGACAAGATGCTGAAAAGAGGACTTGCAGTTTTTGGTGCGCTCGCACTGGGACTCATCCTGTTCATCACAGTGCTCGGAAACCTCGCCGGAAACGGCTACAAGCGTCCTGTGAGAAACGTTGTAAAGGGTCTGAACAAGGACAGAGCCGAGCTCATTATCAGTTCGTTCTATCCGCGTGACTATATTGAGGAGCTCCGCGACGAGGCTGACGACAGTGATGAGGAATGGGACGATGTTGCAGATGACCTCGATTCGCTCATCAGCGACGTCAAGGAGGTCTGCGAGGACAACTATTTCGGCGACGACCTCACTGTTTCCGCAAAGATAGTCAAGAAAAAGCCTGCAACCGCAAGGGATCTGCGTATGCTCAAAAAGGAGTTCGAGAACTATGACGCAGTTGTAAAGAAGGCTTACAGGATAAAGGTACGCCTGACTGTCAAGGGCGATGATGAGAAGGAGCAGGCACACTTCTATATCTACTCCGTAAAGCTCAAGGGC
This sequence comes from Ruminococcus sp., assembly GCA_017534835.1. Lineage (GTDB taxonomy): Bacteria > Bacillota > Clostridia > Oscillospirales > Ruminococcaceae > Ruminococcus. The sequence continues at coordinate 27,202 of JAFXVT010000004.1, forward strand.
GGAAAATGGCTGCTTTATCCCGACGACAAAACAAAGGGAACACTCGCTGAGAAGAGCGAGGATATAGTAAAGGATATGGACAAGGAGCTGAATGAGATATTCAGCGACTATTCACGTTCGCTCGATATAGTTATGCCGGAGTGAGCGGCTTTATTATTCGACATAAATATGTATCGTTCATCAAAAAGAATGCTGAACGACCTCTTCACATAACGCCTCCTTTATGGTATAATTGGTCTTACCAAGAACATCAGAAAGGGAGGCGTTTTTATGTTCGGTATCATCAGAAAGAAAAAGCAGGATGTCCGCGACAGAACGGTCTATATGGAGGTGTGCGGAGACAACAAGGTAGCGTACCGTGTGATAGCCGGAAGGCTCTGCGGAGGCGGATATGACGTTGTTACATACGGTATCGAGGCGCAGGACCTGTGCTCGGGCGAATATGAGTGCATACCCGATTTTTCACGCGACATCGAGGACGCGGTCGATTTCGCGGAAATGCTAATATCATCGCGTTCGAGACCTTCGGCGATATATTCCCGTGCGCTGAGCTATCTGTGCGTATCTATATAATTAAATAATTTGGGTATTTACAAATTTTCCTTTTTGTGCTAAAATAATTATTGCTGAATCGGTGGAGACCGACCGGCAAAGAGATATAACAGAAAGGAGTTCGTATCATGGCAGAGCTTAAATACGAAATAACAGAAGAGATCGGCGTTCTTTCGGAGAATGCAAAGGGATGGAAGAAGGAGCTGAATATGGTCAGCTGGAACGAGCATGAACCCAAGTATGATATTCGTGAGTGGGCTCCCGACCATTCAAGAATGGGCAAGGGCGTAACTCTCACTGCTGACGAGCTTGCTTCTCTCAAGGAGCTGCTTCAGGGTATAGACCTCGATTCATTTGAATAATATCGCGGCGGAGCTGTTGCCTTTTGGCGGCGGCTCTGTTTTTTTAGGAAATATATCCGGTTTTTTTGCTTTCGCTGTTGCAAAAGAGCCGGAAATGTAGTATAATATTTCAGGAGAATTCATCGGTCCGGAGGAAAATGTATGTGCGGAATAGTTGGCTTCACTAATAATATCGACGACTCCAACAGAGTCATCGGCGAAATGATGGACAGAATACGCCACAGGGGTCCCGACGCAGAGGGAAAATACGTGGACGAGGATATTGCCCTTGGACACAGGAGACTGAGCATCATCGACATAAGCTCGTCCGGTGACCAGCCTATCTTCAACGAGGACGGCTCAAAGGTCATCATCTTCAACGGCGAGATATATAACTACCGCGAGATACGGGAAAAGCTCGTTGCAGCCGGTCACACTTTCAGGACAAATACCGATACAGAGGTGCTTATCCACGGCTATGAGGAATACGGCGAGAAGCTGCTGAATATGCTGCGCGGAATGTTCGCTTTCGTTATCTGGGACAAGAACAGGCGCGAGCTTTTCGGCGCGCGCGACTTCTTCGGTATAAAGCCGATGTATTACGCTGTAATGGGCAGGACTCTGATGTTCGGCTCGGAGATAAAGAGCTTTCTCGCTCACCCCGAATTCAGGAAGGAGCTCAATACCGCTGCACTCGAAAACTACCTCACATTCCAGTATTCGCCTACAAAGGAGACCTTCTTCAAGAATGTTTACAAGCTCCTTCCGGCGCACTATTTTATCTACAAGGACGGCAAAATGTCCATAAAGCGCTACTGGGACGTGAACTTCCGCCCCGACGGAAAGCCGGAGCTTGACGAGTGGGTACAGCGTATTTCCGACACCTTCCACGATTCCGTAAAGGCGCATAAGATAGCCGATGTTGAGGTAGGGTCGTTCCTGTCGAGCGGCGTCGATTCGAGCTATGTTGCCGCTGTCGCAGACGTTGACAAGACCTTCACAGTCGGATTCGGAAACGATGAGAAATACAATGAGATAGGCTGGGCGAAGAACTTCTCAAAGGCTGTCAATATCGAGAACACGAGCAAGGTCATCTCTCCCGAGGAATACTGGGGAAGTCTTGAAAAGATACAGTATCATATGGACGAACCTCTCGCAGACCCGTCAGCAGTTGCGCTGTATTTCGTCTGCAATATCGCATCAGAGAAGCTCAAGGTCGTGCTCTCGGGCGAGGGCGCTGATGAGATTTTCGGCGGCTATAACGTCTACAGCGACCCCGACGGCACACTCTATGACAAGCTTCCGCGCGGACTCCGCAGAGCTGTCGGAAGCGTTGCAGAGAAACTCCCTGCAAAGAGGGGAGTGAATTTCTTCGTCCGTAAGGGCAAGGACGTTGAGGAGCGATTCATCGGCAATGCGTATATGTTCACGCCTGCCGAGCGAAAGGCTCTTCTGAAGGAGGAGACAGGTGCTCCGTCACCGATGACGATAACTATGCCGTATTTCAGGCGTGTGAGCGGTATGGACGATGTTACGAAAATGCAGTACCTCGACCTTCATATGTGGATGGCAGGAGATATTCTCCTCAAAGCCGACAAGATGAGTATGGCAAATTCGCTCGAGCTCCGCGTGCCGTTCCTCGATAAGGAGGTCATGGCTCTCGCCGAGCAGATACCGACAAAGTACCGTGTAACTCACGAGAAAGGCACTGACGAGACGAAGTATATCACCAAATATGCGATGAGACTCGCTGCCAAAAAGGACACTCCGAGCGAGACAGCAAAAACTGCCGCAAAGAAGAAGCTCGGGTTCCCTGTTCCGATCAGAGTATGGCTCAGAGAGGACAAATACTACAGCATCGTCCGTGAAGCCTTCGAGAGCGAGAATGCGAAAATGTTCTTCAATACGGAGCTCCTCGTGCGCCTTCTTGATGACCACCGCGCAGGTAAGGCAGACAACAGCCGAAAGATATGGACCGTGTTCATCTTCCTTGTGTGGTACAGGGTCTATTTTGAAAATAACGGAGAATACAGCTCCGGTGAAAGGACAGCTTAAATGGCAAGCTTAGTAACATACAAATATATCAAGCAGAATCCCGATATTATGGAGTATATCCGCCGCGCAGACAAGACTCTCGAAGTTATGGGATATACCGAGCATTCGTTTCCGCACGTCGAGCGCGTTGCAGCAGTATCTGCGATGATACTCGAAAGGCTCGGCTATGACGAGCGCACTGTCGAGCTCGCACGTATCGCTTCGATGATGCACGACATCGGCAACGTGATAAACCGCATCGACCACGCTCAGAGCGGCGCTGTTATGGCGTTCAGGCTGCTTGATAATCTCAGTATGCCTGCTTCTGAGATATGCTCTGTCATTGCCGCGATAGGCAATCACGACGAGGGAACAGGTATGCCGCTCGATCCGATCTCAGCTGCTATGATAATCGGCGACAAGACCGATGTCCGCCGCAGCCGTGTGCGCAATAACGACCTGCTCACATTCGATATTCACGACAGAGTGAACTATGCAGTCGAGGTGTCGAAGGTACACTTCAATGATGACAACAGCTCAATAATCCTCGAATTGCAGATAGATACCGAAATATCGTCAGTTATGGAGTATTTCGAGATCTTTATGAACCGTATGCTGCTCTGCCGCAGAGCTTCTGAGTTCCTCGGCGTGCACTTTGAAATGATGATAAACGGAAGCAAGATCCTTTGACGTACAAATATATATTACGGAGGTTAAAAGTATGCAGTCAGAATATCAGCATCTCATCGACCTGAATGATTTCCCGGTCTCGTGGTGGAAGAAGCTCATCGAACTCGGTGAGAGCATCAAGAACGCTCCCGAGGAGTATGCTCACAAGTGCGACGGAAAGGTAATGGCAACTCTCTTCTATGAGCCGTCCACGCGCACACAGATGTCCTTCCAGACGGCGATGCTCCGACTCGGCGGAAGGATAATCGGATTCGACAATCCGGCGAATTCATCGGTATCAAAGGGCGAGACTATCAAGGATACGACAAAAATAGTCAGCAATTATGCGGATATTCTCGTTATCCGTCACCCGATAGCAGGTGCAGCAAAGGCAGCCTCGCTGACGGCGGACTGTCCCGTTATCAATGCAGGTGACGGCGGACACCTTCACCCGACTCAGACCCTCACTGACCTTCTCACACTCAAGATAGAGAAGAAGCGCCTTTCCGGTCTCACTATCGGAATGTGCGGCGACCTCATAAACGGCAGAACGGTGCATTCACTCTGCAAGGCACTGAGTATGCTCGAGAACAACAAGTTCATCTTTATTTCGACTCCTAAGCTGAAAATGCCTGCATACATAAAAGACATCATCAAGGCGAACGGCAGCACCTTTGAGGAGGTACACACGCTTGAAGAGGTCATCGGCAAGCTCGATGTGCTGTATATGACACGTATCCAGCAGGAGCGCTTCGACAGCAAGGAGGAGTACCTCGCCCAGAAGAACACCTACGTCCTCGACAAGAAGAAGATGCAGCTTGCAAGGCAGGATATGATAGTTATGCATCCGCTACCGAGAGTTGACGAGATAACGGTCGATGTCGATACCGACCCGAGAGCTATGTATTTCACTCAGGCGAAATACGGCGTTTATGCGAGAATGGCGCTGATAATGATGATACTCGGAGACAAGAAGGGCTCAGAGACTCTCAGAGGAAAGGTATACGGCGGTGTGCGCTGCAAGAATGAGAAGTGCATCACCAACCACGAGGAATATCTCCCCAAGAGCTTCCGCGCAGGCGGCGATGAGACTCTTCTCGAATGTGAATACTGCGACGAACGCATACTTATATAAAGAACAACGGTCAGCCGGCAAAACCGGCTGACCGTTTCGTTTACAGTACAGCATAAAGGTTCGTTTCCCATGCAGGGATATAGAGCTGATGCCTGATATAGAGCTTGTAGTTCGGATTCAGCGTTTTCAGAAGGAGCGGCAGCTCAAAGATGTCCTCATTCCTGTGATAGAGCGAGACCATCATTTTCGGTGAGTTGCGCGCGATATTCTGCGATGCGCCCCATATAGCCTCTCGCTCAAAGCCCTCAACGTCCATTTTTATTATCGTTGCCGGACGCTTTCCGAGGATACTGTCGACGGAGCGAGCCGGTACCATCGTATCTGCATTTGCCGAGATAGCGGACTGTCTGCCTGCCTTTGAAGCGAAGGGGAGCTCGGTGTCAGTGCTCCATACAGCGGCATTGAATGCGAAAACGTGCGGCATACCGTCCACGAACTTAGACAGCTTCTTGAAGTTTTTCTTGTCGGGTTCAAGGGCGTATATGGCGGCGTATCTGCCGTGTGTGAATTCGAGCATCTCGCGGATGGTATCGCCGTTGTATGCGCCGAGGTCGACGTATGTCTCGTACATATGCGGCTTGATGATGTCGCGGTATATCTCAGCCTTCGGCGTCGTAACGCTCGTGAGATAGTCGATATTTCCGCTGATCTTGAAATTGATGATATTCGCATATACCTTGCGTGAATAGTCATCGGCGAGGCTGTCATATACCTGCTGTATCTTATCGGCGTTTTCAACGCAGTATTCGTAGGTGAACAGACCTCCGCCCGCAACAGGCACATCGGGTACGAGGAGGGGGTGCTTTGCGGCGATCTCGTGTATCTTATCGACTATCTCCTGATAGCCGGCTGCAAAGGCGAGCACAACAACAAAATCGTCCACCATTTCCTCTATTTCTGATAGCTTATGGACGCGGTAGCCCTCGAAAGAGTGACCGCGCACGAAGTCATCGCTCGCAAATATACCTGAAAGCACGATTCCTTTTTCTCTGAAAACTGACATTATCTTCAGAGCTCCGTCGCCCATTCCATAGATGAAGATGGGGCGTGTTTCAGCCTTCAGTTTATCCCAGGTAGATACTTTTTCTTTTATAAAGGGTAACATTTTAACACTCCGGAAAATCAGTAATTGTCAATGTGGTCGTGTTCAAAGTCATCGGTTTCGTGGTCGTGATAGTCGCCGTGCATTATGCCGACCATATCCCTGCCGCGGATACCGTATCTGTCACGCATACGGTTGAGGTACTTGTCGATGAGGTCAGACACCTGACGGATGTTTTTGACGCAGTGTATCTCCTTGTCGGGAGTATCAGCGTCCTTGGAGTGGATGAAGATAGAGCCGCACCCGAAAAGTCGCTGCATAAACGGTCTGTCTATGCTCTTGTCAATGATCTTGTAGAGGTCGATCTCGTCTTCCTTCACGCTGAAGAAGCCGGTCTGTGTGATGAATTTAGTCTCTGTGAGATAGTATCGTGTAAATGAAATGGGAAGACCGAAGAGAGTTCTTTTTTTGTCAGTCCAGATATAATCAATATCGTCTTTTGCCATGATATTTACCTCCTTAAAAAGCGTAATAATATATCACTCTACCATTTTAACACAAAATTCATTATTAGTCAACATCAAACTTCATTTTCATTTTTAAGAAAAACATCGCTCTCGCCGAGAAAGCAGAAATAAAGCCGCCGGACTCTGAAATATCCGGCGGCTGATCGTATTTATTCAGTTACTGATTAACGGGGAGCGTCTTATACTGTTTTGCATCGTACTTCTGTATAGCGAGTGCGTCTGCACCTGTGACACCGTCTCCGCCGCCGATAACGTCTGCATTTTTTACGCCCTGCGGCTTGAGTGCGTACTTATCCTTGTTGCCTAATGCCTGAAGGATAGCAACTGCATCACCGACTGAAACCTTTGCATCAAGGTTTGCATCGCCTGCGAGATATGCATCATTTTCGGCTTTTGGTCCGTTTGCCGTGGTCGTAGTCGTAGCGACAGGTGATTTTGTGGTAGTGGTAGTAACTGTAGGCTTCTTTGTGGTGGTAGTTGTGGGAGCAGCCGGTTCGTCCTTTACAGGAGTTGAGCCGTCGGGCTCGATACCGCCGACGAGTACGCCGTCTGCGTAAACGCATATCCTGTCTGTACGCTCCTCTGGCGGATCGTCTACAGCGAAGAAGTCGGTATCCTTACCCATTTTCAGTTCACCGTAGCTGTAATCGTTCTTCGGGTCGAATTTGTAGAATATCCATTTGTTTGTTGAGCTGTCTGTGTAACCCTTGCCGAAGAATCCGACGCTGAACTGATACTTCTTGCCGGAGTTCGCGATAACGTAGTCCTTCCAGCTTATCTCAGCGTAGTAGGTGTCAGGGACCTTGTCATACTTGTGGGGACCTGAAGGGATACCGTCAGCTCCTACAGCTCCGTCCTCAGTGCTCGACTGGTCGAAGAGCTGCTTGACTTCATATAGGTCGGGCTTATTATTCTCGGAAACGTTGAAGTAATATCTTATGGAGATGTTCTTGGAGGGGCTGGATTCGCCGGAAAGTACCTTGAAGGAAACGTTTGTAGCACCGGTGCCGTCGTCATTGAGAACGTCGTAAGCGATAGCCTCTACCCAGTAGCCGCTGCCGCCTTCGCTGTCTGAGCCGCTGCCGTAAACTCTCTTCTCGTCCTCGGGCGGGAAGTTGGGAGTTACAGCCATATCCTCTGTTCCGTAGAGAGCGTAGAGCCCTGCTGCTGCTGCGGGGAGACAAGCATTGTAGTCGATAGTAACTTCGTTTTCTGTCCAGTCCTTTGTAGCGTCATCGTGACCGTCCTTGCCGTCGGGACCGCCTGCGAGAGCGCCCCAGAGGATGTGCCTCTGCTCACGTGCATCTTCTGCCATAAGAAGACCGGAAGCAGCACGGTGGTGAGGATTCTTTACGGCTGTGTCATTGTAGCCGACGATAAATGCTCTCTTTCCGTGAGTGCCGTTTTTGCCTGCGAGAACGGAGAACTTAGGCTCTTCCTTGAACTTGATGTCGTTGTCGCCGAGGACATAGTTCATCTGCTTCTTTGCCCATTCGCTCCATTCGGAGGGCTTGCCGTTGTTCTTGTACTTATCGTAAAGAAGGCATATCATCTGCATCGCTGTATTGTAGCGGCAGCTTCCCCACTGGCTGAGGAATGCGAAGCCCCCGGGAGATTCGAGTCCCTGCCATGTCTTGAGGCATTTGCCGACGCAGTCATTATCCCAGAAATCGTCAAATACATACTGATTCTTGCCCTGAGCGTCTCTGACCTTCTGAACGAGATCGAGCTCGGGGTGCTGCTGGTTGGTGATAGCCCACATAACGCTTGCACCGCTCCACATATCGTTCCAGCAGTAGCACCAGCCGGAAGCAGCATAGTAATCGAATATCTTTACAGCGTAGTCGAAGCACGACTCATCGCCTGTGACTTGATACATCCAGGCAGCAGCCCAGCAGTAGTCGTCTTCCCATTTGGTCGACTGATAGAACTGAACAGGACCGTCCGCGTTATCGGAAAGGAGCTTATCAACAGCACCTTTGTCGCCGGCGCTTACAGAGCCGCCGAGTCTCTCGATAGCATCATTGGAGAACTTCCAGAGAGCCTTTGCGTATTCGAGGGACTTCTCGGCGTATTCCTTATCGGTGTCCTTGAAGTTGAGGTAGTTGATAGCGAGTGAAGCCGCCGCTGAAACAGCGTAGTCTATCTGCGGCTTGTCAGCGGTGAGGAAGAACGCCGGACGCGGCATTGTGTCTACCTCGGGGTTGTTCCAGATAGCGTGGTCGATGTTGCCCTCGCCGACCTGATAGCAGTGTGCGATGACTTCACCGTTGTCGTCGATGAATGTACACTTCATAAGGTAGTCGTTGAAGTGACGGAGGATCGTCTCGATGTGGTCGTCCTGCTTGAGCTTCTTGTACACATCGCGGTATTCGTAGTAGCCCCAGCCGAGAGTTGCGGCTGTGTAGTTCTCGGGCATACCGAACTCAACGTGGTCACCTGCGTCATGGAAGCCGCCCGAAACGTCAATAGTGCCGTCGCCGTCGGGGTCGAGGATGTCCTTGTACTTTTCCATGAACTCGGCGGAGAGGTTGGTACCGCCCTTGCTTGACTTGGTGGTGACTTTGTCCCATTCGATCATAGGAACATGGGCATCGTAGGTGTGGCAGCTTCCGCGCCACGAGAGCCTGTTCTCGTTTTCCTTGAACTCGCCGCACATATTCGCATCGTAGAAATAGAGCGAATACTGGAGCGCACGCGCGTAGTCGATGTCAAGACCGGAGTCTGTTACGACCTCGCTTATCGGAGCGCAGAACTGCTGCTCCTCTTCTGTACTGTCGGCTGCTTCGATGAGGAAAGAAGCAGGACAGTAGGCTGCTGTCATAGCTGCACAGGTAACGGCTGCTATGGCTTTTTTGAATTTTATCATGTTATCCCTCCAAAAAAATGATCAATAATGATTAATTAAGTGATAATTTAAGCAACAAATCAACAATTTGTAATTTATAATCATAATAGCATATTTTTTGGAATAATGCAAGCTATTTTTTGCTCATTTTTGCTTGTTTTTATTAATTTTAGCTTTTAAACCTAACCTGTTTTTACGTTTTACTAAAATAGCACCTGTCACAAGAGCGAGAGCAGACCCGAAAATAATGACCGAGGGAATGCTTATCGGCTTGCGTTCACCGGTGATACGCTGGATAGCGAAGGCGTGAACCGTATCGGAGGCGTCTGTGAAGGTGATGTGGTTCTCCTTTGCGTAGTCCTTCGCAGCGGAACCTCCGTCGCCGAGAAGCACGAAATCCTCCGATACTTCGGCACCGTTCTCTGTCGGAATATATCCGAATGCGCATATCCCTATATCTTTGACCGAAGGCGGAACGTACAATCCTTTAAGTGAACTGCACATATAAAATGAGCAGTCCCCGACGCGGGTGAGGCTCTTCCCGAGTGAGACATTTTCAAGTCCGGTACAGCCGGAAAAGCAGAAATCTCCGATAGTTCTGATGCTATCCGGGACTGTGAACGAAGTGAGCGAGGTGCAACTCCGGAAGCAGGATTCGGGCAGCACGCTGAACGAATCCGGCAGATTTGCCGACCGCAGCGACGCACAGCCGCAGAAGCTGCCCATACCTATCTCACTGACGGCAGCCGGGATAGTGATACTTTCGAGCGATGAGCAGGCGTAGAAGCAGTGATGTCCGATCTTCCGGACGGTATCCGGAAGGTCGATGTGTCTGAGCGAGCTGCATTCGTAAAAGGCGTTGTCGCGCAGTTCTACGACACGGCAGCCCTCGATAGTATCGGGTATCTCAATATAGAGCGGTTCGCCGGTGAAGCCGGTTATCGTGGCTTCGTTGTTTATAATAGTGTATTCGTAGCCGGGGGAGGCTGCAAACGTCTTCGGCGGAGTGCATACCGAGAGCGGAAATACAGCGATCGCGACGGCTGTTATAAGTGTAAGAAATCTTTTCATATGTGATACCTCCTGCTATGATTCTACACGTCTTCCGGTCAGAGGTAAAGTACAGATGACCGACGAAAAACGGCACAGTTGTGTTCCTGATACGCAAAAATCTCCAAATATATGAAAATATCTGAGCATTTGCTGCAAGTGCGTGCCGGAAAGAGGGGATAAGTGCGAGAAAAAAATATAATGGTGTAAAATGTATTGCAATTACTGTAAGATAATGGTATAATACAGTTGCACAGAAAGGAAGTGCTGATATGAAATACACCGGAAAATGCCCGAAATGCGGCAGTAATGACATTCTCTATGCCAAGGGCTATACAGGAGCTTACGGCTCCGGGAGCAACATAATGTACGGAGTGACTATCTTCTCTGCAGTCGATGTCGACCGCTACATCTGTGGGAGCTGCGGATATATCGAGCATTTTGTAAGGGAGGCAGACCTTAAGAGCCTCAGAAACAGCAAAAAAATAAAAAGTCTCATCAAGCCTGAATAAAACTGTTTTTTCAGCCAATATTTACCTTCGAGGTGATATTGATGAGAAAAAAACACGAACTCATTCTTGCGGCAGGACTTATCCTGACGATACTTATTTCTAATGCAGCCGGATTTGTGCGTGACGGACAGAACCTCGACAGGCTCCGCGGAAGTGTGCTGCGCCTGCATATCCTTGCAGATTCGGACAGTGAGCGCGACCAGTCCCTGAAGCTGCGCGTCCGCGATGCTCTGCTTGAGAGCGGTGTCCTTGACGGTGCGGGATCGCTTGAAGAGGCAGAGGCTTCGGCTGCGGAAAAGCTGCCGGAGATAGAGCGCATCGCTGAGACTGTGCTGCGTGCGAATGGATGTGAGCTGCCGGTCGAGGCTGAGCTTGCGGATACGGAGTTCGATGTGCGGACATACGGCGATATAACTATGCCTGCCGGGACATACCGCGCATTGCGCGTGAAAATAGGTTCGGCGCAGGGACATAACTGGTGGTGTGTCATGTATCCGGCACTGTGCGTCCCGGCTGCGTGCGGCGTCACCGATGACGAGGAGACTGAGCTCGCATACTTCGATGATGCGGAGCTTGATATTATGCACGAGCCAGAAAAATATGAGATACGTTTTGCAATATGGGATAAAATCAAGGAGCTTGCTGAGCTTTGATTGTGCAATGCGACGAAAATTTATCCTCCACTTGACAATTCACGCGGGAGAGGGTATAATATTTGAGTAAACAAAGCAGAACTACCCGTTCTCACCGTCAGGCGATGCTTAAACGGTCAATATGTGAGTAAGGTGTGTGTGGCTTGCCGCGCAGCTTTAAGCGTATATTGTGAGTGCGGATAATTCCGCACTCATTTTTGTTTTATTTTATAACCGGAGGTGCTTGAAGATTAGCAAACAGGAACTGCAGATCAACGAAGATATTCGGGATAAGGAGATTCTCGTTATCGACGCTGACGGAACTAAGCTTGGAACGATGTCCGCTAAGGACGCACAGAAATTAGCCTTTGACAAGGATCTTGACCTCGTGAAGATCGCTCCGCAGGCAACGCCGCCCGTATGCCGTATAATGGATTATGGAAAGTATTGCTTTGAGCAGGCTAAGCGTGAAAAGGAAGCAAGAAAGAATCAGAAGGTCGTTTCTATCAAGGAGATAAGAATGTTCTCGTCTATAGATACCCACGACTTTGAAACAAAGGTTAATCAGGCTGTAAAATTCTTACAGGGCGGAGATAAACTCAAGGTTTCCGTAAGATTCCGCAAGAGAGCGATAGCTCACCCGGAACTCGGTGCAGAGCTCCTCGATCGCTTCAAGGAAGCTATTTCTGTTGCAGGCACTGTAGATAAGCCGGCTAAAATGGAGGGACGCAGCATAGTTATGTTCGTTAGTCCCAAAACAAATAAGTAAGAACTGACCTGTTCTGAATCAAGGAGGATATTAACAATGGCAAAGGTTAAGGTTAAAACTCACTCGGGCGCTAAGAAGCGTTTTAAAATCACAGGCACTGGTAAGGTAAAGTACCAGAAGACCAACAAGAGACACAGACTCACTCAGAAGGATACAAAGCGCAAGAGGATCGCTCGTACAGCCGGCGTTGCAGGCAGCGCTAACGCTCCTACAATCAAGAAGCTCGTTCCCTATATGTAATGTGAGGGAGCTTTGCTCTCAACAACCGCTTTAAGAAAAATCAAACTGGAGGTAAAAGACTATGGCACGTATCAAGGGTGCAATGATGACTCGCAAGAGAAGAAATAAAGTATTAAAGCTTGCAAAGGGCTACTGGGGCGCAAAGAGCAAGCACTTCAAGAT
>JAFXVT010000019.1 GCA_017534835.1 Ruminococcus sp.
CCTTGAGAGCGTTGTCGTCAGCCCTCTGCTGCGAGGGAATACCGTGAAGCTCGATATCAGTTCTGTCGGTATTGGGCTCGATGAGAGTGCTGTCGAAGAATACCTTTCCGCCGGGGCGAACGTCCTTGACGAACTTGTCGAATGAAGGCTGGTTCATTACGATGAGGAGGTCGGGAGTAAGTACGAGCGGTGAACCGATAGGCTCATCGGAGATACATACTGAACAGTTACAGGTACCGCCTCTCATCTCAGGGCCGTATGAAGGAAGCCATGAGAGCTCCTTATTGTCCATAAGTCCGCAGTATGCGAGTATCTTGCCGGCGAAGAGTATTCCCTGTCCGCCGAAGCCTGCGAGGAGAATTTCAGTTGTTGCCATTATTCGTTACCTCCTTCTGCGGGAAATACTCCCTCTTCAACGTCCTTGTATACGCCGAGAGGATAGTAGGGGATCATTTCGTCCTGAAGTCTCTTGATAGCCTCAAGAGGTGTGAGTCCCCAGTTTGTAGGACAGGTTGAGAGTACCTCTACGATAGAGAAGCCCTTGCCTGCCTTCTGATTCTCGAAAGCCTTGCGGATAGCCTTCTTTGCAGCCTTGATGTGGGGTACTGTATCAACTGCAACGCGCTCTGCGTATGCTGTACCTGTGAGCTGTGAAAGCATCTCGCAGACCTTAACAGGATAACCTGCGAGCTGAGGGCTTCTTCCGAAAGGTGTGGTCTGTGTTACCTGACCGGGAAGAGTTGTAGGAGCCATCTGTCCGCCTGTCATACCGTAGATAGTGTTGTTGATGAAGATAACAACGATGTTCTCGCCTCTTGTTGCAACGTGAACTGTCTCAGCAGTACCGATAGCAGCGAGGTCGCCGTCGCCCTGATATGTAAATACGAACTTGTCAGGATTTGTGCGCTTTACGCCTGTAGCAACAGCCGGAGCACGTCCGTGAGCAGCCTCGATCATATCGCAGTTGAAGTAATCATAAGCCATTACGGAGCAGCCAACAGGACATACGCCGATAGTATCGCCCTCGATACCCATTTCATCAATTACCTCAGCAAGGATACGGTGAACGATACCGTGTGTGCAGCCGGGGCAGTAATGGGTAGGAACATCTATAAGTGCATGGGGTCTTTCAAATACAACAGCCATTAGAGTGAACCTCCGATCTTCTTGATCTCCTCAAGCACCTCAGCAGGTGTGGGGATAACGCCGCCTGTTCTTCCGAAGAAGTGAACGGGCTTAGAGCAGTTGATAGCGAGCTTGATGTCGTCTACCATCTGACCCATTGACATCTCTACGCTGAGAAGAGCCTTAGCGTTCTTAGCAGCCTCGTTTATCTCCTTAACAGGGAAGGGCCACAGTGTCTTGGGACGGAAGAGACCAGCCTTGATGCCCTGCTCTCTTGCAGTATTTACAGCAGACTTTACAACTCTTGCTGTAGCGCCGAATGCGCAGAGAAGGATATCGCAGTCCTCTGTGAGGTAGAGCTCAGCCTCTGTCTCGGTCTCCTTGATGATGTCGTACTTCTTGTAGCGCTCAACGATAGAGTTCTCGAGCTCATCGGGCTTGAGGTAGAGAGAGTTGATGATGTGGTGCTCTCTTGCATTCTTGTGACCGTTTGCTGCCCAGCCGCTCTTATCATAAGCGTCGGGATTGATCTCGGGGAAGGAAACAGGCTCCATCATCTGACCGAGAAGTCCGTCAGCGAGGATCATTGCGGGCATACGGTACTTGTCAGCACGGTCGAAAGCCTTAACTACGTAGTCTACCATTTCCTGAACGGAAGCGGGAGCATATACGAGAAGCTGGAAGTCGCCGTGACCGAGTGCCTTTGTTGCCTGCCAGTAGTCAGCCTGTGAGGGCTGGATTCCGCCAAGACCGGGGCCGCCTCTTTCAACGTTGATGATAACAGCGGGGAGGTCTGAACCTGCGATGTATGAAACTCCCTCGCTCTTGAGTGAGATTCCGGGAGAAGATGACGATGTCATAGCGCGAACGCCTGTTGAAGCAGCGCCGAGTACCATGTTGATAGCAGCGATCTCAGACTCAGCCTGAAGGAATACGCCGCCTGCCTTATGCATACGCTTTGCCATATATGCGGCAAGCTCTGTCTGGGGAGTGATCGGGTAGCCAAAGAAGCACTTACAGCCTGCTCTGATAGCAGCCTCAGCGAGAGCCTCGTTACCCTTCATAAGATTTCTTTCCAAAGCTTAACAGCTCCTTTCAATAATAGGTAAGATTTACTTTTCAATAATAATTGCGCAGTCAGGGCACATTGTCGCGCACATCGCGCAGCTTATGCACGCTGATTCGTCTGTACACTCAGCGTAGAAGTAACCCTTCTTATTACGCTTTTCCTTCTGAAGAGCAACGATGTTCTTCGGACAGGCAGCTGTACAAAGTCCGCAGCCCTTGCACCTCTCGGTGATAACGGTCATTTTTGCCATTCTTTTCACTCCCTTCGCGGAACTATAAATATGTAATGCGGATATTGTCCGCGTTTTTGACTTTTTTGCGAGTAACATCGGAACGCCGAGGGCGGCGTTCCATGCCGCAGGCAGTTATTATGTGCGGAACGGCGAGGGCGCCGTTCCCTACGAATCGTTTTCTATAGGTTATCTGTCCCACGGCAGCTTTACATATACCTTTATCGGCAGGATATCGTCTCTGCCGGTGAGTGAGCACTGCTCCTCGGGGCAGGTAGTGAATGCGAGCGGAAGTCCGGTCTTTTCCGCGACTCTGTCCGCAAAGTCAGCCGACTCTTCGATTATCTCAGCAGTCGTCTCGCAGCCGAGGTTGGTATTGTTTACTATCGCGGTATGCTTCATGCGTGAAGCCTGCTCTATCTCGTACATGAGAGTTACCGCCTCTTCCGCATTGGAAGTAAGGGTTCGTCTCTGGTTTATGACATAGAACATATCTATATCGCCCGGAAGCATTTCAAGCAGAGCCTCTGCATAGCGTCCGAGGGCGGTAGCTCCGGCGTCGTCGCCGCCTACGTCGATGATAAGGCAGTCCTCACTTGCGGCGAGCTGCTCGACATCGAACTGTATCGACGGAACGTCGAGGTTGGTGTTTGCAAAATCAGGAGCGATGAGCTTGATGCCCATGTCCTCGAAAAGCTGTTTGAAATCAGCCGTGCGGAAATAGGGATTGACGAGGTCAAGGTCAACGACCGCTACCTTTTTGCCCTCCTCAGCAGCCTTGACCGCGAGGTTGACGGATAGGTTCGTTTTGCCGCTTCCGTAGTGACCGGTGACAATAGTTATTTTTTTCATATTACTCCTTCTATCGGGTCGGAAAAATACTACACCTTATATTATATCACTTTATTCCGACAAATGCAAG
>JAFXVT010000020.1 GCA_017534835.1 Ruminococcus sp.
AGCGTGGAGGTCAGCGACGCAGTAGATGCAGTCGTATTCCTCCTGAAATTTTCCGAAGTTTCTCAGTGCACCGATGTAGTTGCCGAGGGTGAAAGTGCCTGTCGGCTGGAGAGCGCTGAAAATGAGCTTTTTATCGTCCATATGCGGTACTCCTTACTTGCCTGCCTTGCGGGCTTCCATATCGTCCTTGAGCTGGCAGTTTCTGAGCTCGCTGAGAACGCGCTGATAGAGAACGTATACTGTGCGCTTTTCGGGCTCAGACTCCGGGATAACGCCGGGCTGGTACTCGACCTTGTATGTGCCGTTCTTGGTGAGGAGATAAACGTACTGAGTTCTGCCTCTGGGGAGGTCGAACTGGGTTGTTCTCTCAGCCTTGGGGAGCACCTGCTTGGAATTTACAACGAGAGCATTAGCAGCCTGAACGAGGTTCCTGTACTTCTGAGAAGCGCCTGTGTATTCGCCGCCGTTGTTGAAATAGAGGTTTGCAGCACCGTTGATGAAGCAGACCATAGTTGTGAGTATGCCGCCGGGCATGGGAATATCCACAACAACGCCGTAAACGTCGTTCTTGCCGAATTTCTGCTCAAAGAATTTAGCCGGGAAGCTGAGAGCCTGAGCTCTTGTCATAAGGTATTTCTGGGTAACGGGGTATCTGTCTGTAGTTGCCATATCTGTGATTTCCTTTCAGTTTAATCGAGCATCTCGCGAGTCATACGGGCAAGTATCTCCATACCCTTTTTGATCTGCTCGTTTGTGGGTGTTGAATAGTTGAGGCGGAATGAGCGGCTGATGTCGTTCTCTCTGATATTGAACGAATTGCCGGGAACTACCGCTATCTTGTACTCCTGAACAGCCTTTGTGCAGAATGCGTTCATATCGCAGCCGTCGGGGAGGGTGCACCAGATGAAGAGGCCGCCCTCGGGACGTGTATAGCTTATCTGCTTGGAGAATTCATTGTCGATGAAGCTGCACATAAGGTCGCACTTTTCCTTGTATATCGCGCGGAGCTTCTTGAAGTGAGCCTCGCGGTCGATAGTTGTCATAAAGCGCTGGCAGAGCACCTGAGCCCAGATATTCGAGTGAACGTCGGATACCTGCTTGCAGACTACTATCTTCTGTATTATCGGAGCAGGCGCCGAAACGAAGCCTGTTCTGAAGCCGGGAGAGATGAGCTTAGAGAATGTGCTGGAATAGATGACTCTGCCTTCGGTGTCGAGGCTCTTTATCGTGGGAACGTTCTCGCCTGCGAAGCGGAGCTCGCCGTAGGGGTCGTCCTCGAGGATAATGAAGTCATATCTGCAAGCGAGCTCGTATACAGCCTTGCGCTTGGCAAATGACATCGTTCTGCCTGTAGGGTTCTGGAAGTTGGGTATGAGGTAGAGTATCTTTACGTTTGGCTGTGTCTTTACAGCCTCTTCGAGCTTTGCGAGGTCTATGCCGTCCTCCTCCATATCAACGCCGACGAGGTTGACGTTGTAGGAGCGGAATGCGTTCAGCGAGCCGATAAAGCTCGGAGATTCGCAAAGGAGAGTGTCACCCTCGTTGAGGAGCACCTTGCAGGAGAGCTCGTTTGCCTGCTGTCCGCCGGAGGTGATGATGAGGTCATCGAATTCTGAGTGGAAGCAGCCCTTCTCGGTCATCCAGCCCTTGAGGAATTCGCGGAGGGGAGTGTAGCCCTCGGTCACGCTGTACTGCATAGCGAGAATGGGGTCATCGCGCAGGAGCTCAGCGGAGAGCTCGGCTATCCTCTCCTTGGGGAAAGCCTCGGGAGCAGGGTTGCCGGCAGCGAAGGAAATGACCTCGGGGTCGGATGTGAATTTGAGTATCTCTCTGATAGCCGATGCTTTCAGACCGCTTACCTTATCGGAAAATTTATATTCCATATATAAAACGTCCTTTCAAAATGTCTTAGACTGCAATAAGCCAACTAACATTATAACACAAGATGAAGAAAAAATCAACTGCAAAAAGTCAAAAACTATTGAATCCGTGTTCCTTTTGGTGTATAATATGAGTAAAATTTAACCATTGGAGGTTGAAAAGATGAAATTGAGGAAAATTTTAGCGGCGGCAATGGCAGTGGCTATTGTGTGCGGAACATCTTACACAACTAATTCGATTTTTTCAAAAAATGTTCAGGCGATAGAAGTCGGTGAAGATAGAAACGGTAATACAATCACATATGATGATGGAGTTTTTACTGTAAGCGGAACGGGCGAAGTACAGGTCATTGGCTTGGCAAATTCTACAGGAATAAAAAAACTTGTTATTGAAGAGGGTATCACTTCAATTGGCCAAAGCTCATTTTCGGGGTGGCCTGACTTAGAGGAAGTTCAGCTTCCGAGCACGCTGACCGAGATTAAAGATTATGCCTTTGGTGGGTGTTATAATCTTAAACGCATAGAGATTCCCGATTCAGTTACGGTTCTTAGGAACGGAGCATTTTCAGGCTGTAAAAAGCTCGAAACTGTAAAGCTTCCAAATTCGATAACAGATATACCGCAGTCCGTATTTTGCGGCTGTGAGAGCCTTAAAGCGATAGAATTGCCCGATATGTTAAAAACAATCGGAGTAATGGCTTTTTACAAGTGCAATAGCTTGACTACAGTGGTTATTCCTGCTTCAGTAACGGATTTAATGCAGCCGTTTGGACTTTGCGCAAATCTTGAGTCTGTATACATTCTCAATCCTGATTGTGAAATATCTAATAAGCGTTCTTTCTCTAATGAAATGGACGAAAATGGAAATTCAGTGGTTTTCAACGGAACCTTCTACGGATACAGCGGCTCAACAACCGAGGAATTCGCTAAAAAATACAATTATAAATTCGTTGCAATAGACGGTATGGATATACCAACAACAACCACTACCACTACCACCACAACAACTTCCACTACAGCACAGAAAACGACTACCACAACGACTGCAACGCCCGAGCAGCCGGCAGTTGTATTCGGCGACCCCACTGGCGACGGAAAGGTCGATTCAAAGGACGCTTCGTTTGTACTCGTTGAGTACGCCAAGCTCTCAACGGGCGGCGAATCGTCGCTCACCGAGGCTGAGAAGAATGCCGCCGATGTCAACAAGGACGGCAAGAACGATTCCAAGGACGCTTCAATAATCCTTTCGTACTACGCATACATCTCAACAAGCGGCACTGACAGCCTTGAAGAATTCCTGAAAAACCAATAATAACACCAAAGCGGAGCTTGAAGGGCACCCCTTCTCTGTACGATGTCCTTATCGTAAAACGTGCGGTTACCGAGCCGTAAACTACCGGTAAGAATACGGTAGCCTGCGAAACCGCCCGAGGGGGCACCCCTCCTCTGTGCGATGTCCTTATCGGAAAACGTGCGGTTACCGAGCTGTAAACTACCGGTAAGAATACGGTAGCCTGCGAAACCGCCCGAGGGGGCACCCCTTTTTCATATTCTGCCAAAGTCCGGCATATCCTTTATGGAATACTGACGGGAGGCACAGAGATGAAGAAGCAGGATATACTGAAGGGCTCGATAATACTTATGGTCTCGGCGGTGGTCGCGAAGGGATTCGGAGCGCTGTTCAAGATACCGCTGACAAACCTGCTCGGCGGAGTCGGGATGAGCTATTTCAGCTGTGCGTACAGCATATTCCTGCCGGTCTATGCACTCACAGTAACGGGACTGTCCTCGGCTGTCGCGAGAATGACCGCACAGAGCGCCGCGCTCGGTATGTACGGCAACATCAGGCGTATACGCAGGACGGCTCTGCTGATGTTCTCGGCGGTCGGCATCATCGGAAGTGCCGCGGTGTGTCTGCTCGCGTATCCGTTCAGCCTGCTCTCGACGGGCGGGAGCGAGGCTGTGCCGGCGGTGATGATGATAGCTCCGGCAGTGCTGTTCGGCTGCATTACGGCGGTCGAGCGCGGCTACTATGAGGGAATGAGCAATATGTACCCGACAGCGCTGTCTCAGGCGGCTGAGGGAGCTGTGAAGGTCGCAGCAGGGCTGTGGCTTTGCGGCTTCGTGAATGCGAACGGCAGCCGGATAATGGCTTATTTCCCCTCCGTGACGGATATCCGCGCACTCTCTGCGGCAGCAGGTATACTCGGAGTTTCGCTGTCATCGCTCGGTTCGGTGATATTTTTTGCAGTACTTGCGCTGATGAGCCGCCGTCCGGTCGGGGGCGGTGAGCCGGTCGAGAGCCGCAGACACATCGCGCGCGAGCTTGCGGCAACTGCTCTGCCGGTCGGAGTCAGTGCGGTGGTGACGAATCTTACGGCTATCGTGGATATGTGGACAATGATAGCCTGTATATCACATTTCGGCTGCAAAACAGCAGCACCGCCGGCGGTCGCTGAGGCTGACCCGCCTGATTTTGTGTACGGTTCGTTCGCAGGTATAGCGCTGACGGTATTCAATCTTGTGCCGTCTGTCACGAATATGCTCGGGAAGGGGGCGCTTCCGGGAGTTACCGCGGCGTGGGCGGAGGGCAGCAGAAGCGCCCTCGAAGCCGGTACATCTCAGGCTCTTGTGACTGCGGCGGCACTTTCTGTACCGTCTGCATTCGGGCTCGGAGTGCTCGCTCCGGAGGTTCTGCATATGCTGTTCCCGTTTCAGAGCGACGAGGTGGAGATATGCATAAATGCGCTGCGTCTGCTTATGCCGGGAATGGTCTGCCTGTGCCTTTCTTATCCGGTGTTCAGCCTTTTGCAGGCGGTCGGGAAGCCGTCTGCGCCGCTGAAGGTGATGCTGATGGGAACGGTTCTGAAGCTTGCCGGAAATCTTGCACTCGTACCGCTTATGGGAGCGGACGGTGCTGCGGTATCTACCTCGCTGTGCTATGCCGCTATCCTTGCCGCATCGCTCGTACTCTACGTCCGGACGACGGGAGCAGCTCTGCCGGTATCGCCGCTGTTGAAGGTGCTGTACGCCGGAGCGATGTGCGGCGGCGGAGCTTACCTTGCTGCCGGTATCTGCGAAAGAGCAGGCGTTTCCGGAACTGTCTCCGCCTTCATAGCCATTGCAGCCGGAGCAGGGCTTTACTTCGCCTCGCTGACACTTCTTTCGCTGAGAAAAACAAAAAGGGCAGCCACCGCGTGACTGCCCTTGTCTTTTTCATTTTCAGTTGTTTTCGAGAACGACGATGTCTTCCTTCTTGACCTTGACCTTGATAACATCGTCCTTGTTGCGGTCGTTATCGAGGGTGGGGAAGAAGCAGACCGTGAACTCATTCACGTCGTCGCCTACGAGGAAGCCGCCGATAGTTCCGCTGAACTTGCCGTTTGCAGGTATCGTGAACGGGCTTGAAACGAAGTCGCTCATATTCTTTCCTGCGTAGAGCTGGGTCCTTATGTCGTAGTGAGCCTCGGTTCCGTCGCCGAAGAGGATATAGAAGTTGTTGAGCGCGTTGAGGTCATACTGCTTGTCAGTGGTGTTGTCGATAGTTATCTGAAGGTAGATATAGTGCTCGTTCTTGTCGGTGTGGATACCTGCGTCGATGACTTTGTTGAGAGTGTAGCCGGTATCGTTAGCCTTTGCGGTCTCGGAAAGACCGGCGTTTATCACGTTTTCAGCGAGACTGTCCTGTCTGCCGTCTGCGCTTGTCTTGTAGGGCTGAGAGGGAACTGAGCTGCTGCTGTTCTTGTCGGAGCAGCCTGCTGCTGCGGTGAGCGCCATTGCTGCACAGAGCAGGAGCGCGGTGATTCTATGTTTTCTCATCAGTGTGAGCCTCCGTTCAGAATATGGGATAAATGTGCGTAGACCATACGCTCCCTTAGTATAACACATTGGCGGAAGGAATGTCAAGTGCGGGAGGATAGGAATTCACACTCTTTAATTGTGGATAATACATAAAAGTGACAGGTCATACTTGCGTAATCCCATTTTTATGATGTAAGCGGCGTGTCGCCGCCTCCTGTATCGCGGCTGAGTTCTCCGGAACGGAAGTATATCTCCGCGCACCCTTGCTATTCCAGACATAATATGATATAATGCAAGTACATAATATATCCAGAGGAGGTATAAAGATGAAATTGAGAAAAATCTTGGCAGCAGCTATGGCGTTTGCTGTAGTTTGCGGAGCGCCTGCGGCTGTGGGAACATATCAGCCGGGCTTTGAGCTGACGGCGAACGCCTGGGATCGTACCGAGGTTGTCGATAACGGCATAAAATATTTTGTTTACGCCGACTATGCCGAGGTAGCCAGAAACGAAGGTATAGCAGGCGATGTGAACATAGCGTCAGCAGTAAACGGCGTTCCTGTTACAAGCATAGGTTTCAGGGCATTTGAAGAATGTCAAGAACTGACCTCAATCACCATACCCGACGGTGTAACAATCATAGATGACAGGGCATTCTGCGAATGTTCGGAACTTGCCTCGATAACCCTACCCGACAGTTTAACAAGCATAGGTGATGATGTATTTGTCTCTTGTTCAAAACTTACCTCAATAACCTTACCCGAGGGTTTAACAAGCATAGGTTGTGATGCATTTGACGAGTGTTCGGGACTGACCTCAATAACCATACCCGACAGTGTGACAAGCATAGGTTACGGTGCGTTTTATCGTTGTTCGGGACTGACATCAATAATCATACCCGACGGCGTTACAAGCATCGGTGACTGGACTTTTTACGAATGTTCAGCTCTTACCTCGGTAACTTTACCCGAAAGTGTAACAAGCATAAGTGATAAGGCGTTTACGGATCATTCCGATGTGACTATCTACGGATATGGTGGCTCATATGCAGAGACCTACGCAAATGAAAAAGACATACCTTTTGCTGCCATAGAAAAAGCACCTGAAACAACAACTACTACTACAACATCTCAGCCCACAACAACAACTACAACAACAACAACTACCACCACAGCACAGGAAACGACCACCACAACGACTGCAACACCCGAGCAGCCGGCAGTCTCCTTCGGTGATCCGAATAATGACGGCAAGGTCGATTCAAAGGACGCTTCGTTTGTGCTGGTAGAGTATGCGAAGCTCTCAACTGGCGGTGAATCGTCGCTCACCGAGGCGGAGAAGTCGGCGGCTGACGTCAACAAGGACGGTAAGGTCGATTCCAAGGACGCTTCCGCTATCCTTGCGTACTATGCACTTGTTTCGACAACATCAGGGGAAGTACCGACAATGGAGGAGTATATGAATCCGGCAGAGCCTCCCACAGGATTTGACCCGAGTACATACGATTGGCCGGACATTAACCACGACAACCCAGACGTAAATATGACCAACTATACCATAGACGGCACATTATATCTTGGATGCATGGTACAAAAACTGAACGACAAGTACATTCGAGGTGACTATTCGCTGTATACAGATAAATCAGAATATACAATATCTGATTCGTCGATTTATATTCGGAGACTAATCGTACTTAATGCATTTGATGACGAGGCACTCGATTATCAGTTCTGGTATTCTTGCGGTGAATATTCGCGTTATACACCCAACTTCGTCAGGAACAATGTCCTGTATGAATATCTATTCTCAGGTCGCTCCGGCGATTATATACGCGTCGACCTTAACGGTCAGGTCTCCGAGTTTCCGAGAAGCGAGATGCAAACATTAGTGCGGGTTATGACAGGTCACTTTAGTGATATGGCTAATTTCGGCTATAGCTGTAATCCCATATGATTCGATGCTAACAATCAACAAAAATCGCCGTGGACCTTCTGACCCACGGCATTTTTGTTGGTTTGGGGTTTCTACGTCTTGATGTTCAGACATCTCCCCAAAAACTTCTGAATAAAAAGAAAAACGGCTATCCATTCGGATAGCCGTCAGTTTTTCGTGTCTGAAATTACTCAGCAGAAGGAGCGCCTACGGGGCAAACACCTGCACAAGCGCCGCACTCTACGCAAGCGTCAGCGTCGATAACGTATTTTCCGTCGCCTTCTGAGATAGCGCCAACAGGACATTCGCCTGCACAAGCACCACAGCTAACACAATCGTCTGAGATCTTATATGCCATAATAAAAGCACCTCCGTAGAATATTAGGGAGCTCGCGCCCCTCTAAGTCTATTTTAACATATAGGTGAAGAAAATCAAGATAATTTTGTTAGTATCGACTTACACTTTTATGAAAAATAGCCGGAAATGAGCTCTTTTGCTGAAACTTAGACAATTGTCGGACTTCCGTCAGCGTTTTCACTCTGAGCGAAAGCTACAGTTTTTTGGATTATATTGCCTGATTTTTGAAAAATCTTGACATAGCACACTTCGTTATTGTATAATTAATGTGAGAATAAGGACGCCGTATCCCTCTTGTGCGTCCGCACCACAGATGAAAGGAGTTTTTTACTATGACTGATATGAAACGTATCCTCGCCGGTATAGCCGCAGTATGCACGGTTCTGACCGCGACTGCTTCCTGCAATGACAAGGAGTCCTCGTCCGAGGACAACAGCCACTACAAGGAGGAAGACGAATTCACCGTAGAGGCTGACACAGATAAGGTCAAGGGCACGGGAAATGTCGACATAAACGGTCAGACTATCGTATGGCTCGCCGACTATGACCTCAACCCGACAAACAACAACGACCGCTCTGTTGCGCTCTCGCTCTTCGAGGACGTATACGGTGCGAAGGTGAAATTCGTTCAGGCTGACTCTAACGAGAAGTTCTCGAAGCTCGCTTCGATGCTGCTCTCCGGCGACGAGGTCGATATGTTCCCGTATGAGTGGGACGCTGTTCCGAACGGCGTTCTCAAGGAGCAGTATCAGCCGCTCGACCCGTATTACGATGTGCTCGGAATGAACGAGGAAGGTCTTTGGGACGAGATGAGCGATGTGATAGATATGTTCGAGTACAACGGGCAGCATTACGTTATCCCGTTCGCAGTTTCCGACCCGCTCGTCATCACCTACAGCCGCAAGCTTATGGAGCAGGAGGGACTTGACGACCCGTATGAGCTCTACCTCGACGGCAAGTGGGACTGGGACGCATTTATGGAGATGATGGAATCCTTCGTTGCAGGCGCTCCCGACGGAACGACACGCTACGGCATCAACGGCTGGTTCGGACAGGCGATAATCCAGTCCACCGGACACACTGTCATAAACTATGACGGAAGCAAATTCTCGAACAATATCGACGACCCCGAGATAGAGAAGGCAGAGCTCCTTATGCAGGAGATAGCCTCAAAGCACCTCTACTATCCCGATTGGGTAGGCTGCTTCCCGGACAATGAGTCCACGCTCTTCTTTGCTATGGGAGACTGGGCGCTCGGCACTTCAAACGCGAAGAATCCGGACGCCGACCTTATGGTAGTTCCCTTCCCGAAGGCTCCGGACGCGGACAAGAATTATCTCTGCTGCAACTATGCATCGAAAATGCTCGTCAAGAACTCCAAGAAGGGCGAGGCAGTTGCTGCTTACATCAGATGCGAGAGACTTGCGGCTTCTCAGGAGGAATACAAGGCTATCGCCAAGCAGAAGGCTCTCGTTGAGGAGAAGACTGCCGGCGGCAAGCTGAAGTCGTTCGTGACCGAGGAGCAGTACGATGCGCTCAGGTCCTATCTCGATACGGACAAGATGACGCCTATGTTCGATTTCGGCTATGGTATGGGCGAGAGAATGTACGGCGACGGCGAATACACCTACGAGACACGCGGAGTTATGAACAACCTCACACAGGCTCTGCTCGAGGGCGAGACAGCTGTTGATTCGTGGGCGACTCTCCGTGATTCGTGGACAGGTGTGATCGACGAAGAGGTAAAGCGCTTTAACGGACAGTAAGAGTCTGTTATTGTGCAAAACTCACAAACGCAAGAAGAATTTTACAGCAATGTGTAAAAATTTCTGAAAGTGCGTGACATTTTAATATCCTTGTGTTATAATGTTATCAAAGGATCATACCTTTGTTAAGAGATAAACATAAAGGAAAGGGATCAGTTATGGACAACAGAAGACGTGTTACACGTAAAGTGCTTAGACAAAGGCAGCTGGGGGCGCTTGCAGTCATAGCGTTCATCGTGCTGTTGTTTGTCGTGCTCCTCGCAAAATGCACAAAGGGCTCATCAGGTGACAGCGGAAGCTCAAAGGCAGAAGCCACCGCTACCACTACGACTACTATCGCAGCTACCACGGCTCCGCCCGAGACTACCACGGTCGAGACCACAACTGCTGCTGCAAACCCGAAGGCATCGAATGTCAAGCTCTCAAAGCGTGAGCTCTTCCTCGATGTAGGTGAGACTGATGTGCCTATCATCCAGAGCTATCCCGATCAGAATACAGGCGAGGCAGACGAGGTCTGGAAGTCGCTGGATCCGACTATAGCTACGGTAAACAGTTCCGGCTATATCACAGGCGTATCCAAGGGTCAGACATTCATTGTCCTCAGCTTCAAGAACTATCCCGATATTGAGATAGAGATAAAGGTAAACGTCGGCGATGTCGGAACTCCCGCGATCGCTACGACTACGCCTCTCACCCCCGGCGGTACAGAGACGACCACAACTGCCGCTCCGGATGCCGGAGCTGCTGCGATCCCGAACAGGGAAGCGACTGCATAAGCTATGATAACGGTACCGGTGATGCTCCGGTACCGTTTTTTATCTCCGCGAGCGGAAAATGCGGATATTTTTTGAAAAAATCTCGAAAAACACTTGATTTTTCCATTTTACCGTGTTATAATACTATATGATGATAGTTAGACTAAAGACCGGAAACCTCCGGTCTTTCGTATTGTATCAGGAAATATCGCACCTGTGAACGAAAGGAGACATTGAATGAAGCTGAAAAAATTCGGTGGCACAGAGAAGAAAGTGTACGATATCGTAAAGCCGATAACCGATGAGCTCGGCTATTTCCTCTGGGACGTAAGCTACGTCAAGGAGGGCGCGATGTGGTATCTGCGTATCTTCATCGACTGCGATGAGGGCATCACTATCGAGGACTGCGAGATAGTGAACGCTCCCGTTGATCAGGCTCTCGATGAGGCGGACCCGATACCGCAGCAGTATATGCTCGAGGTCGGCTCGGCAGGTCTTGAAAGAGAGCTGCTCAGAGAGGAACACTTCGAGGTGTGTATGGGCGATAAGGTGAGGATTCGCCTTATCCGCAGCGTTGACGGCGAGAAAGAGATATGCGCTTATCTCAGGGGCGCAGATAAGAATGAGCTCACCGTTGCCGATGATGACGGAAATGAGCGCGTGATAAAGCTTGAGGACATCGCATTCGTAAAGCTGTGGTTCGATTTTGAATAAAGCTGTCCCACGGCGGACGGTTCAGGGACTGCGCTTGCAATAATACAGTTCAAGGTCAATATAATATAAACGGAGGAAAATATAATGGAAAACTTTTTCGACGCATTAAAAATGCTCGGCGAAGAAAACAGCGTTGAGACTGAGCTTCTCATAGAAAAGGTCAAGTCAGCTATGCTGAAGGCTGCCAAGAGAGCATATCCTCACAGCGAGGACAGGATAAGAGTCGAGATAGACCCGGCAAAGAAGAAATTCGCAATGTATATCGTTCAGGAGATAATCGATGACGAGCCGATAGACGAGAACGAGATAAACATCGACGTTGCAAAGACGATAGACCCGAACGCTATGGTCGGCGGAACTATCATCAAGGAGCTCGATATATCAAAGCTCGGCAGAATGGCAGCCCTTTCCGCCAAGCAGTCGATAAAGGGCGACCTCAGAGAGATAAACCGCGAGCAGATGCTCAGCAAGTTCGAGCAGAAGGAGCATGACTGCATCGTCGCTACAGTTTCACAGATAGAGCCCGGCAGAGGCACTGTAACAGTTGAGTATCAGGGAACTGAGCTCTACCTCTTCAAGAATGAGCAGATACCCGGCGAGGTGCTCGAGGAGGGCAAGCAGGTGAAGGTGTACATCACAGGCATCGTCGGCAAGACAAAGAAGCCTATAGTAAAGATCTCGCGTACTCACAAGGACCTTGTAAAGCGTCTGTTCGAGATGGAGGTCCCCGAGATATACGACTGCACGGTCGAGGTCAAGTCGATCTCGCGTGAGGCAGGCTCAAGAACAAAGATAGCTGTATGGTCGAAGGACCCGAACGTAGACGCAGTCGGCGCCTGCATCGGACCTCAGAGATCGAGGATAACTGCTGTTGTCAACGAGCTCAGCGGCGAGAAGATAGACGTTATCCCGTGGAGCGAGGATACAGCGGAATTCATCACAAGGGCGCTCGCTCCGGCACAGGTGCTCAAGACGGTCATCACCTCGGAGGAGGAGAAGACCTGCACCGTTATCGTACCAAACAATCAGCTCTCGCTCGCTATCGGCAACAAGGGTCAGAACGCGAAGCTCGCAGCTAAGCTCACAGGCTTCAAGATAGACATCAAGCCGCAGTTCGACAACCTCACAGGCGATGAAGCTCCCGAGCTCAGCCCGGATTTCGTCGTTCCCGTGAAGGAGGCTGCTCCCGAGGAGCCCGAGACTGAAGAGCCTGAGACAGCAGAGGCTGAGGCTCCGGCTGAGGAGGCTGCTGAGGCAGAGGAATGATGATGAAGCCGAAGAAGATACCGATGAGGATGTGTCTCGGCTGCAATGAGATGAAGCCGAAAAAAGAGCTCATGCGCGTCGTAAGGTCGCCGGAGGGCGAGATAAGCCTCGATTTTGTGGGCAAGAAGAACGGCAGAGGTGCTTACATCTGCAAGAGCAGCGAGTGCTTCGAGAAGGCTCGCAAGGCTCGCAGATTCGAGAAGACATTCTCATGCAGGATAGATGAGAGCGTTTATGAGGTGATGGCTGATGAGCTCAGAAACGAAACAGAAAACAGCTGACCTGCTCTCGATATGCTTCAAGGCAGGCAAGGCTGTGAAGGGCTTTGACAGCGCGATGGACGCCGTGAAGGACGGAAAGGCGTTCTGTGTTCTGACCGCCTGCGACGCTTCGCCTAAGACCATCAAGGAAGTGGATTTCGTGTGCGGAAGATATGGCTCCGTTCACCTGCGGACCGGGCTCGCAAAGGAAGATATAGCACGGCTTTGCGGCAAGGAGACCGCTGTTGTGGCTGTCTGCGACAAGGGCTTTGCGGACGGCTTCGCAAAGAGGATACAGAAATAACACCTCAGAAGTGTTGACATACATCTGAACTCGCCTTGTGAGGGCAAGTTCCAAATACACTTTTACTGATATTGGAGGTACTGCAACATATGGCAAAAAAGATAAAAATCAGCGATGCAGCGAAGGACCTTAACATCCCTTCGCAGGAATTGATCGATTACTTCGCCGAGAAGGGCGATACAAAGAAGAAGGCTTCAACAGGTCTTACCGAGGACGAGATGAACGTTGTGCTCGAGCACTACACAAAGCTCAATTCGGTGAAGTCCTTCGATGAATACTTCGCTTCCAAGAGCGACCCGAGACCGGAGCGCAAGGAGGAGCCGAAGCCCGAGAAGAAGCCTAAGACAGAGAAGAAGGAAGCTGAGGAGAAACCGGCAAAGACTGAAAAGGCTCCCAAGGCTGAGAAGAAAGAGAAGGCTGAAAAGCCTGCAAAGACCGAGAAGGCTGATAAGCCCGTGAAGTCTGCTCCCAAAAAGGAACAGAAGCCTGCTGAGGAGAAGAAGCCTGCTGCTGTCAAGCCTGCTGAGACAAAGCCTGCAAAGCCGGATGAGAAGCCTGTCGCAGAGCCCAAGCCCGAGAAGAAGGCAGAGGCTCCCAAGACAGAGGAGAAGCCGGCTGTAAAGGCTGAGCCCGAGAAGAAGGCTCCGGAAAAGGCTCCCGAGCAGCCAAAGTCAAAGAAGCCCGAGAAGAAGAAGGAGCAGGTGAAGGCACGCGACAGAGGCGAGAGCTCTAAGCTCAACACAAGCTTCTCCTCCGAGACTGCTTCAACTGCTACCCAGAGACGCACTGTCGATACAAGAGGAAGCTATATCGATCTCGACAAGTACAACGAGCGCTACGATAATATGGCTAACTCAAACAAGCACGGCGGCGAGAATTACAGCTCAAAGAAGCAGAAAATAAATCAGAAGTCCGCTCAGAGGAACCGCCAGCAGTTCAGCAGGAAGGAATCCGAGGCTGAGAAGCTCAAGAGGCTTGAGCTCGAGCGCGCAAGAAAGCAGCAGCTCAAGGTAATGATACCCGAGAGCATCACTGTGGGCGAGCTCGCTACAAGGCTCAAGGCTACTGCTACGGACGTTATCAAGAAGCTGATGGGTCTCGGCGTTATGGCTTCGATAAATCAGGAGATAGACTTCGATACCGCTTCGCTCGTGGCTGAAGAGCTCGGCGCAAAGGTCGAGAAGGAGGTCATCGTTACCATTGAGGAGCGCCTCATCGACGATACTGACGATGACGATACTAACCTCCAGCCGCGCTGCCCCGTTGTCGTTGTTATGGGACACGTTGACCACGGCAAGACCTCTATCCTCGACCGCATCAGAAATGCTCACGTTGCCGCAGGCGAGGCAGGCGGTATCACACAGCATATCGGTGCTTATCAGGTAAACATACAGGGTAAGGACATCACCTTCCTCGATACTCCCGGACACGAGGCATTCACATCCATGCGTGCAAGAGGTGCGAATATCACTGATATAGCTATCCTCGTTGTTGCCGCAGATGACGGTATAATGCCGCAGACAGTTGAGTCCATCAACCACGCAAAGTCTGCCGGAGTACA
Organism: Ruminococcus sp.; assembly: GCA_017534835.1. GTDB lineage: Bacteria > Bacillota > Clostridia > Oscillospirales > Ruminococcaceae > Ruminococcus. The sequence goes on from JAFXVT010000020.1 coordinate 14,600, forward strand.
GATAATCGTTGCCATCAACAAGATGGATAAGGAAGGTGCCAACCCCGACAAGATAAAGGAAGAGCTTACAAAGTATGACCTCGTCTGCGAGGACTGGGGCGGCGACGTTATCTGCGTTCCCGTTTCGGCAAAGACAGGTATGGGCATCGACGACCTCCTCGAGAACGTTCTTCTCGTTGCTGAGGTGCAGGAGCTCAAGGCAAATCCCGACCGTCTCGCGAAGGGTACTGTCATCGAGGCTCGTCTCGACAAGGGCAGAGGTCCTATCGCGACTCTGCTCGTGCAGAACGGTACGCTCCACCAGGGCGATGTTCTCATCGCAGGCACAGCTGTAGGCCGTGTCCGCGTAATGACCAACGACAAGGGCAGAACTGTAAAGAGCGCAGGTCCTTCGGTCCCTGTTGAGATAACAGGTCTTGCAGAAGTGCCGAGCGCAGGTGATACCTTCAACGCTGTTGAGGACGAGAGACTCGCGCGTGAGCTCGTTGAACAGAGAAAGCATGAGCAGAAGCAGGAGCAGTTCAACCAGTACCGCAAGGTCACTCTCGACAACCTGTTCAGCCAGATAGCTGACGGCGAGATCAAGGAGCTCCCGATAATCGTCAAGGCAGACGTTCAGGGCTCTGTAGAGGCTGTAAAGCAGTCGCTCGAGAAGCTCTCGAACGATGAGGTGAGAGTAAGAGTAATCCACGGAGCTGTCGGCGCTGTCAAGGAGAGCGACGTTATGCTCGCGAGCGCTTCAAATGCTATCATCGTCGGCTTCAATGTCCGTCCGGATCCCGTTGCCGCTGAGAACGCAGAGCGTGACGGCGTCGATATTCGTCTCTACCGCATAATCTACGACGCTATCGAGGAAATATCCACAGCTATGAAGGGTATGCTCGCTCCGAAGTTCCGTGATGTAGAGCTCGGACGTGTAGAGGTGCGTCAGGTATACAAGATATCGAATGTCGGTATGGTAGCAGGAAGCTACGTGCTGAACGGCAAGGTCACAAGAGGCTGTCAGGTGCGCGTCGTGCGTGACGGTATCATCATCGCTGACGATAAGATCGCAGGTCTCAAGCGATTCAAGGACGATGCAAAGGAAGTCGCTGAGGGATACGAGTGCGGTATCAGCCTTGAAAAGTTCAGCGACGTAAAGGAAGGCGATATTTTCGAGGCTTATATGGTCGAGGAGTACCGCGAGGACTGATATAAAATACAGAAGGAGGCGGCTTATGCCGCCGGAATATGCCGGAGAGCGCTCTCCGGCGAGAGGAGGATCACACAATGGACGAAGAGAGAATGAGCAATGCGGATATGCTTCAGTACTGTGAAGAGGCACTCGCTTGGGAGGATTTCGGACCGATAGATATTTTCTTTTTCGAGTCCGTAAAAAAGATCCTGCTCGGTCAGTGCAGCCCCATTGAGCAGGAGGAGAATTTCCCCAATGACCTGATGGGCGTTGAAAGACCGGTACGGGATGTAGAGCTTGAACCGGAATATGATAAGTTTGCGGACATCTTCTATGAGGAGGGCGACGAGGAGCTGCCCGACTATACAAAGGTGGAGGCTGACGTCGAGGAGGCTAAAGCCGGCGAGTATTTCGACGGCGAGGGAAAGAAGGAAGAGGAGCACTCCGAAACTGCGGACGGCGGCTTCACCGTGAACATCTGAGAAAGGATAAGTATGCCTAATTTTAAAACGAGCCGAATGGCGGAGGACATCAAGAGAGAAATGACAGCGATCCTGCGCGAGCTGAAGGATCCGAGGATAGACAAGATGCTCACGATCGTCAGAGCAGACCTGTCGGGCGATATGTCGAGCTGTAAGATATACGTTTCGAGCCTTGAGGGAATGGAGCGCACGAAGGAGTCCGTTACCGGGCTCAAAAGTGCGTCGGGCTTTATCAGAAGAGAGCTTTTCCATCGCCTGAAGATGAGAAAATCGCCTGAGCTCACTTTCGTCGCAGACAACTCGATCGAAAGAAGCGCTGAGATAAGCAAGAAGCTCAACGATCTTCTGAACTGAGAAAGAGGTGTAATATGTTTATTGGCTACAGTGAGACAGAGACGTTCCTGAGAAACTGCAAGGACGCCGTTATCATCACTCACCAGAGCCCGGACGGCGATTGTATCGGCGCCGGATTCGGACTGAAGGACATTCTTGCGGAGCTCGGTATTCGCAGCCGCGTTATTTGCAGTGACGCTTTCCCCTCACGATACGGATTCCTGACAGACATCGGAGCAGGCGAGGAATTTGAGCCGCAGACCGTTATCGCGGTCGACATCGCCGATGTCAAGCTTATGGGCAGATATGAGAAGATATACGGTGATAAGGTGCAGCTCTGCATCGACCACCACGAATCCAACAGGGACTACGCCGAAAAGACCCTTCTGCGCGAGAAGGCTACAGCGGCGTGCGAGATAATCTATGACCTTGCAAAGTATATGGGCGTGAACATCACACAGCACTGCGCTATGTGCCTTTATACCGGCATCGCTACCGATTCCGGCTGCTTCCGCTATGACTGCACGACTCCGCGCGCACACGAGATAGCAGCGGAGATGAAGCGCAGCTACAAAAACATCAACTTTGCCAAGATAAACCGCTATATGTTCGAGGTGAAATCGCTCGGAAGAATGAAGCTCGAGGCGAAGGTGTCAGAGCTGATGGAGGAGCACCTCGGCGGCAAGCTCGCTGTTATAGCGGTGACACAGGATATGATGAAGGAGCTGGGCATAACCCCCGATGAGCTTGAGGGATTTGCTCCGCTGACTATACAGCTCGAGAATACCGAGGTCGGTATCCTTATGCGCGAGCGCGAGCCGAACGTTTTCAAGTGCTCGTTCCGCTCAGCCGATGAGGTGAACGTTTCGACGATATGCCAGACCATCGGCGGCGGCGGTCACGCGAAGGCGGCAGGCTGCACCGTCGAGGGAAAGCTCGAGGACGTCAAGAAAATGCTCATTGATACAGTGAGAAAGGCGCTTTGCTGATGAACGGCATAATATGCGTCAACAAGCCGGCGGATTTCACATCGTTCGACGTTGTGGCGAAGCTGAGGGGGATACTCCGGACGCGCCGTATCGGTCACGGCGGAACGCTCGACCCGATGGCTACGGGAGTTCTGCCCGTGTTCGTGGGAACTGCGACGAAGGCGTGCGATATTATGCCGGACAATACGAAGAGCTACCGCGCCGGTTTCCGGCTCGGTGAGACGACCGATACGCAGGACGTCACCGGAAATGTGCTCTCGCGCTCGGACAAGCCCGTCGGCGAAGACGAGCTGAGAGCTGTGATACCGCAGTTTATCGGCGATATTATGCAGCTTCCGCCGATGTATTCCGCTGTGCAGGTGAACGGACAGCGTCTGTATGACCTCGCACGGAAGGGAATAGAAGTGGAACGCGAGGCGCGTCAGATAAACGTTTCGGCGATAGAGCTCATCTGCTATGACCCTTCCGTGCGCGAGGGAGTGCTCGACATCTCCTGCGGCAAGGGCACATATATACGTACCATTATAAATGACATCGGAGAGAGGCTTGGCTGCGGCGGAGCGATGACCTCGCTCGTGAGGACGAGCTCAGGCGGATTCACACTCGCCGACTGCTTTACCTTTGAGCAGATACAGCAGGCACGTGACGAGGACAGGCTCGCTGAGCTGATATTGCCGATAGAGCGCGTATTTTCAGGTCTTCCGAAGCTGAGGCTCAATGAGGTGCAGACGAGAATGTACCGCAACGGAGTGAAGCTCGACCTCGGACGTGTTCACAATATAGAGCAGGGCGTTAAGGATTACGCGGTCTACGGGAGTGACGGGGCATTCATTGGTACTGCGCTTGCCGACTTTGACGGCGGTATCCTTCGCGTGGCGAAGAATCTGGGGTGAGCTATGGAACGTAAGAAAACAGCAGTCGCTCTGGGACTTTTCGACGGCGTGCATCTCGGACACCGTGCAGTTATAGCGAAGGCGGCTGTAATGGCTGAAAACGGGCTTGTTCCGGCAGTTTATACGTTCAGGTGCGGCACTCTCTCAGCAAAGCAGGGGAGAGCCGTTGAGTACATCTACCCCGACAGCCGCAGGGATATGCTCATACGCAGGCTCGGGATAAGCGAGATATTCAGCGAGGATTTCGGCAAGGTACGCGGGCTTTCCGGCGAGAGCTTCGTCAGGGACGTACTTCTCGGTGAGCTCGGCGCAGCGTATGTTGCGTGCGGACGTGATTTCCGCTTCGGAAGGAACGCTTCGTGCGGGATCTCGGAGCTCGGTGAGCTCTGCGGAAGATACGGCATTGAGCTCGGGATAGCCGAGGACGTGATGAGCGGCGGCGAGAACATCTCCTCACGCCGTATACGTGAGCTGCTTGCGGAGGGCGATATGCCGGCGGCGGCGGAGCTTCTCGGCGAGAGATATACGATAAGCGCCGAGGTCATACACGGCGAGCACCTCGGACATACTATAGGCTTCCCTACAATAAATCAGGCGTTCGCTGAAAGTCAGCTCGTGCCGCGCTTCGGCGTTTACGGTACAGACGTAAAGGTCGGGGGAAGGGTCTATCCGGCGGTGACGGACATCGGTGTGAAGCCGACAGTCGGCGGCGCGCGCAGACCGCTCGCCGAGACGCATATCATCGGCTTCGACGGCGACATCTATGGCGAGACCATCGATACGGCGTTCAGGTCGTTCATTCGTCCGGAGCTGAGATTCGGCTCGCTCGACGAGCTGAAGGCTCAGATAGCCGCCGATGTCGAAACTGCAAAGCACTGACATATAAAGTTCGTTTTGCTTTCACGGTGTTATCACATAATAATATTATTCTTATTAGTGGCATTTACTGCCGCGGCGGCAGATAATCATATTTGATCAGGAGGGTATTACCAAATGATAGAGGTCAGAAACCTTACCAAGCGTTACGGCGACAAGCAAGCCGTCAACGATATAAGCTTCAAGGTCGAAAAGGGCGAGATACTCGGCTTTCTCGGACCTAACGGAGCAGGAAAATCAACTACGATGAATATGCTCACGGGCTATATCTCATCGACCTCGGGACAGATACTCGTAAACGGCGTTGATATTCTTGAGGACCCGATAAAGGCAAAGTCCAATATCGGCTATCTCCCCGAGATACCGCCCCTTTATGTTGATATGACAGTCGATGCCTACCTCGGATTCATGTACGACCTAAAGAAGTGCAAGCTCCCGAGAAAGGCTCACCTCAAGGAGATATGCGACCTGTGCAAGATAAGCAACGTCAGAAGCAGGCTTATCCGCAACCTCTCAAAGGGCTACAAGCAGAGAGTCGGTCTCGCACAGGCACTTATCAACAATCCGCCCGTGCTCATACTCGACGAGCCGACAGTCGGTCTCGACCCGAACCAGATAATCGAGATACGCACGCTCATCAAAAAGCTCGGCAAGAACCACACGGTCATCCTTTCGTCTCATATCCTCCCCGAGATACAGGCTGTATGCGACAGGATAATCATTATCAACAAGGGCGTTGTTGCCGCTGACGGCACAGCTGAAGAGATCGCAAGAAATATAACTAACGAGCACAAGATGACCCTCCGTATCGAAGGAAGCACCCACACTGCCGATGATAAGAAGGAGATAGCTGCCGCTCTCAGGCAGCTCGACGGCATCAAGTACGTCCGCGCTGATATGGAGCGTGAGAAGGGCATTTACGACTATGACGTCGAGGCTGACGAAAAGACAGACGTCCGCCGTGCCGTAAACCAGCTCTGCCGCGATAAGGGCTGGAATATCCTTATGCTCCAGCTCTCAGACCTCACACTTGAGGACATCTTCCTCAAGATAACTATGGGTGACATCATGCCCGGCGCAGAAAAGGCTGAAAAGCCGGCAAAGGACAAGCCCAAGTTCGACCTTGACATCAAGGACGGCGAGCTCGTCGCAACTGAGGTCGAAGAAGAGGCAAAGGAAGCTCTTGAGGAGAATCTCCCAGCAGATCAGTCCTTTGCAGATGATGATAATAAAGGAGGCGAGGAGTAATGGGAGCTATATACAGACGTGAAATGGGCGCTTTCTTTACTTCGGGCGTCGCATATGTTTTCCTTACAGTGTTCACACTGCTTTCGGGAATATTCTTTTTCTTCGGCGTTATCGCCTCGGGCACTACCGAGACCTCGCCGCTGTTCAGCTCTATGTTCATCGTAGTGCTGTTCCTCATTCCGATACTCACGATGAAGCTCCTCAGTGAGGAGAAGAAGAACCGCACCGATCAGGGACTTCTCACAGCTCCTATCGGCTTGTGGTCGATAGTTCTCGGCAAGTATTTCGCAGCTCTTACGCTGTTCATCATCGCTGAGAGCGTCGTGTTCATCTATGCGGGTATCCTCGCATACCTCGGCGACGTCGTATGGCCGTCGCTGCTCGGCAACTACTTCGCTATGCTCTTCCTCGGCGCAGCGTTCATCTCAGTGGGACTCTTCATCTCGTCCCTCACCGAGAACCAGATGGCAGCAGCAGTTGCGAGTATGCTTGCACTCTTCGTGCTCTACCTCTTCGATTCGCTGGCTTCAAACGTATCTGTCGAATTCATCAGAAAGATAATGCTCTCGTTCTCGTTCTACTCGAGATACCTCGAATTCACCCACGGTGTATTCAACCTCACCAGCGTCGTATTCTTCGTCAGCACAGCCTTTATCTTCAACTTCCTGACGGTAAGGGTACTCGATAAGAGACGCTGGGGTTAATTGAGAAAGGAAGGTGTCATTCAGATGAGCAAGAACAAAAAAGAAGATATAGAGTTAAAGGACAAGACCTCTGAGGAGAGCAGCAGGGAAAGCGCTCCCAAGACTGCGCGCGGCACAGGCAAGAAGCTGAAATACGGCTCGATGTCGATGGCTGTCGTTGTAGTTGTTATCGCGATAGTCGTACTTCTCAACCTTATGTGCGGACTTATCGTGAAGCGCTATCCGGTAAAGCTCGACCTCACAGGCGATAACAGATACGAGCTCACGGACGAGACGGTCGATGTGCTCAAGAAGCTCGACAAGGACGTTGAGATAACAGTTACATCGCCCGAATCTATGTTTGAGTCGCTCGAGGCTCAGTATCCTGCCGTTATGGCACAGTATTACGGTCAGTATGTGGAGCACCCCTTCACTATGATACCCCAGATACTCGAAAAATACAGCGTTTATGCAAAGTCCGGCAAGGGCAGCGTAAATGTAAAGTATGTTGACATCAACAAGGACCCCGACGTTATCGCACGCTTCAGCAAGAACTACAGCGGCGATATAACAGAGCAGAGTATGGTATTCAGCTGCGGCGACCGTGTAAAGGTCATCCCGCAGAGGGACATCGTTGGTATGATAGTTCCCTCAAGAGCAAGCACACAGGGCAATATCCAGATGGTATTCAATGGCGAGAGCACTATCACCTCTGCTATTATGTCCGTTGCCGATGCTACTCCTGTAAGAGCTGCTATCGTATCCTCTCTCAACGGAAATTCAGTCGTAAACAACAACGGCGCTTCTGTTGCATATTCTCTTGAGCAGCTGCTCGACAAGAACGGCTATGACTGCACCGAGATAGACTTAGGCACTGACGAGCTCGCAGACAATTATGACCTGCTCGTATTATGCTGCCCTGCATACGATTTCTCTGAGGATATCATCGCAAAGATGTCCGATTTCCTCTACAACGGCGGAAATTACGAGAAGGATATGATATATATCCCGAGCCTTGACGCTCTCAACCTCCCCAACATCTCGGAATTCCTCGCTGACTGGAAGATACAGATAAACGAGGACTATGTCAAGGACGACAAGAATACAGTTATGATATCCAATCAGCTCTATCCTACAGTGAATATCAGCGACGCTGAGTCACTCGGTACTGTCGCAAATGACAAGCTCCCGATAATTGCTCCCTTTGCGAGAACTATCACAGTCCTCAGCAAGAACAACGAGGGCGTTGTAAAGGAGCTCATCAAGTCGAGCGATACATCCTATACATCATCGCTTGCCGACAATACAGATTCATCTGAGAGAGCTGAGTATACTGTCGTTGCAAAGGCAAGAAAGGAAACAGCCTCCGGTATCAAGGTCATCGGCAGCGACATCCTCGTTATCGGCAGCCCGTATATGGTCGACAGCTCAATACTTGATAATACCAACGCATACAACAATGCCGAGGTCATCCGCACAGCTGTAAACACGATGACAGGCAAGGAAAACGGCGCTGTCATTCCTGAGAAGTCTCTCCAGCAGAACACTATCTCACTCAAGACCACAGGTGCAAGAGCGATCGAGTTCACAGTCATAATCATCATACCTGCACTTATCGCACTCACAGGACTTGTTGTATTGTTAAGGAGAAAGAATCGATGAATAAAACAGCAAAGGGTCTGATCGCGCTGAGCGCTGTACTGGCGCTGCTCGGAGGCGGCTATGCCGCCCTCAGGCTCACCGACGACAAGGGCGGCGAGTCCGAGAGCAGCTCTTCCTCCTCTCAGACAGAGGAGAGCGGAAAGCAGGTCATCATCATCAGCGATGATATGCCTGCCGGACCTGACGACCCGGATCAGAGCTATCAGGTCGGCGTTATCAAGACCGTAGATGTAAAGAACAAGGACGGCGAGCTCCACGTTGTTCAGACAGCAACAAAAACGGAAGACTCCGCCGCGACCTATACTCTCGACGGATATTCTGATGTGAATATGAACACTTCAGTTATCGGTACGCTCGCAAACAACGCAAACGAGCTCACCTCTGAGGACGTCATCGCCGAGAACTGCACCGACCTTGCTAAGTTCGGACTTGACAAGCCCGAGATAACGGTCGATGTCACGTATGAGAGCGGCAAGAAGGTGCGTATGCTCATCGGCAACAAGGCTCCCACAGGCGAGCAGACCTACGTTATGATAGACGGTGTGGATACGGTATATACCGTGAGAAATTCCGCGCTCGCGAATTACAGCAAGACAACGCTTGAGCTCGTTGAGACCCTCGTGCTCGCAGAGCCGGAGGAGATGCCGCGCGTTGACCAGCTGAAGATAGAACGCGACGACATCGACTATGACATCGTGCTGAAATACGACGAGAGAAGTGACGATTCCAAGTATACCGGCGGAACCTCCGCTTCACACATTATGGTATCGCCTACATCGGCATTCCTCTCGGTCGAGCGCTCGGCTGAGATAACCACAGGTATGTTCGGACTCACCGCAACGGACGTTTACAGAGTCCACTGCGAGGAGACCGATATTGCAGAGGCTGGTCTTATGGACCCGTTCTGCAAGGTGACAATGAGCTGTGACGACGGCAAGGATTACGTGCTCCTGCTGAGCGAGCCGTTCAATGATGCCTCAAACGGCAAGTGCTACTACGGAATGATGGAGGGCGGCAACGTCATCTTCATCTTAAATGAGGAAAGTGCGAAATGGGCATCTGTAACACCGGTTGACATCGCATCGAAGATATTCCTTGCTTCCTATGTATGGAACGTTTCCGACCTCAGCGTCGAGTGCAATACCGGTGACAAGGCTGAGTTCGTGAGCACAAAGAAGAATCCCGGCGAGACGAAGGAATCCTACAAGGCTGAGGACTTCAGCGTTACTAAGAACGGCGAGGAGTTCGACAGCGAGCGCTTCCGCCAGTTCTATGCGTTCCTCATCAGCGGCAATGCCGAAAGCTTCGCGCTCGGCGAGGAGAAGCCCGATTCAGAGCCTATGGTAACTCTGCGGGTGAAGGATTCATACACCGGTGAGGATCAGACGTTTGAATTCTACGACAAGTCGGCAATGTCCGCGCTCATCGTCGTGAACGGCGAGTGCAAGTTCAACGTTGCAAAATCGTATGTTGAGACGATCATCGAGAACGTAAAGCTCCTCGATACGGATGAGGAGATCAAGACCACCTGGAAATAAACCGCGATCAGACAAGGAGGAACACATATGAGCGAAAAGTTTTTCACATACAAGGGTTATCCGCTTGTAAGAAACGGCAATCAGATGTACTATGGATATATGTCCGATCCCTACGTGATATGGATACAGATAATCGGAACGGCTAAGAATGACGCCGGCGAGGAAGTGACCTCGAAGGTAAGGGTCGTTCAGATGGACACCAATGAGAAAGATCCGATAAAGGCTTTCGTCAAGAATGCCGAGCGCGAGTGCGGACTCTATGAGGCACTCGACATCGCAAAGGTCTGGCTCGATAAGGCGCTTGCCGGTTAATGCGGTGTGAACACCGAAAATCATTTCACGATTATTATTAAATTTTTCTGATTAAAAGCTGCTTAATTTAAGCGGCTTTTTTCTTTATATGTGAAAAATGCGGCGGCAGATTTAGTCAAATACACGATTTTTTATACTGTTCATAAAAAGCTATTGAAAATCAACTTTATCAAAGCTATAATTAAAGCAGATTAATAAAGCTGTTTAGGCAAAGCTTTACATTAAATGCGATAACCTAAAACGCATAACGAGGGATATTTTCAGGAGGAATGCAAAAATGAACAAGATCATCAGCAGAATGCTGTCAGCTGTTTCGGCTGCGGCAGTAACAGCAGCAGCTATCCCGTCGATAGCTGCGGTAAATGCGGCAGATACCGCTTTCCCGTTCACTATCGAGGGCGAGGATATGGAGGGCGCGGATCTCTGGACCTCTATCTATGAGAATCAGATACCCGGCTATTCCGGCGAGGGCTTCTGGTACCTCACAGCATCTCCGGCTTCGTTCACCGTAACTGTTCCCGAGGACGCGATGTATCAGATCACCGTCCGCGGCGCACAGATACTCAGCGAAGAGGGCGGCGCAAGGATGCAGACCGTAACCGTGAACGGAGTCGAGTATTCGATACAGGCTGGCTATTCAAAGGAATGGCGCGATTACGATTTCGGTATGGTAAGGCTCAAGAAGGGCGAGAACACTATCGAATTCGTCAGCAAATACGGCTATATGGCTATTGACACCGTTACAGTTTCCGAGGCTGTGTTCCCGGACCTCTCAAAGGCTACCGACGAGACCTGTGACCCCGATGCTACCCCCGAAGCAAAGGCAGTTATGAAGTATCTCCACAGCGTATACGGAACGAATATCCTCTCCGGTCAGCAGCAGATATACGGCGGCGGAAATCAGGTCCAGACCACTATCCGCTACGATGCGAATGCCGATAAATGCACGGACGAAAAGGGCGTTGAGTACGAGATAGACAAGGACAGCTATGACAAGGACGAGCAGGGCAACAAGTTCCCGTGGCACTGCACAGGTCCCGACGGTCAGGTATATACCTACAGCACTCAGAACCGCAACTACACCTACAATAACTATGACCTTGATGTAAACCTCATACACGACCTTACAGGCAAGTATCCGGCGATACAGGGCTTCGACTTCGGAAGCTACTGCCCGTGCTATGCGTGGGACGACGGCGTTGCAGGACGTATGATAGAGTGGACCAACGAAAAGGGCGGTATCTGTACTGCTTCGTGGCACGTGAATGTTCCCACAGCGATGGCAGACTACACTCTCGGCGAGCCGCTCGACTTCTCCAAGACCACCTACAGCGAGAAGACCGATTTCAAGACAGCGAACTGTATGGTCGAGGGCACTGTCGAATACGAATACTTCCAGCTCTGTATGAAGAATCTTGCGGCTGAGCTCAAGAAGCTTCAGGACGCAGGTGTTCCCGTTATCTTCCGTCCCTTCCACGAGGCTGAGGGAAATCCCAGCCACACCGATGACCCGATAGACGGCTCAGGTGCGTGGTTCTGGTGGGCAAAGGAGGGCGCTGTCGTTTACAAGCAGATATGGGCTCTCTTGCAGGATACCCTCGAAAACGAGTACGGTCTCCACAACCTCATCTGGGAGCAGAACCTCTATGCATGGTCAGATTCGTCAGCTGAGTGGTACTCAGGCGATGACAGAGTCGACATAGTGGCATTTGACAAGTACAACACGCAGTACAACCGCCACGACGGCAAGACATCCGGTCCGAACCTCGATGCGGAGGCTGGCATCTTCTATAAGATACACGGCTACGTAAAGGGCAATAAGATGGTCGCAATGGCAGAGAATGATTCCGTTCCGAGTATGCAGAACCTTATGGTCGAGCACGCAGACTGGCTCTATTTCTGCCCGTGGTACGACACACCCGAAACTCCCTTCGTAAGCGGTGAGAAGTATCAGGACCATGCCGAGCTCAAGGCTCTTTACAACAGCGATTACTGCATCACTCTCGACGAGCTCCCGGCTGACCTCTTCAAGGGCGGCACAGCTCCTGTTACAACTACCACAAAGACTTCTTCCTCAACAACTACAACAACATCGGCAACAACTGCAAAGCTTCCCGATGTTACGCTTCTCGGCGATGCGAACCTCGACAAGAAGGTGTCCGTTGCGGACGCAGTTGCTATCCTTCAGGCTATCGCCAACAAGGACAAGTACGCACTCAAGCCGCAGGGCGCAGCAAATGCTGACTGCTATGACCCCGGCGACGGAGTTACCGCGAACGATGCGCTTGCTATCCAGAAGCTCGATGCAAAGTCGATAGAAAAGCTCCCCGAAAGATCAAAGTAAAATAATGAAACGAGAGCACCCTTTTCAGGCTGCTCCCCTTAACGGAAAAAGTGGGCTACCGAGCCGTAAACTTACGGCTCATATTTAGTAACCTGCGAATCCGCCAGAGGGGAGCTCCCCTTGGGTGCTCTTTTTTGTTTGTTGAGACTTCTCCATTTTTGTATGTTTCGCCACTTGCAAGAACATCAGCGATATGTTATAATGATATATTGGCGGAAAATGTTCGGGGAGGTATGCGGATTTGAACGATAATACTGCTGTAATAAGCGAGATAAAGCGCCTTCTCGGCGACAGACAGAGACTCGCATACGTCCGTAGCTTCGGCTGTCAGCTGAATGTTTCGGACGGAGAAAAAATAAAGGGGCTGCTCAGAAAAATGGGCTTTGGCTTCACGGACGATGAGTCCGAGGCAGACCTCATAATGCTGAATACGTGCGCTGTCCGTGAGAACGCCGAGGACAGGGTCTTCGGGATAGTCGGAAGTATGAAAAAGCTCAAGGAACAGCGCCCGGAGCTCATGATCGGAATTGCCGGCTGTATGACGGCGCAGAGCCACATCGCGGAGAAGATAAAGAAGTCGTATCCGCAGGTCGACTTCGTGCTCGGGACCTCGGCGATAAACGGGCTTCCGAAGCTGCTGCTCGAATGTCTGCGCGGAGCACGCTTTTCGGCTGATATAGCGGAATATGACGATTTCTCGGCAACAGCCGAGCAGGTGCGTGAGAGCACGTTCAAGGCGAGCGTGCCGATAATGTTCGGCTGCAACAACTTCTGCACCTACTGCATCGTGCCGTATGTACGCGGAAGAGAGCGCAGCCGCCGTCCGGAGGATATTATTTCCGAGGTCGAGGGACTCGTCAGAGACGGCTACAAGGAGATAATGCTGCTGGGACAGAACGTCAACTCCTACGGAAATGACCTCGGCGGAGAGATGAGCTTTCCGAAACTCCTGAGGCGGCTCAATGAGATAGAGGGCGACTTCTGGATACGTTTTATGTCATCGCACCCGAAGGATGCTTCAGCCGGGCTCATCGACGCGATATTCGACTGCGAGAAGGTCGCAAAGCATCTGCATTTACCGGTGCAGAGCGGCAGCGACGATGTGCTGAGACGCATGAACAGGCGGTATACTGCGGAAAAGTATTTCGGCATAGTCGATGAGATACGCCGCCGTGACCCGGATTTCTCGCTGACGACGGATATCATCGTCGGTTTCCCTGATGAAACAAACGAGGATTTCGAGGCTACACTTGATATAATGGAAAGAGTGAGATATGACAATATCTACTCATTCATCTACTCTAAGCGAACGGGCACTAAGGCGGCAGAGATGCCGGACGGTGTCCCGGAGGAGGAAAAGGGACAGCGTATGCGCCGTCTCCTCGCACTTCAGCGCGATATATCAACTGAGCATTACAAGCGCTTTATCGGTAAGCGTATGCGTGTGCTCGCGGACGACGTCTCGAAGAAGCGCGAGGGCTTCCTCGCAGGCAAGAGCAGTGAATTCATCATCGTTGAATTCGAGGGTGACAGCTCACTTATCGGGCAGTTCGTCGAGGTCGAGGTGACAGGGGCGATGAACTGGGCTGTCACAGGAGAAATAGTAAAATGAAGCTGATATTGCCTACGGAAGAATACACAGAACAGATACGCGCATACCGGCAGGAGTTCCTCGACAGCGGGAGCTCTATGGACGGCACGGGCGCTCTCAGGGAGATCGCCGATCCGGCTGAATGGCTGAGATGGACGGAAGCCTGCACCGCTGCCGAGACTGTACCGGAGCCGGGATTTGTTCCGGCAACACAGTACATCTTCGTTGCCGATGACGGCTCAAAGATAGCCGGTATGATACAGATAAGGCATTATTTCAGCGAGTTCCTCGAAAAGTACGGCGGACACATCGGCTATTCCGTCGCACCGAGCGAACGAAGAAAGGGCTACGCGTCGGAGATGCTGCGGCTCGCGCTGCCGAAGTGCAGGGAGCTCGGGCTCGAAAGGGTCCTTATCACCTGCGACAGCGACAACGAGGGAAGCCGCCGGACGATACTGAACAACGGCGGCGTTTACGAATCAACCGTATACGAAGAAAATGAGGGCGTCTTTCTGGAGAGATACTGGATAGATATCCCGTGATACAACCCAAAAGGGGGAAGAAAATGAAACATAAGCTCATAGCACTTTCATGCCTTACAGCTCTCCTGCTTGCCGGCTGCGGAGTTGATGAGCCGGGCGAGCAGGTCATAGTTCCCGAGCCGGTCGAGGTACATACCACAGAGGAAATCACTGAGGTGCAGACCGAGGCTCCCACAACAGAAACGACAAAGGCTGCTACCAAGAAGACAAAGCCGGCGAAAACTACCGCAAATACAACAACTTCCACTACCTCTGCTGAGACATCGACATCTGCTGCCGGAAAAGCGACATTTACCGACAGGCTCGACAGCTATGCCGACCTTTATAAAGATGTCGTGCAGAAGACGTGGGACGAGATATACGAGAGAAATGATGGTGCAGTCAGCATAGCCTATGCGCTCTACGATATCGACAATGACCAGATACCCGAGCTCCTATTCAAGCACGGCACCTGCGAGGCAGATTTCGTACTCGACATCTATACCGTAGACCCTGACGCAAAGCTCAGGCTCGTGGACGCTCTCAGCGGCGGACATACAAGCTTTGCCTATGATGAGAAGACGAACGAGCTCGTTCTTGTATGGGGACATATGGGCGCTATGTCGCTTGACTGGTATACTATGACAGATGACTTCAAGCTGAAACAGACGAATACATACAGCCACGAACTTGGAAATGACGAGGACTATTACAATATAATGTTCGACAGGGACGTATGGGAAATGGATTATATCACTGCATACAGCTGGGATAAGGCATCTGAGACGAAGAGCTATATCTATTACGCATACAGCGAGTATGAGGAGGCAGATGGTCTGTATCTCGATTTCACCTACAACGCCAGCGCATTCAGATAAAAATCGAAAGGGAGAATAGAAAATGGATATTATTGAAATGGCAAGAGAGCTCGGAAAGGCTCTCCAGAACGACGACAGATACATCGCATACAACCTTGCGAAGCAGGTGAATGACGAGGATAAGGAGCTTCAGGAGCAGATAGACAGCTTCGAGAAGATGCGCTATGACCTCAGTATGGAGCTCACAAAGGAAAACAAGGACACCGAAAAGGTCAAGGAGCTCGATGAGAACATCAAGGAGACCTACAACAAGATAATGTCAAACAAGAATATGATAGTTTTCTCGGCGGCACAGAAGTCGCTTGAATTGCTCGTAAACAACATTCAGCAGATAATCACGCTCAGCGCAAACGGCGAGGACCCTGCTTCCTGCGAGCCCTCTTCCGGCTGTACAGGCAGCTGTGCGACCTGCGGCGGCTGCCACTGAGAACGGTGAAATGAGCAAAAATCCACACTGTAAGGAGAATTGATAATGGATATCGACAGAAGCAAGATATCGCCGATGATGCAGCAGTATTTCGAGGTCAAGGACAAATATGCGGACTGCATACTCTTTTTCAGGCTCGGCGACTTCTATGAGATGTTCTTCGATGACGCTATAACCGTCTCGAAGGCGCTGGAGCTCACCCTCACCGGCAGGGACTGCGGACTTGAAGAACGCGCTCCGATGTGCGGTGTCCCTTATCATGCCGCCGATCTGTATATAAAGAAGCTCATCGACCTCGGCTACAAGGTCGCGGTCTGCGAGCAGCTCACTGACCCTGCCGAGACGAAGGGCATCGTTGTCCGCGATGTTATCCGCGTCGTTACGCCGGGTACGCTCACGGAAGCCGGTATGCTCGACGACGGCACGAACAATTACCTTTGCAGCATATACTACGATGAAGAGCACAGGACCTGCGGCGTCGCATCTGCCGATATTTCGACGGGCGAGGCTTCGCTCTGCGTATTCGAGGGCAAGGACCTCGAGGCAGACGTGATAAACGAGCTCTCCCGCTGCCGTCCGGCTGAGATAGTCTTCCCCGAGAACTTCCTCTCGATGAAGAATGTTGCGGATTTCGTGAAGATAAGGCTCGCGTGTGCGGTAACTCTCAGGGATACGGTCTGCTTTAAGACAGAAGACAGGATAGATTACGTGAAGCAGGTGTTCGGCGTGAAGTCTATGCCGGAGCTCGGCATTTCCGAGGACGGTGCGGACTGCTGCGCGGTATGCGGACTGTTCGATTATATCCGTGAGACGCAGAAGACCACAGTTTCACGCTTCACCTCGATACAGCTCATGCAGGGCGACGCCTTTATGGGGCTCGACCTGAATGCGCGCCGTAACCTCGAACTCACCGAAACTATGCGCAGCAAGGAGAAGAAGGGCTCGCTGATGTGGGTGCTCGATTCGACAAAGACCTCGATGGGAAGGCGTATGCTGCGCAGCTGGATAGAGCAGCCGCTGAAGAGCCCGGCAAGGATAATCGAGCGTCTCGGCGCAGTTGAGGCTCTATACCGCAGAAGCGTATCTCTCGCGGATATGCAGGCTCTGCTCGAGCGCGTGTACGACCTCGAACGCCTTATGACGAAGGTGATGTACAAATCGGCAACTCCGCGCGATCTCCGCTCGCTCTCCGCGACAGCTATGCAGCTCCCGGCACTGAAGGCGGAGCTCGGAAAGCTTGCCGATTCAAAGCTGCTCGCAAGGCTGAACAGCGAGATCTCCACGCTCGATGAGATAGTCAAGCTCGTTGAGAATGCGATAATGGAGGAGCCTCCCATCTCCGTCAAGGACGGCGGTGTCATCAAGGACGGCTTCAACGAGGAGCTCGATCAGCTCCGTCACATAATGAACCACGGCAAGGACATCATAGCTGAGATAGAACAGCGCGAGAAGGATCAGACCGGCATCAAGAACCTGAAAATAGGCTATAACCGTGTATTCGGCTACTATCTGGAGGTTACGCGCTCCTACTATGATCTCATTCCCGAGGGCTGGATACGCAAGCAGACCCTTGCGAATGCCGAGCGCTTTATCACAGAGGAGCTCAAAAATGCCGAAAATGCTATCCTCGGCGCGAAGGATAAGGCGCTTCAGCTTGAAGCGGACATCTTCGCAGAGGTACGCGATTTCCTCGCGACACGCCTTGAACCTGTTCAGAAGACGGCTTCGGCAGTTGCGGCGGTCGATGTGCTCTGCTCGTTCGCGGACGTTGCGCTCCGCAACAACTATGTCAAGCCGGACATCGCGATAGACGGCTCTATCGACATAAAAGCCGGACGTCACCCCGTTGTTGAGCTGATGCTCGAGAATGAGATGTTCGTCCCGAATGATACATATATCGACAAGAAGGCTGACCGTATGGCGATAATCACCGGTCCGAATATGTCCGGTAAATCGACATATATGCGTCAGACAGCGCTCATCGTGCTGCTTGCCCAGATAGGCAGCTTCGTGCCCGCTGATTCTGCGAAAATATCCGTCGTAGACAAGATATTCACACGTGTCGGAGCGTCCGATGACCTGACTGCCGGACAGTCGACGTTTATGGTCGAGATGAGCGAGGTCTCTGATATACTCAGAAATGCGACTCCCGACAGCCTTGTCATTCTCGATGAGGTCGGACGCGGCACGTCCACATTCGACGGAGTAAGCATCGCAAGGGCAGTCGCCGAGCACATCTGCACGTCGAAAAAGCTCGGCTGCAAGACTCTCTTCGCGACGCATTACCACGAGCTCATCGGGCTCGAGAACGAGCTTGAGGGCGTGAAGAATTACAGTATCGCCGTGAACAAGCACGGCGGAACGATACGCTTCCTGCGAAAGATAGTCCGCGGCGGAGTCGATGAGAGCTACGGTGTTGACGTTGCGAAGCTTGCAGGACTGCCGCCAAAGGTAGTCGCAAGGGCGAGGGAGCTCCTTGAGGAGATGGAGCGTGCCCACGCATCGGAGCGTACAGGCGCGGTCCGCGACGACAGCGGACAGATAAGCTTCGGCAGCCTCGGACGTGAGGCTGCGCTCGAAATGCTCGAAAAGACCAATGTAAACGAGCTTTCGGACGCAGAGTGCCGCGAGCTTCTGAAGGATATGGTCGGCTGCCTCGAAGGCTGAAAATGACAGAAGGAGAGATAAAATGCCCGAGATAAACGTACTCAGCAAGGAGATTTCCGAGCTCATCGCCGCCGGCGAAGTCATAGAGCGCCCTGCCTCCGTTATAAAGGAGCTTGTGGAGAATTCTATCGACTCCGGAGCACGGCATATCACCGTCGAGATAAAAAACGGCGGAACTACATATATGCGCGTTACCGATGACGGCTGCGGAATGGCATTCGAGGACGTCCCGACGGCTTTTCTCCGTCACGCAACGAGCAAGATAATCACAAAAAATGACCTTGATAATATCCGCACCCTCGGCTTCCGCGGCGAGGCACTTGCCTCGGTCTCGGCTGTTGCGAGGGTAGAGGTGATGACGAAGCGCCGCGAGGATACCTACGGCACTATTTATACTATCGAGGGAAGTACCGAAAGATCGCACGATAAGAGCGGCTGCCCGGACGGTACGACTATCATAATACGTGACCTTTTCTACAACGTACCGGCAAGGGCAAAGTTTATGAAGAAGGACGTCACAGAGGCGAACGCGATAAGCAATATAATGCAAAAGATCACGCTTTCACACCCTTCGATAGCCTTCAAGCTCATACGCGACAACCGTATGGAGTTCAACTCAGCCGGCGACGGCGAGCTGTTTTCGGCGGTATATGCCATCTACGGACGCGATCTCGCACGCGACCTCATTCCCTGCGACTATGAATACAACGGGATACACGTGAGCGGATATGTCATAAAGCCGCTGTATTCGCGCAATAACAGGGCACTTCAGAATTTCTTCGTCAACGGCAGATACGTGCGCTCACGTCTTTGCTCGGCGGCGCTTGAAAATGCCTACAGCAATATGATAATGACGGGCAAGTTCCCTGCCTGTGTGATGATGATAGACCTCGCTCCGTCGGCGATGGACGTGAATATCCACCCGGCGAAGGCGGAGGTGCGCTTCACGGACGAAAAAAGCGTATCCGATGCGATATATTTCGGCGTGAAGAATGCACTGATGAATGACGGACTCATCTACGAATTCGAGATAAAGCCGCGCACGGACTGGACTGCGCCGCCTCCGGAGGAACCGCCTGTTCAGCAGGAAATGCTGTTCACTCCGATAGAGAAGATAGCGGAAAAGGAGAAGGAGACAGCAGCTCCCGAGCCTGTAAAAATGCCGGAAAAGCCGGCATATACCGCTCCCGTGAAGACCGATGACGGCGAGGCGGAGGTAGTGAATATACGCCCGTTCGAGCAGTTCGGACAGAGCGGAGTCACCGCTGCAAAGCCGGAACTGTCCGCACCTGTACCTGCGCCGGAGCCGGAAAAAACGGTCAGCGCACAGGAGCCGGAGCCGGAAAAGCCGGCAACTCCGGTAGAGGGCTTCAAGTACATAAGCAGCAGCTCGTTTGAGAAGCCGGCTGCTCCGGAGCCGGTGAAGAAGGCTGCTCCCGTTGACCCTCTGCACGAGGAATTCCCGAATATCAGGGTAGTCGGCGAGGCTTTCGGGCTCTACGTCATCTGCGAGAGCGCCGGAAAAATGATAATGATAGACAAACACGCCGCACACGAGCGCATCATATTTGAACGCCTGCGCAGCCGCAACTGCCGCCAGTTCAGCCAGAGCCTGCTTACGGGAATAAAGGTGCTGCTCACGGCGGAGGAGATAGACGCGATGGAGAGCCAGCAGGAGCTTCTCGCAGACCTCGGATTCAAGTTCGATTTCTCGCAGAGACCGTGCGTGATAGCGACGGCTGTCCCGACATTCATAATGGACGCGGACATCGAAGACATCGTGTGCGAGGTCGCGAACAATCTGAGAATGCACAAGGCAGACCCGCAGTCGGGACTGCTCGATGATATGCTGCACACAGTTGCCTGCAAATCGGCGATAAAGGCGAATGACAAGAATTCACCGGAGGAGCTTCAGGCGCTTGCGGAGCAGGTCTGCTACAACGAGAATATCCGCCACTGTCCTCACGGACGTCCGGTGATGTTCACAATGACGAAATACAGTATCGACCACCAGTTCAGACGTACCTGATAATGACGAAAGGGGATAATGATGCACTTCAATGTGAGCAATAAGCTGATATTGACAGCGGTAATGTTTGTCATCGCATTCATGGTTGTCACTTTTATCTTCATTAAAAGACCGGATATAGCCAAAAGCAAGAATCGGACGGTGAGGGCGGCAGTGATATTCTGCATCGCCTTTGTGCCCGGAGTGCTCGCCGCGACCGTGTGCGCGAAGACACTGACGGAGATATGCTCCCATATCCGCGGAGAGACTGAGAGCATAGTGCTCTCCGAGGACATCGACGATGATGAGGAGGAGGAAGACGACGAGGAGGAAAAGCACTCGGCGGTATAAATACTACTATTCAGGCGGATAATATCCGCCTTTGGTGTTTGGAGGCAATTATGGAAAATATGGAAAAACCGTTCGTGCTCGCGGTAGTAGGTCCGACGGCTTCCGGAAAGTCATGGCTCGGAGCAGAGCTCGCACTGAAATACGGCGGAGAGGTCGTTTCTGCCGATTCTATGCAGATATACAAGGGAATGGACATCGCCTCCGCCAAGCCGTCAAAGGAGGAGATGAAGGGCGTACCGCATCACCTCATCAGCGTGATAGACCGCGATACGCCGTTTTCTGCGGCGGATTACGTGAAAATGGCGCGCGGGGTCATCGCGGACATTCTCAGCAGGGGAAAGCTCCCGATAATCGTCGGAGGTACGGGGCTTTATGTGGATTCGCTGCTCAATAATGTGCAGTTTTCGGAGATGAAGAGCGACCCTGCCTACCGCGAGAGCCTGTATGAGCTCTCACGCACTCGGGGAAATGAAGCGCTGTACGCCGAGCTCGTCAAGGCTGACCCCGAGGCGGCTGAGTCGATACATATGAACAATACCGTCCGCGTGGTGCGTGCGCTCGAGGTCATACATCTGACCGGACGGCGATTCAGCGAGCTCAAGGCGGAGAGCACAGCAGAGGAAAGCCCCTATGACTCGCTCATTCTCGGACTCAACGCAGAGGACAGGGCTGTGCTCTATGAGCGGATAAATATGCGCGTTGACGAAATGGTGAGAGCAGGACTTGTCGAGGAGGCGCGTGCGGTCTGGAGCGAGGGGAATATGCGGACTGCCGCCAATGCTATCGGCTATAAGGAGCTGATACCCTACTTCGAGGGCGGTATGCCCCTCGATGAATGCATTGCTCTGATAAAGCAGGAAACGCGGCGTTATGCGAAAAGACAGCTCACGTGGTTTAGAAGAAATGAACGTATCAGGTGGATTATGACCGCCGATTTTAGTAAAAAATATGAAATTTTGGAAAAATCTGAAAAAGCTATAGAAAATTACAGAAGAGTGTGATATAATATATCGTGTATATTTCTATCCTTATGGGAGAGGTATGCCCTCGCGCGGATCGCAATGCATTTCCGCCGGGAGAAAAATCGTAAAAGAATGGAGAATGTGTATGAACAAAACGATCAATTTACAGGATGTATTCCTCAACCAGTGCAGGAAGGAAAAGATAGTTGTAACTATCATCCTCACGAACGGATTCCAGTTCAAGGGAATGGTAAGGGGCTTCGACAGCTACGTTGCGATCTTTGACTGCGACGGCAAGCAGCAGCTCGTTTACAAGCACGCTATCTCTACGATAATCCCTGCAAGACCCGTTTCTATCCTCGATACTTCAGAGAAGAGCGAATAAGCGGTGGCGTGAATGAATGCGAACAAGTCAGACAGCAGCATTTTCTCTAAGATACTGAGAAATGGTGTCCTGATACTGCTGCTGATAATCTTTATCAGCATCGTTTTCAATTTCCGCAACAGACAGGAGAAAACTGCCGTGGCGCTCATCTCAAGCGCGGTTTCGTCGAAGGAGCTCAGCGGTGTGTTCATCAGGAACGAGGAGGTGCGCTATCACAGCGGTGCCGGAATAATCAGCTACAAGGTGGCTGACGGCGGCAAGCTCGGAACTGATACCGTTATCGCAGAGGTCTACGCCGACGATGCGCAGATCGGCAGGAACCGTGAGATAGAAAAGCTCACAAGAGAGCTCGATATACTCAGAAAGATACAGAATCCCGGTACTATCGAATCAGCACAGCCCTCCACTCTCTCCGAAAGCATAGAGGAGAGCTACAGAAGCCTCATCTACAGCCGAGATATGGGCGATTTTGAGACACTGAAGAAGGATATGGAGGACCTGCTCATCGATATGAGTACATATCAGATCATCACAAAGCAGGTCAGCGGCTTCAATCAGCAGATAACCGACATCAATGCGCAGCTCGCGCTTCTGAAATCGGAGTCCGTGAAGCCGATAGAGACCATAAAATCGCCGCGTTCGGCATATTTCGTCAGCTATTGCGACGGCTATGAGAAGGAGCTCACTCCGGATAAGCTCGATAAGCTGACCATCGCCGAGCTCAACAGCATCACCGACCGCAGGAGCGACGACAAGCAGATAGTCGGCAAGCTCATAGACGGCTTCGGCTGGTATCTCGCAGGCGTTATCGACAACTCAAAGAAGGAGTATGCGATAGGTAATGCCGTAAAGCTGAGATTCGATTCCTCCGCCGAGACATTCAGGGGCGTGATAAAGGACGTAAGAGACGAGGGCGACGCTTCGAGGAGCATAATCATCATCGAGTGCAGCCAGTTCAATTACGACCTCGTCAAGCACCGCGTCGAGAAGTGCGAGATAATCAAGGGCGAATACCGCGGACTCAAGGTGCCGCGCCAGGCGATACGCTTTGCTGACATCACCCAGGAGACAACGGCGGCGTCAGAGGGCGGCGAGCCTGCCACATCGGTCGTGAATTACAAGGGCGTCTACATCATCAAGGGTGAACAGGTCACCTTCAAGAAGATAGACGTCATCTATGAGGGAAGCGATTACGTTCTTTCGGCTGTACACGAGGAGGACGGCTCGTATCTCTCGCTTTATGATGATATAATGCTCGAGGGGGCGGAAGCTGATGGCTGATACTTTCGGATTCGTTGACGATAATCTTGCGGTCATCCGCGCCAATATCCGCGAAGCAGCTGAAAGCTGCGGACGGAGCGCCGATGAGATACGCATTATGGCAGTCACCAAGACAGTCGCACCGGAAACAGTGAACCGTGCGGTGGCGCTGGGCGTTGACCTTCTCGGCGAGAACAGGGTGCAGGAATTCCTGTCAAAGCAGGACGCTTACGACAAGTCTGCGGAGATACACTTTATCGGACATCTACAGACCAACAAGGTCAAATACATAATCGGACCGATGACAATGATACAGTCGGTCGACAGCGTGAAGCTCGCCGAGGAAATAAACCGGCTCGCTTCTGCGCATAATAAGACAATGGACATACTGTGCGAGGTCAATATCGGCGGAGAGGACTCCAAGAGCGGAGTCGCCCCCGATGAGCTCATACCGCTCCTTGAACAGATAGCTCCGCTGGAGCATATCAGAGTCAGGGGACTTATGACGATACCGCCGCCGTCTTCAGGTGATGTCTTTCTCGGACGTATGGAGGAGCTCTTCCATAAAGTCAGGGACAGAGACATCGAGGGAACTTCGATGGAGGTGCTCTCAATGGGGATGACGCACGACTACGCAGAGGCTGTAAAGCACGGCTCGACGCTCGTCCGCATCGGCACGGGGCTGTTCGGAGCAAGAGATTACAGCAGATAAAACCTCGGGCTGCCGTGTGCGGTCCGTAAAGACAAACGGCTAATGCACGTTACCGCGCTTCTCCGCATGGGGTGCGGAAAACGGAGAAATATATATCATTATGCGGAGAATGGAGTAATATTATGAAACTGTTCGAGAATATCAAGGATTTCTTTTTCGCAGCTGAGGACGATGACGTAGATTTCGCTGACGCACCTGTCCGCAACGATCCCAGAGCAGAGCGCGCAGCTGCTGCTATCGAGCACGAGGAGGCTGTTGCAGCCGCTGAGGGCGGTAACGCAGGCGGAAACAGAAGAAACAAGGTAGTCAACATCCAGGCTACAGCTCAGCTCCAGGTAGTTCTCGTAAAGCCCTCTGCTTTCACAGATGCAAAGCAGATCGCTGACCACCTCATCGCCAAGAAGACAGTAGTTCTCAACCTTGAGACAGCTTCTCCCGAGAACAAGAGAAGGATCATCGACTTCCTCGTAGGCGTTGCCTACGCTAACGGCGGAAGCCTCAAGCCCGTTGCGAACCTCACATACATCATCACGCCTTACAATGTCGGCTTCGTTGGCGAGGACCTCGTCGGCGAGCTCGAGAACAACGGCGTGTTCATCTGATGAACCAACAGCCGGACAAGCTCTTCTCAGCACGGCTCGCCGATATGACGAGCCGCTGCGACAGGGATTACGCCCCGGTGTTCTCGTCCTTTCTCGATGAAAGACAGTGCGTCGAGGCTGAGCTCTGGTGCAGGGCGAATGCCGGAGCGCTGAAATATCTGCTGTGGGGCGGATATGAGGGCGCAAGGCGGAAGATGCTTGCGGTATATCCGGATTACCTCGGCGACGAGATAAAGGAGATGTTCCCGATGAAGTGCCTGACCTTCACCTTTCGGGAGGAGGACAAGCTCACGCACAGGGACTTCCTCGGCTCGTTCATGGCGCAGATGCTGCGGCGCGAGGTCATCGGTGATATTGTCGCGGACGAGGGCATCGCCCAGACGTTCGTGACAGATATAGCCGCCGGTGCTATCACGGCTTCGGTGACGAAGATCGGCCGCGTCGGTGTAAGGATCACCGACAGCAGACCGTTTGAGCTCGTGGATGCTCAGAAGTTTCAGGATATGAGCGGTACGGTCGCCTCCCTGCGGCTCGACTGCGTTGTCAGCCTTGCGGCAAGGATAAGCCGCGAAAAAGCGGCAGATCTTATCCGCACGGACAGGGTGGACGTCAACCACCTGACCGCAGGCTCAGTCTCAGCAGAGCTGCACGAGGGGGATATCCTCTCCGTGAGAGGCTGCGGAAGATTTATTCTATCAGGTATCAACGGCGAGACGAAAAAAGGCCGTATACACATAATTCTGAAAAAATATATTTAGAGGTGAATTACGATGATAACATCAAAGGACGTAAGAAATAAAAGATTCGAGAAGGCTGCTTTCGGCTATAAGCAGGAGGAAATAGACGAATTCCTCTCACAGCTCGAGGCAGAGCTCGACGAGATGGAGCGCGAGCGCGCTGAGGCTAACAACAAGATACAGATACTCGCCGACAAGGTCAGAGAGTATATGAAGGACGAGGACGCTCTCAAGGACGCTCTCCTCGGCGCACAGAAGCAGGGCCATCAGGTGCTCAACGAAGCAAACGAGAAGGCTGAGCAGATCATCGCTGAGGCTCAGGCCAAGGCTGACCAGCTCGAGGACGAGGCTGTACGTCAGCACGCTGAGGCTATGGAAAAGAACAGAGCCGAGATCGCTAAGGAGAAGGAATCTCTCATCGACGCACGCAGACAGGTCGCTGAGTTCAAGAAGAGCCTCTTCGATATGTACAAGGCTCACCTTGAGATGATCTCATCTATGCCCGAGGCTTACGATGACGACCTCGACCCCACAGAAACTGCCGAGGACATCGCTAACGCTGTCGCTTCCGGGATCGACGGCTGACGGACATTTTCACCATTAACGAATAAGCTTTGAAAGGAGGATCGCTCCCACGCGGAGACGATCAGGATACCAATGGCACAGGATTACAATGCTACTCTTAATTTACCGGTAACAGAATTCCCAATGCGCGGAAATCTGCCCAAGAGAGAGCCCGAAACGCTTGAAAAATGGGAAAGCGAGAGGCTCTATTACAAGATGATAGAGAAGAACAAGGGCAAGCGTCCCTTCATTCTCCACGACGGACCTCCCTACGCAAACGGTGAGATACACCTCGGTACTGCGCTCAACAAGACCCTCAAGGACTTCATCGTGAAGTACAAGAATATGACGGGCTTCTGCGCACCGTATGTTCCCGGCTGGGACACTCACGGTCTGCCTATCGAGCTCAAGGCTATGAAGGCTATCGGCGTTAAGGACGGCGCTATCCCCCCGACAGAGCTGAGAAAGCACTGCCATGACTACGCTATGACCCACGTTGCCAACCAGATGAAGCAGTTCAAGAGACTCGGCTCGCTCGGCGATTACGAGTATCCCTATCTCACTCTCCGTCCGGCTTATGAGGCAAGACAGGTCGAGGTGTTCGGCGCAATGGCTAAGAAGGGCTATATGTATAAGGGACTCAAGCCCGTTTACTGGTGCCCGGACTGCAACACTGCTCTCGCTGAGGCTGAGATCGAGTATTCCAATGATCCCTGCTACTCTATCTATGTAAAGTTCAACGTTACCGACGACAAGGGTATGTTCTCCTCGCTCGGTCTTGACCTTTCAAAGGTGTACTTCGTTATCTGGACAACTACTACATGGACTATCCCCGGCAACCTTGCTATCTGTCTCGGTCCGGAGTATAACTATACCCTCGTTCACGTAGGCGATGAATACTACGTGATGGCTGAGGAGCTCGTGAAGACCACTATGGAAACTGCCGGCATCACCGACTACACCACAGAGCACATCTTCACAGGCGCTGAGCTCGAGGGAATGAAGACAAAGCACCCCCTCTATGACCGCCTTTCTCCTATCATCGTAGGCGACCACGTTACACTTGAATCCGGTACAGGCTGTGTCCACACCGCTCCCGGCTACGGTGTCGAGGACTTTGAGGTGTGCAAGAACTACGACGACATCGGCATCATCGTCTGCGTTGACGCAAAGGGCAGGCAGACAGCCGAGGCAGGCGAGTTCGCTGGTCTCGATACAGACGAGGCTAACAAGGCTATCGCCGCTAAGCTCACAGAGCTCGGCGCTATGCTCGCTACACAGAAGATAGTCCACCAGTATCCCCATTGCTGGAGATGCAACAGCCCGATAATCTACCGTGCGACTGAGCAGTGGTTCTGCTCGGTGAACGGCTTCAAGGACGAAGCGATAAAGGCTATCGAGTCTGTTCAGTGGATACCTGAGTGGGGCGAGGACCGCATCAAGGGAATGGTGCGCGACAGAAGCGACTGGTGTATCTCCCGTCAGAGAACATGGGGCGTTCCGATACCCGTTATCTACTGTAAGGACTGCGGCAAGCCCATCTGCACTGATGAAACTATCTCCGCTATCGCTGACCTCTTCCGCAAGGAGGGCTCGGACGCTTGGTGGACAAAGGAAGTAAGCGAGTTCATTCCTTCTTCCGTTAAGTGTGAGTGCGGCTGCGGCGAGTTCACAAAGGAATATGACATTATGGACGTATGGTTCGACAGCGGCGTTTCACATACTGCTGTTATGGACGATTTCGACAGCCTTTCATGGCCGGCTGACCTCTACCTCGAGGGCGCAGACCAGTACCGCGGCTGGTTCCAGTCGTCGCTCCTTACATCCGTTGTATACAAGGGCACTGCCCCCTATAAGGCAGTCTGCACCCACGGCTGGGTAGTTGACGGCGAGGGCAAGACTATGCACAAGTCGCTCGGCAACGGTATCGACCCAAGCGAGATAACAGACCAGTACGGCGCTGATATTCTCCGTCTGTGGGTAGCTTCCTCTGATTACCACAGCGATATACGTATCTCCAAGCCTATCCTGAGCCAGCTCTCGGATGCTTACAAGAAGATACGCAACACCGCAAGATTCATTCTCGGAAACCTCGGCAACGGTGCCGGCTTTGACCCCGATAAGGACTGCGTTTCCGATGATAAGCTCACAGAGCTCGATAAATGGGCAATGATGAAGCTCGATAAGCTCATCGACGACGTCAAGGCTGGCTATGAGAAGTACGATTTCCATATCGCTTTCCACGCTATCCACAACTTCTGCGTTGTTGATATGTCCAACTTCTATCTCGACATCATCAAGGACAGACTCTACTGCGAGAAGGAGGACAGTGAGCTCCGCCGCGCTGCTCAGACGGCTATGTACCGCATTCTCAGCGCACTTGCAAGACTTGCTGCTCCGATAATCTCGTTCACTGCCGAGGAGATATGGCAGTTTATGCCGCACACCTCCGCTGATGACAAGGAGAGCGTATTCCTCAATCAGATGCCCGAGAAGTCAGGTATCGTGTTCAGCAATGAGTTCATCGACAAGTGGGACTTCATCTACAACACACGTCTCGGAGCTAACAAGGCTCTTGAGGAGGCAAGAAATGCCAAGACTATCGGAAAGTCGCTCGAGGCCAAGATCATAATCAAGGCTGCTGAAGCTGACTATGACAGATACACTGCCCTTGCAGACAGCCTGAAGGATATCCTCATCGTTTCCGGTGTTGAGGTAGAGAAGGCTGAAGGCGAGACTGAGTTCGTCGTGGCTAAGGCTGACGGCGGCAAGTGTGAGCGCTGCTGGTGCTATTCGTGCTACGTCGGCACGAACGACAAGCACCCGACTCTCTGTGAGAGATGCGCTGTAGCTGTCGAAGTATAAATTAGGATAATATTGCCTGCCGCATATCGAGCGGCAGGCAATGTTTGCGAAAGGATAAATATGGCGATAATTCTCGTTATACTCATCGCCGTGCTCGTTGCGGCAGACCAGCTTGTAAAGCACTGGGCGGTCGTATCGCTCAAGCCCGTCGGAAGTATGGACTTCATACACTTCGGCGACTTCAAGGTCTTCGACCTGACCTATCTCGAGAACGACGGCGCTATCTTCGGCAGTATGTCGGGGCAGAGGTGGTTCCTCATCGGATTCACGCTTCTGGTGATAATCCTCGGGACGGCGGGAATGTTCTATGCACTGAAACGCTCGAAATTCCTGAGCTTTTCGATAATGCTCTTCGTCGCCGGAGGTATCGGCAACTTCATTGACCGTATCAGGAACGGCTATGTTGTTGATATGTTCGAGTTCAAGCTCTTCCACTTCGCGATATTCAATGTCGCGGACATCTGCGTGACGTTCGCGTTCATTTTCGTGATAATCTATATGCTGTTCATCGACCCGAAAATTGAAAAGGCGAAGAAGGCTGGCAAGTCTGATAAGGCAGGAACGGAGCCGGAAAATGAGTGAGACAGTCACGCTCTGCTGCGGAGAAGAAGCGGCAGGCCAGCGTATCGACAAGTATATTTCGGACAATATTGCTGAGCTCACGCGCTCGGCTGTGCAGAGCCTCATCGCGGACGGACGTGTTCTCGCCGGCGGCAAGCCGGTCAGCAAGAACTACAAGCTCCGCGGCGGTGAAACGGTCGAGGTCGACATACCCGAGCCGCAGCCGATGGACGCTGTTGCAGAGGATATACCGCTCGATATAGTCTATGAGGACAGCGACCTGCTCGTCGTCAACAAGCCGAAGGGAATGGTCGTTCACCCGGCACACGGCAACTATAACGGAACGCTCGTGAATGCGCTGCTCCACCACTGCGGCGACAGCCTTTCGGGGATAAACGGCGTTATCCGTCCCGGCATCGTCCACCGTATAGACAAGGATACGAGCGGACTTCTCATCGTTGCGAAGAATGATGCGGCGCATCTCCACCTCGCCGAGCAGATAAAGGTCCACAGCTTCACGCGCGAGTATGAGGCTGTCGCCTGCGGTTATTTCAAGGAGACGGAGGGTACGGTCGATGCCCCGATAGGACGGCACAGGACCGACCGCAAGAAAATGTGCGTCACGACAGAAAACAGCCGCAATGCAGTCACGCATTTCAGCGTTATAAAGCAGTACGGCGGATACGCACACGTAAGGCTCCGGCTCGAAACGGGGCGGACTCACCAGATACGTGTACACCTCGCCTATATCGGACACCCCGTCCTCGGTGACGGAGTTTACGGTAAGCCATACAAGGGTATCGAGGGACAGTGCCTCCACGCCCGGAAAATAGGCTTTATCCACCCGTCAACAGGCGAGTATATGGAGTTCACGAGCGAGCTCCCCGACTACTTCGTATCGGTGCTAAGCAAGCTTGAAAAGATGTGATAATTTGTTTGAAGATATATCAAAGGTGATACTGCTCAGCGATATGGACGGTACGCTCCTCAACTCCAGAAAGGAGATAAGCGATACCGACCGTGAAGCTATCACGCGGTTCACGGCTCTCGGAGGACGGTTCACCGTCGCGACCGGGAGGACGATACAGTCATTCGAGCAGTTCGTGAAGGTGCTCGACCTGCGCTCGCCCGTCATTATGTACAACGGTGCGGCGATACACGATTTCACGCGCGGCGAGACGCTCTATACGCATCCGCTCCCGCCGGAGAGCCGCGAAATGGCGATACGTCTGCTCGAAGCGATGCCCGAGGCTGGCGGAGAGGTGCTCCGCACCGACGGTACATACGTGTTCAGCAACACGGAGTATCAGCAGCTCCACACGCGGCTGTGCAATATCGTCCCCGAATATGCGGAGCTGCCCGACATCGCGGAGGGCGGCTGGCTGAAGGTGTTGTTTTCGCTCGCGCCGGAGGACGTTCCGCATATGGAGCTTCTGACACGGCAGCTCGGCTTCGATAAAAAGGCAGATTTCGTGAAGTCGTCGGATATATTCCTCGAGATGCTGCCGCTCGGAGTGAGCAAGGGCTCGGCTCTGACGAAATACCGGGAGCTCGATGGCTTCGGGGGATACACATTCGTCTCGGTAGGCGACTTCGACAACGACCTTGAAATGATAAAGGCAGCTGATGTGGGCGCCTGTCCGGCAAATGCCGAGGAGTGCGTGAAGCAGGCAGCTGATATAGTTCTGACACGCACAAATGATGAGGGCGCTGTTGCAGAGCTGATAGACATTATCATAAATAAATGCGGAGCGCAGAAGCGGTCTGCTGAATAAAAAACGGAGGTAATTATGGACGCATCCAAGAAAAAAGAATTGCAGAAGCTCGCCTGCAAGGTGAGAATGGGCGTTATAGAAGGCACCTATAACGCAAAGTCGGGACATCCCGGCGGCTCGCTCTCGATAAGCGACACACTGACATATCTCTATTTCAACAAAATGAACGTTGACCCCAAGGACCCCGAAAATTCAGACAGAGACCGCTTTGTGCTCTCCAAGGGACACACTGCTCCGGCGCTCTATTCAGTTCTTGCGCTGAAGGGATTCTTCCCCGAGGAGGAGATAAAGTCCCTTCGTCATATCGGTGCTCTCCTTCAGGGACATCCCTGTATCCATATTCCCGGCGTTGATATGTCCAGCGGCTCGCTCGGACAGGGCATCTCGGCAGCCTGCGGAATGGCTCTTGCGGGCAAGCTCGACGGAAAGAGCTACAAGGTATACTCAATCCTCGGCGACGGTGAGATAGAGGAGGGTCAGGTCTGGGAAGCTGCTATGTTCGCGGCTCATAAGGGACTTGACAACCTCGTTGCGATCGTTGACAACAATGGTCTCCAGATAGACGGACCTATCTCTGAGGTGTGCTCACCCGAGCCTATCACAGACAAGTTCGCGGCATTCGGCTGGCACGTTATAACTATGGACGCTCACGACTTCGATGATATCGACCGCGCATTCAGCGAGGCTGATTCCGTTTCCGGCAAGCCTGTAGTCATCGTACAGAAGTCGGTTAAGGGCAAGGGCGTATCCTTTATGGAAAATCAGGTCGGCTGGCACGGCACAACTCCCAATAAGGAGCAGTATGAGCAGGCAATGTCAGAGCTCACAGCGCAGTTAAAGGGATTGGAGGACTAAGACAATGGCAGATGTTATCAAAAAAGCTACCAGAGAAAGCTACGGCGAGGCTCTCAGAGATCTTGCCGGCGAATACAAGGACCTTATAGTTCTCGATGCAGACCTTGCTGCTGCCACAAAGACAGGCATTTTCAAGAAGGCTTATCCGGACCGTTTCTTCGACTGCGGTATCGCCGAGGCAAATATGATGGGCGTTGCAGCCGGACTTGCAGCCTGCGGAAAGATACCCTTCGCTTCAACATTTGCAATGTTCGCAGCCGGCAGGGCATTCGAGATAGTCCGCAACTCTATCGGCTATCCCCACCTCAACGTTAAAATAGGCGCTACACACGCCGGTATCTCCGTCGGCGAGGACGGTGCCACCCACCAGTGCAACGAGGATATCGCTCTTATGAGAACTATCCCCGGTATGACCATTATCAATCCCTGCGACGATGTTGAGGCAAAGGCTGCCGTGAAGGCTGCCCTCGACTTCAACGGACCCGTTTATATGCGATTCGGACGTCTTGCAGTTCCGGTGATAAATGACGCTGCAACATACAAGTTCGAGCTTGGCAAGGGCGTTGTGATGAAGGAAGGCAGTGACATCACCATCGTTGCGACAGGTCTTATGGTGAACGAGGCTCTCGAGGCTGCAAAGGCTCTCGAGGCTGAGGGCATCTCTGCAAGAGTCGTAAATATCCACACGATCAAGCCTCTCGACAAGGAGCTTATCATCAGATGTGCCAAGGAGACAGGAGTTATCGTTACCGCTGAGGAGCACAGCATCATCGGCGGACTCGGCTCAGCTGTTGCGGACGCTGTAACAGAGGGCTGTCCCGTTCCTGTAGTAAAGATAGGCGTGAACGACGAATTCGGTCATTCCGGACCTGCTGCCGACCTCCTCAAGGAGTTCGGTCTCTCGGCTGAGAATATCGCAAAGACAGCAAAGGAAGCTATAAAGCTCAAATAATCATCAAGGGGGACGTTCTATCATCAGATCACAGGGCGTCCCCTTTTCAGACAGAGCCGTCGGGAGGTGAGGCAGTATGAAGATAACGAAGATAATCCTCGGAAGCAGACGCACGGGGAACGTCTGCGGTGAAAGGAATGACGATTACTGTCTTTACCTTTTCCGTACACCTGTCGTGTTCGATCTGAGCGGCACCGAGAAGGTCTGCACGGGAAGCTCTGCTGTGCTGTTCACAGGCGGCAAGCAGCAGTATTTCCGCCCGCAGGACGGCAGGACGATGAAATTCGACATCGTACAGTTCCGTCCTTCCTCATCGGATAAGCAGTACGCGGCTTCGATGAATATACCGTTCGATGAGCCGGTCGAGCTCGGGGACGATTTCGTTATCGCCTCGCTGATAAAGAGCATGAAGGTGAGAAGCGGTATCAGCGGCAGGAGAAACAGCGAGTTTATGGAGCTCGCGATGCGTATGATACTCATTTGTATGGGCGATATGTGCACCGCAGAGCAGACTGCGCAGCCGGTCAGGGACGTCCCGATGTATCACCGGTTCAAGGAACTGCGCGAGGAGATATACGACGACCCGATGAGAACGTGGTCGGTCGATGAGCTCTGCTCGGAGCTCGACATCAGCAGGACATACTTCCACAGGATATATCTCTCTGCATTCGGTGTCACGTTCCTTCAGGATGTCATCGAGAGCCGCCTCGTCTACGCGGAAGAGCTGCTTTCGGAGACCGAGCTCTCCGTCAGCGCGGTCGCAGAGCAGTGCGGCTATGACAGCGACTCCTATTTTATGCGGCAGTTCAAGCAGCACCGCGGCTGCACTCCGACCGAATACCGCAGAAAGGCTGCCTCGGAAGCCGCCGCAAGGCTCAGGGAGGAAACCACTGAGATATAGCGGCATAAGAGAAAAATATTTGTAAAAACCCGTAAAAAGCTCTTTACACTGAGCGGCGTTTATGTTATAATCAATGGTGTGCGGACGTTTCCGCACGAAAGCAAAATGGTTCTTTCATACAGAAAAAAGAAGAAAGACAAGGAGAAAACAGAATATGAACAAGGGAGAAAAGCGCAGAGCGCGCAGAAGATACCGCGTCAGATATGACCGTATCGTTATAATGGCGCTCATACTTATCGCAGTTATCGTGGTAGTGAGTACGTGTGTGCTTGCCATTTCAGGCAAGAAGAACCCGAAGGATACCCGAAGCAGTACATCTCAGCCCGAGACGAGCAGTTCCGACGGTCAGACATCCGGAAACGAAGGCGGACAGACCACTCAGAACGAGCCCGGGAATACTCAGCCCGAGCGGACTACCGAGGCAGCCGATGACGGTTTCACGACAGAATCACACCCTCACGATGATATATACAAGGGCGACCAGATAGTCGTAAATGCTGAGAATGAATACAAGTTCCTCTCAGGCGACCTCGACCTCCTCACAGTCGTCGATAACAAAAATGAGTATTACACTCACGGCGACTTCGTGACAAAGCTCGACAAGACCACACTTACGAAGCTCAACGAGATGATGGAGGCTTATGCGAAGGCTTCATCGCTCACATCGACCGATATTTTCGTTCAGGACGGCTTCCGCACCTTCGAGGAGCAGGCAGACCGCCACAGCAGCGGCAAATCAAGCACGTTCGAGGCTGGTCACTGCGATTACCACACAGGCAGAACATTCGATATGTTCCGTATGTTCCCCGACGGTACAACGCCGTATTTCGCGGCGGAGGGAGACTGCGCATGGTTCGCTGACAATGCCTGCAAGTACGGCTTCATCGTCAGATACCCCGAGGGCAAGGACTCTGCTACCGGCGAGAAGGCAAGAACATATACATACCGTTATGTCGGAGCACCTCACGCTTCGTATATGCACGAAAATGGACTCTGCCTCGAGGAGTATATCTCAGAGCTGAAGGAACATACTAAGGATGACCCGCTCACAGTTGCAGTGGACGGAGCGGTCAGCATCATATATTACGTGCCGGCTTCGAGCGGAGACACCGATGTTCCCGTGCCGAAGGACAAGGCATACACCGTTTCGGGAAATAACTCCGACGGCTTTATCGTCACTGTAACACAATAAAAATAGATTCCCCCGATGAATGTATATCCTTCCTCGGGGGAAATGTATCATCTGATACAGACACTTTCAGGCTTTTTCTACGGAGGCTCCTGCCGCGGAGCTCCGGTATTATCTCTTCAGCGGCGGAACGGAGACAAATGTGAAAAAAATACCGCTCGCGATGAGCGCGATGATACTTTCAGCCCTGCTCACGGGCTGCGGAAACGAGGACAAGGGAAGCGGTACGGGACATATGTACGATGCGGTGCTCTGTGGGAACCCGGCGAGTCTTGACCCTCAGTTCGCCTATGACCCTGCCTCGAATACAGTTATAAAAAATCTCTACAGCGGACTTATGACCGTCGATGCCGGCGGAAACATCGTCTGCTGCAATGCGGAGAGTTACACGGTTTCCGCCGACGGAACGGCGTATACCTTCGTGCTCCGCGATGACAATTTCTGGTTCTTTGACGTGAACGATGACGACGTTATCGAGGAGGACGAGTATTTCCCGGTGACTGCAAAGGATTACGTTTTCGCGCTTCAAAGAGTGCTCGACCCGAAAATGAAGTCGCCGTATGCGGACGAATTCAGCTGTATAAAGGGCGCACCTCTCATTTTGAGGGGGCTCATACCTCCGAGCGAGGCAGAGGTCTATGCCGCAGACGACAGGACCCTCGTAATATCGCTTGAAGCGCCGGACGCGGAGTTCCTCTATCTTATGACGACTCCTGCCGCATATCCCTGCAACGAGGAATTTTTCAACTCGACGAAGGGCAGATACGGGCTTGATGACAGGTCTGTAATGTCGAACGGAGCTTTTTTCGTCCGTCAGTGGTTCTATGACCCCTACGGCAGCAATAATATCCTCTATATGAAGCGAAATGATGCTGACTGGAGCGAGACCTACGACATCGCGCCGTCGCTGCTCAGCTTCAGCATAGAGCGCAGCGAGGACGCCATAAGAGCGAAGTTCAAGGCGGAGGAGACCGAGTGCTTCACGACGCACAACCCGAATCCGTACAACCCGAAGAAGTTCATCGTCGAGGGCAAGGCAGCAACTACGCTCGGGCTCATCTTCAATCCCGAGGACGAATACTTCTCGAATGCGAGCCTGCAAAAGGCGATAGCTCTCGGAGTTGACAGGGAAAAGCTCGCAGAGAAGGTCGGCAGCGACCTCAGGGTCGCTTACGGGATAATACCGCCGGCAGTTATGCTGAGCGGAAGAAGCTACCGCGAGCTCGTATCCGACCGTTCATTCGACCTCTATGACAGAGCTGAGGCTAAAAGCTGCTTCGATACCGGAAAGGAAGAGCTCGGAGTTGCGGCGCTCGAATCCCCGAAGATACTCGTTTGCAGCGGAACTGTAGATACGACCGTTCTGCGCGCTCTCACACAGGACTGGCAGGATATTTTCGGCTGCTACATCGGTATCGACGAGGTATCCGAGGATGTCTTCTATCAGCGCATAGACAGCAAGGAATACGGCATAGCGCTCTATCCTCTGAGGGGCGAGCTCGGCTACGGTGCGTCTGTTATCGGCAGATTCAGCAGCGAACCGTGTCTGCAATACGCTCTCGGGAGCGAGGGAGAAGCTCCTGAGGTGAAAAAATGTGCGGACACAAATGAGCTCGTTGAGGCTTACACCTCCGCAGAGCGTGAAATTATCGGCAATTACGGCTTTGTGCCGCTGTTATACAAAAATTCATATCTCATAGCAAGCAAGGACAATGAACAGATACAATATGACCCGTTCACGGAAGCTGTCGATTTCCGCCTCGCGCTGAATTACAGCTGATACGCTGACGGTCTCAGAGGTGAGTTTACTATGGACATCTATGGTTTCTACAGAGGCGATTCATTTGATGCTTACGGCTATCTCGGCGCACATCTCACAGAAAAGGGCACGATCTTCCGCACCTATGCCCCGAATGCCGGAAAGGTAGCGGTAGTCGGCGATTTCAACGGCTGGAACGATGAGCCGATGAAGCCCGTTGAGGACGGACGCTTCTATGAGCTGCTCTGTCCCGGCGCGAAGGAGGGGATGCGCTACAAATACCGTATCTACGACAAAAATGGCGATTTCATCGACCACTGCGACCCCTACGGCTACGGAATGGAGGTGCGTCCGGGCACCTGCTCGGTGATACGCAGCCTTGGCGGCTATACCTTCGGCGACAGTGAATGGCTCGCGAGCCGGAGCGACTGCCGCGACAAGCCGCTGAATATCTACGAGGTACACCTCGGCTCGTGGAAGCGCAGAGACGGCTTTGTTCCGCGCGAAAAGGACGAGCCGGCAGTGGACGAGAACGGTATGTCCGACGATGAGATACGCGAGCTCGAGCACTGGTACACATATTCGGAAATTGCCGGCATTATTTCCGATTATGCCGCCGAAAACGGCTATACTCACATCGAGCTGATGCCGCTCGCCGAGCACCCGAGCGACGAATCGTGGGGCTATCAGATAACCGGATTCTTTGCCCCGACCTCGCGCTACGGAACTCCGAAGCAGCTGATGGAACTCGTGGATACCTGCCACCGCAAGGGTATAGGTGTTATTATGGACTTTGTCCCGGTACACTTCGCTGTTGATCATTATGCCCTGACAGAGTATGACGGAACAAGGCTCTACGAATTCCCCGACGATGAAGCTGCATACAACGAATGGGGAAGCCGCAATTTTATGCATTCCAAAGGCGAGGTGCGCTCGTTTTTGCAGTCTGCGGCGGATTACTGGCTCTCCGTCTACCACTTCGACGGTCTGAGAATGGACGCTGTGCGAAATATGATATACTGGAACGGACGGGAATATCTCGGCGAGAACCGATATGCGATACAGCTGCTCAAGGATATGAACAGCGGACTCAAAGCGCGTCACCCGTCAGTCATACTTGCGGCGGAGGATTCTTCCTCGCACCCGAAGGTCGCTGCTCCCGTATTCGACGGCGGACTCGGCTTCGACTACAAATGGGACCTCGGCTGGATGCACGATACGCTCGAATACTTCCAGAGCGCCCCGATGTACCGCACACGCGACTACCACAAGCTGACCTTCTCGATGCTCTATTTCTACAACGAGCGCTATATACTGCCGCTCTCGCACGATGAGGTGGTCCACGGCAAGGCGACGATACTGCAAAAGATGAACGGTCAGTACGATGATAAGTTCCCACAGGCGCGTGCGATGTATATGTATATGATAGCTCATCCGGGCAAGAAGCTCAATTTTATGGGGAATGAGTTCGGTCAGCTCCGCGAATGGGACGTAAAGCGCGAGCAGGACTGGGAAATGCTGAAATACCCGATGCACGATTCCTTCCGCGAATACATAAAGGCGCTCAACCGCATCTATCTGCGGTATAATGCACTTCATTACGATTACGACCCTACGAACTTTATGTGGGAGGACTGCGGATCCACTGACCGTTGTGTCTACGCGATACGCCGCAAGAGCGAGGACGGCGACATACTTGCTGTCCTGAATTTCTCGGACTGGTACCAGTTCGACTATTCAGTCACGATAGGGGAGGAGTACGAGGCAGAGCTGCTGCTCGATTCTGATGACCAGCTCTACAGCGGCGATACTCCGCACGGCGGCACAGAGTTCAGCCGCTTCGGAGCAGACCTTGATATGGACATACCGCCCTACAGCGGACGGTTATTCCTTCTGAAACGCAAATAAAAACAGCTCCCGGAAACAGTGGATTTCGGGAGCTGTTTTTATTTTCCGTTTTTGGTGCGGTACTCGGAGGGAGAGAGACCTTCCGAGATCTTGAACTGGCGGACGAAGTAATTGTACGAGGAATAGCCGCATTCCTTCGATATTTCCGTGACGGTCATATCCGTATTCGTTAGTAGCTCCTTCGCCTTTTCGATGCGGAACTGTATCATCTCCTCGATGATGCTCTTGTTGAAGAAGGACTTGTATATCTTTTGCAGATAGCTCTTGCTGAGGTAGAGACTCTCGGCGATCTCGCCTATATTCCACGGATTCTCGGGATTTTTCATTATCCTGTTGCGCAGCATACACAGCTTCTCGAACTGCGGATTCGCGCTGCTTTCGGAGATGCTGTAGTTGAACAGGCGGTTGATAGCAGCTTTGTGCATCGCGTTGCCGAGGCTCGTATCGGACGTTATCTGCTGGCTGAACAGACCGATGGAGAAATCAACATTGCAGTTTTCACCGTCGGTGAACTGTGAGCTCTTGACCTTGTCCGAGAGCGCGCTGAAGATCTCTCCTGCGCGGTCGCGGCGGATCGTAACGATCCCTATGATATTGTTCGACCACGCACCGCATATCTCGTCCGGCATTATGCATTCGCGCAGCTTCTGTGCAAAGGCAGCGAATACGCGCTGACACTTGTCCTCGCCGCTCTGAAAATAGGTCTTGTTCAGACCTGTCAGCTGTATGCGTATGAAGTCAGCGGAGGCGTTTGCAGCTTTCCATTCGGATTTCTGGTCGGACATCGCCTTCTCCATACCGTTCCTGTTGAGCAGACCTGTGACCTCGTCATAGAGAAGAGCGTGGTTCGCGGTTGAGATAGTGCGGTTCATCATCGCCTTTATACGCAGCTGTTCGAGCGCGACATTGACATAGTTTATCCATTGCAGATAGAGCGTGCTGAAGCTTATCGGCTCCTTGCCGAAGGAAATGGCGGAATATCCGAAGAAATTGCTGTTGTAGTGGAGCGGCGATATGTAGTATGCAACAGGGAAGGCGCGTTCCTTGCGGAAAACGGGGAGAAGGTCGAATGAGCTGAAATACTCATCGGAGATGTCCTCGCGTCTTATCGACTTCGACAGCACGAGCTTAACGTCGTCGCCGGGAGAAAATGTGAGCTTGTCGGTGAAGCTTGCG
Organism: Ruminococcus sp.; assembly: GCA_017534835.1. Lineage (GTDB taxonomy): Bacteria > Bacillota > Clostridia > Oscillospirales > Ruminococcaceae > Ruminococcus. The sequence goes on from JAFXVT010000020.1 coordinate 54,740, forward strand.
GACGGCGAGTCGATGAATTTTCGCGTAAGGCAGATAGAAACGTGGCGGAGCTTGTAGATGAAGTAGGTGTAGTTGTCGAGCCTGTCCGCGAAATCGGCAGGATTATCGACATTCGTTATATCGAAGAGCATATCGCTCATCAGCATATTCGATTCAAAGCGTGCGTTTATCTTGTTCTGACGCTGGAGGCGCTGTACAACGCGCATATCTTCGGGACAGCCGCAGCTCTGACCGGTCCGGAGCTCGCCGTTTTCATTGTGGACGCGGTTGCATATCTTTCCGGTGATGATACGGTAAAGGCGGCGGAGCGCCTCTGCGCCCATCTGGAAATTGGGGCGGCTGAAGCTGGTGATAGAGGGCGTGAAGCTGTAGCCCTCCTCGGACGAATCATAGCCTGTGAGGGCAATATCACCGGGCACGCGGATACCTGAGCCCTGAAACTCCTCGGCGAGCGAGATAGCCATATAGTCGTTGCCGCAGACGATAGCCTCGGGACGTTCTATCTCACCGCGGACGATGCGTTTTGCGAGGTCCTTAGCGGCTTCGCGCCAGAAATCGCCGTAATAGCAGTAGCTTCTGTCGTAGTAGAGCCCGTGCTTCTTCATCGAATTCTTGTAGCCCTTGAGTCGCTCCTCCGAAACGAACACTTTCTTCGGTCCGGTGAGGCAGTATATCCTGCTGAATCCGTGGACGTCGATGAGGTGGTCGGTTATCTGCTCGAAGGCGGCACAGTCGTCGATAGACGTGGTCTCAAAGCTCCTGTGGTCGGCGGAATCCATAAGCATAACGGGCTTTCCCGAGCGTATGAGGAGGTTGTCGATATAGGTCTTTATCTCCTCGCCGTAGAAGGTGTTCCTGCCGTAGAGGAAGCCGTCGAAGCGGTCGGAGAGGATGAGGTCGAATATCTCTTTTTCGACCTGTTTATGGGGAGTATCCATAAAGAAGTTGTGCAGGGGAGTGAGCACGGCGATGTCGCAGTTGCTCTTGAAAGCCTGCGAGATTATGCCGCGGAGTATCTCCTTCTGGAAATCTATCTGACACTCGGTGATTATAACGCCGATAAGTATACGCTTGCCCACAATTGACCTCCTTTGTGAACGAAAGTGTGCAGCTGTGATAATGAAGAATATTTTACATAGCAAAAATAATATTTTTACGATAAACTATTATATTCTATATGAAATATTGTATCATAAATGTGGAGAAAAATCAATAGCATGGGCATATAAAAATGTACGTTTTCAAAAAAATCTTCTGAAATGCGGACGATTTTTGATTGTGCAGAGGTCGCGGAAGGAGTATAATATAAGTGTAAACAGAACGGTTTACGCGTTCACAGGACGCATTTATAAAGTTTACAACCTCACTATTCTATAATTTACCCTCACTGAAAGCTCTCCCTTAGGCAGGAGAGCTTTTTGTGCTTTATTCGGGTGTCCGCGCTGATAATAATCCTAAAACGGAAGGACCTCTCCGCGAACGTTACGAAATTGGGATACGCTATACAAAACTATCCCAACTCGCGTATCAAACCCAGCCGTCGAAGGACGGCGAAGAAGTGTCAAAAATCGGCAAAGGGAAGGAGGAAGAGGGAGAGGAAAAAGAGAGTGCAGAGAGGAAAAACGTAGGGAGAAGGAGGGAGGGGAATGCCGATTTTTGTGCCAGTTTTGTTGTCCCCTCCCTCCTTTTCCCGAAGTTTGTCCTCTTTGCTCTACACGTAAATGGCGGCAAATCCGTAGAATTATGGATAGAATTGCAAGTCTGTCGTTTCATTTCCCATTTCTCTAAAACTGTCACTTCGTCCGCGGAAAGCGAGGGGGAAACTTCGGTCAGGGGGAAAGAAAAAACTGGAACAAAAGTCGGCACTCTCCCCCTGCCTACGTTTCCCCCTCGCGCTCCCCCTTCCTCTCCTACCCCCTC
>JAFXVT010000021.1 GCA_017534835.1 Ruminococcus sp.
ACAGTTACTCCCGATGTTGCAAAGGCTGTAACAGAGGCTAAGGCTGGTAAGATCGAGTACCGTCTCGATAAGACAAACATCATCCACTGCCCTATCGGCAAGGCTTCATTCGGTGCAGACAAGCTCGACGAGAACTTCACAACTCTTATCGAGGCTGTTGTAAAGGCTAAGCCTGCTGCTGCTAAGGGTACTTACCTCAAGAGCTGCACAGTTACTTCAACAATGGGCCCCGGTGTTCCGGTCGCTACTGCTAAGTACGGTGTCTGATCTTTAAACAGAATAATTAAAGGGGCGTACAGTTTTGTACGCCCTTTTTTTATATTTCAGTGTTGTATGTTTCAGCGGGAGCAGCCGGGATTTCAGGTGCCGGAGCCTCAAAGACCTGCGGCAATTTCTGATAATATACCGCAACACATACTGCAACAGCCAAGCTTGCGAGGAAAAATACGATCTCGAACAGCCAGAGCGGTGTTCCGAGTACGTGTGGAAGGATCACCGTGCAGTCGACTGCAAAATGAAGGAATACAGCAAGCGGATACAGCCAGAGCTTCCCCTTCTGACGTACACTAACGAATACGAGAACGGAGAGCGATATATGTATCATCACCGCTGAGATACGCTCAAAGAAAGCAAGCATATAGGTTCCAAATGTACTGGATGCCATTGCCTCAACGCTATCAATAAATGCTTCCTTGAGCCCTTCACTGTAAGCTGTGGTGAATTGCTCGAGCAGTCCTGAGTTCGTGACAAGTGCTATAAACAGCGTCAGAGCTGCTGAACCGCCGACGAGGATAATGCTCTCGATACCTCCGTGACCTATTCCGTATGTTACGCTGTCGCGGCGGTCCTTATACTTGCGAAGCAGGAACTTGAATGCGACAAATCTGCCTGTTTCCTCAAAAATTCCAGCCATTGCCGCCGAAAAAGTATAGAGCAGCAGGTTGTTGGAAAGCAGGTTCAGCAGCTTTTTATCAGCAAATGCTATTCCTGCAACGCAGACGGATTCGATGACAAGTGCGAACACCGGAAAAATCAGACAGCCTATCCAGAACGGTACGAGCTTTGCCTTGGTTTTTATCTTCCAGATTATCAGAACTGCTATGGGCATAAGCACGGCTAATGTGCCCTCCAACAGTGCACCGATAATGGAAGATGCCGAAAAATGCAGATCTTCCATACGATCCCTCCAATATAAAAATTATACTTAATTATAGCATATAATTCAAAAAAATGCAAGGGTCGCGGAGAATATCTTCCGGCAAGAATAGCTTTGCGGCGACACACAGCAAAAAGGACGCTCAGATGAGCGTCCTTTTAATTGTATTCGCTTAGATATCAGCCCTTGAGAGCATTGATCTTTGTAGATGTTGTCGGGAAGTCAGCCTGCTTGATGAGACCAGCATCCATCATCTGGATAGCAAGTGCGTCTGCACCTGTAACACCGTCGCCGTCAACAACGTCAGCGTTGATCTTGCCCTGAGGCTTGAGAGCATACTTGTCGCGGAGAGCAATAGACTGGAGGATAGCTGTTGCGTCAGCAATAGTAACCTTCTTATCTACGTTAGCATCGCCCCAGAGAGTATCACCGGAAGGTGTCTCTGTTGTAGTAGTTGTTGTCTCAACTTCAGGAGTTGTGCCCTTGCCGTCGTCAACTACGCCGGGAGCTACGTCCTCGAGGTAAGATGTGATCCAAGCAAGAGGAGCGTTCCAGTTGATTGTGATCTCGTTTACAGACCAAGCTTCAGCGTTATCAACATAGCACTTCTGGCTTGCAAGTGTGCCTCTCTTATAGCCGAGACCGCCGATGTAGGGATCCTGCATACCAGCACCAGGACCACCGGAAAGAACGCCGGCAGGAGCAAGCGGGAACTTAGGATCAACGCCGTGAGCCCAGAGTCTGTGGTGAGGATATGTGAGAGTTGTGCCAGCCTTAACGTCGCCGTAGCCGGAAACGTAAGAGAAGTCAAGACCATTACGTCCGAAGATGTAGTCCATAGCAGTTGTAGCACCGCTGAGGTACTTAGGAGTCTTTGTAGCATCGTAAGCGTAAGCCATTACGATAGCGTTGTTGGCAACGAAGGAGTTTGAACCCCACTCGTAACCGGTAACCTCGATAGGATTGCCGTTCTCGTCGTCACCGAGGTTGTTGCCGTCAGTGAATTTAGAGCCGTAGTACGGGATACCCATACCAGACTTGTCTTCCTGAGCGATATACTCGTCAGCAGCCTTCTTGATAGAAGCTGCGATCGTAGCATTATCTGCATCGCTGAGCTTGTCGCTGTTCAGGTAGAGGGACAGAGTTCCAAGACCTGATGTACAGCCCCAGTTGAATGAGCTGAATGAACCCTTGTTCTCGCCGCCGCCGAGGTTGGATGTAAGGCTGAATGCCTTATCATTGCCTGTCACATCGTTAGGATTCTCGTATGTGCTGAGCTTGTCGTAGTACTCCTTATCGCCTGTTGTAGCGTAGAGCTCACAGAGTGCCCAGTAGTAGTCATCAACAACATATGTATCGCCGTAAGGACCACCGCCTATAGCCTGATCGAGAGGAGCGAAGTAAACATCGTCACCTCTGGAAGCACCTGTAGGAGTATCCTGCTGCTTGGGCTTACCTTCCTTGACCTTCCAGCCGTCACCGGATTTCTCAAGAGCAGCAAGACCAGCCTTAGCGTTCTTTAAGCACTCTTCAGCGAAGTCATCATCGATGCCCTTCCAGAGACGTGAAGCCTGTGCAGCACAAGCAACCATGTTGAGTGTAGCTGCATACGTCGGAGGCTTAACGATACGGTCAACGTTCTTGAAGCCGTCCTCCTCGTAAGACCAAGCGTGGATAGCAAGACCTGTCCACTTGTGGTCGTGGAGCTTATGGTAAACCATACCAGCGTCCTTGCCGAAGTAAGGATCCTTGGAATCAACGATCATATCGAACATCCACTCGAGCTCAACTCTTGCCTCATCGAGAACATCGGGATAGCCGTTTGTCTGCTCGGGGATAGCCATTGACTTGCCGTCATCCCACTTGGACTCCTTCTTGATGTGCTTGGACATTTCGTACATATTCTGGAGTGTCCATACAGATACACCGCCGTTAACAACGTACTTACCGTGGTCACCAGCGTCGTACCAGCCGTATGTTGCTGTGATGGAGTATTCCTTATCGCCGTCGAACTCACCTGCATACTGCTTTACCCAGTTGTGCTGTACCATAGCAGTATCGGGCTTATGACCATACTGGCTGTGTTTGAGTGTAGACTTGTCACCTGATGTGATATACTGTTCCTCTATTGCGATACCAGAACGGTTCTGATAGTAGTAGTTCAGAGAATCCTTGAGGAGTCCGTCATAGAGAGTGTCGGAAATGTTGAACGGATGAGACTTGTTCATCTGGTATGAAATACCTGTCTTGAAGTTCTTCCACATAACCTTGTCGCCTTCGATAGTTGTATCGAATGCGCCCTTGTATGTACCTGACTGTGTGCCGGAAACACCGACCTTATCCTTAACTACGATATAGTAGCCTGTACCGCCTGTCTGAAGAGGAGTGAAGTCGAGCACGTGAACATACTCACCGCTGTCCTTGTACTTTGTAACCTTCTTGTGACCATCTGTCTCAGCCTCTGTATCCTTGGGTGTACCGGAGTCATAGTCGCCTGAGATAACAGTTGACTTTCCGTTGTATACAGACTTTCCTGTTGAATCGAATACATCGAATTCGAGCGGATCTGCTGAATCTGAGCAGTAGGAAGCTCTCTTTCTGAGTCCCTGATAGTAACCTACCTGGTTGAGACGAACGTTTGACTTAGGTCTGATAACGCCGAACTCATTGGTCTTATCGAAGTCGAACTCATCACTTGTGAGGTCCTCGAGTGAAAGGTTATCGAATGTAAGAGTAGAACCTATGGGCATACCTGTATCGTTGCCGTTGTACATTCCGTGGTTATCGGAGTAGTGGAAAGCCCACTCAGCAGGTCCGTCCTGGATAGGCTTAACAGGGTTGCTTGCGTCAAACTCAGCATCGATAGTGAACTTCTCGCCGCCTGTCAGCTTGATTACCTGCCAGTTGCCCTGACCGCTGCCGTTGTTCCAGTACTCATTATCGCCGCTGTAGTCGCCGATCTTGGTGTAGAGGTAACCGCTCTCAGAAGGAGTGACCTCAGCGTGAATGTGGTACTTATGGCCGGGTTCGATATGGAGACCTCTGTGACGGAGCTGAAGATCCCAGCGTCCCTCGGGACCGTCGTTGTTCTTGATAGTAACGATATACTTACCGTCCTTGATCTCAAAGGTCTGCTTAGCAGGCTGAGATTCGCAGGTATGCCACGGAAGACCCGTACCGTCATCGAAGTCTGTCTGACCGAGCTGTTCACCTGCATTTGCACTCATAGGAGCCAGAACCGCAGTCATGGAAGTAGCTGCCATAGCTGCTGCCATCAGGCTACCGGTGAGAGCTTTTGAGAATTTCTTGTGCATTTTTTATACCCTCCCTGATAAAATAAAAAATATAAAATTTTATAACGCAATGCCAGTGCATACATTGCGGTTATATCGTATGAAAACGCGACAGATCCAATTCCTATGCGGACAAATTGCTGCACTGATCCATCATTCATATTATATTATATCCGCTAAAAAAAGTAAATACCTTTCCGGAAATTCGTGTATTTCTATAATGATGTGCCTGCAATTTTGTTTATTTTGCCAATTGCATAAAAAAGAATAAAGGGAGACGAATCTCCCTTTATGAATGAAATATGAATAAGTTCTTATTTGATAGGAAGCTTGTCAACAAGACCTGCATCTTTCTTGAGGATAACAAGTGCATCTGTACCTGTAATACCGCTCTCGCCGTCAACGTCTCCGTTGATCTTGCCCTGCGGCTTGAGCTCATACTTGTCCTTGTTTGCGATGGACTGGAGGATAGCAACAGCATCGGCAGCAGACACCTTCTTGTCAAGGTTTGCATCGCCGTAGAGAATATCTCCATCCTCGCCGGAAACTGTTGTAGTTGTGGTAGTCGTTGCGGAAGGACCGGTAGTTGTAGTTGTCGTCACAGGATTTGTGTTCTTGCCGGGCTTTGTACCGTCAGGCTCTTCGCCCCAGACAAGTGCGCCGTCAACGTACATCGTGATGTGCTCGTTGAGTGAATCAGCCTTCTTGAGGTCTGTAGCTGTAGCGAGTCCGCCCTTGTATGACCAGTCGTTTGAAGCGTCCCATGCACCTGTAGTAGGCTGACCGTTCACAGCGTCCGGGATAGAGATACGGAACTGCACCTCATCGCGGTGCTCTGACTGACCTGTAGGCATGATAGCGCGTCCGTCCTCGAACTTTATCTTTGCATAGTAGGTATTGCCTGTCGGGTCGCCCTCGTACTTGTAGGGACCGGAAACAGTTGCATAGCCCTGCTCGCCCTCGCTGTACTGCTGCGACTTGCCCTCGACCTTTATCTCATCAAGAGAAATGCCTGCTTCGACTATCTCAGATACGTCGAAGAAGTAGTGATATTCGATGTCCTTGGCAACTCTTGCCGGCCATGCGGTATGGTTCATAGCCCATGCCTTGACCTCAGTGTAGCTCTTGCCCTCAGTACCGTTGATGACAGCAGCTACCTCCCATTCAGCCCACTTAGGCTCCTCCTCGGGAGGGAATGACGGGTCTGTAGTTCCGCCGTAATCGTCAACGAGAGCGCAGAGACAAGCTGTATAGCCTGCGTTGTAGTCGATAGCTACCTCGGAATACTGATACATCGAAACGTCGTTCTTATAGCTGCCTGACATATCAGGACCGCCTACGAGAGCGCCGTAGAGGGTGTGAGCATATTCTGTCTGCCAGCCTTCGGAGCCGCCGGATTCCTGACCGAGGTTGTTCCAGTGGTCATCGTGGATACCGGAAGCAGTTCTGTGGTGGAATGCGCTCGGCTGATTGTCGCCCATACCGAGAACGTAGCTCATCTTGAGTCCGTTATCGCCGAAGATGTAATCCATCTGACCCTTTGCCCAGTTGTTATACTTGTCCTGAAGTGCGGAATCGTCCTTGAATACAGTATCGGAAGCGAGCTTTGCGAGCCAGGCTGTAGCACTTACGTGACGTGCCGAGCCCCAGCTGAAGAGCCATGCCATTCCGTCGGGAGTGTAGTCTATCTTCTTTCCGCCGTAGCCGTCTATCCAGTAATCGAGGTGGTGAGAAACGTGTGCCACCCAGTCCTTATCGCCTGTCTCCTGAGCATAGAGCAGAGCAGCAGCCTGAGAAGTATCGTCCCAGCAGAGCCCCCATGTGAACTTGCGCTCAGTCGACTGGTTCTCAAGCGGGAACTTCGGGATATAGTCGGACTTTACCTTCTCCATATAGCTCTCATCGCCTGTAGCTCTGTAGAGCCAGATAGCTGCATACATACAGTCATCTACCCATGATGAGGGCTTGTACATATCGGACATAGCGCCGTTCTCGTTATCTCTTATCTTGTCGGCGGTCTTGAAGTATTTCTGAGCCTGCTCAAGGTAAGCCTTAGCCTTGTCGGGCTGAGTATCCTTGAACATAAGGTAGCCCTCTGCGAGTGCTGCGGCAGAGAGAGCCATTGTGGAGGAGTCCGCTATCTCATCGTAGGGACGCTCCCAGTCCTTGTTGTTGAGGTGGTGCTTGCGGAGGTACACCTCAGCGCTGCACCAGATGTTGTGGTCGGTAGAGCCGCCGGTGAAGTCACCGATAGTACCGATTATCTTGTCGCCTCTGTCGCACTGCATAAGGTAATCGAGAGCCCACTGAACGTTGTTGCGGTAGACCTCGCCGAGTCCCTGCTTGTCAACGGCGTCCTTGTACTCAAGATAGCCCCAGCCGAGGATAGAAGCGGAATATGCGTTTGTAAGCGTGAACTTGAAGTGGTCGCCGGCATCGAACCAGCCGCCCTTGCAGACGTCGGTCTCCTCGCCGTCCTCATTGACCATTGAATCGCCTCTCCACTGAACATAGTTCCAATCGGGAAGCTTGCCTGCCTGCTGTACCTCATAGAAGAACATCGACTTCTGAAGAGCTTCAGCATAATTGTACTTGCTGTCGGCGGCATTGGCGGCAGGGAGCGAAGTCAGCATAGTTGCCGACATTGCCATAGCCGAGAATGCAGCCATAACCTTTTTCATTTTCATTTTAGATTAACCCCTCTCAGTATTTTTGGCGGAGCATAGCTCGCACCTATACACTTTAAATATACAATACTTTCATCTGTTTGTCAAGAAAAAAATAGCATACAGCTCCGTAAAGCCGTATGCTATACATTTTCATTTCTTCAGCCTGCACCATTCAAGCTGAACATACTGTCCCTCTCTGAGAGTGAGCTTATCCGCCTCGCCGTAGGGATATTCCCGGCTGCTGAAGCCGTCGTCTGCCATAACATCGTCTATGCTGTCAAAAACGGCATAGCTTTCGTATCCCTGATCCGTCAGAGATTCTATCTCATATTCACCGGGCTCGACATCTTTTCCGACGAGGAACATACCTGCGCGCTCAAACGGGTCATTCTTCACAGCGGTGCTGTCGGCAGGATATGCGGTCGCCCAGGAGAAGTGGATATCCTCCCCCTCGTTCACCTTCACGTATGTCGAGCACTGGAACCAGCCGGTGTGGACCTTGTGTTCCTCATTCGGGTCTTCGTATACACCGAGATAGAACGACGGGATATACTCCTCTTCCTCGTATCCGAAGTTCTCGGTATCGGCAACAACGAGATATTCACCGGCAGGGATGTCGCGTCCGGCTGTATAATCGTCAGCCTCATACGAAACTCCGGACTTTCCGCCTACTCCGGAATAACCTCCTTCCTTGTCGGAGGTCTCCTTTCTGCCGCTGTGACCGGAGGAGCTGCCTTTTCCGCCGACACCGCTGTATTCGCTTATATCCGGCTCGCCCGGCTTGACAACGGAGATACTGCGTGACGAGCTCGATTTTGTCTTATGTGTCATGCTGAACTTGTTCATCGCAAACACCGCCCACACAAAAAGCGCAACTATGAGCAGGGCTGCCACAATGAGCAGGATATACGCACCAGCCATACCGCCCTTCTTCTGCTCCGGAGCAGATACGTCATTGACCGTATTTTCCGGCTGTGGGAACGGCTGCGTAAACGGAGACGGCGGAGGCGGAGGAGGCGGGGCTGCCGCGGTCTCGGGAGCGCTCTCCGGTCCGGAGCTCTTTTCCGGCTCAGTTTCATTCTCCGTTTCTGCTGCACTTGCCGCCGTACTCTCCGGCACGGCTGCTGTCACCTTCTCAGCTGCGTTGTCCGCAGTGACAGGCGCAGCCTCGGGCTTTATTATCTCTGCCGGTATCTGTATTTCCGGCTGCGGACGGCCGCAGGTCGGGCAGAAACGCGCATTCATATCAAGCTTCCTGCCGCATTCGATACAGAATTTTCCGTCCATATCTGTCCCTCCTTCTTAAAAGAAAAGGCTGCACCTGTACGGTACAGCCTTGATATTATACTGAATGATCATTCAGCGTCGTCCTCAGCAGCTGTCTCAGCCTCTTCGTCGGCTGCGTCCTCAAGAAGAGCGCGGATAGAGATGCTGATCCTCTTAGCCTCTGTGTCGATGTCGATGATCTTGACATCAACAACGTCGCCTACAGTGAGGATATCCTTAACGTTCTCGACCTTCTTGTCAGCGATCTGAGAGATGTGGATAAGACCGTCAACGCCGTCGATGATCTGTGCGAAAGCGCCGAAGCTTGTGATAGAAACGATAGTAGCCTTAACTACATCGCCTACCTTATACTGCGAGCAGAAGATCTCCCACGGATTGTCCTCAGCCTTCTTGAAGCCGAGAGAGATCCTGTTCTCTTCCTGGTTGAGATCCTTGATGTATACCTCGATAGTATCGCCAACGTTCACTACCTCGCTCGGGTGCTTGATGCGCTTCCATGAGAGCTCGGAGATATGTACCATACCGTCGATGCCGCCGAGGTCAACGAATGCACCGAAGCTTGTGAGGGACTTTACCTTGCCTACGAATGTCTGACCGACCTCAGCAGACTCCCAGAACTTAGCTCTTGCCTCTTCTCTCTTAGCGCTGTCAACGTCCTTGATAGAGCCGACTGCTCTCTTCTTGCCGCCCTCTTCAACTTCCTTGATCTTGAACTGTACCTTCTGCTTGTTGAGCTGCTCGAGCTCAGCACCTCTGGGAAGACCAGTCTGTGAAGCGGGGATGAATACTCTTACACCGAGGTAGTTCACGATAACGCCCTTGTTTACAACACGTGAAACAGTGCCCTCGAGAACTGTGCCCTCTTCCTTAGCCTTGACGATGGTGTCATAGCCAGCCTGCTCGTCTACCTTTCTCTTGGAAAGAGCAGCAGTACCCTCAGCGTCGTTTACCTTCACAACGATGAGCTCGATCTCATCGCCGACCGAAACGATGTCCTCGGGCTTCTTTGTAGGATCGTCTGTAAGATCCTCAAGCTTGACATAGCCTGTGTGCTTTGTACCGAGGTCTACAGTGATCTCAGCATTGCTTACACTGACAACGATGCCCTTAACTTTCTCTCCTGTATGTATTTTTTTGAATGATTCGTCGAGTGCCTGAGCGAAATCGATCTCCTCATCCGGATTTGCTGTGAGATTAACATTCTCTGTCATAGTGGTTTGTACCTCCTTGATTATATATGCCGGTGTGGAAGCTCCGGCAGTTATGCCTATCCTTCCGGCACAGGGCAGCTTCAAAGATGAAAGCTCGTCCGAATTTTCTATGTGATACGCCTTGCAGTACCTGCTGCACACCTCAAACAGTTTCACGGTATTCGAGCTATGGCGGCCTCCGACAACTATCATAACGTCAGAATTCTTTGCAAGTTCAGCCGCGTCTGACTGTCTTGTATCGGTGGCATTGCAGATGGTATCGAATATAACAATATCGGGATCATTCTTTGGGATCACCTTTAAACACTCTTCCCATACTACTATATTATACGTTGTTTGCGCCACAAATGCAAGCTTTTTTTTCAAAAAATTGTTGTTTTTTTCAAAAAGGTCTTTTAGTTCAAAATTGTCCTTAAATACGTAATAATTTTGGTCACAATGACCTATTATCCCCTGCACCTCCGGGTGATTGACATCGCCGGCAATGAGGATGATATAGCCTTCCTTTGTCTTCTCGGCAACGATACGGTGTATCTTTGAAACGAACGGACAGGTGGCATCGAGCATACGGTTGCCCTTTGCGGCGATCTGCTCATAGACCTCCCTTCCGACGCCGTGCGAGCGGATAACGACAGTCTCGTCCGGCTCAAGCTCATCAACGGATTCGATCACTCTCGCACCCTTCGACTTCATATCGTTCACAACATCCTGATTGTGGATTATCGGTCCGAGAGTTGCTACCTTTGAATCCTTGCCGAGCTCGCTGTAGACCATTTTCACAGCTCTGTCTACTCCGAAGCAGAAGCCTGCTGATTTAGCGACTGTTACCTCACGCATTGTCCTTTTCCTCCTTATCGGCGGGCTTTGCAGCGCCCTCTGCAAGTTCCTTTATATCCGCCATATAACGGTTCTTCAGCTTTACGAGCTGACGCGGGTTCGGCTCGTCGGCGGGCTCAACGTACTCCTTCGGGTCGATGGGCTTGCCGAATTTAACAGTTACCCTTGTGCGGAATTTCAGCTTCTCGCCGAAAACGATACCGACAGGGACTATCCTTCTGTCAGCCTTTGCCGCAATGAGCGCAGCGCCGGAATGTCCGCGTCCGACCTTGCCGTCCTTTGAGCGTGTGCCCTCGGGGAATATCATAAGGCTCCTGCCGTTATGAAGGCGGTCTATCGCGGTCTCGATGACCGTCATATCACCCTTTCCGCGCGAGACAGGAAAAGCTCCGAGAGTGCGTATAAGCCACGCGAAGAGCTTTTTCTGAAAGAGCTCCTCCTTCGCCATAAAGGCATGTTTTCCGACCGCGCCTCCTCCGAGGAGCGGAGGGTCGGCGTTCGAGCGGTGGTTAGAAGCATAGATGACGGTCTCGCCGCGCGGTATATTATCGCGCCCCTCGTAGTGCAGGTTAAAAATTATGCGAAAAAACAGCCGCACGAAAAATTTAGCGATATAATACATCTGTTTATCCCTTTCTGATGTGTTTTGTCATTCTGAAGCGTTCGTCCTCCTCGCCGGAGACCGCATAGCCGAGCCGCTGATACAGATACCTCGCCGCTGTATTTGAGCGCTCAACGTGCAGAGACGTCATAGGTACATTGCTGTCAGCCGCATACCGCTCGGCAAATTTTATCAGCTTTGTGCCGATGCCCTTTCCGCGGAACCTCTCCGTGACCGAGAGGTCGTCGAGGTATACAAAGTCAGGATACAGCTCGACCGAGACGTAGCCGACTACATCTCCGTCCGAAACTGCGACATAGATAACATCTCCGCCGCCGAAGAATTTATCGAGATATCCGTTCTCATAGCCGCCGCACCCCTTATCGCCGACGCTCGCGAGCATCTCGGCAAACAGCTGCTCTATCGCCGGTATATCGGCAGGAACAGCTCTTCTGTATGTGACGTTCATCAGCCTGTCTTGCTCTCGATGACCCTGATGATAGCCTCTGCGGACTCCTCAAGGCTGAGCTTGGTAGTATCGACGAGAACAGCGTCCTCTGCCTGTCTGAGCGGAGCTATCTCACGGTGCATATCCTGATAGTCGCGCTGTATGATGTCCTTGAGTATCTCCTCATAAGGCGGACAATCGGGCTTCTCGGCAAGCTCCTTGTAGCGGCGGTTGGCACGCTCCTCAGCCGAAGCTGTGAGGAATATCTTCACATCTGCGTTCGGGAGCACGACTGTTCCGATGTCTCTGCCGTCCATGATGATGTTGTTCTCACGCGCTATCTTCTGCTGAGTCTCGAAGAGGTAAGCTCTTACAGCAGGGATAGCCGATGTGCGCGAAGCCGCCATTGAGATAGCAGGTGTGCGTATGAGTTCGGAAACGTCCCTGTCCCCGAGAAAAACGCGCTGTGCGCCGTCCACGAAACGGAGCGATACATCTGCATCGGCGAGCGACTTCTCGATGTCCTCGTCGGCGATATTATTCTCGGTGATATAGAGAGCTACCGTGCGGTAGAGAGCACCTGTGTCTACGTAGATATAGCCGAGTCTGGCTGATACCATTTTTGCGATAGTGCTCTTGCCTGCGCCGGCAGGTCCGTCGATAGCGATGTTGATAGTTTTCATTGCAGTTCCTCCATTTATAATGATATTGCTTTATTGTTTCGCCTGAAGCAGTCCCCATACGGAAACTGCAAGGTCCGCCGTGACTGCTCCTGCCGCGAGCACCGAAAAGCCGATACATACAGCCTTCGGGAGCTTGTCGCAGAGCTTGCCGGACAGTGGGTGCAGCCAAAAGAAGTAACCGACTGCAAGTGCGCCGAAAATGGCGCTCGAGATAAGGCTCGCGCGGTCCTGTATCGAACCCCACCAGCCGCGGTATGTCCAGAAATGCTTGTGGAATATGAACTCGAGCAGATAGGACGAGCCGAGCTCGAATGCGGTGGTCACCACTGCCGAGAATAAGAACACGAACACCGGATTCCGGTCGCGCTCACCGAGAAGTGCGAGCAGTATGAACGCTCCCACGGCGTATATCGGCACGATCGGAAGGTGCAGTATACCGCGGTTCTCAAATCGGTCAAACAGTATATATACCGTGACCACCTCGTATATCCAGCCGGCGAGACCGGCTGCCATAAATTCAAATATATAGCGGAATATCCGCTGCCATAGCTCTCTTTTCATAGCTTTTCACAGGCATATCGCCGCCGCATATGCGGTCGAGAACGCTATCTGAAGGTTGAAGCCGCCGGTGTAGGCGTCGACGTCGATGACCTCGCCTGCGAAGTATAGTCCCGGACAGAGCTTCGACTCCATCGTCCTCGGGTCTATCTCCTTCACAGAAACGCCGCCGCTCGTGACGATAGCCTCGTCTATAGGGCGGAATCCCGAGATCCTCACGGGGAAAGCCTTTATCAGCTCACCGAGCCTGCGGCGCTGCTCCCTCGTGATACCGTTGACCTTCTGCTCGGGAGCTATCCCGGAAAGCCGCACGATAACGGGTATCAGCTTAGCCGGAAGGAGCTTCCTTATGCCGTTGATGAAGTCGCGGTTGAGATTCTCTGCGAAGTCACGCTGTATCCGCGCATCGAGCTGCTCGGGTGTCAGTCCCGGCTTCAGGTCGATGACGAGCCTGTATCTTCCCGGCTCCATATCGCGTATATGGCTGCTCGCGCTCAGCACGAGCGGACCGCTCACACCGAAGTGGGTGAACAGCATTTCGCCGAGCTCCGAGAAGATACGCTTGTCGCCGTCGTACAGCGAGAGCGTGACGTTGCGGAGGGACAGTCCCATCATCTCCGCACAGTATTTATCGGACGAAACGAGCGGAACAAGACTCGGCTTGAGCTCGGTCACGGTATGCCCTGCACTCTCGGCGAGAGTGTAGCCGTCGCCGGTCGAACCGGTGTTCGGATACGACTTTCCGCCGCACGCGATGAGGACGCTTCCGCTGCGGAACTCCTCGCCGCCTGCCTTCACTCCTGCGCACGCTCCGTCCTCGATAATCAGGGAGCTCACGCGCCTGTGTATTATCTTCACTCCGAGCCGTTTCAGCTCGCGTCCGAATGCGGCGACGATGTCCTCGGCATTATCGCTCACGGGGAAAACGCGGTTACCGCGCTCGGTCTTGAGCGGAACACCGAGCTCCTCGAAGAAGCTCTTCGTCTCCTCCGCCCCGAACATTGAGAATGCGCTGTACATAAAACGCGGATTCACGGGGATATTGCGAAGGTGCTCCTCAGCCGGGGAATCGTTCGTGACGTTGCAGCGTCCCTTTCCCGTGATGCGGAGCTTCCTTCCGATATTTTCATTTTTCTCGAAAAGCAGCACAGACTTGCCGAACCTTGCCGCCTGAACAGCAGCCATACATCCGGCAGCTCCGCCGCCTATTATAATAGTATCAGTCATTCTCGCCCGTCAGCAGCTTGTGCAGCTTGTCGCGGACAGCGCTGCGCAGGTCCTCGGTCGCTTCACGGTCGACGGAATAACCGCCGTTGCTGTAGTTCACGACATCGCCCTCGCGCGCAGAGCTCGGAAGATGTGCGCGGTGGATATTCAGCATTCCCTCTTCAGTTTCCATAACGGCGTAATCGCCCTCAAATCTGTCGATAATCATCTGCTTCTCCTTTCCGTCGTGACGCTCAGACCGCTGCCGTCCGACGTGATAACTATAGTACCGCACAGGTCGGTGCGGAAGATATTGTCAGTGTATTGCGAAAGCCGCTCTATCGTGATGTCATTCGGGTGCCCGTAGGGATTTCCTGCTCCGCACGATATAACTGCCGCATCAGGGCATACCGCTCTGAGGAAGTCCTCGCTCGTGGAGGTGTCGCTTCCGTGATGCCCTGCCTTGAGGACGCTCGCCTTCCCGATACGTCCCGAAGCTATCATCTCGCGCTCGGAAACGCCCTCTGCATCACCGGTGAAGATGAAGCTCTCACTTCTGTGCCGAAGCATCACCGCAACAGAGTAATTGTTCGGCTCCTTGTATTTTCTGCTGTTCGGCGCGACTATCTCACACTGTGCATCACCGACGGCAAATTTGCTCCCGGCAGCAGCCTCGGTCAGCTTAACGCCATACTTTTCGGCAGCATCGAGGAAGTGTACGAAGTACGAGGCGGTCGGTATATCCTCGTCATCGAGATGAGGGATGATGAACTCGCCTATATCGAACGAGCTTATTATCATATCCATTCCGCCCATATGGTCGGAATGAGGGTGAGTTGCGATGACGTGATCGAGCCGTTTCACGCCCATATTTTTCAGGTAGTATATGACCTTCGGCGTCTCGGACTTCTCGCCGCAGTCGATGAGCATATTGCCGCCGCTCGCTGCAACGTAAATGCAGTCGCCCTGTCCGACGTCGATGAAGTGTACCTTCAGCTCGCCCTCCGCCGGATAGACCGGCTTTTTCGGATAGAGCACCACCGCCATGCTTATCACAACGGCAGCAAGGAAGAATATCAGCCGTGCTTTTTCGTGCCTTTTCTTTTTCCTGTGCCGTTCTTCTGTCTGCCGGCGGAGGTCGCCGAGGAGGCTTTCCTGCTCTGCTGAGAGTTCCTTCGTCCGGCGTCTTTTTTCTGCCAATTCCTGTCACCGCCCTTCGCCGGTATGTCCTCGACAAGGCATTTCGGCGACGAGCCGATGAGGTCATAGCGTCCTGCCCTTTTCAGTGCCTCGAGCACTATCTCCCTGTTCTGCGGACGGAAATATTGCAGCAGCGCGCGCTGCATAGCCTTTTCCTTCGGAGTTTTCGGAACGTAGACCTTCTCCATCGTATACGGGTCGAGCTCGGTATAGAACATCGCTGTAGAGATAGTTCCGGGCGTCGGATAGAAGTCCTGCACCTGCTCGGGACGGATATGATTGTCCCGGAGGAAGAGCGCGAGCTCAATGGCTTCACTGAGCGTGCTCCCCGGGTGAGATGACATAAGATACGGGACGAGGTACTGCTCCTTGCCCATTCCCTTCGTTATTTCGTAGAATCGCTTCTGGAACGCCTTGTACGCCTCGATATGCGGCTTTCCCATTTTATCGAGAACAACAGCCGAACAGTGCTCCGGCGCGACCTTGAGCTGACCGCTTACGTGGTGCTTTATCAGCTCGCGCATAAATTCGTCGTTCTTGTCCTGCATAAGGTAGTCATAGCGTATGCCCGAGCGTATGAAGACACGCTTGACGCCCTTGACCTTGCGTATCTTTCTCAGCATCGCAAGGTATTCGGTGTGGTCGGCTTTGAGCGCCGGACACGGTGTCGGGGCGAGACATTTCCTGCCCATGCACAGCCCCTTGCTGAGCTGCTTTTCGCAGGAGGTGTGGCGGAAATTCGCTGTCGGACCTCCTACATCGTGGATATATCCCTTGAAATCCGGCATTTTCGTGATACGCTCCGCCTCAGCGAGGACAGACTCCTCGCTTCTGACGGTAACTCTGCGCCCCTGATGAAGGGCTATCGAGCAGAAATTGCAGTATCCGAAGCAGCCGCGGTTGTGGGTTATAGAGAAGCGTACCTCCTCGATGCCGGGAACTCCGCCCTGTGCTTCGTATGAGGGGTGTACCGCCCTTGTATAGGGCAGGCTGTATATGTAATCGAGCTCCTCGGTCGTGAGACTGAAGGCAGGCGGATTCTGCACGAACATCATATTCCCGTGGCGCTGGATGATCGTCTTTCCGTAGACCTCGTCCTGCCAGTCGTACTGTATCTTTACCGCCTTCGCGTATTCGACCTTGTTATCGCGCACCTGCTCGAAGGACGGACACTGTGCCGCTCCGAGCGGAGTGTTCACGGGCTCGGTCATATAGCACGTACCGCGGACATCGTGTATATCGTGTATGCTCTCCCCTGCTGCGAGACGTGTACAGACCTCGCGTATCTGATGCTCGCCCATACCGTACATCAGCAGGTCAGCCCCGCTGTCCGCAAGAATGGACGGACGCACGTCATCGTCCCAGTAGTCATAGTGGGCGAAGCGCCTGAGAGAGGCTTCAAGTCCGCCTATCGCTATCGGAATATCGCCGAAGTATTCGCGCAGCTTCTGACAGTAAACTATCACAGCGCGGTCGGGACGCTTCCCGGCAGCTCCGCCGGGACTGTAGGCATCATCTGAGCGCCTGCGCTTTGCGGCGGTATAGTGCGCGACCATGGAATCTATATTTCCCGAGGTCACAAGGAAGGCATACCTCGGGGCTCCGAATCTGCGGAAGTCCCTGTCGGTATGCCAGTCCGGCTGTGCAATGATGCCGACAGTGTAGCCGAGAGCCTCTATCAGCCTTGTGATTATAGCCGCACCGAAGCTCGGGTGGTCAACATAGGCATCGCCGGTGATATATATGAAATCGAACTGCTCTATGCCGAGCTCGTCCATTTCTTTTTTCGTTGTTGGTAAGAAGCCTTCGTACAAGGTATCACCGCCTTTCTGTCATATTGAGTACCATTTCCGAGAACATCCCGTGCTCTCAGAATCTCTGCCAATGCAGCTGTTTTTCCATATCGGCGACGAGCTGCTTCGTGCGGACAGCCCCGTCAGCAGGTCTGCCTATCCCGATGAAGCAGGGTATCATATATTCGTCCGGAAAGCCTGTTGCTCTCCTTGCCTGCTCCTCTTCGCCGTCCATAGGTATCCTCAGGTTGCAGCCGTATCCCTCTGCCGTTGCAGCGAGCCACAGATTCTCGATGCTGCACCAGACCGAAGCGAAGCAATTCAGGTGAGAGAGCCCGGCAGGGTGGAGCACATCGACCTTTTTCTTCATAAGCGGTATTATGACCGCTGCCGCGTCCATAAGCATACTGTACTGCTTCGGAACGGCGAACTGATATGCACCTTTCTGGACAGGGTCGGATATGAACGTCATTTTATCGACGTCCTTCACAGTCAGGTTTTTGGGAACGCCGTCCAGCACCTCTCTCATTACCGCCTTGTCGGTCACAACTATGAAATGCCAGTCCCTGAAATGGTCATTTGTCGGAGCCTTGTAAGCTGCCCCGATGATCCTTTTTACAGTCTCCTCCGGTATAGCCTCGTCCGTGAACTCGCGGACGCTGCTCCTTCTGTTTATTGCTTCATACAGCTCCATATCCCGACCTCCGTTCCGGTGTTTCAGGCAGGAGCTCAGAACTCGAACCTGTTCTCAAATATCATAGTGAGGAGTATCACCACGTTGAACATCATAAACACGGCAGCAATGGCAGCATTCCGCCAGAAATCGAATGAGGAAACGCACTCCTGACACAGCATCACGCGCTTTTCCTTCGGGACGGATATGCTTCCCATACGGCTCGTCACCTCTGCAAGCTCGCGCAGGAGCGCAAGGGTCTCGACCTCATCAGGGCGGAGAATGCCCATCGCCTCCTTATTCTGGAGGTCCTCCATTATCAGGTCGCCTGTGTCCGGCTCAGCGCGGTCAGGCACAAGTATGTCCACATTCTTGCCGGCAACGAGCTTCTTCGCAGCGCGGCAGGTGGTAGTTATCTTGTAGGTGAAGCAGTTGTCTGCAAGCACGATCAGCTCATAAGCCTTATCGCCCATCAGCTGAACGCTTCTGTGCGACGTGACCTTCGCAGACATCTTTTGTGTGTGCTCACGGTAGAATTTACGCTTATTGTACGCGCTGAACGCCGCTATAGCCGCAAACAGTGCAGCTATGCCGCAGAAAATGACCAGCAGCATAGTATCACCCCTCCTGCAATCTGAGCTTCCATTCATCGAACTGCATTTTCGACATAAGTACCTTTCTCGGCTTCGAGCCCTCGCTGGGACCGATAATGCCCCTGTCCTCAAGCTCGTCGATTATACGTGACGCTCTCGCATATCCAAGCTTCAGCTTCTTCTGGAGCATCGTCGTTGAGAGCTGTCCGTTGTTTACTGCGACCTCTGTCGCTCTTACGATGTAATCCTCGTCGCTCCCGACTTCAAATCCGCTGTCGGTAGAGCCGCTCTTGTCGCCCTTTCCGGTCTGGGGAACGTAGTTCTCGACAGCCTCGATGATGTTGCTGTCGTACTCCTCGGACATCTGTGCGCGAATGAAGCTGAGGGTCTCGTGTATATCCTTCGGCGAAGCGAAGCAGCCCTGAACACGTATCGGTTTGCCGCTTCCTATCGGCATATAGAGCATATCACCGTTGCCGAGGAGCTTGTCCGCGCCCGCCATATCTATGATCGTGCGCGAATCGACCTGCGACATAACCGAGAGCGCGATACGGCTCGGGATATTCGCCTTGATAAGACCTGTGATGACGTCCGTTGTAGGACGCTGTGTAGCTACGACAAGGTGCATACCTGCCGCACGTCCCATCTGTGCGAGACGGCAGATGTAGTCCTCGACCTCTTTTCCGGCAACGAGCATAAGGTCTGCGAGCTCGTCCACGAATACCACTATCTGCGGCATGAATGAGAGCTCCTCGTCGTCCTCTGCAAGCTCGTTGTAGGACTTCAGATCGTTTGCGCCGACCTCAGAGAAGATGTTGTATCTCCTCATCATCTCGAGCACTGCCCAGTTGAGAGCACCGGCAGCCTTTTCAGCCTGAGTGATGATGGGTATGAGCAGGTGCGGTATGCCCTCAAACACTTTGAATTCGACCATTTTCGGGTCTATGAGTATGAGCTTTACCTCGTCCGGCTTCGCGTTGTAGAGGATACTCATTATTATCGAGCGCGTGCAGACCGATTTACCCGAACCGGTAGTACCTGCGATTATGACGTGGGGCATCTTCACGATGTCGCCGACAATGGCATTGCCGGTTATGTCCTTGCCGACCGCGAATGAGAGCTTGCTCTGTGAATTGCGGAATTCCGGCGAGGAGAGTATCTCACGCAGCGTTACAGTGTCCTTGTTGACGTTCGGCACCTCGATACCGACGGCAGCCTTGCCCGGTATCGGAGCCTCGATACGGACGCCCTGCGCTGCAAGGCTGAGGCAGATGTCGTCCTCAAGTCCCTTTATCTTCGAGACTCTGACGCCTGCGCCCGGCTGTATCTCGTAACGGGTGATAGAGGGACCGCGGTAGATGTTGCGTATCTTTACGTCGATGCCGAAGCTCTTGAGCGTGTTGACGATGTTGTCCGCCTTTTCGCGCATCTCAGCAGCTGCTTCAGCCGTATTCGAGCGCACCTCCGGCAGAGCGAGCAGGTCAAGTCCGGGGAGGATATACAGCTGCTGCTGAACGGGCTCCTCCTCTTCCTCTGCCTCCTCCGTGACCTCGCCGTCACGCTTGGCTTTTTCCTCGGCAGCCTTCGTGATAAGGTTTTCGAGGTCTATGTCTATGTCTATCTCGCTTCCGTCCGGGTCGGACTTTTCAGCCGGAGCAGCAGGCTGTACCGGCGGAGCTGACTCCTGCACCGGTGCCGGAGCACTCTCGTCCGGGAGCGGTATATCGAAGAACATACTGAATTCATCAGCCTCGGCACGCTTTGCAGCCTCCTCGGGAGTTTCCGGCTTCGGTGCAGGCGCCGGCTGGACGGGCACGGGCTGAGCTTCTGTGCTTATGACCGGCTCAGGAGCATTTTTCGGCTCGGGGAGCTTCTTTGCCTTCACGGGCATTTTTATCCTTGCAGGCTCCTCAGCCTCCGGCTCTTCGTCCTCTTCATCGTCGTAGTAAGCGCCTGTGAAGAGCTTGCCGAGCAGTACGAACGGTGAAGCGAGCATTTTCAGGAATTCGATAAGGCTCTTGTTTGTGAGCAGAAGAGCTATCACAAAGAAGAGAATGACCGTGAGTATGCGTGCGCCGAGCTTGCCCATCACCGCGAGCAGTATGCCGGATATGGGAAGTCCGGCAAGTCCGCCGCCGCGCAGTTCGGTGCCGTCCTTGTATACGCGGATGATGTTCTCGCCGAAGGTGTGACCGGGTATCTCACCGACCATGAACACCTGTATCGCCGTGCATATGAGCATCGTCATTACGATACCGAGCAGCGCCTTTCCTGCGACGTTGTCGCGGCTCTTCTCGAGCCCGATGAGTACTGAGGTATATATCAGCACCACTGGCACGAGGAACGCTGAGATACCGAAAAGTCCCAGCATAAATGTATGTACGCCGTGCCAGCCGGCTGTTCCCGGGATAAAGGTCATAAGAGCTATGAGAACTCCCGTTGCGAACAGTATCACCGACCATACGCGGCTGCTTTCGCTGTCAGCAGGCGGCGTACCGCCGCCCGTCTTTTTCTTTTCGAGCTTGCCTCCGGACGCGGCCCCCTCATCGCGGAACTCCGAGCCCATAGGTTTTTTCTTCTTTTTTGATGCTGGCATTGCTATCCTCCGTTTTGTTCCGAAAAGGCAGACTTTATCTGTATCGTCCGTCCGTATTCTCTATCATTTCGTAAAGGCTGTCCATAGCGTCACCGAGACTTCCGAGCCTGTCGATAAGTCCGAGCGAGACCGCTCTTTCGCCCTCGACGACCGAGCCGACATCGAGCACGAGCTCCTCCGTGTTCATCATAAGACGGCGGAGCTCAGCCTCGGGAATGCGGCTGTTGCGCGTGACGAAATCGACTATCCTGTCCTGCATCTTGTCGAAATAAGCGAGGGTCTGCGGAACTCCGAGCACTGTGCCGTTCATTCTGACGGGGTGGATAGTCATCGAAGCCGACGGCACGATGAACGACCTCTTCGCACTCACTGCGAGCGGTACTCCGATAGAGTGCCCTCCCCCGACGACAAGCGAAACAGTGGGCGTTTTCATTCCTGCGATGAGCTCGGCGATAGCGAGCCCGGCTTCGACGTCTCCGCCGACTGTGTTGAGGATTATCATAAGCCCCTCAACGCTCCTGTCCTGCTCAACAGCAACAAGTGCCGGAATGATATGCTCATAGCGCGTGGTCTTGTTCTGCTCGGCGAGGACATAGTGTCCCTCGATCTGCCCGATAATGGTCAGGCAGTGGATAAGATGCTTGGTATTCTGACCTCCGTCATCAGCGGCGGAGGGCGATAATTTTTCATTTTCCATACAACACGCTCCGATAATAGTCTATGCGGATATTATCTCCGGCGTGCGGCAGATTATACATTATTATTATATAACATTCCAGCCATAAAGTCAATACGCGCAAACATTTATTTCGCAGGTCGGCTGACAAAAAAAGACCGCCGTCATTGCTGACAGCGGTCTGTATGGGGTCAGTTTTCCTTTACCCAGTCTTCCATTATCATTTCTCCGCCTGTTGAGAGATAGCTGTAGTACGCGAGTATCCTTGAAGCGTCCTTTGAGTCTATCTTTCCGTCGAAGTTCACATCGCCGTTGAGCTTCTGCTGCTCATTGAAGGTCTCGGGCTTTCCTGTTGAAAGAAGCGAATATTCAACGAGCACCTTTGAAGCGTCCTTGGCGTCAACAGCTCCGTCAAGGTTGGCATCGCCGAGCTTGCCGGCCTTAGAGCCGGTAACATTGAGCTTGTATGAAGATGAGGTCTGGGGAACTAATTCAGCGCCGTCTCTGTCAGAGACCCATGCATCAGCAATGCTGAACGAATATACGCCGGGCAGGTAATTCTCGGGAACCTTGAAGGTAATAGAAGCGATAGTATCGCCCTGCAATACGCCGAGTGACGAGCCGTCCTGCTTTGCAGAAGCGAGCTCAGCAGTTTCGCGGTTCGGTATTATCTCTGCGCCGCCCTTTGTAGGACCGCAGTTGAAGCCCATGCATTCAATACCCTCAGGCATATTCAGTCTCATCTGGAAGCCTGTCATCTCGGCAATGTCAGCTCCGCCTGCCTTTATGGTGACCTCGAACTCCTCACCGGGGGCTGCTGAAACAGTGGAGGGAAAGACCTCGAAGGCCATATTCTTGTTTTCGGGAGCGACACCGCCGCCGACATTTACCATAGCATTAGCAAACGCAAGCTCAAGGGTGACCTCGTTGCCGTCCTTGTCACAGGCATATGAAAAGCCCCAGTCGCCGCTGAGATCGTATGAAGTGCCGTTTTGGGCATTATCAGGCACCTTGAATGAATAGGTTGCCGCAATTAGGTCTGTACCTGCCGCAAGCGTCCTGCCGCTGACATAAGAGGAGTCTGTGAAAGAAACTATCGTCTCACCCGTATCGGGATTTCCGCATGAGCCGCGCCCGTCGGTCGTAGTAATGCCTGTGAGCTGGAGATCCTTGTTTGCCGGTATGTTGACCTTGAACTGCATACCGCCGAGATCAATGTCCTGACCGCAAACGTTGGCGACCCTTACCACAACGTCAAAGGATTCGCCGGGCTTCACAGTCCGCTTGTCAGATTGGAGCGTGACATCGAGCCACGGGTCAGCAGCGTTAGATGTCATGACATTTGCAGCCGGAAGAGCGCCAGTGCCCAGAACGCATACAGCCGACATTGCGGAAGCGAGTAATCTTTTCATCTTCATTTGTAATTCCTCCTTTGAAGGTATCTTTATTTCACCGTCACAAAGGGCGGTCAATATACTTATACTCCATTATATCACGCAGGCTCTCATTTGTCAATTATTTCGAATGAAAAGGTGCATTTTTGTTTATTATGCCCCATATCTGCTGCATTCGTGTCACCTGTCCCCTGCGGTCGGCATATTATGAAGTGTACCGCAACACCGGCAGCGCTGCCTCACGTCAGGGGTGATGATATGAACAAGTGTATTCTTGAAATGCCCTCATACACCTACGCTCAGAAGGCTGAAAGGCTGCTGCGCTCAAAGGGCGTGCAGTCCGAGGTGAAAAGGCGCAGTACAGGCTGCGGAACTGTTCTGCACGTTCATACCGGCTGCCGCGCGGCAGCCGCGATACTCGACAGATACGGCATACCGTTCATCCTGAGAGAGACCGGCAGCTCACCATGATAATAAATTTCGACAACGCCGCGACCACCTACCCGAAGCCGGAAAGCGTAAAGGCTGCCGTTATGGAGGCTATGGACAGATACGGGGGAAACGCCGGAAGAGGCGGTCACGCTCTTGCTGCCGCGACATCTGAGGCAGTCTACTCCGCACGCGAGGATATAGCCGGATTCTTCGGTGCAGAGCCGGAAAACACCGTATTCGCCCTCAACTGCACCCACGCGCTCAATATGGCGATACAGGGGATCATGTCCGGCGGCGGTCATCTGATAATAAGCGGTCTGGAGCACAATTCCGCCGCACGTCCGGCAGCAGCTCTCGCGGCTGAGGGAAAGATAACGCTCTCGGTCGCTGAGGTCTTCTCCGACAGCAGACGCACCCTCGAAAGCTTCCGCAGTCTTATACGTGACGATACAAAGGCGATAGTCTGCACTCTTGCAAGCAACGTCACGGGACAGATAATGCCTTACCGCGAGATAGGCAGGCTCTGCCGCGAGCACGGTATCTGCTTCATTGCGGACGGCGCACAGGCTTGCGGAGTCCTCGATGTGAAGCTCGCGGACGGGATAAATATCCTGTGTACGGCAGGTCACAAGGGGCTATACGGCATTACCGGAACGGGACTTCTCATAACGGACGGAAAATTCCCGATCCTGCCGATAATGCAGGGCGGAACAGGTACGGATTCGATGAGCCTCCGCCAGCCGGAGCTCACGCCGGAGAGCCTTGAAAGCGGAACTGTCGGAGTCATCGGCATAATGTCGCTGAAGGCGGGCACAGACTTCGTAAAGCAAACGGGTATCGGCAATATCTTCCGCCACGAGGATATGATATGCCGCCGGTTTATCCGCGCGCTTGCCGGAGATGAACGCATAACGGTCTACCGCTCGCCGGAGGCACGCTATGCTCCGATAGTCTCCTTCAACATCGACGGCATAGCTCCCGGAGACGCCGCAGCAGCACTCGCCGAAAAGGGCTACTGTCTGCGCTCGGGATACCAGTGCTCGGCGCTCGCGCATACCCAGCTCGGCACGAAAAACGGCACTGTAAGGTTCTCACCTTCTCTTTTCAGCCGCGCCGAAGATGCCGAGGAACTTGCAAGGCTAATAAAAACTTTGTGATGATTCAGTGATAATGAAAAAAAACTATTGAAATTATCTCGTTTTGTGGTACAATATATATGATAGGCAGCGTATGCCGCGGCGGCAGAAAGGGATGACAGCCGCCGGAGAAGTCCCTCCACCCTTGACGGAGGGACATACATAGAGGATCAAGGAAAGGAAGTGGATAGATGCCCTCGTTCAACGATATGCAGCACGCGTTTTTCAGCCTTTTAAGCACTATAGAGCTAAAGGACATTGTTGACGTCGCCGTACTCGCTTACATAGTGTATCTGCTCCTGAAGCTCATCCGCGAAACGCGCGCAGGTCAGCTCGTAAAGGGTATCCTCCTACTTGTAGCAGGCTATTTCGCCAGCAGCTTCTTCGAGCTGAAGGTGATGAAATATATCCTCGGTCACGCACTCGACATCGGTCTTATCGCGATGATAATACTATTCCAGCCGGAGCTCCGCCGCGCCCTCGAAAAATTCGGACGCACAAAATTCGGAGTCACGCTGCTCGGTATCGGCTCGCTGTCAGGTGATGTGAAACAGAAGTGGGAGACCGCCATCGACGCGATATGCGATTCGTGCGTCGAGCTCTCGGCAAGCTGTACCGGAGCTCTCATCGTGTGCGAACGCCAGACACGTCTCGGCGAGCAGATAGAAACAGGTACGATACTCAACGCAACCCCCAGCAAGGAGGTATTCGGCAACATCTTCTACCCGAAAACTCCGCTCCACGACGGAGCTGTGATAATGCGCGACGGTATGATACTCGCCGCAGCGTGCTTCCTGCCGAAGCCGCAGAACGACGCAGCTATCAACAAGAAGCTCGGCTCGCGCCACCGTGCCGCGATAGGTATGAGCGAGAACTCAGACGCTGTCGTTATCGTGGTCTCAGAGGAAACAGGACAGATCTCTGTTGCGATGAACGGCGTTCTCGAAAGAGACTTCACACGCGACAAGCTCAGGGCTCTCCTCAACAAGGAGCTCTTCGCCGTAAGTGAGGACTCCTCCGAGCACCGCAGAAAGCTCTCCTCCTGGTTTGAAAGGAGGAACAAGAAATGAGATTCCTGAAAGAATTCCGCGAGAAGCATATGCAGAGCAATCTCGCCCTCGCGATATTATCCGTTATCATCGCCGTTTTCGTATGGCTGATAATCTCGCTCACACAGTATCCCGATTCGCAGAAAACTATCGAACACGTACCGCTTTCGGTCGATATTTCGGGTTCGGTAGCCGCAAGCGACGGACTTCAGGTCACTTCCTCAGACGTTAAGGAGGTGACAGTCGAGCTCCTCGGCAGCAAGCTTCAGGTCGGCAACCTCAACAATGAGAACCTCGAAGCCTACATAGATGCAGATTCAGTTTCAAGCCCCGGCACACGTGCTCTCACGATCAAGATCAAAGGTCCGAGCAACATAAGCTACGAGGTAAAATCTGTCAAGCCCGAGGTCGCAAACGTAGTTTTCGACAGGATAGACACCCGTGAATTCAACGTTGAAGCTCAGGTGCCGAACGTATCAGTCGTCGAGGGCAAGGCGGTCGACCAGAGCGACATCACCTGTGACCCGGCAGTTGTGCGCATAACAGGTCCGGCTTCACAGCTCGACAAGATAGCCAAGTGCTACGCTGTCTCAAACAAGGAGCTCAGCCTCGACAGCACTATTGTTGTCCCCTCTGACGAGCTCCAGCTCTACACCGAGGACAACGCTCTCATCGACCAGTCATCGCTGAAATTCAGCAATATGAGCTACAATATCACGATCCCGGTACGCACTCAGAAGGAGGTCGAGCTGTTCGTTTCGATAATCGACGCTCCCGAAAACTTCGATACGAGCATCATAAAATTCAGCCTTTCAGCTGATACTGTGATACTCGCAAGCAACAACAGCAAGACTGAGATACCCGACAGACTTGACATCGGCAAGGTATCGCTCTCCGACATCAAGCCCGGATTCAGCAAGACCTTCCAGCTCAGCAACAGGCTCGAGGGCACGGACTATGAGAATATGTCCAACCTTGAGGCGGTAACGGTGACCTTCAACGAGGAGGACTTCTCGCAGAAGACTATCATCCTCGATAAGAGCCGCATAAATACGAGCAATGAGCCCGACCCGGCTAATTACAAGTACGAGATAAAGAGCCCGCGCATCGAGGTAACGGTCATCGGTCCCGAGGACGTTCTCGCTGAGGTAACGGCTGAGGACATCATCGCAGATGTCGACCTCCTCAACGCGAACATCACCTCGGATATGTTCAGCTGGAACGCAAAGTTCTCGTGCAAGTACAACAATGTATGGATCGCGACGAACTCAAAGGTCTCAGTTCAGCGAACAGGCACGAGCAGCACATAACTCCGCAGCGGAGGAAAGCAGAAGCTTTCCTCCGCTTTTTATTGCAAGAGCGCTGTCGGCAGAGGTCGATAACAGGTGCTTTTTTGTATGATTTTCCGAAATATTGTTCTGTATTTGCAAAATCTATTGATTTTTTCATAATTTAGTAGTATAATTTCTTTTATACGATTTCAGGCACATAGGCTTATGTGCAGATAAAAAAGAATAGTGATGAGGGAATTGACATGAACAGAAAAAAACTGACGGCGGCCCTGCTATCCTTTGCAATGGCTGTCACGGGTCTCGGGGCAAACACCGGGCTCGTCACAAAGGCTAATGACGGCGGAGTTGAGTTCGCGCTCGGCGATACCAACGGCGACCACAAGGTCGATGCGACTGACGCTTCGGAGGTGCTTTCGGAATATGCACGCCTCTCAACAAGCGGCAACGGCTTCTTCACCGGCACACGCAAAACAGCTGCCGACGTTGACGGGAACGGAAAGATAGACTCGAACGACGCTTCGGCTATCCTGCGCTATTACTCCTACCTCTCAACAGGCGGAGATATGGAGCTGAAGGCATTCCTCTCCGGCGGACAGCCTGCTGAAACAACAACTACTACTGCATCAACAGCTTCCGCTTCCACAACTGCGACAACAACTGCAACAACTGCCACGACTTCGACATCTGCTTCAAAGCAGACTTCTGCCACCACTACATCCACTGCAAAGCCCACAACAACAACAACTACTACTAC
>JAFXVT010000022.1 GCA_017534835.1 Ruminococcus sp.
CAATACACCCCCGGAACGGAATCAGTAGGATTTACTGATAAGTTTCCGGGGGTGTATTGGCGTAAAAACGGAGCTAAAAGTTTTAGGAAAGGAGTTTGAGGAAGAACCCTTTTTCAAAAGGGTTTTCCTCAATAAATACGTATCAGGCAGCCACAGGCGCGGTCACGCAAAGGCGGCTGTTTATGTATCATTCTTCGTCGTCGGAAGAATCGCGGACGAGACCGCTTATCTCCTCGGCATCGGGCTCGCGGACGAAGGGGACAGCGCTCTCGGTGCAGGCGCCGAAATTCTCGTAATTCTCCTGAGCCTCACGCAGGCATACCTTATTTGCGCCGCCGCTGAATTCGGGGTCGTTGTTCTGAACGGCGTCGTCCTCCCAGAAGCAGACGGGACAAATCTCATATCCGCCCTCGGGCTCCTCGAGCGTATAGCAGCCGCAGCACGCACATCTGCGTTTGGTGGTCTTGTTTTCGCGGAGCTTTGCGGCTATCTCGTTCCATCTTTCGAGCGTACAATCGCCGAACACCGCGATGACCTCGTCGATACCGGAGCCGTATTCCTCACGCTCACGGCGGTCGAGCTCGCGGAGGTACTGACCTGCGTAGGTATAGCCCTCCTCGGCAGTACAGTCATCGGCTTCAAAAAGTGTGTCTGCTATATCCATAAAATCCGCGTAGTAATCGGGGTCGGCGGTCTTTCCGTCGGTCCAAAGATAGGGATTCACGCTTGCGAGGTAGTCTCTGAAATCCTCAGAGCGGTCGCTGTCTTTTCTGAACTCCTCATCGAGATAGTGATAAAGGGTCAAAAGGATCTGATATTTAGTCATAGCTGGCTCCTACTTGGTCTTGAGGAACTCCGCGTATCTGTCGCAGACTTCCTTGGTCTCACCGAAGGCTATCTGCTGCCCCTTGTCGAGCCACAGCACCTTCGTTGACATACGGCGTATCTGTTCGAGGGAATGTGATACGAGCAGCGTCGTAGCGCCTCCCTTGATTATTTCGAGCATTTTCTGTTCGCTCTTCTGACGGAAGGCTCCGTCACCGACTGAGAGCACCTCGTCGAGAATGAGTATTTCCGGATTCACGAGGCAGGCGATAGAGAATGCGAGCCTTGATTTCATACCTGAGGAGAGATGCGAGAACTTTCTGTCCTCGAACTCCTGAAGCTCGGCGAAGTCGATGATGCTCCGGTAGGTCTTGTTCATAAAGTCGCGCGTATAGCCGAGCATCGCGCCGCGGAGGAAGGTGTTCTCCCTTACGGTGAGCTCGGGGTCGAAGCCTGTTCCGAGCTCGAGCAGCGAGGCGATGCTGCCTCTTACTGCCATTGTGCCCTGAGTCGGGCGCATTATGCCGGATATTACCTTGCAGAGCGTGGATTTTCCGGCTCCGTTGGTACCGACGATGCCGAGCAGCTCGCCCTCCTCGATAGCGAAGGTGACGTTCTTGACGGCGACGAATTCCTTTTCGGTCGATTTGCCTTTAAGCTTCTGTATCACGACGTCCTTGAGTCCCCTGTTTGAGAAATCTCCGACGATATAGGAGACAGAAACGTTATTAAGCTCTATCTTTTTCATATTCTGCTCCTTACATATAGTACATAAACTTGTAGTTGTATTTCTTGTATATCAGTGCACCCACCCCGAGCGTGAGGACCGCATACAGCAGGCAGAGCCCGTGGGTCGCAAGTCCCGGTATATAGCCGTCGAGGACTATATGGCGGATATAGGTGATATACACGTATATCGGGTTCGCGTAGAACAGCTTCTGCACGTTCTCGCTGTAGCCTGTCGTGGTGTAGAATATCGCAGAGAGGTACATCAGCATAAGCGTGAATATGTCATACAGGTACTGCACGTCCTTGAATATGACGAACAGCGCCGAAAGAATGAAGCCGCAGCCTATGTTGAATATGATGAGGCAGACTATCGGGTATATCAGCATAAGGAAGCGCGCGTGGAACGGCACCCCGTCGACGGCGACGAATATGAAGAACACCACGAGCGTCAGCCCGAAGTTTATCAGCGACGCAACGTTCTTTGACAGCAGGAACATATACTTCGGCAGGTTTATCTTCGTGATGATGCCTGCATTCTGCATCAGGGCGTTCATACCGCCGTAGGTCGAGTCCTTGAAGAAGGCGTATGTGAGGTTTCCGGCGAAGAGGTAGATGGTGTAATGCGGCTGTCCGGCTCCGAAGAAGCTCTTGAACACTACGCTCATTACGAGGAGCTGCATAAGCGGTGATATAAGGCTCCACAGCATACCGAGGACGGTGCGCTTGTATTTTTTCTTGAAATCGCGCTTTACGAGCTCTTCAAACAGGAAACGCTGCTTTTTTATCTTTTCGATACCATTTTTAACGGCTTGAAGCATTTTGTTATTTCCTTTCCATTCTTTCGTTCTGTCAGGTTATGTCGGTGGGGATGCTTGCATCGGCTGCCATATTTTTATCTTCAAGCAGGATGCGGATATTGAATGTACATCTTTCAGCCACATCGGGGCTCTTGACGGGGAGGAGGAAATCGAGGTCCTTGACGTCGATATATATCCTTCCGATCGGAGTTATGAGGTGACCTGCATCGTCGGAGAACCAATGGCTGAGAAGGATCTTCTTCGAGCCGATGACATCAACGATCTTCCTGTCTACAACGAACGGCAGACAGGTCCAGCCGTTGTGGCGTGCCTGATAGTACATCGGCGCGCACATCGCAACGTTGTTATCGTTGCCGGCGATGAGCGCGAATGACGGCATTTCGCGGTATTGCAGCCAGTATGACTGACAGTAAGCCTTGTATACCTGCCGCGATTCCATCTGCTTCTGCAGCTCGGCTGTGAAGAGCATTATCTTGCGCTGATTCTCCTCTGCGACATTTTCGTGGAAATCGTCGCGCGTGCCTGCGAAAACGCGGCCTTCCTCATAGAGCGCCTTATAGTGGTTCTCGAAGAGGAACTCTGTCGGCTGGACGAAAACGTCCCAGTCGCTTCTTGCACCGGGCCAGCCCATAGTCACATACGGAACAGGCTTGAACATATCGGGATATGTCTTGAGACCGTAGTTGAAGTAGGTCGACCACTCACAGCAGCCGCTGGTCTGAAGAGCGGGATATTTCGCGGTCATCTCATTGAAGATGCGCTTGTCTATCATCTGCATCTGGTGAGATGAGTACATCATCGTCGGATAGCCGTTATCCCTGAGGAATTTGCGCGTCTTGCGCATAGAGATGTCGAACGAGGTGGGCTTGCCGTATGTTCCGCGCCATTCGTTGAGGTCATAGCAGTAGAACGCCTTGTAGCAGCCGTCCTCGATGAAGTCGTCGATCGTGAGCGTGCGGAGCGGACGGTAATCGTCGTCGGTCATTATGAAAACGTCGTCGATGACGGGATCTCTCATTGCGAGACAGCGCAGGAAGAGGTTGCGGGTGGAGTGGTCCTCGGGGAGAGGCTCACCGTTCAGTATCTGGCTGTCAGTGAGGAATTTCAGTTCAAGTCTGCCGTGGTAGCGCTCCTTCAGCTCCGCGACGTTCTTATCGGGACAGCAGAGCACCATTTCCGTGATGAACGGCATAAACTCCTCGATAAACGGCAGAGTTGCGAGCATATCGTCATTTCGTGCAGTGAGGCAGACGAGCTGCTTGACTTTGAGGTCAGCAGGGACTTTTTTCACATTCCTGCTGACGGATACGACTGCATCCAGCATATCCTCCGCAGCCTCGTCCCACGTATACGGGACATATTCCTTCAGGCGCGCTTTTTT
This sequence comes from Ruminococcus sp., assembly GCA_017534835.1. GTDB lineage: Bacteria > Bacillota > Clostridia > Oscillospirales > Ruminococcaceae > Ruminococcus. Next base: position 3,754 of record JAFXVT010000022.1, read on the forward strand.
CGCAGCGTATCTCTCCTCAGAGTTGAGCAGCTCCTTCACACAGCGTATGAGGTCCTCCTTGCTGTGTGGGTCGAAGTAGTCGGCATAGTCGCCTGCGACCTCGTGGAGAACGGGTATATCAGAAGCGATAACGGGAGTTCCGCGCATGAACGCTTCGATTATCGGAAGTCCGAAGCCCTCGTTGAAGGTCGGGAAGGCGACCGCGAAGGCGTGCTTGTAGAGGTAATCGACCGTAACATCGTCCGGTCTCTCGAAGAAGAAGAGCTTCTTGCCATACAGCGGATGTGTATTTATGCGTTTCTGGAGCTCCTTCACGTTCCAGCCGATACGTCCGGCGAAGATGACCTTTACTCCGCAGTCCGCAAGTCCGCTTTCAAGTGCATCTATCAGCAGGGCGTGGTTCTTGCGCGGCTCGATAGTGCCGAGCATAAGGATGTATTTGCTGTTCCCTGCGATCTTTTCGACCTCGGGGTCGACCTGCTTATCGGAAAGGCTCTTCTTTGCAAAATCGCTCGAAAGCTTTACAACTGCTGCTTTTTTGCGCTCGATACCGAGCCTGTCGGTGAGCCCGTTGAGGACGTCAACGGTAGTCTGAGCGGAGGTGATGATGAGGTCGGCATATTTCAGGTTCGCGCCGACGAATATCATAAAGTTCGCACAGGTGTTGTCGTGGCAGAACTGGGGGTCAGTGACGGGGATAAGATCGTATATCTGTGTCACTATCTTTACGCCGTTTTGTTTGAGAACAGGGAAGAGCGTGCTTCTTTTGAGCGGCGAGTTCCATATACTGTCGATGTCGAAGAACACAGCTCCCGGAGGAATATCGCGGTAGCCTATCTTTTCGGGCGTGAGGATAGCGCCCTTTTCGCCCTTTCCGTACAGGAAATAGTCGAGAAAGCGCTCGTTGCTGAGCCTGAGGAAGGTGTTGTTCTTGAATGAATAGTAGAGCAGGTAGAATTCATGCTCGGGGTGCTTTAGCATTCTGACGGTTATCTCCCTGACAACGCGCTGTATGCCTGTCACGAAGTCGACCTGAACGATAGCAGAGAGGTCTATATATATCTTCATTTAACGGATTCCTTTCATCGCCTTATGCCGAGGACTTTTTTAGCTGCATTTCTCATAAACAGCGGCATTTTACGGTATATCTTCATCATTCGCTCGGGTACGGTTATCCCGGCAGAGCGTCCGATGCCTGCGAGACTTCCGCCGAATGAAGTGTTTTCCGAGTAGATGTTGTTATACATCTTTACCTGATTCTTGAAGAATTCGTCCGATTCCTTTATCGAAGCGATGACACGGCGCTGGAATTCCTCCGGCGGAAGCTTGTAATGGGTCTTCCACACGCGGAGAGCTGTGCCGTCGATCTGGCGGTTGAGCATAAAGATGAACGCCTTTTTCACGAATGTGTCGTTATTCCGCTCGCGCGAGAGCTTCAGAATGTCGACCGAGCCGGGCTTTGAAGCGGCGAGGCTCATGACGAGCTCCTTGGAGGTCTGAAGCTTCTGACCGGCATTTGTCATATTCTCATCGACGATGTCGTACAGTGACGAATATATATCCATATCCCTCATAAATTGCTCCTTGGATAAAAGTTTTAGCATTATTTTTGCACATACTTCTCAAGTATATTCGTATCATTATAGCATATCTGCCGCGATATGTCAAATGCACGGATACAAAAACAACAGCACCGAGGGGGCGAGCCCTCCGGTGCTGTTGAAGTTACTATTATTTTTCGCCGGGAGGAGGGAGCTCGGGGAGAGAAGCAATTGTCTTTGCATCGAGCTTCTGTATCGCGAGAGCATCTCTTGCTGTAACGCCGTCGCCCGGGTTATAGCAGTCAGCATTTGTCTTTCCGGGCTCCTGGAGCTTATACTTGCTCGCATTCGCTATATACTGGAGTATAGTTACCGAGTCGGCGACGGATACCTTCTTGTCGTTGTTGGCGTCGCCGCAGAGATCCCTATCTGTAGAAGAAGGACCTTCGGGTCCGTTGGGATCATCTGAGGCGGGCTTTGTCTCCTGACCGGGCGTAGGCTGAGTTGTGGTGGTTGCCGGAGTAATGGGAGTCGTGGTAGTAGTAGTTGTTGTTGTGGGCTTTGTAGTAGTTGATGTCGTCGTTTGGGGAGCTGTTACAGGCGCGGTAGTCGTTGTCGTAGTAGTGGGCTGGATAGTTGTGGTCGTAGTTGCAGTGGTATGTCTTGTTGTAGTGGTAACGACAGGCGGTTCTGTTGTCTCAACGGGGACAGGTGTGCCTGAGCTCTTTGTACCGCCGTTGATGTTGCTTCCTTCAGAAGCGGCGTAGTTTCCGTAGAAATCGTTGAGTGAGAGACCGTTCTTGCCGAGAGCAACAGTGTGGTCGAGACCGATATATTTGCCGGAAGTGCTTGTCTGCCACAGCGACTTCTCGAAGAGAGCGTACTTGTTGTCGTCCCAGTTCATAAAGGTCGGGTCGAGGAGTCCGCCCGTATCGCCCGAGTTGGGATTGATACACCAGAATGTGTGGTTGATGTGGTTCTTTATCATATAGTCGCGCAGGAGCTCCATCCATTTCTGGTTCTTGCCCTTGTCCATATGACCGCCCCATTCGCCGATGAGCAGAGGAGCGATGTCTTTATCGTTGATATAAGCCCATGTATCGTACCAGTAATCGTCGAGGAGAGTCTGCTCGGTGAAGTCCTTGTCAAACCATGTCTGCGCGTAAACTGACGGGCCGTAATCGTGGGGAGAGTATACTATCTGGCTCGTTCCGCTCTCGGGAACAACCGGATAATCCTTGACTCCGCGGAGGTTGCCGCCCCACCATGCACCGTGCCACGGCGATTTATCGGCAGGAGCGTCCCATATATCGGGAGTATCGTATGTGAAGCCCTTTTCGGTCTTGGGATACTGCTCGACGCCCTCGATGAAAATGAGTGCGTGCGGATTGACGGCAAGGATAGAGTCTGCGCACTTCTTTGCCGCATAAGCCCAGTTGTTCTCGTCCGTTGAGCCGTCCCATTTTGCGATGTCGGACGGGCACTTGTCGCCTGTGTAGCCGCGCTTGCCGTGAGGCTCGTTCTTGAGATCATAGCCGATGAGGGTATCATCATTCGCATATTTCTTTGCGATCCATGTGAGTGAATCTATCCATACATCGGTGGAAACGCCTGCAAGACCGTACCACAGCTCATAGTTGTGACCGGAGTTGTTCGCGTCAGGGCTGTGTATGTCGATGAACACCTTTATGCCGTACTTTTTGCACTTCTGCACGATGATGTCGAATATCTCCATACTGTTCTTGACAGTCTTGCCGTCGGATTCGACGAAATCCTTGTTGATATTCGTATAATATCCGGCAGGAGTCACCTTTCCGTCCTCGCCGATGATGTCCTCCGGAGGCGTATAGGAAGCCTGTATGGAGCTTACCTTGTTGGGCTTGCCGTTCATCCACGAAACGATGAGCTCCGAAGAAATAGGCAGACGGAGAGTGTTTATGCCGTGATCTGCGATGGTCTGGAGCATATCGTCGATGTCGCGTGCATAGAGACCGTGAGCGCAGTTCTCCGAGCAGTTGAAGCCGAACCAGTTAGCGCCTGTTATCCAGACCTGATTGCCGTTCATATCGTAGAGCTTGCTGCCCTCTGCGTGGAGCCAGTCGTCGTTGCAGTCATCGACTGCGGCGGAAGTGATAGCCGGTGCTGTTGCCGCGGGCAGTGCCGAGCCGACTGCCGATACCGTCATCGCAGCCGACGAGACCAAAGCCGCAAGCGCCTTTGATAGTTTCTTCATATTAATTACCCCTCTCGGAACAGGATCATATTTTTCTTCCTGTTCAATATAGCCATATTTTAACACTTTCGGAAAGAATTGTCAATATTTACAATAGTATCATAGTGCATATGTGGAAAAGCCCGGACGTCTTTTCACATCCGGGCGCAGGGATATTACAATAATTCGCCTGTTACGGCATCTGATTCGTCCTCCGGCTCTTTCCGGAGAGAAACGGGAGCTTCCTCCGGTATCTCCGGGACGAGCTCAACGGGGGCATCGCTGTAGATGACGTCCTCATCATTTGAAGCCGTTTCTGCCGGCTTTTCGAGCGATACGGGAACATCTCCGCCGGGAACGCTCACTATCTCCGCCTCTATGAGTTCCGGCTCGGAAGCCTCGATGACCTCCTCCGAAGCAGGAATGACTATCTCGTCAATGGGCGGAAGTCCGAAATCCTCTTTCAGCTCAAGCGTACTGTCGTAGTCGTTCATACGGCGGTCGCGCGGCTTCAGCGCAGGTATTATCTTCGGCTTATTCACTATCTCGGTGGGAGTATTTGTGAAATCATAGCTTATTATATTCACTCGCCTTCCGCAGTTGTTGCAGAAGTGCATACCGTGCTTGAGCCATGTTCCGCAGCGCTCGCACCTCATAGCATATTCCTTCGCTTCTGGTACGTCAACGGGAAGTCCGCAGTTCGTGCAGAAGCGTGCGTTCTTGTTGAGCGCAGCACCGCAGTGCTCGCATTTTTTCATCTTTTCGCTGTCGAATTCCTCGCCCGAGACACGCGCTCCGCAGTGATTGCAGAATGCAGCAGTGTCCATCAGCTGTGAGTTGCAGTTGCGGCATATCTTAGCCATTTTGTCAGCCTCCCTTTCGGTTTTTCACCTGTTGATACTATTATACTACGTTTAGGGAAGAGTTTCAAGTACAAGTCCAACATTTCTATTGACAATTCCACACCAACTTTATATAATATAATTGCAGAAGATATAAACAGACCGCTTCGGCGCACAGGCGCTGATTTATGAGGAGGTGCAGCATATGCAGTATTTCGGTGTCTTCGGGACGGAAGGTTTTCCCGATATGGGAGATATGAGCATGGAGGATATGGCTAAAATGGGCGTTGCTATGGGCGTTATGGGAAATGTCATAGGCGCTGGCAGCGACGTTTTTGCCCCGATAACTCAGGGACAGCAGATCGGTATGTATCCGGGACAGCCCGCGGAGTGGAGCTGCACGTGCGGCGCATCAGGGCTCACCGGGAAGTATTGCATCAACTGCGGAACTAAGCGTCCCGAGCCAATGGGTGCGTGGAACTGTACCTGCGGCAGTATGGGGCTGACATCACGCTTCTGCCCGAACTGCGGCAAGGCGCGCGGCTGAAACAGGCATAAATAAAAGGGACGCCGGAGCGTCCCTTTTTTCATTTGCATTATTTGTTCTTGGTCTTGTACATCAGCCATATGAATTCTATCACGCCTATGCCGATGAAAACGAACATCGTCTTCATACTCGGCTTCTTTACCTTGAAGCGTGTTATGAATGCAATGGCGATAATGAGCATCGCGATGCCGTATACAGCCGGGAAATATTCCTTGCCGATGTCCTTGTGGAAGCTGTAGAGCAGCGGCAGTATGAGCGAAACGCTCGTTACGGGGAGTCCCTCGTATACCTTTCTGTTCTCGGTGGTCTTCTTCTGGCGCGATTCCTCGGAAACGTTGAAATACGCGAGCCTTATCACCGCACAGAGCGGGAAAAGGACGAGAACAGGGACATCTATCCAGCTGTCGAGCCCGACGGAATATCCGATAACGGCAGGCAGTACGCCGAAGCATACAGCGTCGCAGAGCGAATCTATCTGTATGCCGAATTTCTTTTCGTCGTCGGTACGGTCTTTTTTGGTCCTTGCGATCTTGCCGTCGAACATATCGCAGAGTCCCGACACCATAAGGCATATTATCGCATATGTCGGGCGCGGCTGTCCTCCGCAGAGTCCGCACGCAAGGAGCATACCGATGACTGAGGAGACGAGGCTGAGATATGTAAGAATGACCGTATAGTTATAGAAACCTATCATTATTTCATCCTCTGGGGGTTAGATTTATCCATTTCGTATAAGTGAAAATACTAATGTAAACTCTATTATAACACATTTATTGCAGAACTGCAATATTTTTTATTTTATTTTTTCAGTAAATTATTTCTGCTCGTCCTTTTTCTTCGTGCGAGAGGTGGTCTTTCTGGCGGCAGGAGCCTTTTTAGCGGATGTTGTTTTCTTTGCAGCCGACTTCTTTGCTGCCGGAGCCTTCTTCGCAGCTGGCTTTTTTGCCGCAGATGCAGCGGAAGCCTTCTTTTCGCGGGCGTTCTTCATACGCTGCTGTTTTTCGCGCTTTTCATCGATGCGCCTGTATGCATCGGCATAGAAGAGCTCCTGAGAGTTGACAGCTTCATCGCCGTCCCTGCGCTCGGCGTGGACGTATGTGCCGTCGCTCTGCATGATTCGAGCCTTTACGTTGTCGCTCATAAGCACGCGGAACATCTCGCGGATACGCTTTTTCAGGCGCTCGTCCTCGACGGGAGCTGCGACCTCTACTCGGCGTACAGTATTTCTGCTCATCCAGTCGGCAGAGCCGAGGTATATCTTCTGGTCCTTGTTCTCGCTTCCGAATATGAAGATACGGCTGTGCTCGAGGAAGCGTCCGACGATGCTGCGAACCGTGATATTCTCCGTATGACCGGGAACTCCGGCGATGATACAGCATATGCCCCTGACAACGAGCTCTGTCCTTACGCCTGCATTTGAAGCTTCAACGAGCTTCTCGATGATAGCGCTGTCGTTGAGCGAGTTTATCTTTGCCGCGATATATCCGTCGCCGCCGCTGCGCGCTATCTCTATCTGCTCGTCCATCATCGCGAGCACCTGCGGTCTGAGCGCAAGAGGCGATACGAGAAGCTTTTTCGGCGATTCGACGAATGTGCCGCTGCGGAGCGATTCAAACACGGCTTCGGCGTCGGCAGCTATGTCCCTGTCGGCGGTGAGAAGCATCATATCCGTGTAGAGCGCGGCTGTTTTTTCGTTGTAGTTGCCTGTTCCGATCTGAGTCACATAGTCGTATCCGCCGCCCTGAGCTTTTCTTGTGATGAGCAGCAGCTTTGAATGCGCCTTGAACTCCTTCGGACCGTAGAATACCTTGACACCGGCTTTCTGGAGCACCTTCGACCACTCGATATTGTTCGCTTCATCGAAGCATGCGCGGAGCTCTATCATAACAGTGACGTCCTTGCCGTTTTCGGCAGCAGCACAGAGTGCGCTTATGACCTTGCTGTTGCGTGCCACGCGGTAGAGCGTTATCTTTATGGAAACGACCTTCGGGTCAGCCGCAGACTCTTCGAGCAGGCGGATAAATGAGGTCGTCATAGCCTCAAAAGGATAGCTGAGGAGGATGTCCCTCGCCTTCACCTGCGCAAAAACAGGTCTGTTCTCGGCGAGCATAGATGCCTTCTGCGGCACGAGCTTCTGATAGTGGAGCTTCGGGTCGCTGTCGAGGTCCTGTAACTGATAGAGATATGAAAGATCGAGCGGAATATGAGAATTGAACACTCTCACGTTCTTGAGCTTGAGCTTCTTGCAGATGTAATCGAGGGCATCGCGGCTGAATTCGTCGGTTATCTCGAGGCGGACAGGCGCGAGCTTGGTGCGCTTGAATACGAGCTCCTCCATACGGTCGCGGAAGTCGGCACCCTTGTTGTCCACCATAATATCGGCGCTTCTCGTAACGCGGATAACGGCGCGGTCCTGCACCTTGTATCCCTTGAACATAAGATGTGCGAAGCGGAGGATGACCTCCTCCTCGAGAATGAAGCGCTTGCCGTTGCTTCCGAGAGGTATCATTCTCTCTCTCTCTTTGCTTGTGGCTGGTATCATACCGATGGTCATACCCTTCTTGGTGCCGAGGAGCACAGCGACATAGAGCTCCTTGTTCCTCAGGAACGGGAACGGTAGAGCATCATTTATGACAAGTCCCGAAATGAATGGCTTTATCTCGCGCTTGAAGTAGAGCTCGAGGAAGTCCTGCTCTTCGGGCGAGGCGGTATCGAAGCTGACGTGCTCGAATCCGAACGGGGCGAGGTCAGCCATATTCTTCCTGTAAGCCTCCTCAACGGACGGCTGAAGCCTGCGGACGGCTGTGAATACGGAATCGAGCTGCTCAGAGGCGCTCATACCGGAATTTTTGTCCTTTTTGCGCTTTTTGGACTTTTTCTTGTCCTTTTCGTCCTTTTCGTCCTCGGAGATAGAACCTACGCGGACCATAAAGAATTCATCGAGATTGCTCTGATATATAGCGGAAAACGCGATGCGCTCAAGAGCGGGCGTATCCGGCTCGACAGCCTCCTCGAGCACGCGCTTGTTGAATTTCAGCCAAGAAAGCTCTCTGTTTTCGAGATATTCCATAATTGTCTCCATTCTGCCTGTGGCATAGTTTATATAAACAACGTCAAAAAACGTCAATATTCTATACACAATTATTATATATCTTTATGCGCGTTCTGTCAAGAATAATTTCAGCCCGATATTTTCAAAAAATGCTTGACAAACGGAGCGGCATAGTGTATAATGTGTAAAGTGATTTTAGGTTACACCTCTTTCCGGGAACGGAACAAGGAGCGTTGTTATGGCTAAGGAGCTTAAATTCGTAATGCTGCTCGACTGCTACGGCGACCTGCTCACCGAGCACCAGCGCAGCGTAATGGAGCTTTATTACTGCGAGGACCTCTCGCTCGCCGAGATAGGCACTCCCCTCGGGATAACCCGTCAGGCGGTCAGGAGCCTCATAAAACGCACCGAAGGCATTCTCCTCGATTACGAGGAAAGGCTCGGATTCGCCGAAAGGCTCGGCAAGATGCGCAGCTGCTTCGCTGCCATAGCGCAGGAGGCAGAGCAGATACCCGACCGGAAGCTGAGAGAAGCGATCCTTTCACAGGTCAGATGCAGCGAGGAGCTGCTGTGACCGATAACATAAATTTGTAAGGAGGCTGTCCCCGATGGCATTTGAAGGACTTTCCGAGAAACTGAATAACGTGTTCAAAAAGCTGAAATCAAGGGGAAAGCTCTCAGAGAGTGACGTCAATGAGGCAATGCGCGAGGTAAAGCTCGCACTCCTCGAGGCTGACGTAAGCTATAAGGTAGTAAAGGATTTCGTCAAGAAGGTCTCAGAGAGATCAGTCGGCGAGGAGGTCCTTGCAAGCCTTACTCCTGCTCAGCAGGTGATCAAGATAGTAAACGAGGAGCTTGTTTCCCTTATGGGAAACAGCAACGCAAGGATAAATTTTGCGTCTAAGCCGCCCACGGTCATAATGATGTGCGGACTTCAGGGCTCAGGTAAGACCACCCACGCTGCCAAGCTCGCAAAAATGCTCAAGAAGGAGGGGCATCGCCCTCTGCTCGCTGCCTGCGATATCTACCGTCCTGCTGCTATAAATCAGCTCCAGATAGTCGGTCAGAAGGCAGACGTAAAGGTGTTCGAGATGGGTCAGATAGACCCCGTGATCATCGCCAAGGAGGCTCTCGCACACGCAAAGGACTACGGTTACGATGTGCTCATCATCGATACCGCCGGACGTCTTCACGTCGATGAGGCTCTTATGGACGAGCTCAAAAAGATAAAGGAGCTCACAACTCCCGACGAGATAATGCTCGTAGTCGATGCTATGACAGGTCAGGACGCCGTAAATGTTGCCAAAGCCTTCGATGAGGCTGTAGGCATCACGAGCGTGCTTATGTCAAAGCTCGATTCAGATACAAGAGGCGGTGCGGCACTTTCCGTACTCGCTGTGACAGGTAAGCCTATCAAGTACGTTGGTATGGGCGAAAAGCTCGATGATTTCGAGCAGTTCCACCCCGAGAGAATGGCTTCACGCATCCTCGGGATGGGCGATGTTCTCACACTCATCGAGAAGGCTGAGAACGTTATGACCCAGAAGGACGCCGAGAAGCTCACCAAGAAATTCAAGGAAAATTCCTTCACTATGGATGACCTGCTCGAGCAGATGCAGCAGATAAAGAGAATGGGCTCGATGAAGTCCATTATCGGTATGCTGCCGGGAGTAGGCGACAAGCTCAAGGACGTCGACATCGATGACAGCCAGCTCGGACGTGTTGAGGCTCTCATAACCTCGATGACACCGGCTGAAAGAGCTAAGCCCTCGATAATAAATCCGTCGCGCAAAAGACGTATCGCTGCCGGTTCGGGCAACAGAGTCGAGGACGTGAACCGCCTTATCAAGCAGTTCGACCAGATGCAGAAAATGATGAAGCAGTTCACAGGCAAGAGCAGCAAGGCAAACCTCAGAAAGGCCCGCAAGCAGCTCGCCAAGATGAACTTCGACAAGATAGCCGGCAAGGGCGGAGGAGATCTTCCGTTCTGATGGGTGCGCAGGAACTCGCCGTAATTACGGCAAGAAGCAGATATATGCACCGCACAGCCGCCGGAAGGATCCTCTTCTACGGAGCTGTGATAGGTCTCATCATCGCAGGCATCGCTCTCAGGAAGGCGAGCAAAACAGTGATGCGTATCGTCCGTATCGCCGCGGTAGTTCTGATACTGCTCTCGTTCGCCGCTGACCTGATATTCGCTGACAAATGAGCGCGTTCGGTCTTATGTGCCGGCAGTTCTCAAAAAGACCGGCAGCAAGGGCGATGAGAAACGTCTGCCAAGAATAATATGCATTCTCGTCGGAGCCCTGATGATGGCAGCAGCTGCCGTCATTGAACTGACATACACAGGATAAGCTTTCAATGCGACGTCTCCCGCCGCTTGAATATAAATCAAACTTACTTACGGAGGTGAATACAATGGCAGTAAAGATCAGACTCAGAAGAATGGGCGCTAAGAAGGCTCCTTTCTACCGTGTAGTCGTAGCTGATTCCAGATACCCCAGAGACGGAAGATTCATCGAAGAGCTCGGTTTCTATGATCCCACAAAGGAGCCCTCAGTTGTCAATATCGACGCTGATAAGGCTAAGGAGTGGATCGCAAAGGGTGCACAGCCTACAGACACTGTAAAGGTCATCCTCAAGAAGGAAGGCATTCTTTAATGTATTAGCTGCGGCGGAGGTGAGACTATGCGTCTCAGCCTCTGTTCGGAAGCTATTCGGAGGTTATTATGAAAGATTTACTATATGCGATCGCAGCAGGCCTCGTTGAGGACAAGTCAGCGATCAAGATCGTTGAGGACGAGCCCGACGCAGAAGGCGTTATCGTTTTCCACCTTTCCGTTGCTCCCGATGATATGGGACGTGTTATCGGAAAGCAGGGCAGGATCGCAAAGGCACTCAGAACTATTATGAGAGCCGGCGCTGCCAAAAGCGATCTCAAGGTCTCAGTTACAATCGAATGATCCGACTATCCGCCCGAAGGGTGCTCCGTGAATGCTTTTTCAGCAGATGCGGACTCCTTGTAAAGGCGGATTTTTGCGGAAGAACGACCTCTCGTTCAATACAATTTCAACATTGAAGCCCCTGTTTTGACGTATCATAATTGTGAAGACATACAAAATAACCGAAAAAGTGTCGCTAAGACTTGAACATAAATAATATATATGATATAATATGAAGTGAATATACCAATAAGTGAGGACTACATTATGAAGCTTCAGCAATTAGAATATGTTATTGCTATCGCGCAGGAAGGCAGTATTACCGCCGCCGCTAAAAAGCTTTACCAGGCTCAGCCTAATATCAGTATCGCGCTCAAGGAGCTCGAATCTGAGATAGGTATGCAGATATTCTGGCGTACTCCTAACGGTATGGTGCTCACCCCCGAGGGCGAGGACTTCCTGCTGAGAGCGAAGGAAATAGTCGAGAGCATGCACAGCCTCGAATCCGATTATTCCAACCGCTCTGACGATACTGTTTCTCTCAGGATAGAATCCACGATCTCTTCATATGTGGCTGCTGCTGTCGGCATATGGATAAATTCGTTCCCGGAAGCCGATAAGATAAGTATCCACCTTATGGAGACCGTTACAAATAAGATAATCGAGGACGTGAGCGGCGGACGCGCTGATATAGGCGTTATCCGTATCCCCTCGAGTCAGCTCGGTGTGTACGCGGAACAGCTCAAGAGCCGCAAGCTCAGCTGCCGCACTGTCACTGAGTATACGATGAAGATACTTATGCGTGCCGATCATCCGCTTGCAAAGTACGACGATGTACCGTTTGAAGAGCTGAAGAACTATGTTCAGATACTCCACGGCGATGATGAGCTGAGCGTTTTCGGAAGGAACTGCGTAAACCCCGAATATTCCGAGGAATCGCAGAACAAGCTCCTCTATGTCTACGACAGAGGAAGCAAAATGAGCCTTATGAACACGGTCAAGAACGCATTTATGTGGGTATCGCCCGTTCCGAAGCAGGCGTTCCCCGAGAAGGGCGTTGTTGTGAAGAACTGCTCATATGCGAATATCCATATGCGCGACCTTGTCGTTTGCAAGAAGAGCAACGAGAATAACCGAGTTATAAAGGAATTTATCGAGTTCCTCGCGAATTTCGTCGAGAGAGCGATAGACAGCGATATATAAGATAAGCCGTCCGCACGGAGCATATCACGATCGGACGGCTTTGTTAGTTTACTTGACCAAATGTGAAGATAAAAAAGAACGAGAAACTCTTGGGGGACAGCTTCTCGTTCTTTTTTATAAAGGATGAAATTAGAGAAAAACTTTAAAGAAAGCGTGTTGTTATGATGTATCCGCTCTTTCTATGTCTTTATTATAGCATATGATAGCCCGGGAATCAAATATATAATTTTTATCAGCGTATATGCGAAGCATATTTATTGCTTATATCAATTAATTAAATATGCTGATATGTTTATCATATACCCGAAGTAAAAAATACCGCGGGAGCTGAGCTCCTGCGGTATCCGTTTCAATAAGCCTCTTTTATAGCTGATTTCGCCTTCGTAACTATGGTTTTATCGTTTTCGTATGAGAGTATGTTCGAGGCATAGGAGATGTCGACCCAGCGCACCTCGGCTATCTCGTCCTCCTGCGGATGAAAGTCGACGTTGCGTGCCTTCGCAAGGAAATAGACAACTACCTTCATCGTGTCCTTCTTCGGGGAATAGGTGACGGTCTCGCGGAAGGTCGGGTCGATGATGACATCGATGTCTGTCTCTTCCTTTATCTCGCGCATAGCGGTCTCGACCTCGGTCTCGCCTGCTTCTACGTGTCCCTTCGGGAACGACCAGTGACCGCTGTTGATATGCTTGATGAGCAGTATCTCGGTGTTGCCGTGGTATTTACGATAAACAATAGCTCCGCATGATTTTTCGTGAAGCATATCCTGTCCTTTCTTGCCCGCGGGCATAGTACGGAGCCGTTTGCCGCATACGCAGCTGCGCTCCATTTGGTGTTGTTTATATTATAACACAGTATTGTGAAAAAAGCAACAGGCGGAAAGAATTTTTTAGGCTGCCCCGTCAATAATTCCTCCTAAACTATTGCAAAACGTGAAAAAATGTAGTATAATATTTAAGATATTATAATCGGGGAGTATGGCTATTGCTCCCTGAGAAATAAAAGGAGGAACAACATTGGCTAAGACAAAGTCTGTCAGCAAGCCGCCGGCAAATGCGGTGAAATATCCCGTAAAGCCGCCGGAGTATGTGAAATTCAGATTCATTTACGTCATCGCGGCATTCCTTATCCCTGCGCTTCTGACACTTCTCGCTTATGCGCTCTTCGGAGTTTATCCCTTCGGCGAACGCTCTGTGCTGACCCTCGACCTGAACGGTCAGTACGTTTACTATTTTGAAAACATACGCGATGCCTTCTGGAGCGGAAGAAGTCCGCTATACAGCTGGGCACGAAATCTTTCGGGAGGCTATCAGGGCGTTATAGGCTACTACCTCGCAAGCCCGTTCACCTTCATCGTCATACTTCTTCCGAGAAAGATGATAGTGGAAAGCCTTATGATAATGCAGCTCTGCAAGGTCGGAGCGTGCGGTGCTTCGTTCTGCATCTACGCACAGAAGTCAAAGAACGTAAAGCCCATCCCTTCTGTGCTGTTCGCGACGATGTATGCTCTTATGGCTTACGTTTCGATACAGCTCATCGACCCGATGTGGGTCGACGGACCTATCTTCCTGCCCCTGATAATCCTCGGTCTTGAGTACCTTGTCGATGACGGCAGAAAGATAAACTTCATCATACCTACAGCGCTGATGTTCATTGCAAACTTCTACATCGGCTTTATGATAGCCATTTTCGTAGGTATCTATTTCGTTTACTACCTCTTCTTCGGAACAAAGAGAAAGTACGATCTGAAGGGGTATGCAACGGTCATCGGCAGAATGGCACTTGCTACAGGTGTTGTAATGCTGTGCAGCTATATTATGATAGTGCCGGTATACAATGCGCTCGCGCTTGGTAAGTTCGACTTCTCAAAGCCGGACTACAGCCTCCGCACGATGTTCAATCCGCTCGAGCTCCTCGCTACTTTCCTGCCGAACCAGTATTACTCCGTCAACGTTGACGAGGGCACAAGGATGTACGGCAGACCTGAGGTATACTGCGGCGTGCTCAGCTTCGTGCTCGCTCCGCTCTACTTCTTCAACAAGAATATCAAGAAGAACCGCAAGATAGGCTATGGTCTGCTGCTGTTCGTGATGTTCTTCAGTATGTGGATAAAGCCTCTGAATATGATGTGGCACGGCGGTCAGGACCCGAACTGGCTCCCCTACAGATATTCGTTCCTCGTATCATTCATCGTTGTTTCGATGGCGGCAGAGACATTCTCCAACCTCGAGGGCTACAAGCTCAGCATCGGTCTTCCTGCCGGAGTATTCGGTGTGCTGGCTGCGCTGATATTCGTCTTTGACGCAGTTATGCCCAACTTCAACTACAACGAGGAGAGATACCAGTACGTTGCAAAGGTCCCCTACACCACTGATATGACCATCAACGGTCAGCAGGTAAAGCACCTCTGGCTCGGAACACTTGCTTTCGGTGCGGCACTTGCGGCGATATATCTCACCTTCGCTTACTTCTACAGCCACGCCAAGAACAAGAAGACACGAAACCTTATCTCGCTCGGGCTTGCTGTTTTCGTTATCTTCGAGGCTGGCTATAACGTATACGACACTATCCTCAAGATAGACAAGGAGGTATACTACTCCTCCAAGAAGTCGTATGCGGCAATAATGGACGCTCCCAACGTTGCAAAGCAGCTCAGGGACTACGATGACGGCTTCTACCGCACCGAGAAGACCTTCTTCCGTAATGTAAACGATAATCAGGCTTACGGTTTCAAGGGCATCTCGCATTCAAGCTCGGTAATGAACACAAGAGCTATCAACTTCATTGAGACTCTCGGCTATACCACCAAGAGCTACGAGACAAGATACGACGGAAACACTCCCATTGCAGACTCCCTGCTCGGTATCAAGTATGTACTCAATGACCCTGCAAGGAACCACGCGGACGGCAAGTCTCTGCTCAGCCCTTACTATAACAAGGTATACACGAGCACATATAACAACGAGAACGGCGAGGCTACTCTCGAGGTATACGAGAACCCCGATGCGCTCCCGATAGGCTTTATGGCTGATGATGATATTCTCCGCCTCAGCTTCCTCGGAAACGACAACCCGTTCAACAGTATGAACAACTTCCTCAGCTCGCTCACAGGCAATACTCCCGATTACACCGGTGCTCTCGAACCGAAGCAGTATTTCTGGCGCATAGCTGAGAATCCCGAGGTAGAGCTCAACGAGTGCTGGGAGTCCAACTACAACGGTCAGCACTGCTACAATGCGAATGCAGGCGCTGTTGACCCGACTGTAAGAGTCCACATCACAACTCAGAGCGACGACGCTCTCTATATGTTCCTCAAGTCGGACAACCCCAAGAAGTGCAACCTCTGGGTATCCTCCACCAAGAACGAGGACGGTCAGTTCGACGATTTCAAGGGCTTCGGTCAGTATTACGACGGATATGATTACTCTATCGTGAACCTCGGTACATATCCTGCCGGAACTGAGCTTGAGATACGTATGACTATCCTTCAGCAGGACAAGACCGGAAACAACGAGTACATTATGGTTAAGGACTACCAGTTCTACCATTTCGATTACAACGCTTTCCACGAGGATATACTCGCTCTCAAGGAGAGCCCGTTCAATCTTGACCTCGAAAAGACCAAGGATAATTACCTCTTCGGTACAGTCGATGCAAAGGCTGGTCAGCTCCTCTACACATCTATCCCCTACGAGCCGGGCTGGACTATCAAGGTCGACGGCAAGAAGCTCAAGGAGAAATTCACCGAGACTATCAACGATAACGGCGCAAGCATCATGGTGAACGATACAGCCGGCGAGACCGGCGAGTACGTTGTGCTCAACGCTCTCATCGGTCTGAGGCTGCCTGAGGGTCACCACACTATCACGATGAAGTATTCGCCTCCCGGATTCAGGACAGGCGTTGTGTTCCTCTTCTTAGGTATCGCTGCTTGTATCCTGTTCTTCATCACTGACAGAAAGAACAACATCATTATGGTGCAGGAGCGCGCGAACCGTGAGATGCGAAGAAAGGGGATCGATCCCGCTGAGGCAGATGCACAGTCCGTTCCGGTATCAAAGATAATCAAGTCCAAGGGCGCGGTTGCCGAGAAGGTATACAAGTCCGAGGAGGAGAAGAAGAAGGAAGCTGCCGCAAAGAAGCAGGTGAAGCTCGAAAAGGCTGCGGAGAAGGCAGAGGAGGCGGTTGAAGAAGCTGCTGAAAATGTCACAGATGCAGTTGAGGAGGCTGAGGACGCGGTATCGGACGCTGTCGGGACAGCAGAGGATGTCGCAGAGGAAGCTGCTGATGAAGTGAAGGAGACCGCTGAAAAGGCTGCTGAAACAGTCAGAAAGGCTGCTCCCGCACAGAACAGACCCAAGAAAAAGAAAAAGGGCGGCAAAAAGAATAAGTAACTGAAAGATCCCTGTACGATGATTCGTACAGGGATCTTTTGCTGCAAGGCTTTCCGGAACGAAGGTATATCGCCGCGCACCCTTGCTATTTAAACTACTATATGGTATAATAGAAGCGGTTCACCAATATTTACTGATAGGCAGGTATTTATCATGAACGTGAAGGACTCTCTCTTGAAGGCTTTTGCTCAGGCAGGAAGGAATTATATCTCGGGCTCGGCTCTCGCAGAGCAGCTCGGAGTAAGCCGGAATGCCGTGTGGAAGGCTGTGAAGGCTCTCGAAAGCGAGGGCTACATCATTGATTCAGTGACAGCAAAGGGCTACAGGCTCTCCGAGCAGAGCAATCACCTCTCTGCTCAGCTCATATCCGAAAAGCTCGATACCTCGCTCCTCGGAAGCAGGATAATCGTCCTTGATGAGGTCGATTCCACCAACAACTACGCCAAGGCTCTGACCACCTCGGACGCCGTCAACGGCGCTGTTGTCATCGCCGACAGGCAGACTGCCGGAAAGGGCAGAATGGGCAGAAGCTTTATCTCGCCTTCCGGAAAGGGACTGTATATGAGCGTTGTACTCCACCCTGAATTCAGTATGAACACGGCTCCGCTCATCACATCAGCTGCCGCAGTAGCTACAGCAGAGGCTATAGAATCGCTGTGCAAGGCGGACGTGAAGATAAAATGGGTGAATGACCTCTATATCAACGGACGAAAGATAGTAGGCATCCTCACCGAGGCTTCAGTCGATATGGAGATGCGTTCGCTCGATATTGCCGTTATCGGTATCGGTATAAATGTCCGCAGGGTCGGGGACAGCTTCGATGAGGAGCTTGCCGCGCGCGCAACGTCCATCGAGGACGAGACCGGTATCGCTCTCGACAGGAACGAGCTCTGCGCCGCTGTGATAAACCACCTCGATGCATACCTCGGGAAGATCGAGAACAGGGAATATCTCCGCGAGTACCGCCGCCGTGAAATGCTCACCGGCAATATGATAACAGCCAATGTCGGCAATGAAACTATCACCGGCAAAGCCGTCGGTATCGACCGCAATGCAAATCTTATGGTCGAAATGGAGAATGGGATCGTTCACAGCCTTTCCTCAGGTGAAGCGAACCTCTGCCGCATAGTAAAATAAAACGGATCGCTCGACAGTATGCTTTCCTTCACGGAAACAGCCGGCTGCCGGGTCTGAGACAACGATTTCGGGGGAGACCTTTCTCAGGAAGGTCTCCCCCGTATCTTTCGTATAAAGCTCCTGAAATGCTGCAAATGTCAGTACACTGACGGGTGCAGCACTTATTATTCTCAGCCCTTGAGCTTGTCGATGATACCGCTGATCTTTCCGCCGATACCGTCAGCAGTGATCTTTGCCTTTACGCCGTCAACTACCTTGTTGATCTGGTCGTCGGGAAGGTCAACGCCGATGACGCCTTCAACAGCCTTTACGGGATCGTCCTTGAACTTGTCTGCGAAGTCCTTGTCGTTCTTTACCTTGTTTACGAGTTCCTCGATTTTTGCTTTGATATCCATAACGGAGTACCTTCTTTCATAAATATTATACTTATATGATACCACAGCTCTCACAAAAAATCAAGAGCTGCGGCGATTTTTTTGTAGATTCTCTCAGAAGGTCGTCATTTTGTGCGTTCCCTCTCGAACAGGAGCACCGGGTAGCCTTCGTAGTACGGCTTGACTATCTCGGGGTGAGCGTCGGCGTAGGCGAAGATCGTGTCCGCGAGACCCTCCTGTAAGAATCCGACGAGCTGCGAGAGCGGACGTTCATACAGCTCGGGGCAGATAGAAGCTATCGCGATAGCGCGTCTTCCGCCTATCTCCATTATTCTGTACGGCCATATCCGGCAGTCGAACGGCTTATCATTGCCGAGCATACAGCCTGTCGGCGTCAGAGCCGGGCAGGTGAAAAGTCCGTCATCGCCGAATTCCGTGACCCTTGAGATAAAGCCGCCGTCCTTGCTGACGAACTGCGCATCGGGCTTGACATCGCGGATACGCTCGCAGGTCTCCGCCGTGAAGACCGGAGTCTCCCACACGTCATATCTGTCAAAAACGCAGCACAGCCGGCAGGCTGCACAGCTCTCACCTTTCAATATCTTTTTCAGCAATGCTGTTTCCTCCTTCGCCGGAGCTGTTGATGAATTCCGCCACGATGAACCTCGGGCGCTGCTTTACCTCGGCGTATATCTTGCCGATGTATTCGCCGATTATACCCAGTGCGAGCAGCTGCATACCGCCGATGAACCATATCGAGCACATCGTGCTTGACCAGCCGAGCTCCGAGTGACCGATGATCTTCACCACGAAAGCCCATATTATTGCCGCCGCACTTATCAGCGACATCAGAAAGCCGGCGCCGGTGATGAGCTTGAGCGGCTTCGTGCTGAACGAGGTTATGCCGTTGACGGCAAAAGCGAGCATCTTTTTCAGCGGATACTTGCTCTTTCCGGCAAATCGCTCGTGGCGCTCGTAGTAGACCTTGCAGCTTTGGAATCCGATGAGCGGCACAAGTCCGCGCAGGAAGAGGTTCACCTCGCGGAAGCCTGCGAGCTCTTTCAGCACACGGCTGCTCATAAGGCGGTAATCCGCATGGTCGTACACAATGTCTGCGCCCATCAGCTTCATAAACCTGTAGAAGCTCCGCGCGGTGAAGCGCTTGAAGAAGGTATCGGTCTTTCTGGCGCTCCGGACGCCGTAAACGACGTGATTGCCCTCGTAATACTTCACGAGCATCTCATCTATCGCATTTATATCGTCCTGTAGGTCTGCGTCCATAGTTATCGACACATCACAGATGTCCTTAACGGTCATAAGTCCGGCGAGCACAGCGTTCTGGTGACCGCTGTTGTGGGCGAGGTCAATGCCGGAGAAGAGCCCGGGCTCGGTGCGGTGGAGCTCCTGTATAATGCGCCATGTAGCGTCCTTTGAGCCGTCGTTCACGAATACGACTCTGCTGCCGGCAGCTATCAGCTTTCTTTCAGCGAGCGAGGCGAACTTCTCACGCAGACGCTTTGCCGTCTCTGGCAGCACCTCCTCCTCGTTGTAGCAGGGGATTATCATATATAGTATATCAGCCATCGTTATCCCTCTTTTCTGAACATTCTCCTGATAATTCTATCACGTTCCGGCAGATTAGTCAAGCACTTGACAATCAGGGGCATATGGGGTAAAATTGAGATATACTTTCATAAGGAGGCGCACTATGCCCGAGCTGAAGCCGAAAATGTTCAAGGAATCGGAAAAATCGAATGTATCCGAAAACCTCATAGTAAATATATTCACATTCATCGTAGTTATGGCGATAATACTCATCGCGGAATCCGTGATCCCGTGGATAATGGCAAGAGACGCGATATACGCGCGGCTCGGCGAGCTGAAGGACGCCGGCAGCGAGCTCAGCTTTGACACTATACGCCGTGTTACAACGGAGATCTCGATGCAGTCGAATGTGTTCATCGTTATGCTGTTCTGTACGGTATTCGGCACGCTCATCGCTGTTCTGTACTGCCGTTACGCAGAGGCGCGTCCGCTGCGCTCAATGGGCTTCGCAAAGCCGAAAGCCGGTCTGCACTATCTTCAGGGCGTCCTCGTCGGAGCAGTTATGATGTCGGTGATAGCGCTCGGCTCGGTCATCTTCCGCGCAAGCAATATCTCGCTTTGCAGCAGCATCAAGCCCCTCACGGTACTTCTTACGCTTTTCGGCTTCCTGTTGCAGGGAATGAGCGAGGAGGTCATCTTCCGCGGCTATCTTATGAACACCATCGCCGGGAGACATCACCCCTTCATCGCGATAGGTGTGAGCGCGGTCGCATTCAGTCTTGCACACGTGCTCAATCCCGGATTCGGTCCGCTCGTATTCTTCAACCTTGCGATGTTCGGCGTATTCGCGTCGCTGTATATGATAGTTTTCGACGATATTTGGGGAGTCTGCGCGATACACTCGGTCTGGAACTTCTTACAGGGAAGCTTCTACGGGATAAGCGTAAGCGGCTCCGGACAGGCAGAATCCATCTTCCGCACAACTCCGAACACCTCATCGAAGCTCCTCACGGGCGGTGATTTCGGTATCGAGGGGAGCATATTCACAACTGTTGTTCTCGCGGCAGGGACAGCGCTTCTGTGGCTGAAGCTTACAAAGGCATCGGCTGCCGAAAAGTCAGAATAACGACAAAAGGGACACCATTTTATGGTGTCCCTGTATTTGTTTCCGGAGCCTCCTCCGGGAGCAGTTCTATCACGACCTTTTCCACGTTCTGCTCGCTGACCTCCGCTGCCGTGAGCCTGAAACCGCCCGAGACAGTGCTCTCGCCGGCTTCGGGGATATGCTCGAGCAGGTCTGTTATCCAGCCGCCGACTGTCGTATATTCGGTCATTATCATATCCTCGTCCAGCCCGAGAGTCTCGAGCAGGTCGCTGATGTTCGTGTCGCCGGCGCATTCGTATCTGTTCTCGCCGAGCTTTACTATGTTCGTGATTATCTCATCGTCTTCATCGTATATCTCGCCGACGAGCTCTTCGATGATGTCCTCGAGGGTGATCATTCCCTTTGTTCCGCCGTACTGGTCGGTGACGATGGCGAGGTGTACCTTCGAGCGCTGCATCGAGCGCATAGCCTCGCTTATTAGTTTGGTATCGGCGATGTGAGGCACTTCCTGCAATATCGTGCGTATGTCGCTGCCGCCCTCTGTGAGCATCTTGAAAAACGCTTTGTTCGTGATGATGCCGACGATGTTGTCGAGGCTCTTTTCATACACCGGCAGACGCGAATACATCTCGCGGCTGAACGTGTCCTTTATCTCATCAATAGTGGAGCTGACATCGACACCTATCATCTTCACGCGCGGTATGAGTATCTCATCGACTGATATTTCGTCGAATTCGAGAGCGCTCTTGACGAGCTCGCTCTCCTGTTCCTCGATGACGCCCTCTTCCTCGATCTCGTCTATCATATATTTCAGCTCGTCCTCGGTGACGGTCGGAGCAGCGTCCTCCTTGCCCGAAAACAGCGACGAGAGCTTGTTGAGTGTCCACACGCACGGTCTGAGCACCGTTATGAGCACCCACAGCGGCGATGCGAATGCGAGCGATATTTTCTCGGCATTCCTCTTCGCGTATGACTTCGGCAGAACCTCGCAGAATACCAGCACCAGAACCGTTATCACAGCCGTTGAGATGCCTGCGCCCTTGCTTCCGAATATGCTCACGAAGATGAGCGTGCTCACCGACGAAGCTGCTATGTTCACGATGTTGTTGCCGATGAGCACCGCAGTCAGCACATCGTCAAAGCGGTTCGCGAGCTTCAGCGCCTTTGCAGCTTTTTTATTTCCCTGCGACTCATAGTTCTTCAGCCGCAGCTTGTTCACACTGGAATATGCCGTCTCCGTGCCCGAAAACAGTGCCGAAAACACCATCATCGCGAGCACGAGCGCCACCTTCCATATATAAGATCTTTCCATATTCATCCTTTCTGTCATACAGACACGATTATTCTACCACATTTCTGCACATAATGCAAGTGCAAAACTCTTTCCCGACGAACAGTGCTGAGGTATAGCCATACGGGAGCCTGCCAAAAAAGCCGGAATGGGTGCGATTTTACTATAATCAGCAGCGACAGAGCGCTGAAATCCGGCGTTTTTCAAATTGACATATTATCCTGTTGGTGGTATAATAAAATGTTGTCAGCATATTTTGACAATTATTGAACAAATAAATAGAAAAGGGAGATACTATGGAAAATATCATTATCCAATCAGCACTCACAGCAAGTGCTAAGATCGCTTACCTCGACCCCGGTACGACTACTCTCATCATCGAGATCATCGCCGGCGTTGTTGTCACTCTCGCAACTGTTACAGGTATCTACTGGCGAAAGATAGTCAAGCTCTTCAAGAAGAACAGTCCCGAGACCGATGCGCCTGCCGCTGATATAAAGGGCGCGGACGACGGCAAGGACGTCATAACTGCCGATGACCTTCTCGACGACGATGACGACAACGAATAATACAGGAGCGGATATATGATCATTATCAGCTTTTTAGGCGACATTCTCGGCAAGGCGATGAGCTTCATCTTCAATATCGTCGGCAACTACGGTCTGAGCATTATCATCTTCACACTTCTCACGAAGGTGCTGATGTTCCCGCTGAATATGCTAACGCAGAAGAACTCGATAAATATGGTTCGCCTTATGCCCGAGGAAAACGCCATAAAGATAAAATATATCGACGACAAGGACAAGCGCGGCGAGGAGACCCTCAAGCTCTACAAGAAGTATCACTATCATCCGCTTCTGAGCTCAGTTCCCCTGCTCATTCAGATACCGCTCGTCCTCGGTCTTGTGTACGTTATGTACCATCCGCTCACGTTCATACACCAGTTCGATGCCTCGACAATTTCTGCATTCAAGGACTGGCTCGCCTCCTTCGCAGAGCCGGACAAGCTCGGCGAGAATTCGTATCAGCTTGAGATAGTCAGCCTCATCAAGGGTGCGCTCATCCCCGACGGCTTCCCCCTTCCGGACGCTCTCGTTCAGCCGGCTAAAGAGGTGTTCGACCTCAATACGATGTTCCTCGGCATAGACCTCAGCAAGACACCTTCCTTCAAAAGCTGGGACATACTGCTTTCGATCCCGCTGCTGTCCGGTCTGAGCGCATGGCTCCTCTGCGTCGTTCAGAACCGCGTGAACGTCCTTCAGGTCTCACAGGGCACGCTCAGCAAGGTGCTGACGACTCTGTTCCTCATTGCCTTCTCGACATATTTCGCATTCCTCGTTCCTGCCGGCGTAGGTCTTTACTGGATATTCGGAAACCTCTTCGCTATCCCGTTCATGTTCCTGTATAACCTCTGTATGCCGCCGAAGAAGTACATTGATTACGAGTACCTCAAGCGTATGAACGAGCAGCGCATCGAAAAGGAAAAGAAGCACAAGAAGTACAGCGCCCGCGAAAAAGCGGACTACAAGAAGTTCTTTGAGGTCAAGGATATGAAGCTTATGTTCTATTCCGAATCAAACGGCTTCTATAAATACTTCAAGGGTATGATTGATTATATCTGCGAGAACTCCGATCTCGATATACATTACGTCACAAGCGACCCCGACGATAACATCTTCAAGGACACCCGTCCGCAGATACACCCGTATTACATCGGCTCGGATACGCGCCTTGTTCCGCTCTTTATGAAGCTTGAATGCGATATGTGCGTTATGACGATGCCTGACCTCGAAAAATATCACATCAAGCGCTCACGCGTCAGAAAGGACGTTGAGTACGTTTTCGCCTGCCACGGTATCGGCAGTACGGCTCTCTACAGAAAGGGAGCTCTCGACTGGTTCGATACTATCCTCGTTCCCGGTATCGACCAGTTCAATGAGATACGCGCTACCGAGGAGGTATACGGAACTCCCAAGAAGAGGCTCGTCGAAGCCGGATACCCACTCATCGACGATATGCTCGAGCAGTACAACAGCACCGAGCATCCGGCGAATACTATCCCCAAGATACTCATTGCTCCTTCGTGGCAGACCGATAATATCATCGACCTCTGCATAGACGAGCTCCTCGGCGAGCTCAGCAAGACCGAGTATGAGATAATCCTTCGTCCGCATCCCCAGCAGGTGCGTCACGAGCCCGAGAAATTCGAGCTTCTGAAGGAGAAGTTCAGCGAGAACAGGAATATCACCGTACAGACCGATTTCTCCTCGAACAACCCCGTTATGGAGGCTGACGTCCTCATTACTGACTGGAGCGATATTTCGTGGGAATTCGCCTTCGTTACCAAGCGTCCCGTACTCTTCATCAACACTCCGATGAAGATAATGAACCTCGAATATGAAAAGATAAATATCCCGCCGATAAACCTCACAATGAGGACTGTTATCGGTGAGGCTCTCGAAACCAACGAGCTCAATAAGACAAATGAGACGATAGATAAGATGCTCCGCGACCGCGAGGAGTACGCTAAAACTATCGAAAAGACCTTCGAGGAGCACGTTTACAACATCGGCAAGAGCAGCAAGCTCTGCGGACGCTATATCATCAAGCGGCTTACAGGTAAATAATAATAAGGACTGCTTGAAGGGGAGCCTCCCCTTCGGGCAGTCCTTTTTGCAGGAAAAAGAAAAAGTACCTCTGCTGATGCAAAGCTACCTGACAACGATAGTGGGGGCTGCTTTCAGTTTTTGAGCAGTTCTCAGCACGTTTTTCAGGCAAAAAGAAAACCTCGCAAACGCAGTGTTTACGAGGTTTTTTGTCGTTTTTGATAAATAGACCCGTTCGGGATAGATTATCTCTTTGAGAACTGAGGAGCACGACGTGCAGCCTTGAGACCGTACTTCTTTCTCTCCTTCATTCTGGGGTCACGAGTGAGGAATCCAGCCTTCTTGAGAGTCGGACGGAGCTCAGCGTCGAACTCGAGGAGAGCTCTTGAAACGCCGTGTCTGATAGCACCAGCCTGACCTGTTACGCCGCCGCCTGCAACAGTGCAAACGATGTCGAACTTGTCGAGGTTGTCTGTGAGAGCGAGGGGCTGACGAACGATGAGCTTGAGAGTCTCAAGACCGAAGTAATCGTCGATGCCTCTGCCGTTGATAGTAACGTTACCAGAACCGGGGATGATCCTTACTCTTGCAACGGAGTGCTTTCTTCTGCCTGTTCCGTAGTAGTATTTTACTTTTGATTCGTACATTTCAAAGCGCCTCCTTATTATAATTCGTAAGCAACGGGCTTCTGAGCTGCCTGCTTATGCTCTGCACCCTTGTATGTTCTCAGTCTCTTGAGCTGAGCTCTTCCGAGGGAGTTGTTGGGGAGCATACCGTTTACTGCGATAGTCATAGCTCTGTCAGCCTGATCAGCCATCATATCCTTGTAAGCGATGGACTTGAGACCGCCGATCCAGCCTGTGTGCCAGTAATACTTCTTCTGCTCGAGCTTCTTGCCTGTGAGGACAGCCTTGTCGCAGTTGATGATGATAACATGGTCGCCGCAGTCTACGTTAGGAGTGTAGGTGGGCTTGTGCTTGCCTCTGAGGATGTGTGCAGCCTTTGCAGCAACACGACCGAGGGACTGTCCCTCAGCATCGAGGATATACCATGTACGGCTTACTTCAGCCGGTTTTGCCAGTGTTGTTGACATAATGTTTTCCTCCGTATTATTTATTTTCGCCGGGGGAAAAATATCACAGATCCCCGACAGTGCAAGATTTATTATACCTGATACCGCAGGAGTTGTCAAGCACTTTTCCGGATTTTTTTCAATCTATAATGCACTTTCTCTTTGATTCTCTTTGTTTTTCTCTTATTCTCTCACGTTCTCGCGTTTCATTTCTGGTTTTCTGCGCCGAAATTCGGAGCTGCTGCTTTGCGAAAAACTGTCAAAAACAGACAAACCCCGGTGCGCTTTGGACACTCAGCGCACCATAAACGGAATAATCCTTCCACATTCCGCATACTATATAGCAATGAGTTCTCATTACTCTCTGACAGCGGAGCGATTCCGCAATAATTTTTCATCAGGCAGCGCGTTATTCGTGCTGCCGTTTTTTTGTTTTGGCGGCGGCGCGGCGATTTTTTTATGCCGTTGGTGTTGCTATTTGGAAAAAAGTGTGTTATAATAACAATGTATGTGACCCGATAACTACAAGAAAGGATACTGCAATATGATTATTCTTGACGAACTCAGAGTTGAAATGGTCGGCTACCGCAAGGAAATGGAGGAGCTCGCCGACGTTCTCAACATCAAGGCTGCAAAGGACAGAGTTGCCGAGCTCAACGCCGAGACCTCCAAGGACGGCTTCTGGGACGACCTCGAAAACTCGCAGAAGGTGCTTCAGGAAACAAAGTCCCTTGAGCGCAAAATAGATAAATTCAAAAAGCTCAACGATTCTCTTGAGGACCTCATCACCCTCATCGAGCTCTCTATCGAGGAGGACGATGAAAGCTCCGTTGATGAGATAAAGGCTGAATCCGATCTCTTCAAGACCAAGCTTGAGGAGGAGAAGCTCTCAACGCTCCTCACAGGCGAATACGACTCAAAGAACGCTATCCTCACGCTCCACGCAGGTGCAGGCGGAACTGAGGCTCAGGACTGGGCTGAAATGCTCTACCGTATGTACAACCACTGGGCTGAGCGCCACGAATACAAGGTCGAGCTCCTTGACTATCTTGACGGTGAGGATGCCGGTCTCAAGTCCGCGTCTATCCTCATTCAGGGCGAGAACGCTTACGGCTATATGAAGTCGGAGTCAGGAGTTCACAGACTCGTCCGCATTTCCCCGTTCGACGCTTCCGGCAGACGCCACACATCGTTCGCGGCGGTCGAAGTTATGCCCGAGATAGACGACTCTATCGAGGTCGAGATACGCGATGAGGATATCGAAATGGAGGTTTACCGTTCAAGCGGTGCAGGCGGTCAGAAGGTAAACAAGACCAGCTCTGCTGTACGTCTTATCCACAAGCCCACAGGCATTGTCGTTTCGTGCCAGACACAGCGAAGCCAGTACCAGAACAAGGACTACGCTATGAAGATGCTCCGCTCAAAGCTCATCGAGATAAAGGAACGCGAGCACCTCGAAAAGATAGAGGACATCAAGGGCGTTCAGAACCAGATAGCATGGGGCTCGCAGATACGCTCATACGTATTTATGCCGTACACACTTGCAAAGGATACACGTACAGGCTTTGAAAACGGCAATATACAGGCTGTTATGGACGGCGACATCGACGGCTTCATCAACGCATATCTGAAGTCGCTCGCACACGGCACTCTTCAGAAATAAGGAGGTAATACTATGAAGACACTCTTCAAGGTATGGAACGTAATACTGATAGTTCTTTCCGTTATCACAGTTGCTTATGGATTTTTTGCCTTTGGTATGCTTGGCGGTCTGCTTGCGCTGCTGAGCTGTATACTCACGCTGATTATGGCAGTATACGGCTTCAGGGGCGATTACGGCAAATGCCGCAGCTTCGCAATTGCTATCATTGTCTTTGATGTGCTCGACCTCATCAGGGGACGCGCCGGCAGCGGTATATTATCACTTCTGCTGATGATAATCTACCTTATCCTCTGCATAAACCTCTGCAAGAACAGCTATTGACAAAACAAAACAGCCCGGAACGGCGTTGACCGTTTCCGGGCTTTCTTCGTTATTTGAGGGAATCCAGCTTCTTTTGCAGCTCTATCATATGATTACGGCAGGCTGTTATCTCGCCCGTGTACTTGTTGAACCACTCAACGTCAGTTTCGTCCGGCTGCTCCTGGAGCAGTATCGCCTGCACCAGCGCCGACTGTGAACGTGAACGCTTGCGCTCTATTTCCTTGATAGTGTTCATACAAAGCCTTATTTCCTTTTTGAGGCGGCTCTTTTCACCCATAATTCATCCTCCTCCCTGTCAGTGACCAAGCTTATCTATCGAATCCACAAGTGCCTGCGCCTCCTCGTAGCCCTTATCGAGCCCCGCGAGAATATCGTCCACTGCCTTCTGCATATCGCCCAGTTTTGCAGGCATCTGCTCGGGGTATTTCATAATGCAGGCATTCAGCTCGTTTACGGCTTTTTTGTCCTCCTCGCTCAGGCGGTCGAGCAGGAATGCGAACGAATTCGCGCTGCTCATATCGCTCACGATGCGAGTATAGCGGAAGTCCTTGTCGCCCTCCGCGTTGAGGTAAGAGCTGATGTCCTCGGAAACGTGCTTCATATTTGTCGTATACTGGACATAATACGTCTCCTGTGTGCGTTTTGTCTCGTCGATGTAAAGTCCGACGAAAACGAGCATCGCCACAAAGGTTATCGTAAAGAGAATGATGGAACTAACCATTCTCCTTTTCATTATCGATTCCTGACTTGTCCTCATCGTCATCGTCCTCCGGTCTGTATCCTATCTCCTCGAGGCGTCGCTTTTCCTTCTCGATAGCCTCTCTTACAGCTGCTTCGCGGCGCGCTCTTTCGTCCTCCTCGCTGTCCTCGGAGATCTGTCTTCCGAGCTTCATCACAGTCTTCATCTCATAAAGTGCGATGAGCGTTGTCGGTATCATCACGAGCAGCAGGATCAGCTTTCGTGCGTCCGTGAATGAGTCTGCCCACATAAAGAACCTCGCCTTGCACACGAATTTTCCGGCGATTTTGTCCGGGTCAGCGTGAGTGCTGTCTTCTGTCGGATTCGCATCGCCTCTTGTGATGAAGCGACCGTCCTCGTCAACTCCGACTATCCTGTGAGTAACAAGCTTTCCGCGGATGTCGCTCTGGTCTGAATAGAAGGAGATTATGTCGCCCTCTGCGAGCTCGGAAGGGTCTGTTTTTCTGATGATTATGTAGTCATCGACACGGAGCGTCGGCTCCATACTGCCGGTAACTACCTTCAATATACTGTGCCCGAAAACGTTCACAGCTTTGCCCTGAGCCGAGAATACCATAACGTAGATGACGAATGCGAGCGAGGCTATAACGAGCACAGATGCGATGATGTTCGCGATAGAATTCGAGCGGTCATTCTCATCGGCATTGTCCTCTGATGCTCCGGCTTCGGCATTCTTCATTTCACGTACCTTTTCGGCATTCTGGCGGATACTGTTTTCGAGCTCCTTTTTCTCAGCCTTTCGCTCATTCCACGCACGGACGAGTTTCTCGGCAGGGCTGACGCGGTATTCCTTGTAAAGCCGCTTCATCTCCGCCTCGACAGCGGCGGTCTCCTCCGGCGTTCTCACCGGCGGAACGTATACGGGCTTCGGCTTCTTCCTGTCCTCAAGGCGCTTTTTGCGCTTGAAACGCCAGTCGCTGATATATCGCCGCAGCTCGTACTTTGCTACCTTTGCGTACTTGCGGTAGTATATCTCCATTTCCTCGTGCTCATGCTTCATCCGCTCCTTTTCAGCCTTCTTCGCCTTCTTGCTGGCGAGGAGCTGCCTATACAGCGGATCATCGGTATCCTCGGGAATGATGCCGAAAACCACTGCGAGGATGTGCCTGATAAGTCTTATCAGCACATATATCGGATTCCACGAATATTCGCGGTATATCTCCATAAATGGCTTGTTCTCGAAGTGCTCGCGCTCAGCCTTGAGACGCTGGGCACGCTCTGCCTCGGCGCGTTCCTTTTCACGCCGCTGCTGTTCGAGCTTCATACGTGCGGCAACGGCTCTCGGGTCCTCGGCTGTTTCATCGTCAGCCTTGCCCTTTTCCTCCATTGCCTCCTTTGCAGCCGCTATCTCTTCCTCGGTCACCGACTCATAAGCCTTCTTCTCGAGCTCCTCAGCATTTCCTGCCTTGTTGAGCTCCTCTTCGCCGATGCCCTCGGCTTCTCCGAGCTCGCTCACTGCGAGCTTTCTGTTCTGCTCTATGCGTTCACGCTCGGCGGCGATACGCTCCTCCTCCGCACGCTTCTGACGGGCTTCCTCCTCGCGGCGGCGTATCTCCTCGAGACGGGCAAGACGCTCCTCCTCGAGCCGCTGACGCTCGCGCTCCTCGGCTTCCTGCTCGGCGCGCTTCTTTGCGAGCATTTCCTGTAGGCGTTTTTCCTCCTCCGCCTTTGCTATGCGCTGACGCTCGAGCTCCTCCTTGCGTGCCTCCTCGATGCGAGCCTGCTCTGCACGGCGCTCTTCTTCCTCGAGACGCAGACGTTCCGCTTCCTTGCGCTGTATCTCTCGCTCTCTGAGGTATTCGGTCTCGGTCTCGATGACCTCGTTTATCTGCTCGAACATCTGATTCAGGTCCGGAGGAAGCTTCTTTTCGAGCCTGAAACCGCCGTCTGCTGCGATATATCCGGCAACAGCCTCGGATGAGACGCTGTAATCCGCCGCGAGTTCCCTGTCGAACCGCTTCAGGAACTTCGGTGCTATCCTCTTCGGCTTCTGTGCCTTCAGCTCGGTGAGCTTGTCTGCGGTATCAGCATTCATATACGACCTGAACAGCAGAAGATTCAGCACGACTACCTTGTAAAAGTCCTCGATATAGCCGTCCTGCGGCTTCACAGCACTGTTCTGTACGTTTATCTCATATCCGACCTTGTCATAGCTCTCGATGTACTGCCACAGCGTCAGACACGCTTTCAGGTCGATGTTCTTCATAATAGCGTTCGTGCGCATTACGGGCGGGCGGATATATGTATTTCCGAGCGTTCTGCACAGCTCTGAGCCCTTGTAGCCCTCTATCGCTTTTTTCAGCTTCTCTACACGCTGCCATACTGTATAGCCGTTGTCGTCATAGCTGTCAAGGCTGTCGATGGTCTCAAGCTTCAGCTCGACCTTCATTCTGCCGCCTCTGCCGTCGTCTATCTCGGTATCGTACCCGAGCGAGTATACCTCTTCATCGCGTGCGACCTGTGCGAGCTTTTCATAGCGCGTATTTATGAATATGAACAGCCTGTCGATGAGGGTGTTCACGAACTTGTTCTCGTAGGTGAAGAGGCTCTCTTCCTTGTGGATATTGAGTATTTTTGAGGGTGTGATCCTACCCGTTTTCTTGTCGATGTTCTGGATATAGTCAGTGTGCTGGGCGAGGTGCTTGACGGATTCGACCGTTATCTTCCTTGAGAGTGCGATAGGCACGATCTCCTCGACGTCCTCGATAGTCCGCCGCGGATCTCTCAGGAAATTGTCGATGTGTACAAGACCGTTCTCGATAGCCTCGACCCACGAGACGTCGATAGCCTTCTCCATCAGCTTCCTGTTGAAGGCGAAGGTGTTATGGCTCGCGCGGAGGAGAGAATCAAGCGCGGAATAGACCTCGTCCTCGCCGAATATCTCTACAAAGTCAGAAAAATCCCTGTACCATTCATTGTACGTTTCCTTCACTTGCTCTCACCTCGCTTTCATTCACGGTTTCATACGTCTCAGGGACACCGCACAACTGCGTACCGCCTGCCCGTTTGTGCGCCCATTCGTGACGTACAGACAAGCGAGCAATACGCAGTTCTCAGTTGATGTTATCAGAACAGCTTCTGTAATCTTTCCAGATAAGCGATGGATTCGTTCATCTTGTTCTTTCCGAACAGCTTGTTCATATATGTACACAGCTCGCGCAGCTCTTCACGGAGCATCGCGAGGTTAAGGGATTCAAACTTTCTGAAGATCTTAGTTGCGAGAACGTAGTCGATGCCATCGAGCTCTTCGCCGCCGCAGGCTACATATACCGGAACAAAGAAGTTCATCTGCTTGAGGATACGGTTACCGAAGGCAACTCGCAGCTTTTCGATGACCCACAGGTCGAGCTGCTGTATCTTTTTGAGGTTCTCCTGCGAGATAGGGTATTTATCGAATGCCTCGCGGAAAAGTCTGTCGAGGTGGTCGAATCCGAGGTTCATCGGCGGAGTATCGGGCGCATCGAAAGGGATGCCCTTCGCATCGAGATTTATCGGCTGAGCACGGTCGTATACCTTATCAGAGATAGCGAACGTCGAATCGTCGTTGTTCGCGGTTCCGACGTACCATATATTCTGTGGGATCCGTATTTTTCCCTTGTCGAGCTTGACGGGGTCGGTGCTCCACGCATTCGGGACAATATCGAGCTCCCACTCGTCAGCGTTAGGCATTTCGAGGATAGAGAGCATTTCGGCGAAGTAATACTCGACACGGGCGATGTTCATCTCATCGAGAAGGATGAGGTTAACGTCATTGTTATAGCCCGAGGAGTAGATACGCTTGAGCACCTCAGTCTCGTTGAAATTCTTGGTGAATTCGTTGAAATATCCGAAGAGCTCGGTGCGGTCACGCCATGAGGGCTGTACAGAAGCGATAGTCGTATCGACCTGAAGGAACTTTCCGAATGAGTACGGGAGAGAAGTTTTACCTGTACCGGAAATACCCTGAAGGATGATGAGCTTCGTTGAAGCCATACCTGCAACGAAAAGGCGTATCGTTTTCAGCTCATAGAACAGGTGCATACGCGAGCAGGCGAAATTGCGGAATCTGTCGCATATCCCTGAAAGGTCGATATCGTTGTCGTACTCGGGCGGAGTGTAGCTCTTGTAGAAGTTGTCGACTTCGATGAGCTTCGAGAAGCGGTAATCGACAGTCTGAACGACGCCGTCCTCGACAGTTCCCACAGCGACAGCCGCTGCTGCTTCCGTGCCCTCCTCGCCATCTGCGCCTGTCTGAGCGCCGGGAAGAGTCATCGTACCTGTTCCGCCGCCCATCTGAGCGACCTTCATTGCCATTATCTCGTCCTTTTCCTTCGCCATTTTCATAACGCGGCGCTGAAGAAGAGCGATCTCTTCAAGCAGGTCTTCGTTGCTGACGAGGGAATGTCTGAACCGTATATATTTCCTGATGAACATAAATATCATCACGGCGATGAGCACATAGATGGCGATGATTATGATTATCGAAAGGATCGACAATATCCAGCCGAGCGCGCCGAAATCCGTTGAGTATTCCTTGAAAATCTCTATATAGTTCTTTATGTCGAATATCTGCTTTATGCCCCGTACTGCTCCGTTGACTATCTCCGCGTAGCCCTTGAGCATTTCCGACATAAAAGCGAAAAACCATTTCAGAAATCCGTTCATGTGCTGCTCCGATCAATAATAAAAATAGATGATTCCTCCGCACTGCCGCGGAGATGCTGCGTCACTCCGAAATATCTGTTGTATCCTTTGCTGCTTCCGATGTGCCGTTGAGAGCCTCCTGAAGCATCGCATTTGCTTCCCGTTCCTTCTGAAGTGCAGCCTCAAGAGCTTCATCAACGGGCTCAGCCGCCGGCTCAGGCTTTGTCTCAGACTGCTTCTGAGAAGCGAGGTATTCCTCGATAGCACGGCGCTTTATCTCCTCCTCGTCTATCTCGGCAGGCTCGGGACGCTTTGCCTCGATAATGGTCGCGATGAACTTGTAAAGCTCAAAGAGGAAGAATATTGCCATAGGAATAACGATGCAGATGAAGAAGCCTGTCTTTGTACGCAGGAAGTTCATAAGGCGTCCGACTACCGGCAGCTTTACGTTCGTCCATCTGCCGATAACTGCGCCGGGCGAGATAACGTCCGTATCGTTCATAGTGTTGTTATCGCCTCGTGTAACGTAGCCATCAGTGCCGTTCTTGTCAACTATCTCGACTATTCTATGGGTGTTCTTGACTCTTTTGCCGTCGATAGTCGTCCAGAAGGTGATGACATCATCGACCTTGAGTGACTTCATATCGTCGACCTCCTTACAGATGATGAGGTCGCCCTGCTTAAAGGTAGGCTTCATTGAGTCGGATTCTACGGTCAGAGGTATAAAGCCGAGAAGATTCGCAACTCCGTTGTTCCTGCCCGATGAGAAAACCATTATTGTGATGAGGAATGCAAGGATCAGCACGATCCATGCCAGCACGTTTGCAATGATACTTACTGCCTTTTTCATATGAAATTGATCTCCTTTAGGTCGTTTCTGTTATTTTGAAATTCATGCTGAGCTTCAGTGTTCCGCCGACAATGTTGTCGAGGCAGTCCGGATCGTTTCCTTCGAGCCAAATAACGACGGTATATTTATCTTTGTCCTTAGCCTTGAATTTTTCGCCGGTCGTGCGCATAACTATCGATGACGACAGGAATTCGCTGTCGCAGTCGCCCTCCATGCCTGCACCGTTCGACTTTGTTTTGCCGTATACGGTTTTTTCACCGTTTTTGTATACTGCTATACGAACAGCCTCGTCCACGCCCTTTGTGACGTTTTCAATGTTCATCTCTCCGGTATAGCTGAGAGTATCGTCGCCTGAATTGATGAGATAGAAGGTGTAGGCGATGTAGTTGTCGCCGTTGTGGCTGCCGTTTATCATATCAACATTGGGAGGTATGTCCTCGCCGCTGATATTTGTTATGTCATAGATTATATTCGCATTGAGAACGGCGTTTGACCTGTCATATTCCGGCGTTTCCGACAATGTAAGTCCCTGATGCACCATATCATACTTGTTGACCTTCACGGTGAAGCTTCCGAATTTGTCATAGAAATACGATATTGCGTAAGCTATCGCAACGATGAGGATAAGTATGATAACGAGCAGCGCAAGAACTCTCATAAGGATGAAATGCCGCTTGACCTCTTTGCTTGTTCTTCTCAGCTCAAGGACGTCTCTTACTTTTTCTTCCATTGCGAGACCCCCATTCTGTATTTATGCTGCGCAGGATCCTGCGCCTGTTTTATGTATCGTTCTTTTTTCTGACGTATCTTTCTGCCATATATTTGCCGGCGAGCGAGCCTGCACAGTATGAGCACTCGAACGTATAAAGAGCCTCAGCCTGTCTGCTGTTGAAAACGCCGTCAGCGATAGGCTCTGCGCCGATGTCGTTGACGAAGCCGATTATCGACTTCACCGCATTGTCGGAGCGTTCGCCGTTCCCGAGAAAATTTGCCACCTCAGGGCTCAGCATAACGTAGTCGACCGGGAATCCGGAAAGTCTCATCATCGGGCAGGTGTCTCCTCCGAAATCCGAGAGCATAAAGTGGAATCCGCGGTTGCGCAGGTGCTGGAGCACCTCTGCTGTCCGGGCATCGTTCTCCTCGAGGAGCTTTTGTGACAGCTCAAAGCATATCCTGCTCGTCGGGACCTCGTAGTGCATAAAATAGTCGAGAAGCGACTTCTCAGCGCCCGGCTCCTTCATAAATCTCACCGGCATATAGACTGAAAGCCAGTTGAAGCTGATCTCACGCTCGGTGAAGGTCCTGTACGCCTCAAGAGCCTGTACGAGTTCAAGGACGAACAGCCTTACCGCCTGATTCGTTATCTCGCACACATCGCGGAACTTATCGGGCGTGAGCACGCCGAGCTTCGGGGAATTCAGGCGTGTCTGCGACTGAAAGGCAGCTATCTGACCGCTCGATATGTCTCTTATGACGCGGTAGTAGAGCTCGACTGCACGGAGTCCGCCGACTGTTGACTTTATTGTGCTATCTTCCATACCGGCGTCACCTCCCGACATAATATCTGCATATACTCTTATACTATTTCATTATAGCATATATACGGTCAAGTGTCAATGAATTAACTTATAAAATTAGCCGGTAAAATTCGTATATTTGCATAAAAACAGGCGGTTTCCGATACATTCCGTAAAACTGACGGTCAATATTACATCGTGTTTCATCGGCAGTTATTTGCAAGGTGAACGTCGGATCTTTTACTGCCGGGATCGGGAGAAAAAAACACGGCTCTCGTATTTGAGAACCGTGTTCTTAGTTCAGAAAGGTTTCTGTATTCGGTTGTCAGCTTGCTTTATTGATCAGTGTCGGGAAAACCTTGGCATTGGTATAAATTACATAATCACTGATGCCGCTGTTTTCAACAGCCTTTATAATCCCTAACCTTACCCACTCCCATGAATCAGGAATATCAAACGGTATCTCGTCCGAAACATCTCGAATCTCCTTGCCGATCTGCTCGCAGTAGGCATAAGGCAAATTATCAGAATAAAACCATTCAAGCATTCTTTATGACTTATTGTAATTACTTTTATATAATGCTGCTGACACATTGATACATAAGTTTACTTACAACAAGTTTGTGACACATATGCTTTGAAAATATAGTAATCTGATAATGCCACATTCTAGTAAAATAAATATCTACAATTAATAAAAACATAATAGAGTTCATGTCAAAAGCTAAAAGTATATTATTAGTTATAGAAACGACGATTTATACATTTTGTATTTGTCAAATATCGCTATTCTGCGTGTTTTTAGTTGAAAGCATTTCCTGCTTTGGCAAACATTACAAATAGTAAAAGCTGTAATTAGCAATTATGTGCATTGAAAACAGTATATAAAAATGATATAATAAAGTAGAGTAATTATGCGTTGATAGGGTAATTATGCCCTTTCACAGATATATGGCACTGGAGGTGAACATAGTGAGTGCAAAAGCTTATGAAGCATTGTCTAAATCCTCAGAAGAAAGTACGGCTCCTCAGACTGCACAAAGTCAGGAGCAGCAAAATGACGAAGAAAAAGAAAGAAAACGGCGTTTAAAAGTTTCGTTGATAAAGTTTGGAGCGCTTGCTGTGTTTGCATTCATCGTCTGGATTTTTGCCACAATATCTTGGTTCAGTTCCAATTCATCAGTGTCTGGAAGTGGCATGGGCGTAAAAACGAATGCAATTTCTTTCCAACTCAAGTCTGCTGGTTCTGTCCATATGGATGAGGCTTTTGCGGCTGCGACAGAATATAAAGACGGTATTTCCATTAATGGATACTATTACACGGGAGAGGATAATGACAACGTAAAATGGCGCATGACACTTTCTTCCGCCGAGAAATTAGAGCCGGGAGCATTTGGTGAACTTACATTCTGGGTTGTGCCCGGAAAGGCAAATACAAATCTTGACATGAAATTTTCTGTTTCAATGCGAGGTTTTACCAAAAGCGGCTCGACATGGTCGGAAAGTACGGATACAACAGTACTTGGATATTTGAACAGCCATGTTTTATTCTTCCAAAATCGATACCCAAATCCGGCGGGTTCTGCTACGGAATTTAGTTACAGTGGTCTTATTAATCCGGATTTTACAAGGCTTGCATTGACAGAAAGCGATTCGGTCACAATTTACTGGGTTTGGCCTAACACATTCAAGCAGATGATGTATGTGGATGGAGCTACGGAATTAGGCGGAACGAAAGGCATAGCTTATAATGATGCAACGTTGATGGCTATAAAAAGCTATGTGAATGAGAAAAAAACTGAAATGTTCCCTGCTGCTACAGCAGACCTGAATACTCATGTTTTAAATTGCTGCGGTTCGACAGCGACTGCTGGAGAAAAATCCGTTTCAATCACCGCACTTGATTCAGCATATAATGCAGCAGATACAGCAATCGGTGGTGGAATTCAAGGAGCTTTGACCGAATTGGATGCAAAGGCTATTGCCGAACACGAAATGGTATCACCATAAGAACTAACTATCAAAGCGAAAGGAGGAGAAGCTATGGATAAGAATAAGAAGCGTAAAATACTTGGTTTAGCAGCATTAGCAGCGGGATTGATAGCTTTTTCCTCCACTATAGCATATGCGTGGTTCAGTCAAAGCCATAAAATTGCTCGTATGCAGGAAGTCGTACCGCCCAATACGATCTTTCTGAGTGCGGCACATCGCAAAGCCGAGATCAATTTTCAAATTGGTGAAGTAAACACGAGTGCAGCAGCAACGCATAGGGATTATGTTTTCAGCGTTTCAGGCGTAGGCGTTCCATACTATTTACTTGAACTTGCACACACTACCAATAATCCTTTCACCTATACCATTTACCCTGCAACATTTGACGAGTATGACGATGAAAATCCTCCTGCTGGAACGGAAGGGGTAGATTATGTGCTGTTTACAGCTCCGAAAGATAATACAGCCGGAGCTCCTGCAACGATTACAAATATTGATGATATATCAACGGAAACAGAAACTGTTTACTATTACAAAATCGAAACCACTGTGGACACTGACGCAACATGGTATACTGATGAAGGTGCTGTAGCAGGTTCCTATCTGAATAAGGCATCGGATGGACCATTGCTTGCAAATTCCACCGGAACATATCACGATAAAACTTACAACAATATCACTGGTAATGTTGATGTGGTGCAAAAAAACGCAGAACCTCTCTATTGGAAATCTTCTGCAATCTTGGGAGATTCAAGGGCGTTTTGTCATAACTACATCATTAGAGTTGATTGGGGTGGCGCTGTTCTTGATAAAAAAACAAAGGAAACTGATATTATTTACCTCTTTGCAAGTACCACCACGGCTACATAAATTGAAAAAACGTTGATCTAATATGCGTTTATTCTGAATTCTGCGAAAGGAGGCTGGCTATGAATACCGCAAAGATAAAATCTGTATTTAAGAAGCATTGGCTCATAATCAGCCTTGTTGTGCTTTTGATGTCTTCAGTGGGTATAATTGTTTGGGCTCGATATGAGGACGCGAATAACAAGATGAAGCGAACTATCGTTTCATTAGCTGAGACCGATGAGAAACGATTCACCTCCAATCTGCTTACACGTACAGAATCGCCAAGTCCGAAGACTTATCCGGTATCAGACGGCGCAAAGGTAACGATTGATGGCGTAGATTACTATAAACTTCAGGTTATCGTCCGAAACTATACGCCCACAGATACGCTTCATTTTTACGAAACTGATATTCAGTATACATTGACCGCAGAGCTTGTCAATGTTGGAGGCACTGCGATTACAGATTCAGCAAAAGCCGCAATGGTGTTATACGGTAACAATAGTGCTTTTACACTTGAAAATGGAAAATATTCAATGAGTGACACTGAAACACTGACAGCGGCACAAAACAGCACCCCGCATGATAAGACATATGATTTCTATTTTAATGCAGCTCTTCTTGATGCAAATGATAATGTCTTTGTGAAAATAGACGCAACACCTACTAATGACACAATTCGTTCCGACGTTGGATCACTTCAGGGAATTATTGGTATATCCAGACAGGCAACTGAAATCGTTAAGACATGGAGTGGTACTTTCAGCGATGAGGGTGCTGCACTGAACAATCAAAACGGTCATGATGTGGAAGCGTCTGCATACGATGGCTTCAATTACATTATCCAAGGCAATGGCGCAAGAAAAGTATCCCTGACATGGGATAACACAAAACTTGAATTGAATCCGTTTTCTATCAGTGAGCTGAAAAGCATCAGTGATGCGATTGATGGTACAGATAGTACAACGTGGTCACAAACTTCAACAGGTAACAATACGACAATAGTTTTTAAGGTAGATTCCGAAAGGTGTCCTCGATACGATGTTCAGTTCTACATGAAGGGAGAAGAACTCGATTCATGGGATACAGTTATCGGATATGTTACATTCAATCCGAATGTGACTAATTGACGAAAGGGGGATACTATAAATGAAAAAACAGAATAATAATCTCCCCATACCGTCTAAATGGCGTAAGAGAACAGCGGCTGTTGTAACTGCTGCTGTAATGGTATTTACCAATACACCAATCAATCCTCTGTATGAAAAAATGAACGATTGGCTTAGTAGTATCTCTATTACGGCAAAGGCTGCTGATGATTGGGTTATTGATACTCACATCTATCCAATAAACAGTGCCAGTGACTTATCAAGATACTCTGTTGCTTATCATGAGTACCCAACAAATCATGCCCATGATACCCTCGAAATCAATTTCACAGGTGAAACAGCCTCACTTGAAGATTATACGATAACACCATTCTACAGTATTGGCGAAACCGAACCGTTCCGCGGAACTATCACGGTGAATGATAACTCATTAAACTATATTAATATCGATAAGGCTTTTTTTGATCAGATTGGTGAGGAAGCAGTTATTAAAGCTGACTCTTCTGGTTCTAATGCGATCATTATCAGCAGAAGTGCTGTATCCACGGATCCGATTTTTGCTAAGAAGGTTGTTGCGGCTGAATCCGATGCTGCCACCTCCGGTGCAGATCTTGGCTGGAGCGTTAATACTAAGACATATCTGGATAACGGAAATCCGGTTAGTTCCAATGTCGATAGCTTAATAGGCGAGATTGAGGATGGCTGTAAAGTAAAAGTTTCGTTTACAGATGAGCGCTGCATGAATGTTGTATCTTCTGAAAATGTTGGCTACATCTGTGGTACGCTTGGTGAAAGAGCAACGCTTGAAATAGGTAATGTATCATCCAGTGGAATCACTGTTTCTACAAGTGGTTCTGGAAAGCATGCAGGTGCTATTGTTGGTGAGATGGGCGAAGGCTCTACTCTGAAACTTCCATATGATATGGCATCTTTCCCTGTTACTTCTGTTACTGCATCGGGTAATGACAGCTATGCAGGCGGTATTGCTGGATATAACAAAGGCGGAACGATCACATATACAACTCCAGATGAAGGCGCATCTGATGAAACAACATATACTGTGGATCAGACTATCAGCGGCAAAGCTGGTTCGGGCGGTATCTTCGGCTACTATGAACCCGCACTGACAAGCGGAGCAGCAACACTGAACTATGATGATATCAATGTGAATTGCTCTGTAAACGGTACTGGCAGTTCCGGCGGCTTGTTTGGCGTGCTGTGTAACAATAACGGAAGTATCACCATGACTGACTCAACCGGTGATGCCGATCATATTAAGGTAGACAACACGAAAGATTCTATTGCAAACTTTGGCGGACTGATTGGATATTATTCTGCATCATCATTAAGCAATACGCTTACTATTGACAGCGGATGCACATCAAAACCGAGTCAAAGCGGTAAGTCAACCAATTACGGCGGCGCAATTGGCGCGGTTGCTTCGGCTTCCTATGTGCGCTTAAACGGCTTTTCAACAACCGCTGCGGGCGCTGCAAACTTTGGTGGTGCGGTCGGAAATGCGGATGGCGCATTTATTGATGTAAATGGGCTGACTGTATCTGCGAATGAGTTTACAGGCGGTGGAGTTGTCAATGCACTTGGCAACGGTGTTTTGCGTATGCAGGGAACGATTGACCTTTCTGGTGCGAAATCCAAAAGCGGACAGATCGTGAATACACGAAATGCAGGATTTGTCTTTGCGGAAGCAGGATGGGTGCTGAAGCGTAGTACATCTGCGGCTGGTGTTGATGATATTGCATCTTGGGGCGAAGTGGTTCGTTTTCAGAGTAGCGGACTTACAAAAGCTAGTGTTCTGACTCATTCTGATGGAGATCATTATGTTACACTCCTCGATGCTGTTACAACTATGAGCAGTGCTTCTGATTTTGCAAGAACAGCATTAAACATACAGCATAATAATAACACCATTACAGATACAAGCGCCGTACTGCGTTTTACAACACCAAATACTAGTAGCACTTTGTTGTCAAGCAATCTTTCTCTTGGTAGCTCGTTTTCATTGACTGGTACGGGTATTCAAGGTCTTACTCGTGATGATGATACTCAAAGTTATTCTGCCATATTCAACGGCGGCGGAAATACGCTAACCCTTACCATTGGTGAGAACTATGGTGAGCGCAGCGGCTCGGCTGTTGCAGCGGATGCAGCAGGATGCGGAAAGATATATAAACACACCAATGTTGGTTTGTTTGGTAAGGTAAACGATGCGACAATTAAGAATGTAACGCTTGCTGGTAATATCTATGTCTGCTCTGCTGCTACACAAAGCGTAGGCGCAGCGGCTGCTGAAAACGCAGGTGGTTTCACGGCATATGGTGTAACCGTCAATACTGCTATGCACCATTCCGGAAGCAGCCAGTTGCTTATGGGCGGATTACTCGGTAAGTCGACGTCTGGAAATATTACGATTGGCGGCAGCGGCAATATTGAAAACTTAACTGTTCCAAAAGCCTGCTCAATCAATGCCAATATCACTGGCTCTAATTCTGGTGCTTCTACCTGCATTGGAGGTGCAGTCGGATATATCGGTACGGGTAATTTTACTGCTGCTATTACAAAAGTTACGGTGAAGGGTACAATTGAAGATACCAGCGAGAAAGCCAAACAGCAGCTTGGCGGATTGGTTGCTTACATCGTTGAGGGTTCTGGTGCAAGATCGCTGACTGTGAACGATGTAACGATTTATGATCTGTCTATTACAGGTAATGTAAGTAACGGCGGCAGTCTTGGCGGTTTTCTTGGCTATGCGTGGTATGATACGAACGTCACGCTTGGCAATACCGCTGCGGTTACTGTACAGCAGATAACCACAGACAAAACATTGCTGACGGCCGGTACAGCCTCCAATGTAGATATGGCGGGTCTTGTCTACGCAGGAACCGGTCAATGGACGATTGGAACAGTTGCTGTTCCGTATATCAAAACATCTGCTAAATCTGTCCGTTCTTTCGGTATGATCGTAAATAAGGGCTGGCATAATACAGGCGATGGTGCAGCAATCTATCTTGTCCTGCCGAATATGCTTACCTATACTCTCGGTGCATCCGGTACGCCGCTATCAAAAATCAGTAATTTCTCGGGCTTTACCGATACAACTGTATTCGATGAACTTGTTGCTTACAGTGCTTTTTATGATGAGGAAGACGGGGAAAGAACTTCAAAGGTTCTCGAAAATGGTCAGGGTATTGTATCTATCCGTACAAGAGGGGCGAAAAACGCCAACAATGAAGATACAAATAATACTTCCATTGTAAACAATGTCATGAAGCAAAACACCTGCAATACCTATCAAAATCAGGTAACAGGTGTAAATATGGGCAATCCGAATACCCGTTATTATTATGATCTTGATTTGCTGCTAGCAAAAGCAAGTGCAAACTTGAACAGCGCTGATAAACTTATGCTCTGGAGTTTGAATAAGTATGCACACTCCAGCTTAACTGGGACAGGAAAGCCGTTTGCTAACAATCCATTTTCCAATAATGCAATTGCCCCCTCAACAGGGCAGACTTTTGATATGGATGGTTACAGCTACTATCCTGTCGATGTTTCGGGTGCAACAATCAAGGGAACATTCAAGCTGTACAATAAGGAAATTGAGGACGGCGAGTCTGCATCTGTATCCCCTACGGACAGCTATGTTCGAACAACACTAAATCAGACAGGTTCTCCGTTTACAACTACTCCTTACACCCAGCATCATCTGATGCAGAATGGCATCTTTTTGAATGCGAATGATGCAATT
This sequence comes from Ruminococcus sp., assembly GCA_017534835.1. GTDB lineage: Bacteria > Bacillota > Clostridia > Oscillospirales > Ruminococcaceae > Ruminococcus. The sequence goes on from JAFXVT010000022.1 coordinate 47,067, forward strand.
GTGATCAATGGCGTTTTGACGTTGCAGGGAACAATCGGTGCTGACACTTATAGCAATACCGGTTCTGGCGCTCTGATCTGCGGAATGCTGCAAGGTTATCTTGATTCCAATGGAAATCCTGTGAACGCAAGTCTGATGTCAGAAGATATCAAGGATGATAATGGTGATGTAACTACGGATTGTGAGATCGTTCTTGATGGAATCAAAGTACATAACATTGGCAACCGTGAATCTACTGTTTATGCGCCTCTTCTCGTTAACAGAATCGATAGCTATTCCGAAGTATCGTTAGAAGATGTTTATGTAAAAAACAGTTCAAGCTATGGCACAACCGACGTTGTTGCGGCTTCAAGTCTGATTGGTGATGCTGGAACAAGTACAGAATCTTGCAATATCAATTTGACGTTCCATGAAATCAAGCTTGACGGACGTAAAGAAAGTATACCTGAGACAGCTGGGAACGCTGCTCTAACAGAAGCTTACGGCACAAGTCTGTCTATCTTCACAAAGGCAACATTGCTGAATAAGTACCAGTATTATACAGGTTCTTCTGGAAAGTATACTTATAAGCTTAGTGAGGACTGGGGAACGGACAACACCGGTAACCGATTCGTCACATATGGTAAGGAAGTTGGCTATGACAACAGTACCGAAAACTCCGAATGGGGCAATAAGGAACAGCGTTATCTGGCAGAAGCTGGAAGCACAGATAATCCTTACTATACACATCCTGACGGAAAGCCTACTTCGTCCTCAACGAAATATGGTAGCTTCGATAATTTCCTTCCTTATGTTGCAACGGCTTATGATGGCAATACAAAACATGAGTTGAAAGTCAACCACGGCAAGACAACTATTACCGGATGTGGAACGTATAATGATCCTTATCTTATTACAGATGGTCAGCAATTAGCTGATATTGCTACAATTATATCAGGAAACCATGATAGTGCCATCGTTTGTATGCCGAATGACACAGCGGATTTTACTGCTAAATGGCATGGCAGCGGCGGGCATCAGAATTATATTTATAATAACGGAACCTACTCACGAGCCGATAATCAAAAAACGAATATCGCTACAGATAATATTGTTCAGTATTTATGCTCTGCATACTACAAGATCAATGAGGATATTGAACTTCCTGCTGACTTTGTAGGATTAGGATGTAATGGTACTTCAAATCAGGCATTCCGTGGTGTGATCGTGGGAAATAATAAGCCCACCATCACAAATCTGAGCCCGAATCCTCTGATTCTCAACAGCAATGGAAGCGTTGTGAAGGATGTCACAATCAAGGTATCAAATTCTGGAATTACTACGGTGGATGTGGCGAGTGCAAGTACAACGTTTGGCGTTAACAAGAATCTTGAGGCTTATGGTGCAGTTATCGGCAAGATTCACGGCGGTGACAATATCATTGATAATGTTGGTGTGACATTTGATACTGGAACAACCATTTCTGTTGCAGGAAAGAGAACTCCTGTCGGCGGTTATGTTGGTGTAGAAACTGCCGGTGCGTTGATCTTCCGAAACATGACTACTAATAAAAACGGTCTGACAAGTGCGGTGTGTAATCTTGTCTCTGATGATAATTATCTTTATGTAAATCCGATCATTGGGCGAGTTATTAATGCATACGCAGTAACTGAAACGGCCGGATACCATCCCTTTGAAGATACGACAAGAACAGGCTATAGTGCGGCAAATGCAGTTACAATGAAAAATGGTACCAAAAACTATTCCATTACGGATATTGTGAAGGAATCGACCACAAATGGTCAGACAACTTCGTATCCTATGCTTCAAATTGGTGCATATAATGCTGTTTCCGGTGCTTCCAGTACGACGAACAAGACCACGGTAACATTCCCAAATGCACAGTCTGTGTTTATTTTGTCTTGCTTGATTCAGGACGGTCTGACGAGCAATAGTTCTGCTACTTATGGAAATGGAAACACAAATATCAAGAGTTATAATGATAACAACTATAAAACCACACATGTTTCGCAGTATCGCGGAATCGGATTAATGGCAAAGGTCAACGGCGAGGATACGATTATCACGGATAAGGCGGCATACGGCACAGCCAATGCTACGGCCAAGGCTGACTATGATCTCGCTATTACGGATAGTTATGTTGTCGTCAATCCTACCGCTAAAAATAATCAGGTAACTTCAAAAACAATCACTCCGTATTTGGTTAAGAACTACGTTGATTCTACAAATCAAAATATTATTTATTGTCTTACAAATACTGGGACGGTTTGTGATATCGGATTTACTGGTACAGCTGGCACATGGTATTTACCTGACGGTTTCAGAGGGCTTGGCAGTGTTGCATTTGGTTCAAACGAAAACCAATCCAAGCAAATGACACTTAGCGTTAACAAAGTAAGCGGTCTGATTGGTTCAAATGTTGTCAACCTTGACCTCAACATGAATCTCAAGCATTATGATTATAGCTTTGATAACTACAGGCCTTATGGTAATGGTGGATTTGGTTTATTCAACACTATCAGACATAATAGAGTAGATCAATTGCCGTCCGGTGTTACTATTCCCACAAATCTTGAAGAACGTACAAACGATGATTACAAGATCATGTATCTCGATATTTCGGGTAAGATTAATTATGATGTGGTACATAATAGTGGGAATATGGAATACACCCGTTTTAATGTATTGGGAATAACAAGCGGAACATCAGTTGGTACAAATTATTTGCATACTGGTGGTCTTGCTGGATATTCCGGATTTGCCTCAAACGAAAACCTAAATGTTGAACATATTGGCATAGACGGTCTCGAAGTCAATGGCTTTAAGACCTCAGGAGGTATCTTCGGTTATCTGAAAATGGCTGACTCCAGTGACCATTTAGCTACGATATCTAATATCAATACAGATGATTTGACTGTAACTACCAAGCTGTATGCCGGAGGTATAGTCGGGTTTGTTGAACAAATCGGTATCACTATCGATGGAGTTACAATAACAGATCCTGATATCCGGACGTATTTCATCGGTAACGATTATGAAAACGGAACAGCTGGAATCGTAGGCTGCGTTAAAAACACAGCAAATAATCGTCCTATAACTGTAAGCAATGTTACAATTGGTAGCTTGACAGCAACTGTAAACTCCATGATTGGGCGAGATCCTTCTGTACCATTATATAAGACAAACGCAGCATATAATAGAATTGCAGCAGCAGGAGTTGTTGGAGAAAGCAATACAAATTCATCAACCTATTATTCTTCATTATCATCAAATGAAAAGTATTCCTTAATCCTTAACAGGTGTCATGTTTATAACGTTAATTTCTATGGAAATAGAGTAGCAGGTATTTTGGCACATGATGGTAACGGAGAAAGTAACAGAAGTAATTCAACTATTAAAATATCAAATGTGGAGGTCAAAAGTAATCTCAATTCTGTTATAGAGGGATTAACTTCTGTTAATAATCATAAAAATAGGGGCTGTGGAGGAATAGCAGGATATATAAAAATAAGCACAAATAAATATGCCCATTTTGATCATTGTACTGTAGATGGTTATTCATTTATATCTTATAATGATACAGCTGGTTTGTGTGCTAATTTACAAGATCAAGGAAGTGCTAAAGTACAGAATGTTCGATTAAGCAATCTTAAATTTGAATCAAGTTATAACGGTGGACTTTTTGCATATCTTAAAGTAGCAACTACGGGCTATAATATCCAAATGAATAACTTACAGTTCAAGAAGTATAGTAGTCAGAATTATATTGATGATAGTTTGGGATATCTTATTGGTAAAAATGCAGGTGTTAATGTTAGTATATCAGGATTTTCAAGACAAATACCAGAAGCGATAACTGATGGATATAGTGTTCCAGAACGAATGACAGGAACAAATAAAAATACGAATTCGGAATACTATTATGGAACAAGTGGCTACGTTATCTTCGCTGACTACAAAGGTGCAAGCTCAACTGAGCAGGAAAACGACTGGTCTGTTCACAGCTACAATTTACCGACAGCAGATGAGGATACAGGAGAAATTACAGATATTGCAAAGAAAAAGCTCAACGAGTTCAATACTTTCTCTCCGGTCTACAAGGCTGTAAACAATGAATCTCCGAACGTAGCTATCAGCAGTCAGGACTATGTTATTCTTCCTAAGACTGTTGAAGTCAATGGAGTAACAAGATTCATCACCGATAAGGATGGCAATACCATCACCTACAAGGATTACTACAACATTGCACAGAACTTCCCATTTGTAACATCCAGTCCGTTTATGAACATCGGCGTACAATCTGTAGATTCGACTAATGAGAATCGAAAGCATATGCAGTTCCTGACCGGTGACGGTGTGAGCAGCTTGGACTACGAACATTCTGCCGCGAACAAGATACTTGACGATTTGCAGCTTTCCACTAAGCCGAAAAACTACTATAATAAGGTCACACTCAATGCGGAGGATCTTGACAGTCTTCTCACCGAGAAGAGTTCAACATTCCAGACTGTTATGTCTACTCAGTATCCCGCTGATTTGAAAACGCTCGGCATTAATTTCCCGGTTCTGATCGTAGATAATACAAACGGCTCGTATCTCGATACATTCTTGAATGGCTATCTTCAGACTTTAACAAACACTAACTATATTTTTTCTGCAAACGATCAATCAAGTATCTATAACCTTCGCATTGCAAAATGCGAGTATAATTCAGAAAATAAAAATTTTGATGTAACTTATAAGTCAAATCTGAACGATACGCCTGCGGCAGATGGTGTAAGCCTATACACGAAGAATGGTAACTTTACCTTTGATATCAACCATGTTGACAGTGGTAAGGTTCAGTTTACGCTGATTGATGTTGAGTTTTATAACCCCGGTACCACTGCTGAAGTAGCTTATCATCTTTATGTTCCGCTTTATGTCAGTCAGATGTTGAAATTTGATTTTCAGGTTTCTTCCAAGTCTGGTTCAAACTACAAGCTTTCCGAGTACACATCTGACCGTGGCAATTCAACACTTGAAAATGCAGGTACTCCCATTACAATCGAAGCGCGTTATGTGTATCAGCGCGATGAGAGTGAATGGCAACAGGCTGCAGAGAATGGCGAAAGCTTACTCAGAAGCATTCCGAAAACATGGAGCATCTCGGATCAGGCAAACCATCATGGATTTCCTAAGGATACTAAAATGGTTCTGATTGATCCTAATAATGGTAATAAGGCTTATTACAGTTCAGTAACTGGAGGTCAGGTTTATGGATCAGGCAGTGATGTCGTAACAGATCAAACGGCACCTGGCGGTATAGTATCTAAGCTGTACTTAAATCGTTTTGTTGATTTGACAGGAAATGAGACCTTTACATCAACGCAACTCAATGATTACTTTGACATTACACTTGCGACATCAAATGCAACGGACGGAAAGTTCATCGCATGTTCCAATCAGACGAATCATACTGATGCAACGGTTTGTGGAATATATAATGGCACAAAAATCTGGCTGAAACCGAAAACAGATGAAACTTCCGGCAGCTTTTACAACATCAGCACCATGACGTATAAATCCACAGCACCTACCATAGTAAACGGCTCTAAAACATATCTTAAGGAAGATTATTATGTAACAATATTCACGAAAAATGATGGTAATTTGTATCACTGGAATATCGTTGCACCAAATGATCTTGGCGAAAGCCAATATCCTTCGCTTTATTCCAGATTGGATAATCAGAGAACACAGCAATCTACACAGATCGTAACAGGCGACTTGTTTGTTATTACGGATGATGCACTGACTACCGAAATTTACGAAGGCAGTAACGGAAGTTATGTAGCTAAGAATGCAAATGATGTGGATATCGCATCGCGTATTACCGTGGATGTAACAAACAAAATCGGAATGACAGAGCAAATGTTTAAAAATAAATCGTTCCTTGGTAATTCATCGGTACATATTTTTCAGACATTCCTGCTTTCCATGAATAAACAGACAGGAATCGATGAGTCCAGCAGAGGTATTGAAGCAAAGCCGGCTGTGGAAATGAATGAGTATACGGTTGGATCTTATAATGTTCTTACGGATACTGCCAACAGCTACTATTCTCGCTATCAGAGTACAATACCGCGATATGATTCCAATTACATCTACCTTGAAAACGGCAAGGATCTTCGTCAAATGCTCTACAATTCAAATTCCAGCGTTTCTGATTTTGAAGATGCAATAGGAATTACGATCCATGCCAACCTCTATTTGACCTATTCAAATACCGGTGACATCGGCAACCAGTATCCTCAACGTGAAGAAGCCCAATTGAATGACAACACAATCGGTACATGGATAGGTTGTAATTCGAGCATTGCGTCTACTGAAGCAGCGGCAATAGCAAGTAAAACAACGGAGTACATAGCAGAATCGTCGAATACTCGTAATCTTTATTACAGCAGTTCTTCTTCCACAGCAAGTTTACTGTACAGTTCTGATGATTTTGACGGAAAGTATTCAGGTGGTAATCTATATGATCAGTTGGGTATTAACGCAAAAGACCTTCCGAGTACAGTTACAAACAACTTATGTTACATGAATACAGTAGCTGTTTATGATGTTTCAAAACTGATGAGTATCATCGATGATTCGGATGGCGTAGAATTGACATTCAGACTTGTCAGAAAAGATGCAAATGGAAAGTATACACAAGATCTTGATATTGCTGATTATTTGACACCCCCAACATTTAAAACGCTGACTGTAACGTCAGATACAAGTAGCAATAGCAAAATATACACCTACAGATTTGCTAAAGCAGATTTAACAAGTGTATACAATGGAGGTGTGTATACAATTCCTATTGACTTCACTGTAAAAACCAACTTCTCAGGTGCAGATCTTGCGGATCACTATTATTCCAATTATAAGGTGATTGTGAGCGCTAGCCTATATGAAATGCAAGAAATCGAGGTGGATGGCACAACTGAAACAAAACCTGTTCAAATGAGTGGAACCAATGCAGATGATCATATCATCTACACTAATGCTAAGATTGATGCTGACGCATTCGATTAAGACATAACCCACAAAAATAGCGGCTCCAGGAAGTCCTCAACAACTTCCAAGGAGCCGCTGTTTCTTTGCTGCTGTTGCTTTAACGATTAAAACCACTATGCATTAAATTGTGAGTGCATAGACAATAAGTGCCAAATAAAGTAAACGTCAAATATAACATGTCTTCCCGAAAACAGTTCCAAAGTGTATAAAAGAGTTTAATCAAGTCCATAGACTTAATTAGACATAGGAGGAACGATAATGGGAGCAAAAAAATCTACAGCGATCACAACAGTGAAACAAGAATTGCATCCGCGTGAATGGAGTGAGCAGATAAAAGCTCAGACGAAAACCGACCTGCGGCTTATGCTCAAGACTATATCCGATGAACTGGAAAATTACGATGACAGTATTATAAGATACAATGAAACAGCAGTCAGAAAGGTAGTCGAGTGCGTAAAGGTCGTGTCAAAAACGGAAATTGAGATTACGTTCAAAGGCGGATTTGATATGACAGTCGAGGTCGAGAAGTGAAACGCCGCTCAGAATGCGATTTAAGGCGCAGACCGTTTTCAGGGTGTGGTGAATACCAAATAGATGACGGAGCGGCAAATTCAAGTGTTTCTGAGCGTCTGGGAGAACAAATCCGAGAGATAAAACGAAACAACTTGTGGTGCTATTCCACAAGTTGTTAATTTTCTGATAACTCTTCCAGAAAGAGCAAAAAAATAAAGCCTATGTGGCTGAAAATCGGGAATTTTTATGCGGTCATCTAAAAGGTGTGTGAGTCAATCGTAGAAAAAATCAGCATTATAATACTAAGAATGAGCATTGCGCTTACTTTAACGAGCGACTTTTTCTGATTACGTTTCCTTTCGGCAAGTTCACCGGTCGCCTGACTGCTCGGAGAAGCAGACTGCGGCAGTTCGCCGATAGGATATTTTTTTTCATTCATCTGCTTCACCTCCTGAGTTCCCGGAATCTGTTGCCGATTGATCCGTCACATCTTTGGCATCGGTATGAGCCATCGCGTGACAATTTTTTAGAAATACCGTATTTTCGGTGTTTATACGGTCACCTGTTTTAGTGAGGGTGGAAACGTCGACAGAGCTGCCGGAAGTGCCGCCGTGAGGAAGGAGAATGCGATAAGCTCTGCTTTCTGTCGCTTTTGGGTTTTATGGATCTGCCGAAGGCTTTCATCTTCCCCCGCCCTTCCTGCGAGTGGGCAGAGCTGCCTCATAAACGCATATTTACCCAACTATATTATATCATTTTTATATGCCCTTTTCAATACACATAATTGCTAATTCCGCCGTTTACCATTTGTAGTGTTTGTGCAATAAAAATCTCGGTATCAACAAATAATTCCCGAAATTGCGTTATTTTTCAAATACATTATGTATATTTTTAGTGCACTATAACTATTGATATAGTTTCGGATCTTGCTATCGCATTAGTATCCGGACTAAACAAAGGTGCCCTCTCTGAAAAGAGAGGGCACCTTATAAGGAGAATCTGAGAAACTATATTATCGGAGGAAACAATTGGCACTTAATTATCAGCTGATCGCTACGCCGGTGTCTGATGCCGCAGTTTCGAGAGTAACGAGCTTGAATTCAAGGTTTACAGTAAGCTCGTCAAGTGTAGCTGTGATATTATCAGACTTGCAGTTAGCGTCTTCGCCCTCGTACCACATATAAACGTATACGGGAGTTCCGTCCTGCTTAACGCCGGGAAGTGAAGTAAGAGCCGTAGCAACGGTCATCGGAGCATCATGTGTGCTTGCGGAACTGTCGGTCGCAGTCGTTGCAGACGATGCAGCGTTGACATAATACGTAGGAGTTGCGCCGGAGATAGGAGCGAAAATATAGAATTTACCGCCGATCTCGATGCCGACTCTCAATGCTTTATTGAGCTCGGTAGATGTCGTGTTCCCTGCAACATTGACAACAGAAATGTTGACGTTCTGGTTTCCTACCGCTTTGCCTAAAGCAGTTGTTCCCTCTGTGGAAGTCTTGAGATAGTAGGTGTACTTCAGATAATACTTAGCATCACCAGTTGAATAACCGCTTGTTCCATCTGTATCAGAATAATAAACCTGCTTGAGTCCGTTCGCTCCTGAAGCAGCAGCCTGGAGCTCATTTGCTGTCAGGCTAAGAGTTGTATATCCGTCCGCCTTGAGCGCACTTGCTCCATCTTCGGTGGCAGCTGCCGCATTGTTAGCGGTCTTACTTGTTGCATGATACCATGCACGGCTGTTAGCCGTGGAAGTGGGATACAGAGCTACCTTTGCACCGGCAGCTTCTGCTGTTGTATTTGCAGAATCGTCCCATACGCCGGAGGCATCAGCAACTTCTGAGATAAGGAGTCCGCCCTCAGCCTTTGCCTGTACCGCGAGATTCTGGACTGTAACTTCCTTGTTCATAGTGAACCAGGCATAGGTCGATGTGCCGAGCATAGAAGCTGAAACAGCAAGCATAGCGGCAGCCGAAACTATCTTCATGGTCGGGTTTTTCTTGTTAGTTTTTCTCATAATCATTATCCTTTCATTGTGAATTTCGGCATTTAGCTGCCGAGCCGCTGTCAAATGAGACCAGTGGTGTATCTGTTGATTATATTATATCCTCAGGCGGTCGTTTTGTCAAGGAAAATCCGCTATATTCCGTGAAATTCGGCAGCAAGCACTAATTGGAGACCGAGTTTTTATGCATTTTACCAAATGTAATATAGAGGTATTTTACAAGGTGTTATCGCAGCCGAAAATATACGCATTGTAGATTCGGCTGTTTGCTACTCCCGGTATTTTTACTGATCTTTAATACAGATGCGATGCATTATTCTTTAAGAAACGCGAATAACCTTCAACGCATACAGCCGCAGCGCTGATGAATAAACAAAGAGCAGGCGTTCCTGAACAGGGAGCGCCTGCGTATTTCATTTTGTCAAACCGTTAATGGCAGCATATACGACAAATGATATTGCATCTATTGCAAGAATGATACCAAAGACAATAAGGGCTATCTTTGTGCCTTTCCTGACTTTTTTCTTATTATCATCGGTCAGGACGTGTTTCTTGATATCGCTGTAAAGCTCAGACTTTACAGGCACCTGCTCAACGGGTGCAGGCTCGGGAGATTTGTCCAGCACCAGTTCATCAAGAGAAATGCCGAACAGGTCGCTCATAGCGACAAGCTTCTCCATATCAGGCGTAGAATCGCCGACCTCCCACTTCGAGACAGTCTGACGCGAGACATTCAGACGATTAGCAAGCTCCTCTTGAGAAAATCCCTTTTGCTTACGCAGTTCGTAAAGTTTATTGTTAAATTCCATATTTCATGCCTGCCTTTCTGCGTTATTCTTTTTATATATTTGCCACAGCAGTACAGCTGCCGCAGCTATGACAATATCAGCGATAACGCTTGCTTCTATGCCGTAATTTCCGCCGTTGAGTAGATTTTCGCCGACGCTTTTCATGTTGATGAGCGCAGTTGAAGCTCCCTCACTGCCGCTGAGGTTGAGTCCGAGAACACAACTCAGACAGAAATTCCACACGGAATGAAGTCCGCAGGCAGCCCATATACTTCCGGTGCGGAGCGTAATGAATGAGAACACGCACGAGATAACAACTAAGCAGAGCAGTCCTGAAAAAACGTACTGCGGCTCAAATTCGCGGAGTGTACTCCAATGCGGATAAATAAAAGCAAGGGTGCTTGCCGCAACAGCGACAGGAAGCGGTACTCTGTCCCTGAGCGAACAGAGAACAAGTCCTCTGCACAGGAACTCCTCGGCTGACCCCTGAATAATAAACCCGCCGAGCATCAGTAATATCATTAAGACGTCAGGGGCAGCGAACAAGCCGTCAAATCTGATACTACCCGTGAGAGCGATAGCAGCAACGCAGACAGCCAGCAGTCCCACGCCTATGAGAGCACCGATAAGCCAGCCTCCGATGTGCTTAGTCACACCCATTTCTGAAAGCTTCTTTCTTTCTATAAGTTTCCAGCAAAGGATGGTTACGCCTATAATAACTATCATGCCATAGTATTTGAGCAAATTCATAACGCTGTCACTGAACATTTCGCCTTGCATAAAGTTTTTTCCGCAGGCGAGCATCACACCGATAACAGCTCCCTCTGCAAGCATCAAGCCCATCCAGTAGCATATAATGAACATCAGCAGCTTTTTCACTATGAGTATCAAAGCGGGCATTTCTGTTCTGTTGTTGAACGGGCTTATGTTTTTGATAAATTCTTTCATAGATGAATTCCTCCTTCTATCGCTCGGCAATAGTTTTTCCTGATGAATCCATCGTACCATTTCTGTCCGCGAAAGTCTACCAACCGCGCTTGGAAATCCGTCAACGGGCGTTAACAATCACGTTAATCTCCGTTGCATTGGCTATTTATAGCCGAATTCTCAGCTGCGTCCATAAAGTGCTGCTGAATACATTATATCACAACAGTCTGCCTAAAGCAATACGCCGAATAGAATGAAAGCGCTCCGCGAGGAAGCGCAAACCGGTATTATATCAATCGATAAAGGAGTAGTCAAGACGCTTTAACAGAAGAACCGTCAGCCCGATGGACGAAAGTTCTATTCTGCTGATTTTTTATTGCCTTTATTCGTCCTTGATTTTGCAAGTATCGCAAAAAAGTGTAGGAAAAATGTAGGAAATCAACGAAAAAGGCACCTTCGATCTCTCGAAAGTGCCTATTCTTCTATGTATGTGGAATGATTTAGAACCGCTATGGAACGCGGAAAAAAATTCGCGGTCCAGATAAACTGAACCGCGAAACTGCGCGCGCCCGCTTGGCGCTGGGGTGGGAGATGGGACTCGAACCCACGATCTTCGGGACCACAATCCGACGCGTTAACCAGCTACGCTACACCCACCATCAATATTTAATTGAAAACAAAAATGGCGCGCCTTGCTGGATTCGAACCAGCGGCTTACTGCTTAGAAGGCAGTTACTCTATCCAGCTGAGTTAAAGGCGCACAATTAACAGCAGATAAACTGCTGAGAATGGAGCGGGTGATGGGAATCGAACCCACGTGTTCAGCTTGGAAGGCTGACATTCTACCATTGAACTACACCCGCATTCAGAGTTTCAACAGAAGATATTATATCACAACAGCAATTTGATGTCAATACCGCTGCCGAAAAAAGGTCAATCAGCACAAAAACCTAAGCCTATAGGTGCACGTTTTTGGCATTTCGGCATCTGATGATGCAGCTGACGGCTGACCGGAAATCAGCATACACGTCATATTTTGCGAAGTTCGGGGCGAGAACGCAAAAAATCTGCAAAAGCTATTGACAATTCAGAGCGGAAGTGTTATCATAATAGCCGTAGGAACTGTATTATCATTATTAGTACGGATACAGCGGATGTATAGCATACTGTTAACCGCGGTTAACAATATTCTTGCGCAGCTCTGTCTGCCTCAGACGATGCCGCGGTACTGTCGGCTCTTTTCTGTTCCCGACTGAAAATATGCGAAAAATCGGGAAAAGAAATGCAAAAAAATTGCAAAATCCATTGACACTTTATCGTCAATAGTGTATCATAATTAACGTAAAGAATGTACTGCTGATAGTTAAATGATAAAAATTTCTTGAAACTTCGTCTTTTTTGGCTTTTAAAGACACTTATATATGAAAGCACTTTTTTTCAGGCAAAGAACAAAAGAATTTTACAGCAAAGAGGGTTAGCAAAGCTATGAAAAAGAAAAACAGCCAGTGCGGAAGGAGAGGCGAGCGCGTTTTCAGCAATGTTTGCGTACTGCCAAGCTTTATAGGCGTGCTTATATTCTTCCTGATACCGTTCTGCATAGTCATCTACTATTCTCTTATAAATAATCCGATCTCGGCACAGTTCGTAGGGCTTGACAACTTCAGGCGGCTATTCCAGACAGTTGCTTTCCGGAAGGCGGCGGCGAATACCGCGGCATTCTCGCTCATCTCGGTGCCGCTCGCAGTTATCATCTCACTGTGGCTCGCAACGCTGCTTGAGCGGAATATCCCCTACAAGAGCGTGATACGCACATTCTTCCTCAGTCCGATAATGGTGCCGACTGCTTCTGTCGTACTCGTATGGCAGGTGCTCTTCCACAACCACGGAACTATCAACCAGCTCCTTGAAACGTTCGGCTTCTCCGGCGTCGACTGGATGAAGTCCAGCTACGGTCAGCTCATTATAATAGTAATGTTCCTGTGGAAGAACGTCGGATACAATATGATACTGTTTATGTCAGCGCTCGCTGCAGTCCCGAGGGACATTCTCGAGGTCGCGGAGCTCGAGGGCGCAGGAAAGATATACCAGTTCTTCCACATCAAGCTCAGGTATCTTTCGCCGACTCTCCTGTTCGTGCTGATACTTTCGATGATAAACTCATTCAAGATATTCCGCGAGGTCTACCTGCTGACGGGCGATTATCCATATGATAAGATGTATATGCTCCAGCACTTTATGAACAACACGTTCAACAGCCTCGACTATCAGAAGCTCTCGTCAGCGGCGGTGCTCTTCTCGCTCGTGATGATAGTCATCATCGCCATACTCCTTATCGCCGAGGAGATATTCGGAAAGGATGTGGAGAGCTGATGAGCAGACATACCAAAAAGCGGATCTTCAACATCATTATAATGGTGTTCGCCGGGATAGCCGCGATACTCTTCCTGATGCCGACGGTGCTGACCATTGCAAACTCGTTTATGACATCGAACGAGATAACCGCCAACTACGGCGCGATGATAGGCAATATGACCGACGACAAAAAAACGTTCATATCCGAGAACGTCAACCTCAAGTTCATCCCCGACAAGGTAACATTCGACCAGTATGCCGGCGTGCTGCTGAAAAGCCCCGATTACCTGCTGAAATTCTGGAACTCTGTGATACTCACTGTCCCGATAACAGTATTTCAGGTGCTGCTTGCGATACTCACAGCATACGGCTTTTCGAGGTATCCGAACAAGTTCAAGTCGATAATATTCTTTGCTTACATAATACTGCTGATAATGCCGTATCAGGTAACGCTCGTCCCGAACTTTCTCGTTGCCGACTTCATCAAGGACAACGCCGCTTCGATAGTTTCCGCAGCTCCCGATATGATAGCGGACAAGGTGAACAAGTCTATCTCGAATATGCGCTGGGCGGTCATCCTGCCGGGCATATTCTCTCCGTTCAGCATATTCCTGCTGACGAAGGTGATGAAGCGCATACCTGTTTCCTATGTCGAAGCAGCAAAGCTCGACGGTGCGAGCGAGCTCCAGATACTCGCAAGGATACACGTTCCGCTCTGCAAGGGCGCGATAGTTTCGATAGCGATGCTCGTTTTCATCGACTACTGGAATATGGTCGAGCAGCCTCTCGTGCTTATGAAGGACGCCGACCTGCATCCGCTCTCGGTGTTCCTCTCGCAGATAAACGCCGGCGACATCGGTCTTGCATTCGCTGTCGGAACAGTATATATGATACCGACGATACTGATGTTCCTCTACGGTGAGGATTACCTCATCGAGGGCATAACCTACTCCGGCGGTATAAAGGGATAACGCCGAAATATGATAAAGGAGAACGACACTATGGCTGAAAATATAAAAGACGCCAAGGATATAAAGGGCGACGAAGAAATAAAAGACCCGAAAAAGAAGCGCGAGATCATCAAGACCGTCATCATCATCTTCCTCGCAGCGATGCTGGTGCTGACATTCTTCTCGAACACGATAATGAACCGCTCTCTCGCGGAGATAACCACCGAGCGTGTGAACTCCGGCAAGCTGACCGAGCGTCTGCGTGCGAGCGGAGCCGTGATGTCCAATCAGAGCTGGGACGTGACTGTTGAAGGCAACAAGACCATCGACACACTGATGTGCAAGAACGGTCAGGAGGTCAAGAAGGGCGATGTGCTCTTCACGGTCAGCGGAAGCGACAGTGAAGCTCTCACAGCCGCCGAGCAGACTTACTCACAGCTTGAGCTCGAATATCAGAAGGCTATACTCACTCCCCCTGCCGATTATTCCTCCGAGAATCAGGCGATAAAGAACGCACGCGAGGACCTCGCAGCCGCTATCAGCAAGCGCGATAACGCCGTTGCCGGTCAGAGCGGAGTTCAGGCTGCAAAGGCAAAATATGAGAACGACAAGTCGCAGAGCGCGTACTACACCAAGCTTATGACAAAGCTCCAGACCGTCATCGCAGCGATAGACTCGGACGAATACTTCACAGCTCCTGCTGAGTATACAGGTGACATTATCGCGCTCAAGAGCGCCGCGGACACTGCTGAATCCGATTACAGCGCATCAGCACAGATATACACCTCCCTCACGGAAGAGGGCTCAACGGCGACCGAGGCTGAGATAACAGCCGCAAGGAACGATATGGAGACGAAGGAAGCTGCACGCAATGCCGCACGCAGCGAATACGAAACAGCAAAGATAAACCTCCGCGCCGACATCGCAGCACAGCTTGCGGACGCCGAATCAAACGCGGACTGGTATGCGGCACAGGTGAGCGCCTACGAGAGCGACAACGCCGGCGCTTCAATGAGCATCGAGGAGCTCAACGCCGACATCACCGCAAAGCAGCGCGTTCTTGAGGAGCTCATAAACACCCTCAGCAAGACACAGAAGAACGACGAGAACACCCAGAAGCTCAACAACCTCGATCTCGACGCCAAAAAGAAGGAGCTTGACAAGGCAAAGGAAAAGCTCGACAAGCTCAAGGCAGAGAATGAGGGCACGGAGATAGTTTCCAAATACAGCGGAGTTGTTACGAATATCCTTGTAAAGCCCGGCGATACAACTATCCCCGATTCGCCCGTTATGACAGTGAACCTCGCAGATGAGGGCTACACCGTCGAGGCTTACGTAGAGGCTGACAAGACCAAGAAGATAAAGAAGGGCACCTCCGCAGACGTTGTGAACAACTGGAACGGCGATATATCAGCCGTTCTCACCGACATAAAGAATGATACGACCCCCGGCTCAAAGAACCGCATACTCGTCTTCTCCGTAACAGGAGATGTAGATCCCGGCTCATACCTCGACCTTTCTATCCCGTGCGGAAGCGGCAACTACGATTCGATAGTTCCCAAGAACGCTCTCGGTCACGACAAGGACGGCGATTTCGTCCTCACAGTCGCTTCCAAGAGCTCTCCCCTCGGCAACAGATACTACGCCGAGCGCGTAGCTGTTCAGATACTTGCCTCCGACGAGACTTCAAGCGCTGTTTCCGGCGACCTCGGCTACGGAGCATACATCATAACAGCTTCCAGCAAGCCTGTCGAGCCGAAGGATCAGGTCCGTATGAAGGATAAATAAGGCGGTGCGGCAATGAGAGTGAAAAAACGACTGCTCTATGCCGTCATAGCTGGTCTGAATGCGGTATCGCTCACTGCGGCGCTCGCACTGACCATCGCCGGCAGCTCGATAGCGCGAACGCAGAGCTACAACCGCGCGGCTCAGAAATGGGACCGCGACGGCGAGAGTTCCCAGATAAGCTGCTATTTTTCGGACGATGCCGGCTTCACTACAGACGGCGTGTACGCCCTGAGGGCTCATCTGAACAAAACGCTTCAGGACGCCGTTTCACGACCGGACGGCAAGACCCCCGAGATCCCCGATGCCTACAGCACACCGATAGGCAGCGATCTTATAACAGGTGATAATACAGGACAAGGTGAAGCTGAGCTCACTGCCGTCGGCGGAGAATTCTTCCTCTTCCGCGATTTCAGGCTTCTCAGCGGTGCTTATTTCTCCGACAGGGACCTTATGCAGGACGGCGCTGTCATCGAGCGCTCGCTCGCGTGGACACTGTACGGCTCTGCGAATGTCGCCGGTCAGAATATCTATATCGGCGGCGTTCAGTTCTACATCGCCGCGGTCATCGACGACCCGACCGACAAGTATCAGAAGCGCACGATAAACGAGCTCCCGAGAGTTTATGTTTCCTATAAGGGCGCAGAACAGCTCCCGAGCGCGAGGTATTCCTCGCAGGAGCAGGGCTATGGCGGCTATACAGGCGGCGATGCTCCGGCTCAGCTCAGGAAGGTGAGCTGCTATGAATGCATAATGTATGACCCCGTAGAGAATTTCGCATACTCCACCGTCAACAAGTACCTCAAGGATATGTATAAAGGGAAGTACAAGGCGGTGAACAATACTAAGCGTTTCACTTCATCGGCAATGGTAAAGGCTTACAAGAAACGCTCAGACTACGCCGTCCGCAAGGACACGATAACGTATCCCTACTGGGAAAACGCCTCACGTATCGCAGAATTCAAGATCTCGCCGCTGTATTACATACGCCGGCTCTGCTTCGTGATACCGGCACTGACCTCTGTATGGCTGCTGTGGGTGCTCTTCTGCCTCGCAAAGAAGGGCGGAAAGGCTCTCATATCGACCATTTCAGATAAATATACAAAGGCTGCATACAGCCGAAGACAAAAGAAAGATAACATATAAACTCAACACATATCGTAAGGAAAGGAACTAATTTGATGAAAAACACAATCTCAAGAACAGCTGCTGCCTCTATTGCCGCAGCCTGCCTGCTCTCAGCTGCATCGTGCTCGCTCCCCGGAGGCGGGAACGGAAGCGGCAGCGGAGCGGAAAAGCCCAAGAAGACAGCCTCTGAGGTGATCAAGCACTCCTACAGCGCCGAGCAGTTCGGAAGTTCGCCTGACTGTCAGTACATCGACACTATAATGCGCCTCGGTGATACCGACAATATCCTCGTCAGAGGCAACTCAGACGGCTCAAGCACATCTCAGATATTCATCACCGACGTCAGCTTTGAGGAGTTCAAGCCCCTCGAGGTAAAATACGATGCAGGTGAGAATTCAGAGGTCTACCTCAATTCTGCCGCCGCTCCCGACGGAACTATCTACGTTGTTGCTGCTATAACCGATTACGGCGACCAGAAGCTCCCCGACTGGAACGACCCTGAGTTCGACTATGACAGCTTCAACTGGGACGCTTTCAATGCGGCTGCGACCAACACGACCGTACTCTATACCTTCGATGCATCAGGAAAACAGCTCACCAAAGCTGAGGTAGAGCTTGAAGGCGTTGTAGACCCCGAAGCTGAAGGCAGCATCGCTTCCTACATCGGCAACGTTTACCCCATCGACAAGGATCACGCACTTGCATATATCGGCGGCGAGAAGGATACATACATCATCATCAACGCTGACGGAACATTCGGCGAAAGCGTTTCATTCCCGTCCGACTTATGGCTCGGGCCTATGTGCTCGACTCCCAGCGGCGACCTCGCCTTCACATCATGGTCCGGCGATTGCGCAACTATCGGCATTGTCAACAAGGACGATCTCAAGGTCAAGGCTGATGCTATCAAGCTCACCGATCTCAAGAATGAGAGCGTGAACACCCTTATCAAGGGCGACGGCGAATTCGACTACTATATCTCCACATACAGCGGACTCTTCGGCATAAATCCGGACGGCTCGTCATCCGAGCTCATCAACTGGTCAGATTCCGACCTCGACGGCGACAGCATACGCGGTCTCGTCCAGCTCGGCAATAACGAGTTTGCGATATACGTCTACAACTACTCAGACACGGCGATGAACGGCTTCTACCGCCTCACAGAGCGCGATGCTTCCGAGCTCGCAGACAAGACCCTCATCACTGTTGCAGTAGTGTACAGCGATTCGTCCTTCAAGTCTGAAGTGAGCAGCTTCAACAGAAGCAGCGACAAATACAGGATAAAGATAAACGATTACAGCGAATACTACGAATGGGACGAGGAGAGCGAGAAATACCTCAACACTCCCTCAAAGCAGCTCAAGCTCGACATCATCGCAGGCAATTCGCCTGATATGCTCTATTTCAGCGAGCCTGCTGCAATAAAGGGTCTCACCGGCAAGGGCGTCTTCGTCGACCTCTACGATTTCCTCGGCAAGGACGGCGGACTCTCAAAGGACGACCTCGTTCCGCCGGTCCTCAAAGCTTGCGAGGAGAACGGAAAGCTCTATTCGATCACTCCCTCACTCAGTATGTCAACAGCTGCTGTAAAGACTAAATACTGCGACAAGGAAAACTGGACCATTGATGATCTCATCGCTGCCTACAATAAGCTTCCCGCAGGTGCAAGGCTCACTCAGTGGAGCAACAGCAAGCTTTCTGCTTTCCAGTACCTCGTTTCAAATATGAGCTTTGTTGACTATGCTGCCGGCACCTGCAATTACGACAGCGACGAATTTGTCAAGATACTCGAATTCGCGAACCAGTTCCCCGAAGAGGAAGAGCAGCCCGACTGGGAGCATATGACCGAAGAGCAGACGGAGAAATACTACATCGACGAGCAGACAGTTCTCAGGAACGACAAGGCACTCATCGGCAACTTCGACTTCTACGACTTCAGAGAATATAACAAACTCAGACAGGCAATGTTCGGCGAGGACATAACACTTGTCGGCTATCCCTCCGCAAACGGCTGCGGAACACTTGTACAGCAGACAGCCAGCTTCGCTATCCTCAGCGATTCACCCAACAAGGACGAATGCTGGAAGTTCCTCTGCCGCTTCTTCACAGAGGACTATCAGGAGAAGAACAGCTGGTCCGTACCTGCTCTCAAGTCAGCATTTGAGAAGAAGCTCGATGAGTCTATGGAGGACCCTTACTGGATCGACGAAAACGGTGAAAAGCACTACGAAAAAGGACAGTACAGCCTGGGTGACGAGACTATCGAGTACGACAACCTCTCAAAGGAGGACCGCGACTACATAGAAGACCTTATCCTCAACGCAAATGTATCAGGTATGCAGATATGGGACAACGATGTTCAGGCGATCGTTGACGAAGAGGTACAGGCATTCTTCGCAGGCGAAAAGTCCGCAAAGGAGACTGCTGAAATAATTCAGAACCGCGTATCCATTCTGGTGAGCGAGCAGTCATAAACAACGACATCTACATTTTCATAAACTCCACCTCCTTATGAGGGAACAGGCTATCCGTAAATGGATAGCCTGTTTCTTTTTCCGGGAGCAGAGGAGATGATCCTGCCGGACAACAAAAAAGGACGCATTTCGCGTCCCTGATGTGGTATAATCAATCGTCGAGTATTTTGGGAGAAGGCGCATTCTCGCGCTTTTCACGAGCTTCGCGGTGCCTGCGGCGCTCTTCGGCGGCTTCGTAGGAAAACAGCTGTATCAGCGCGATAACAGCCGCTATCACTGCCGGAGCGATGCAGGGGAGTATGCGTGCGCGGTACATATCGCTTATCGGCGTCATAGCGAATTTGTCCGTCCAGCCGGCGGCATCCGCGTGCGAGCAGAGCTTGTGCAGCATCGCAAGACACAGCGCAAGTCCGACGCCGGAGCATATGAGCGACACGATATTTGCAAGATTTTTCCTGAAAAGGCACAAAACTGCTCCCGCTGCCATTATCAGACCCGAAGCAATGAGCGCTGCTCCGACTGCCGCGATCTCGTTCCCGTAGCTGTCACCGTTATAGATCAGTCCGGCGCCGGACATTCCTGCCATAAACACCGGATAGACCGCCGTCAGGCACAGCAGCACCGCCTTTGCAGCCTTTATAAACGGACTGCTTCTACGCTTTTTTTCCATTATCTTACTCCTGTTCATCTTTCGGGGAATACTGCTCACTGTGAGTAATTCACATTTATATAGTCAAAGCTGAGATATATAATACATTTAGTCGGACAAACCGACTGAAAGGAAATCCAGAATGCAAATTGAAAAAATCATCAAAAAAACGGCTGCGATAGTATTATCTGCGGCAGTCTGCGGTATATTCGGAGCTGCCGGATACTATTCGCTTCGGCTTCCCGAGAGCGTCACCGTCAGCTCTGACGGCAGTGTCGGGTTTGCAATGTATCCCGAGCTGCGCTGCGACAGAGAGACAGCAGATGCCGGTATTTCGCCCGGAAAGGCAACTCTCTCGCTGTTCGGAGCTATCCCCGTGAAAAGCGTCAGCGTACACCGCGAGGAAGCTCCCACGCTTATCGCAGGCGGCAGACCCTTCGGTGTAAAGCTGCTTATGGAGGGCGTTATGGTAACAGCGACCGGAAATGTCGACTGTCCCGGCGATGATGTCTGTCCGGCTGAGATAGCCGGAGTAGAGGTCGGGGACGTGATACGGCTCGCGGACGGCGTAAAGCTGAGCTCAAACGCTGACCTTCAGCAGGTCATCTCAGACAGCGCCGGAAAGGACGTTACTCTTTCGCTCACACGCGGAAGCGCCGAGCTTAAAGCCTGCCTGCACCCGGTCTACTCCGAAAGCGCCAAAACATGGCGCGGTGGGATGTGGGTCCGCGACAGCATAGCCGGGATAGGCACGATGACCTTCATAAACAAGGATACCGGCGGATTTGCCGGACTCGGGCACCCCGTCTGCGACACTGATACCGGTGAGATAATACCGATACAGAGCGGCGAGGCTGTTCCCGTCGAGATAACCGGAGCACGAAAGGGCTCTGTCGGCAAGCCCGGTGAGCTCCGCGGAAGGTTCACACGTTCGCCTTTTCTCGGTGTTCTTGAGCGCAACTGTGAGAGCGGTATCTACGGACGGCTCTCCGATGAGGCGCTCAGCGAGCTTGCGGAGGGTGCCGGGGAATTCCGCCTCGGCTACCGGCAGGAAATAAAGACCGGCTCTGCGGAGATATACACGACGGTAAACGGCTCAGTTCCGCGCAGCTACTCCGCCGAGATCGAGAGCATCGACTATAACGGCTCTGAGACGACGAAAAATATGGTCATCCACATCACCGACCCTGACCTTATCAGTGAAACAGGCGGTATCGTTCAGGGAATGAGCGGCAGCCCCATTATCCAGGACGGCAGGCTCATCGGCGCTGTGACGCACGTCTTTGTCTCAGACCCGACGCGAGGCTATGCGATATTTGCCGAAAATATGCTTGAAGGCGATATGCCGCAATAAAACAAAACGGGGCGTTACAGCTGTAACGCCCTTGATCTTGCCAGTGCAAAATTTTCTTTATCTGTTTTCCTCACTGAAACCGCTGTCTACGAGCTCGATAAGAGCATCAACAGCAGCTCTCTCGTCAGCACCGTCAGCGATGACCTTAACATTGGTTCCGCCTACGATACCGAGGGAAAGGATTCCGAGGAGGCTCTTGGCATTGACTCTGCGCTCTTCCTTCTCTATCCAGATAGATGACTTGAATTCGTTAGCCTTCTGGATGAAGAATGTTGCCGGTCTTGCGTGGAGACCTACCTGATTCTTGACCATTACTTCTCTGACAAACATATTACAACTCTCCTATTCTCTGTAGTCGCTCAATGTGCTGGTTGAGCATTTCATGCAAATTGTTTCAGTTGCTGATATTTATTATACATTCATTTTTTTTCAGAGTCAACGCATTTTTACCTCAAAACCGTTCAAAACCTTCAAATTCTACATTTAGATTAAATGACTGATAGATTTATAGAGTCTGCTTGTGAATTATCACCACAAAGAAGAGTTAATTTTTATTGTTCAAAGTGTATAGTTATCCCCAGAAGAATATGTTCACTATTGCTAAACGGAAAAAGCATTTCTCACTATACGAATTGTTTATGTGCATTTGCAATAGCGATATATTGATATTATATATCAAACATAAGAATTGAGTAACATATTTTTCTTGATTTTTGAGCTCCCTCGGCAGATTTTTGCACAGCGCGTTTAGCTAAATTATCCTGCTTAAATTATTGATACAGCCCATAAAATAGACTGATAGAGCACCTCTCATTTTATGCCGCTTTGCTTAAACGTGTGCAGGTCCGGTGCGCTTCACGCACAAAGCCGGCTAAACCAGCGTCCTGCGCCGCTTTTCTCTTACATTTTAAAAGGAAAAGCCGGCGGCTGTTGACACACCGCCCCTGAAATGATATAATTAGTGTGTCTGCAATGACCGGCTTTTTGCGGCCGTTGCACCGGAATATCAGAAAATTCACGCCTGTACGCTGAAAAGGAGTAATCAATATGAGCGGAAACAAGAACAGCTATGAAAGCCCATTCTGTACACGTTATGCAAGCGAGGAGATGCAGTACATTTTCTCCGCAGATAAAAAATTCACGACCTGGCGCAAGCTCTGGGTCGCACTCGCAAGAGCTGAAATGAAGCTCGGTCTGCCCGTAACTGAGGAACAGGTAAAGCAGCTCGAGGAGCACGTAAACGATATCGACTACGAGGCTGCCGAGGCAAGAGAGCGCATCACACGCCACGATGTTATGGCTCACGTTTTCACCTACGGACAGGCTTGTCCCGACGCTGCCGGCATTATCCACCTCGGCGCGACCTCCTGCTATGTCGGCGATAACACTGACGTTATCATTATGCGCGATGCCCTTCAGGTGGTACGCCGCAAGCTCCTTAACGTTATGAACAATCTTGCAAAATTCGCTGACGAGTACAAGAATATGCCCTGCCTCGCTTATACTCACCTCCAGCCTGCACAGCTCACAACTGTCGGCAAGAGAGCTACTCTCTGGCTCAATGAGCTCCTTATGGACTTCGAGGACCTCGAATACCGCATCTCTACCCTCAAGCTCCTCGGCAGCAAGGGTACTACCGGCACTCAGGCTTCATTTATGGAGCTTTTCGAGGGCGATACAGACAAGATAAAGCAGCTTGAAAAGATGATAGCTGAGGAAATGGGATTCGACGCTGTTGTGCCCGTTTCCGGTCAGACCTACTCACGCAAGGTCGATTCAAAGGTGCTTGAGGTGCTCAGCGACATCGCCCAGTCTGCAAGCAAATTCTCGAACGATATGCGTATCCTCCAGTCCTTCAAGGAAATGGAGGAGCCGCGTGAGAAGAAGCAGATAGGCTCTTCCGCAATGGCTTATAAGCGCAATCCTATGCGCTGTGAGAGAATAACCTCCCTCGCACGCTACGTGATGATAGACAGCCTCAACCCTGCATTCACAGCAGGTACACAGTGGTTCGAGAGAACTCTCGATGACTCTGCTAACAAGCGTATCTCCGTTGCTGAGGCTTTCCTCGGAGTTGACGCTATCCTCAACATTATGATGAACGTCACCGACGGTCTCGTCGTTTATCCCGAGATGATACGCCGCCGCGTTATGGCTGAGCTTCCCTTTATGGCGAGCGAGAACATTATGATGGACGCAGTAAAGAAGGGCGGCAACCGTCAGGAGCTCCATGACCGCATTATGGACTATTCTATGGAAGCAGGCGCAAATGTAAAGGTGCGCGGCCTCGATAACAACCTCTGCGAGCTCATCGAGGCTGACCCGATGTTTATGGTAACAAAGGAGGAGCTCGACGCTGTTCTCAAGCCTGAGAATTACGTCGGAAGAAGCCCTCAGCAGGTCGATGAGTTCCTCTCAGAGTGCATAAACCCCATTCTTGAGGCAAACAAGGAGCTTCTCGGCGAGAACTTCGAGATGAAGAACTGAGAACAGGCTCATTTACTGTGAACGATACGGCGGAGCAGCAGCTTTTGCCGTATGCACAACGGATAAACAGATCGGGCGGACAGGCGGAGATCTCCCTTGTCCGCCCCTGAAATAAGGATAATAATATGAAAAAAGCACTTGCTATCGGCGGAGCTGTCCTCGGCGCCCTGCTTGCGGCGGCACTGGTGATATTCGTATTTTTTCCGGGACTTCCTACATATTTCAAGGTCAGGCACAGATTCGAGCACACCGATGAAAAAGTTCCCGTGTTCGCGACAGAAGATATTCCCGGCGATTTTGAGAGCCACACTCTGAGAGGTCTGCGGTTCAGCGCCCCTCCGGACTGGAAGGAGTATTCCTCGATAGAGGGGATGGAGCCGAATTCGTACCACTCAGACGTAGGCGATACTATCTTCATCACGCACGGCGATTACAGCGAGGACGAGGAGAATTATCTGAAGGCACAGGAAACTCTCGGCTCCGGATATGATATGTGGAGCGGCTATGAATACGATGAGTCGGATTACAGGCATATGTTCGCATCGCTCGGAACTGAGCTACCTCAGTCATACCTTTCTCTGCGTATGCTGTGGTATATAAGGGACGGTTTTTCCGCTAAGGACTGCATAAAGCTGCGCGGCCGCGACAAAAAAGTGTTCCTCGAGCTCGCACAGGTCAAGGACGAATCTATCCGCGAGGAGGACATCTGGAAGATAGACGGCGACGGATTCACTGCCTATGCCGGACAAATAACCGGTTTCGGCTATGAGGGAAAGCTATGGACGGTCAACGTCTTTCCTGACGGCGATGAAAACGCCTATTTTATGGCAAGTATAAAGTGCTCCGATGAGGAGACGGCTAAGCAGATGATAAGCTCGATAGAGCTTGGATAAAAGAGGTCTGTATATGAAAAAAGGTCTAAAAATAGCTGCCGGCGCTGCGGCAGCTCTACTGGTATTGGGCGGCGCAGGTCTGTATCTTTCACAGACCATTTTCAAGTGGAAAAAAATTGAATATGAGATCATGCCTGTTTTCACAGACGGGACATACCTGACAGAGCCGTATCCGTATGCTGATATAGAAGTCCCCGAAAGCTTCAAGGAGTGCTCGATAAAGGGCATCGACTTTAAGGCTCCCGAAGGGCTTGACTGGATGTATCCGCTCGAGACGAAAGGCATAAAATCAGGAATAATTGTCGATAATGCCGATGTATCGAAGCGCAACCTGCTTATATGTGTAGAGGATAAAGAGGAAAACGGTATTCGGGTAGAGGACTTTGAATTCTTTTTTGACAAGCGCACGCTCAGAGGAATGAAGAAGCTCGGCCTTGAAAAGCCCGAGAATTCCCATGACCTGATGTTCCTGTGCGAGACCTTCGACTATAAGAAATGCAATAAGTTCTCGCCTTCCGAGGTCAGTGCGGCATATAACATAATGATGATGAAGGGGATATTGGTACCTGCTGGTATGGCTATGGATCTCAGCGATCGGAAGGTCGATCTCGGCGAGGAAATTGAAAATAAGCGGTACTGGTACGACACCGACAGAATGAGGTCCTTCATTCAGCAGGGGACAGCTGAGAACGGCTCATATGAACTCGTGTTAGACGTATGCAGTCCGGATGACCCCAACAGCTATCAATTGGTAATGATAATCGGAAATGACATCGACACGGTGCGGCAGATAGCCAAAACTGTCACCATAGCGGAGGATGCGGAATGAAAAAGGAATACCTCGAAGCAGGCAAAATAGTCACGACCCACGGCATCCGCGGCGAGGTCAAGATAATGCCCTATACTGATACGCCTGAGCTGCTCGCGGAGTTCGACCGCCTGTTCATCGGCAAAAACAAGGACGAGCTCATCATCGAGCGCTCGCGTGTTTTCAAGAATATGGTAATAGCGAAGATAGAGGGAGTCGATACGCCCGAAGCCGCGGAAAAGCTCAGGAACAAGGTGCTTTTTATGCACCGCGGTGACCTTGAGCTCGATGACGATACATACTTCATTCAGGATCTCATCGGTATGGAGGTCCGCGATGCCGACTCAGACGAGCTCTACGGCATCATCGACGACGTTATGCAGACCGGCGCGAACGATGTTTACGTCGTAAAATCAGCGGATAAGGAGCTTCTCGTCCCTGCGATAGCGGACGTTGTCGTCTCCACCGACATCGACGGCAATGTTATGACGATACGCCCTCTCGACGGGCTTTTCGACTGACGGAGGACGTATGAAGATAGAAATAGCTACACTTTTTCCCGAGATGTGCGAGGCTGTGCTCGGCGAGAGCATAGTCGGCAGAGCTCGGAAAGCCGACAAGATAGAGGTGCATTGCCGGCAGATACGTGATTATTCCCTCGATAAGCACCGCCGCGTGGACGATAATCCCTACGGCGGCGGAATGGGTATGGTGATGCAGTGTGATCCAATTTACAACTGCTATAACGCAGTCTGTGAGGATATGGGCACAAAGCCGCATACTATATATATGTCGCCGAAAGGCAAGGTGCTCACTCAGCAGAGAGCTATCGAGCTTTCAAAAATGGATAATATCCTCATAATCTGCGGTCACTACGAGGGCGTCGATCAGCGTGTCATCGACAAGATCGTCGATGAGGAAATATCTATCGGCGACTATGTCCTGACGGGCGGCGAGCTTCCGGCAATGGTCCTCACCGACTGTATCGCAAGAATGTGTCCCGGCGTTCTCGCGGACGATGAATGCTTTGAGGATGAGAGCATCTACGGCGGACTTCTCGAATATCCGCATTACACACGCCCCGAGGTATGGGAGGGCGAGAGCGTTCCGCCTGTCCTGCTCTCCGGACATCACGCGAATATACTGAAATGGCGCCATGAGCAGAGCGTCGAGCTCACAAAAGAACGCCGCCCCGACCTGTACGAGGAATACTGCAAATCAAATAAATAACAAAACTGCCCCGTTTGCCGTTTCCACTGTGGGAGGTACATACCTGCTGATCGGTGGAAACCTTTCTGATGTAAGATGTGATTAACGCAGAAAAGTGAATCAAATAGGATAGGACAAAAATAACGCTCTCCGCTTTACGGAGAGCGTTCTTATGTTATTCAGCAAACAGTATGTTGACAAACCGAAAGATCAACGCATACGACCTGCTTTTACTTTATGAAAGAGTTCCGTTAGCGCTGCATGACAAAGTCAGATCGCGAGTGACTGATTCAACAGTAAATCCAAGCAGCTTACGATCCATTGTTACAGAACCATAAGCTGTGTTGCCGCTTTTCCAGTGATAGCGACTGTTTAAATGCCAATTAGAATTGCTTATTGTGTAACTATCAGACACAGACGTGCAGCTTGAGCTTGAACCGTTGTAAGAAAATGAAGCATCAATTGTATAGGTCCAAACAGTGTTGCCGGAAACAATATGTTCATATATTTTGCTTCCTTCTTTAACCGAACGCAAAGAACCTGTAGGGTGTTCTATGATTGTAACAATTGAATAAGAGCCGTCATCATAGTATTCATTGTATGATGTTATAATATCGTTAGCCGAATAACTGTCATATGAATCTGCATTTGCACAAAAGGGAGTGCAAGAGCAAACCAGTGATAACGCAACTAAAAGTGAAGATGCTTTTTTTCTCATAATTACCTCCTCATGATAATAACAGTTTAATATACAATCGATGAAGTCGTTTCGTCTTCATATATCGTACCTTTGTCAATGATATAAACCTCACCGCGAGAATTACGATTTTTGTATGCATCAAAAATCAATAAAACACAGACAGCTACAATGATCAAAACTCCTAAAGTAATAGGAACTAAAGTTATTCGAGCGATAGAAGATCGTTTTTTGATATCTTTCGGGGAAATATTTGCTATAAATCCCTCAGCAATTTCCTGAGGAGAACCCATAGCATTTCTGAGATCTTCTATGCTTGCTTCAGGATCATCACTGATATAATCATCAATGTTGCTCTCAAATTCCTTGATGAATCTGCGGCGTTCCTTAGCACTGCAAACAAGCAGCTCCTGAATTTCCTTTAGGTATTTCCTGCGTTCCTTATCCGTTATCTTCATTTGAAGCCTCCTGATAATTCAATATATTGCTGATACCTTCCGTAATAAAGAAGTACTCTGCTTTGATCTCTTCAAGATACTGTTTCCCTTCATCTGTAAGGCTGTAATATACACGTGTGCGGCGCTTCCCCACAAGGACCTGCTTATCTGTTATCAGACCTTTGTCTATCATACGGTACATAATAGGGTACATAGAGCCGTCCTTGAGCGTGAATTTTCCTTTGCTCCGTTCATTCATCTCCTGAAGCAGCTCATAGCCGTACATATCACGTTCCTGTAACAGGTGGAGCAGTATCATTTCGACCGTTCCGCGTTTTAGGTTTTCACGTACCTGCATGGAAACATTTCCTTTCTTGTGATTTTTTACAAATCACTGTCGACGCTTTTATTATATCATACGAAATTTGCGTTGTCAATACTATACGCGGCGATATATACTTGACAAGCGGAATATTGCATTCTATAATAACAGTAGTAATAAACTATTTGTAATATTTAAAACAAATAACGGAAGGAGAACTGAGTCTTATAATCATATCTCATTCACAAACCGCATTTTCAAACTAAGGAGTTGATTTATATGAAAAAAACTGTAATGACTATTGCTATACTATTAGCAAGCGCAATGGCAACGCCATTTAATGCGGCTGCAATTGTACCTCAGCCTCAAAAAACAGTTGAAGAATTCATAGAGATATACCGAAATAGTGAAGATCAGTTTGATTTCAATCTTGATGGCGTGGTCGATACTATAGATGCGAAGTGTGTACTGACACGCTATTCAGAATTAGTTGTAGGAAAAAACACTAATGTCGTGGTTGTAGATGAATATGAATCTGAAAAAGGCGAACAGTCCATATTTGAATTTACTGACAAAATGCGTGAAAAGATAGATGAATTTGGCGACATGGATGGAGACAGCATTATTTCATCAATAGATTCATCCTATCTCCTTGCAGCCTATTACAGTGATAAAGAGGCTGGCGATGTCAATATCGACGGAAAACTTGATGCAAGAGATGCTTCAAAAATGCTGTCATTCTATTCCGCTAATTCCGTAAACATTCAAAGCGACTACGTCACTGAAAAGAATATGGAATACCTCGGTGACCTCAACGGTGACGGCAAGGTTGATTCTACTGATGCTTCATATGCTCTTTTGGAGTATTCAAAAATAGCTACCGAATAATTCTCCTCATAAATTATCAAAACAGCGACACCTAAATGGTGCTGCTGCTTTTGGAAAAACAATAATTAGAAAGGTAATATCTTGATTCATAATGATCTATGCAACTGATTTCGGACAATTCATATCCGAACAAAAATATAAACACTTCCTGCGAAGCACGGAGCTTGCGGAAATGCTCAACATATCATCAAGCTACCTCAGCCAGATCGAGCACGGAAAGAGGATATGTCCTGATAAGGATCTGCTTAACAGGATCATTGAGGTGTTCGACTTGAATGAAAAAGATAAGATCCGGTTTTTTGAGTCATATGAAAATGCGTCCGGTAAATTATCGCCCGACATAGTTGAATACGTGAAAGAAAATGAGATAGTAAAAAAGGCTTTGCGAATGGCTAAAGCTTATGATGCAACTGATAGCGATTGGGAAATGTTTATTGCCAGTATTAAAAAATGAACAATAATTATGTGGCTTTGACCGCATAATTATTTTTGGAGGTTTAGCTGAGCAGCTAATTCAAAGGGGAGTATGCCCGTGACTGCTCGAAGAAGATACGCGCTGTGCAGCGTGCCAAAGGCGAACGCGGAGAACGTATTGCAGCATGGATAGCATACGGTTATATGAGAGATCCAAGCAGCCCAAAGCAAATCATACCCGATCCCGAGACTGCACCTGTCGTCAAGCGAATCTTTGAAATGTACGCAAGTGGAATAGGCATAAAGCGAATCTGCGGAATTCTTGAGCAGGAACAGGTACTATCGCCCGGCGTTTACAACTACAAGAAGAACGGCAGCCGTTCAAGAGACCTCAAGCTCGACAAGCCTTACGCATGGGCGAACAACACTATCCGAAAGATGCTTTCCAATCAGATTTACTGTGGAGATACGGTCAACTTCAAGACTTATTCAAAGTCCAACAAGCTGAAAAAGCGTATCAAGAACGCTCCTGAGAATATGATGATATTTCCAAATACGCACGAAGCGATCATCGACCGAACGACGTTTGATCTTGTACGGAAGCACTTTGAAGGACGCAAGCGTGCTGATAAACGTGGTGAGCTGGATAAGTATGCAGGTTACCTTTACTGTGCAGAATGCGGTTCGAGGCTATACCGTAATCGAGACAATGCCCACGGGTACGAAAGCTACCGCTGCGGACACTATGAAAGCCGCAAAAGCGACAGCACTTCACATTACATTCGTGAAAGTGTGCTCGACGAGATAGTTTTAAGAGCAATGAAAAAGGTAACGAAATACGCAAGGGAGCGCTCGGACGAGTTTGAAACAACCAAGTTTGCATAATAAAAATCTCCGAGGATGACCTCCTCGGAGAAAACATACATATTAACTGCGTTAAGAACACCATGCAGAAGAAAGGTTCCGCCAACAGCGGCGGTCCCCTCTGTCGCTGTGCGACATCTCCCCACACTGTGGGGAGTCACCCCCGAACCTCCTTCCAAAGACTTCCAGCTTTGTTTTTCCCCTCCTATGGGGTCACGTTAGCAAGTTAAGCCAAGACAGCAATTCTGTCAGCGTGACCCCATAGGAGGGGAAAAACGGAGTTAAAAGTTTTAGGAAAGGAGTTTGAGGGAGAACCCTTTTTCAAAAGGGTTTCCCTCAATTAACAGGTGTGTACCCCTCGCAGCAGAAGCAGCAGACGGGGCAGTTTTTGCTGTTTACTTGTTCTGTATGTACTCGTCGATCGCTGCGGCAGCCTTCTTGCCTGCGCCCATAGCGAGGATAACGGTAGCAGCGCCTGTTACGGCGTCGCCGCCTGCGTAAACGCCTTCCTTTGAGGTAAGACCGTCCTCGTCGGCGATGATACCGCCCCACTTCTGGGTGTCAAGACCTTCTGTTGTAGCCTTGATGAGCGGATTCGGAGAGGTACCGATGGACATAATAACGCAGTCTGCCTCTATCTCGAAGAATGCGCCGTCTATCGGAACAGGCTTTGCGCGTCCGGAAGCATCGGGCTCTGAGAGCTCCATCTGCTGGCAGATAACGCCCTTTACCCAGCCGTCCTCGGTAGCTGTGATCTCAGTGGGATTTGTGAGGAACTTGAAGTTGATGCCCTCTTCCATTGCGTGCTCAACTTCCTCTGCACGTGCAGGGAGCTCCTTTTCTGTACGGCGGTAAACGATAGTGACGTCAGCTCCGAGACGCTTTGCGCAGCGTGCAGCGTCCATAGCAACGTTGCCGCCGCCTACGATAACTGCACTTGAGCCAGCCTTGATAGGAGTTGCGCTGCCTTCCTTGTAAGCCTTCATAAGGTTGATACGTGTGAGGAACTCGTTTGCGGAATATACGCCGCTGAGGTTCTCGCCGGGGATATTCATAAATCTGGGGAGACCTGCGCCGGAGCCGATGAATACGCTCTCGAAGCCCTCCTCCTTCATAAGCTCGTCAACAGATACAGTTCTGCCGACAACGGTGTTTGTCTCGACCTTTACGCCGAGAGCCTTGAGACCTTCTATCTCCTTCTGAACTATAGCTTTGGGGAGACGGAACTCCGGGATGCCGTAGGAAAGAACGCCGCCGGCAACGTGGAGAGCCTCGAATATAGTAACGTCATAGCCCTTCTTTATGAGGTCGCCTGCGCAGGCGAGACCGGAAGGACCTGAGCCGATGATAGCGACCTTGTGACCGTTCGGAGCGGGCTTCTCAACGGGAGCTTCGGGCTGTGCGTTGTGCCAGTCTGCAACGAAGCGCTCGAGACGTCCGATAGCAACGGGTTCGCCCTTGATACCGCGGACGCACTTGCCCTCGCACTGGTTTTCCTGCGGACAAACTCTTCCGCATACAGCCGGAAGCGAGCTTGACTGTGTGATTATCTTGTAAGCCTCGGCAAAGTTGCCTTCAGCGACCTGCGCGATGAATGCAGGGATGTCTATCTGTACCGGGCAGCCTGTCGTGCAGGGCTTGTTCTTGCAGTTGAGGCAGCGCTTAGCCTCATCTATAGCCTGCTCCTCAGTGTAGCCGAGAGCTACCTCGGAGAAGTTCTTGTTTCTTACGTCAGGTGCCTGTACGGGCATTTCATTTTTCTTCAGAGACATATTTGCCATTTCACTTTACCTCCTTGAACAGATTGCAGGCTTCCTCGTGGGCGCGGCGCTCGAAGGGCTTATACATTGCGCCTCTTGCCATAGCCTCGTCGAAGTCGATGAGGTGACCGTCGAACTCGGGACCGTCAACGCAGGCGAACTTTGTCTCGCCGCCGACAGTCAGACGACAGCCGCCGCACATTCCTGTACCGTCTATCATAATGGGGTTCATGGAAGCAACAGTGGGTATCTCATACTCCTTTGTGAGACGACAGACGAACTTCATCATTATCAGCGGACCGATAGTGATAACGCGGTCATACTTCTCGCCGCTCTCGATGAGCTTCTTGAGCGCGTCGGTAACAAGACCCTTTTCGCCTGCTGTTCCGTCATCGGACATAAGCACGAACTTTGAGCTTGCTGCTCTGAACTCGTCCTCGAGGATAACGAGGTCCTTGTTTCTGAAGCCGACGATGGAGTGTACCTCAACGCCGAGCTCGTGGAGCTTCTTTGCAACGGGGTAAGCGATAGCACAGCCAACGCCGCCGCCTACGACAGCGACCTTCTTCAGACCCTCTGTCTCTGTGGGACGTCCGAGAGGACCAACGAAGTCCTGGAGGCAGTCGCCCACGTTCATATGGTTGAGCTTTTCAGTAGTTCCGCCGACTATCTGGAAGATGATGGTGATAGTGCCGGCTTCGCGGTCATAGTCTGCAACTGTGAGGGGGATGCGCTCGCCCTCGCTGTCTGTTCTCAGGATTATGAACTGACCCGGCTCCGCCTTTTTAGCGACTCTCGGAGCGTGTATCTTCATAAGAGTAACAGTAGGGTTGAGACTTTTCTTTTCAAGGATTTCAAACATTGTCTTTACCTTCTATCGAATGGATTTGCAATGCGGGATATTCCAGTCAGTCGCCCTTGACGTCTCCGGATACAGACATTGCAGTATACGGATAACATTATACCATATCTTTTTAAAGATATCAAGCGTTTTCCGCATTTTTTCGCCCGGCATAAGCAAAAACGGCTTTTTGTCCGGTAATTGTTGACATATTGCGCCGGAGAGGGTATAATAACAGAAGGCAGCAGTGCCGCTAATATGGAGTATGGAGTTGATATTATGGGAAGCTTCCTTGATACGATAAAGAAAGTAGAGAATCAGTACGGTGACGGTGTTCTCGTTGGGGAGTATGAACAGCTTGAAGAGACCAAGCCTGCTTGTGAGGAGTTCATCTGCAAGCACGTTGAGGAAGTTAAAAACCAGCTTCTGAAGAATGCAGAGAGTCAATTTAAAGTGTATAATGAAAAAACTATACTCGGCAAGAAAATAAAGACCTCGCCTATTTATGCGGCAAGCCTCTTTTTCAACTGCTGCTATGAGCCGTATTACGCTCATTTTGAAGAATCATCCTACTCGGAGCCGTATTCTGATTATCCGACAGGCTGCTACTCTACACATTCGCCTGAAATGGTCAATTACTTTATTTCTGAGATCTGCCGCAGACTTTCTGCTGAGGGGATCACGCCATTTGAATGGAAAAAGTCGGGAAAACAGTATTCGGGCGACAAGAAGCACGTCAGCACGTCTTATCCGAACACCGAGCAGAAGGACAGAATAAAAACCACATACAAGGAAATGCATAAGGCAATAAAGAAAAAAGAATTCGTCAAGGTCAAAAACAAGCAGTTTCACTTTAATATCAGCATGGCTTTTATGGTCGAAGCCGACAAATGAATGCGTCCGCTGCAAAATTGCTTGACAAACGCGGATATTTGTGGTATCATTAGTCTACAGTCAAAGCTATGACGAGGAAGGCTCTATCCGCAGAGCTGCTTTCAGAGAGCTGCCGCACGGTGCGAGGCAGTAGCAGACAGGATAACGCATACCCCCTCCGAGCGCGTCCAATAAACGCCGGCTGCTCCCGTTACAGAGCCAATGAGATACGGAGACAGCTCCGTGTGAATCAGGGTGGAACCACGGTATTTTATCGTCCCTTGTGCCTATCAAAGGCGTAAGGGACTTTTTTGTCCTCTTGCGCACAGGAGGTGAGAAATTTGAGCAATATCACATACAACAAGCAGGAAGAAGCCTTCGAGCTGCCGTACAAGCTGTGGGGCGAGATGAAAACTGTCCGTTTCTACGTCGAGGAGGAGGCGGAAATAATGGAGCACCTCAGCTCTGTTGCAGAAAAGCTCGCTAAGCTCGACGCAGGCCGCGGTCAGATAGCCGAGCTCCTCATAGACGAGGGCTACTACGAGGGCGGAGACTCCGAGGCTCTTGCCAAAAAGCTTATCCTCACAAATCCATACGTCGATTTCGATGAGGACGATGTCACCCTCTGCTTCGATGTAAGCACGGGCGACGGATATATGATGTCGCCGGCTCACGGCGAGCTCTTCGGCGAGCTTTTCGAGATAACCGGCTGGGTCGAATGATATGGGATTCCCGATACGCAAGGAACATCAGTGATAATAAAGAATTATTTTTAAGGAGAGATAATTATGATAAAACTCACATTAAAGGACGGCAGCGTGCGTGAGATAGAGTCCGCACAGGCAGCCTCCGAGATCATCAAGGGCATCGGAATGGGTCTTTACAAGGCAGCCTGCTGCGTGAAGATCAACGGCGAGGTCAAGGACCTCCGCACCGTTGTTGACAGCGACTGCGACTTCGAGGTCTGCACCTTCGACACTCTCGACGGCAAGAAGACCTTCTGGCACACAGCCTCACACATTATGGCACAGGCTGTAAAGAGGCTCTACCCCGAGGCAAAGCTCGCTATCGGTCCTGCTATCGACAACGGTTTCTACTACGATTTCGACCTCGAAAAGCCCTTCACTCCCGAGGAGCTTGAGAAGATAGAGGCTGAGATGAAGAACATCGTCAAGGAGGGTCTCGTTCTCGAGCAGTTCGAGCTTTCTCCTGCTGATGCTATCGCCAAGCTCAAGGAAATGGACGAGCCTTACAAGGTGGAGCTCTGCGAGGAGCACGCTGACAAGGGCGAGCCTATCTCATTCTACAAGCAGGGCGATTTCACCGACCTCTGTGCAGGTCCTCACCTTATGGATACTTCCCCTGTAAAGGCATTCAAGCTCATCTCATGTACCGGTGCTTACTGGAGAGGCAACGAGAAGAACAAGATGCTCAGCCGTGTTTACGCTATCGCTTTCCCGAAGGCTTCACAGCTTGACGAATACCTCAAAATGATAGAGGAGGCAAAGCTCCGCGACCACAAGAAGCTCGGCAAGGAGCTCGGCCTCTTTATGTTCGACCACACCGCTCCCGGTATGCCCTACTGGCTCCCGAGAGGCTGGAAGCTCTTCAATGCCCTGCTCGACTACTGGAGAGGAGTTCACGAGGAGCACAGCTATACCGAGATCTCCGGACCCGTTCTTTCCAAGAAGGAACTCTGGGTAACTTCCGGTCACTGGGACCACTATCAGGACGGTATGTTCGTTATCCCGGCTGAGGAGGACAACGAGGTATACTGCGCAAAGCCGATGAACTGCCCGAACGCTATCAAGGTCTATATGAACAGACAGCGCTCTTACAAGGAGCTCCCGCTCAAGTTCAATCAGGTAGACGTTATCCACCGCAAGGAGAAGTCCGGCGAGCTCAACGGTCTGTTCCGCGTTCAGCAGTTCAGACAGGACGATGCCCACATCCTCGTTACAGAGGAGCAGATAGCTTCTGAGATAAACGATATAATGGACATCGCGACTGAGATGTATAACACCTTCGGTCTCGAGTACAAGGCAGAGCTTTCAACACGTCCCGATGATTATATGGGCGACATCAACGTATGGAACAAGGCTGAGGCTGACCTCAAGGCTATCCTTGAGGAGAAGTACGGTCCCGACGGCTATGAGCTCAACGAGGGCGACGGCGCATTCTACGGTCCCAAGATAGACCTCAAGATGAAGGACGCTATCGGACGTGAGTGGCAGATGGGCACTATCCAGCTCGACTTCCAGCTCCCGCTCAACTTCAAGATGAAGTACATCGCATCTGACGGCTCAGAGAAGCAGCCCGTTATGATACACCGCGCTATATTCGGCTCATTCGAGCGCTTCATCGGTATCATCACCGAGAACTTCAAGGGCGCATTCCCGTTCTGGCTCTCACCTATGCAGGTAGGTATCGTTCCTATCCGCACAGAGCACAACGAATACGCAAAGAAGGTAGCTGACCTCCTCAAGAAGAACCGCATCAGAGCAGAGGTCGACTACACCGATGACAATATGAAGAACAAGATAAGAAAGTTCAAGGACTACAAGGATCCATATGTAGTCATCATCGGCGACAGCGAAGCAGAGAACGAGCAGGTATCTATCAATATCCGCGGCAACAAGCAGCTCAAGAACGTTCCGCTCGACAAGTTCATCGAGATGTGCAGAACTATGAACGAGGAGCACTCGCTTGATGTCATCGACACTCTCTGATAAATAAAAAAATCAAGCCCTGAGGAAGATCAGGCTGTTTCCTTTAGCGGAAAGCCTTTTCCTCAGGGCTTTTTGTATCGTCATTCGTTAGGCTCGTCCAGCCTGTGCTGAGCGATCATCAGCTTCATCGTATCGTAGAGATACGGCTTCAGCTCGCCGAGCGTACACGGATCATTGTAGAGTATCGCGGAATAGCAGGTCGACGAAACGAGCTCTATTATCATAAACACCATTATCTCCGGGTCGCGCAGCTTATACGGCGCCTTTGCTATGATAAGGTCATATACCTCACTGAAATCGACATCGTTTCCGGAAGCCGGCGAGGTAAGTGCCGACTTGAACACGCCCCAGCTGAGGTTCTTCGAGATGAACGTCAGGAGCGACTGGTTCTCGTTGAGCTGATTGATGATGTTGTCGACTATGCGTATCATCTTTTCCTCATATGGCACATTCTCCAGCTCGGGACCAAGCTGCTTCATAGCGTTCATAAACAGCTGGCTCGATTTGTGTGCGATGAGCTTGTTGCGAATATCGCATTTGTCCTTGAAGTAGAGGTAGAAAGTTCCCTTTGCTACTCCTGCCTTCCCAGCGATGTCAGAGATAGAGGTCTTGCTGAACCCTTTGGTCGTGAAGAACTCGAATGCAGTCTTCAGCAGCGATGATTCCTTCTGCTGCTTATTAACATCAACTTTTCCCATATTATCCTCCTCGCCCGGAAAGCTCCGGGCGATTTTTTATACATCAATCATATTATAGCCGATAAACGCGGCAGTGTCAAGCTCACAAAATTGACCATTAGTCAATGTTTGTACAAGCCCGATTTGTGCAGGTCTACAAAAATATGACCGAAAGTCAATTTTTGTAGCTTCAAGATATTGACTTGTGGTCATTTTTGGAATATACTATTTACATAAAGCGTATCAGGTGCCGCTCCAATGGCACATACAATACAGAAGGAGACGATATTATGCTCAGGTTCGGCGAATTCATCGCAAAGCACCGCGTGCTTATCCTGCTGACAGGGATAATTCTTCTTATCCCGTCGGTTTTCGGATACATCAACACAAGAGTCAACTACGATATTCTTTCTTACCTGCCAAAGGATATAAACACAATGGTCGGTCAGGACATTCTGATAGACGAATTCGGACAGGGCGGATTTTCATTCGTAATGGTCGACGGCATGACCGAAAAGGAGATCGCCGACACCGCCGATAAAATATCAGAGGTAGACGGCGTTTCTGACGTTGTCTGCTACGAGAGCCTCACAGACCTGAAGGTCCCGAAGGAGGTGCTCCCGCAGAAGGTGTATGACTTCTTCAACAAAGGAGACACGACGCTTATGGCAGTATTCTTCGAGGAGTCCACTTCCGCTGACAGGACCCTTGCTGCTGTCGACGAGATGAGGGACATCACCTCAGAACAGTGCTTCATCAGCGGAATGAGCGCTATCACCACCGATATGAAGCATCTTTCAGACAGCGAATCCATAATCTATGCCGTCATCGCAGTCATACTCACCTCAGCAGTTCTCGTCCTCACGATGGACAGCTTCCTGATACCGGTATTCTTTATGCTCAGCATCGGTATAGCGATAGTATGGAACCTCGGCACGAATTTCGCGTTGGGAGAGATCTCGTTCATCACACAGGCGCTTGCACTTGTCCTCCAGCTCGGCGTAACTATGGACTATTCGATATTCCTCTGGCACAGCTACAAGGAACAACAGAACAGCTTCCCTGACAGCAAGGCTGAGGCAATGGCACACGCTATCGCCGCTACCGTAACATCGGTCGTAAGCAGCTCGTTCACAACAGTTGCCGGCTTCCTTGCGATGTGCTTTATGAGCTTCACGCTCGGACTTGACCTCGGCATCGTAATGGCAAAGGGCGTCATCTGCGGCGTTATCGCCTGCATAACGGTTCTTCCGGCAATGATACTCATATTCGACAAGGCTATCGAAAAAACATCACACCGCGATTTTATGCCTGCCTTCTCGCGGACCTCATCGTTCATAGTAAAGCATTCCGGTGCATTTCTCGTGCTTGCGGTTGTGCTCATAATACCGGCAGTTTTCGGCTATACCCACTACGACGTCTACTACAAGCTCGACAGCACGCTCCCTAAGGACCTCGCAAGCGTCACGGCAAATATGAAGCTCGAAGAAGAATACAATATGAACAGCACTCATATCCTCCTCGCCGATTCGGATATGGACGCCAAAACAGCCACGGCAATGCTGAACGAAATGGACGATGTGGACGGAGTTCAGTTCACGCTCGGCTACAATACACTGGTCGGACCTGCTATCCCCGATGAGGTGATACCGGATTCGATAAAGAGCAAGCTCAAGAGCGAGAACAGACAGCTGATGCTCATCGGCTCGGAATACGAGGTCGCTTCTGATGAGGTGAATGAGCAGGTCGCACAGCTCAACAAGATAGTGAGCAAATATGACCCGAACGGTATGCTCATCGGCGAGGCTCCTGCCACAAAAGACCTCATCGAAATAACGAACCGCGATTTCAAGGTCGTCAGCGTGCTCTCGATAGCGGCGATATTCATTATCATCGCATTTACCTTCAAATCGGTCACGCTTCCTGTGATACTTGTTTCGGTCATCGAGCTCGCGATAATGATAAACCTCGGCATCTCCTACTTCACCAACACTGAGCTGCCGTTCATCGCATCGGTCGTTATCGGTACGATACAGCTCGGCGCGACTGTCGATTATGCGATACTTATGACGACGAGATACCGCACAGAGCGCTCGTCCGGAAAGGATAAAAAGGAGGCAGTAAGGATCGCGCTCTCGACGTCAGTGCGCTCGGTCATCACATCTGCACTCGGTTTCTTTGCGGCAACAGTCGGCGTTGCGGTCTACTCCGAGATAGGTATGATCTCCTCGCTGTGCGTTCTGCTTTCAAGAGGCGCGCTCATCTCGATGGTCGTAGTTATAACGGTGCTCCCGTCGATGTTTATGGTGTTCGACAGCATCATCTGCAAGACGAGCGCCGGATTCCTTCCCAAGCATGAGGGCAGCACACACAGACGTCACCTTCACGTTTTCAGTCATTGACAGTTAAGCAGTTCCCGATACAAATACACGAAGATATATCATCATAGAGAAAGGATATGACCTTTATGAAAAATTACAAGAGGATAGTCGCAGCGGCTCTCGCAGTCGCAGTTTCCGCAGCAGCTACAGGCTCTATCGCCTACGCCAAGAACACAGACAAGGCAGCTGCTCCCGAAAAGACCTCCGGAAAGGCAGAAAAGTCAGTTTCCGCAGAACGCACGGCTTCCGACAGCGGGGCTTTCAAGGACGAGACCGTGTATGTCCTCTGCAACACCGATTCCTCTGTGAAGAATGTGGTCGTCAGCGACTGGCTCAAGAATGCTCCGGCACTCAGCAGTATCAGCGACATCTCAGACCTCGAGGACATCGTGAACGTCAAGGGCGATGAAAAGCTTACACAGACCGGTGATTCACTCAGCTGGGAGGCTGGCGGAAACGATATCTACTACAAGGGAACGACCGACAAGGAGCTCCCCGTAGATGTCACTATCACCTATTTCCTCGACGGAAAGGAAATATCTCCGGCTGACCTCGCAGGCAAGAGCGGTCATATCACTATCCGCTGGGACTACAAGAACAAGCAGAAGGTCACAAAGGAGATAAACGGCAAAAAGACCGATATTTATGTGCCCTTTATGGCTGCGAGCGCCGCAGTCCTCGATACGGAAAAATTCGTGAACGTCGAGGTGACAAACGGCAAGGTCATCTCTGACGGAAACAGACTCATCGCAGTCGGCGCTGCATTTCCGGGTCTGACCGAAAGCCTTGCGCTCGATGAGATAAAGTCGATGGATATACAGCTACCCGAGAGCTTTGAGCTCTCCGCGGACGTTACGGATTTCGAGATGAACACTTCTGTGACCGTCGTATCCAGCGAGATATTCTCGCAGCTTGAGCTCGATGACAGCTTCGATATGGGCGACCTCGAGGGCAAGCTCCGCGAGCTCAGCAACGGTGCGGCACAGCTCACTGACGGCACTGCGAAGCTGTATGACGGTATCTGCCAGCTTTCCGACAAGTCAGGTGCTCTCACGGACGGTATCGGCAAGCTCTATGACGGCTCGCTCTCGCTCAAAAACGGTACAGCAGAGCTCAGCAGCGGCGCAAAGCAGCTTGCTGACGGCACAAAGACACTCTCGGATTCCGCAAAAAAGTTCGGTGAAGGTGTGAGCTCCGCTAAAAACGGCTCAGGCGAGCTCGTATCCGGACTTGAAAAGGTGAAGACAGGCTCCGGCGCACTCTGCGAAGGGGCAGAAAAGGTGAATAATGGTGCAGGAACACTGAATAAAGGACTCTCAGAGGCAAAATCAGGCTCAGATGAGCTTGTAAAAGGATTTGAAAAGGTGAATAATGGTGTTTCCGCACTTTCTGACGGTGCGTCACAGCTCACCGGCGGAATCGGTACTCTCACGGAGGGGAGCTCAGCTCTCAGGGACGGCTCTGCAAAGGTATCTTCCGGCGCAGACGCGCTCTCTCAGGGTGCTGAGACACTCAGCACTTCTGCCGGACAGCTCGCGGAGGGTATCGGCTCTGCAAGATCGGGTGCGGACCAGCTCGCAGCAGGTATCGGCTCGGCAAAAACAGGTGCGGATGCACTCGGCGCAGGAGCTTCACAGCTCACAACAGGTGCTGACGAGCTCGCAGCAGGTGCCAAGCAGCTCACCGCAG
Source organism: Ruminococcus sp. (assembly GCA_017534835.1). Lineage (GTDB taxonomy): Bacteria > Bacillota > Clostridia > Oscillospirales > Ruminococcaceae > Ruminococcus. The sequence goes on from JAFXVT010000022.1 coordinate 89,005, forward strand.
GCGCAGACCAGCTCGCGGAAGGTCTCGGTGCAGCAGGCACAGGGCTCGATACGACTATAGCTGCAAATGAGCAGGCTCTTGCAGCTTTACAGGCTCTGTATCAGGCTTCGCCCTCAGAGGAGCTCGCGGTCGCAGTCGGCACTCTCAGGCAGACTATAGAAGCGCAGAAGCAGATAGCTGCTTCGATGAAGGAGGGCGGTCAGCTCAAAGACGGTGCTTCCGCTCTTTCGGCAGGCGCAGGACAGCTAAATACAGGAGCAGCCTCGCTCTCAGCCGGCGCGAAGGAGTTAGGCGGCGGACTCGGTCAGCTCTCAGCAGGTCTTGAAGCTGCACAGACCGGCGGCTCGGCACTTCAGGAGGGGATGGCTCAGCTCGACGAGGGCGGAAAGGCTCTCGCACAGGGCGCAGCAACACTCTCCGGCTCTACATCACAGCTTGCAGCAGGCGCTAAATCGGTATCCGACGGCGCTGCTCAGCTCGACGGCGGTATCGCGCAGCTCTCATCAGGCAGCGGAAGTCTTACAGGCGGACTTGAACAGCTCATTGCCGGTATCGCACAGCTCTCCGCCGGAAACACCTCGCTCAACGGCGGTCTTGCTCAGCTCGCAGCAGGCGCAGTCGACCTCAGCGGCGGAACATCACAGCTCTTCGCAGGCGCAAATGCTCTTGACGCAGGTATCGGTCAGGCTTACGCCGGCTCGTATGCCCTCGACAGCGGTCTCGCTCAGCTCGTAACAGCAAGCGGTCAGCTCGGAGGCGGCGCTGATACCATATTCCAGAATATGCTCAGGCTCAGCAGCGGAGCAGATCAGCTCAACACCGGCGCCGGCTCACTCTATACCGGTATCGGCACTCTGCACGACAGCGTGCCTGCTCTCACTGACGGTATCGGACAGCTCCGCTCCGGCTCAAAGGAGCTGAATGACGGTATGAAGAAGTTCAACGACGAGGGCATCAGCAAGATGAGCGAGGTCATCGACGAGGCTCTCCCGGACATTACAGAGCGCTTCAAGGCTGTAAGGGATGCCGCTAAGGACTACGGCACTTTCTCGGGCAAGTCGGAGGATATGGACGGCAGTGTCAAGTTCATCTACCTCTTCGACGGCACAAATTAAGCATTCTCCATTATAATAGTTCCTCTATATAGAAAAGGCTCCGCAGCGAGATCCTTACGGGAATACCGTGGGATCTGCTGCGGACCTTTGTCTTTCCGGTATCCTGCGCTCTGCGGAGATCAGCCACAAAATATGAGCGAAAAAAATACCGGAGGTCTTATAAAACGAAAAATGGGTGAAGCCTTTCTTCTGAAAGGTCTCACCCGGCAGATACCGCTGTGCTTCCGTGCAGACAGGAGCATAAGCGGTCGTTTGTTTTATTTTGCTGAAATGCCGATCTTTTCGCCGAATTTGACTACGGTCTCGAAGCCGCCGGCAGTATTCCGGAGCAGGTCGGGATCGGGAATGACGGAGTCCCTGCCGAAGAGGAGGACAACGGTCGAGCCGCCGAACTCAAATCTGCCCTTTTCCGCGCCCCTGTGGAAGGAGCAGGCTTCGTGGCGGTTGCAGATACGTCCGACGAGCATCGCTCCGACCTCTATCTGTGCGACATCGCCGAAATTATCGGTGTGGAGGAGCGTATATTCGCGGCAGTTGCGCTTGTAGATGTTATAGCGCTCAAGCGCGATTGGATTGACGGTGTGGAGCTCGCCTTTTATAAATGTGTTGCCGGTCTTGGTGCCGCTGTCTATGTAGCAGTAGCGGTGGTAATCGTCGACCTCAAGGCGGAAAATGAAGCAGTATCCGCCCTCGAAGCGCCTTGCGAGGAAGTCGTTTTTCAGCAGGTCGCGGACGCGGTAGTGCGAATCCTTGATGCGGAAGATGCTGTTTTCGTTTATCGGATATACCGACAGCTTTGAGTCGCAGGGACTGATGAGGTGACCGGGAGTGAAGTCCACCGGGCGCATTCCCGGCTTGATGCGGCGCGTGAAGAACTGGTTGTAGGAGTGGAAATCGCGCATGATGTACTGTGATGTGTCGATGCCGTTTTTGCTGATAAACGGCTTTATCAGCGGCTTTGAAAGCGGAGAGTCCATATACGCGCCGGCAGCGGCGGACACTGCCGGAAGTGTGAGCACTTTCAGAAGGCATCTGCCCCACGCAGTTCCGTAGAGCTGCTTCAGGAGCAAATTCTGTTTTTCATTTGTGACGATGATCTCGCCTTTTCTTGTCTTTATCATAGTATCTCCTGAGTCTGCACGGGGGCGGATGAGAGTTATCTTTTAGCGTTCGCGAGCATAAGTTTTATGCGGTTTTCCTGATTTACCCGTGTTGCACCGGGGTCGTAGTCGATAGCTACGATGTTGGCATTGGGATTGTCCTGCTTTATCGCGCGGCTCATTCCCTTTGCGACGATGTGGTTCGGCAGACAGCCAAACGGCTGAGTGCAGATGATATTGTCCACTCCGGACTGCGAGAGTGCAGCCATTTCGGCAGGGATAAGCCAGCCCTCGCCCATTACAACGCCCTGACTGATGTACTTGTCGGCGAGCGAGCGGAGGTGCTCGAAGTCGTGGAGCGGCTCGAAGCTGCCCTGTTCCTTCATTATCCTTATGAGCTCCTTCTGCTTGGAGTAGATGAGCTTGTAGCCGAGTTTGTAAATGCGCGACTGAGTGTTCTTGTTGTCGTAGAATTCAGCGTCCGTGAACGTGCCGGATGCGCAGTACATAACGAATTCGAGCAGCGACGGTACGACGGGCTCGCAGCCCTCTGAGAGCAGGAAGTCCTCGAGGTGGTTGTTTGCGAGGGGGGAATACTTAACGTATATCTCGCCGACGATGCCGACACGTATCTTCTTCTCGTCCGAGAGCTTTATCGAAGCGAAATCGTTCAATATCTCGGGATAGAGCTTCTTTGTCTTGAGATATTCGCGGCTTCCCCTGCGGAAAATGTCGCCGAGCCTGTCCTGCCACTTGTCGAGCATCGCCTTCGCATCGCCCTTGTTTATCTCGTATGCGCGGCACTTGTTATAGCAGGTCATCAGCAGGTCGCCGTAGAGTACCGCGTATAGCAGACGCAGGAACATCGGTGCGGTTATGCGGAATGCGCTGTCCTTTTCAAGTCCGCTGAAATTGAGTGAAACGACGGGTATCTGCGGATAATTCTTCGCAACAGCCTTTCTCAGAAGGTGGATATAGTTCGATGCACGGCAGCCGCCGCCTGTCTGTGTTATCATCAGAGCGGTCTTGTCGGGGTCATATTTTCCGCTCGCGAGCGCGTCCATGAACTGTCCTATTACGAGCAGAGCCGGATAGCAGGCATCGTTGTGGACATTTTTGAGTCCCTCATCGACGACGTTGCGCGAATCGTTCTCAAGCAGCTTGAGCTTGTAGCCCTTGTGCTCGAATATCGCCATAAGCAGCCTGAAATGCACCGGAAGCATATTTGGTACGAGGATAGTATGGGTCTTTATCATATCCTCGGTAAATCTTACGTAGTCAGCCATTCTGTTCTCCTTATCAGCGCTTTTGTTCAGTATTATCGCCGGCGGAAGCTCCGCCCTCCATTGCTGCGACAAGGCTGCGGAGCCTTATGCGTGCAGCACCGAGGTTGTTTATCTCATCTATTTTCAGCTGAGTGTAGAGCTTGCCCTTTCTCTCAAGGATCGAACGCACTTCATCGCTCGTTACGGCATCTATGCCGCAGCCGAATGATACGAGCTGTATCAGCTGCATATCCGGCTGAGTCGTAACGTACTCCGCTGCTTTGTAGAGACGGGCGTGGTATGTCCACTGATTGAGGACGCCGAGCTTGGGCGTATGCGCGAGCCGAGCGACGCTGTCCTCGGTGATAACAGCCATTCCGAGGCTCGTCACGAGCTTGTGTATGCCGTGGTTTATCTCCTTGTCGATGTGGTAGGGGCGTCCTGCGAGGACGATTATCTTGCGGTACTCCTCGCGCGCCTGACGGATAATATCATCAGCCTTGGCGGCGATGTCCTTGTGATAGCGGTCGAGAGCCTCGTATGCCTTATCGACAGCGGCAGGTATCCTTCCCCTGATGTTGAAGCGCTTTAATGAATCCTTCATCACTCTTATGACGTTTTTGCGGATATTGAGATCCATATACGGATGAATGAAGTTCTGCTCACTGAGGCGCGGGTTGTTCCTGAGCAGGAGCTCGGGATAGTATGCGACAACGGGGCAGTTGAAGTGGTTGTCAGAGCCGCCCTCGTCGATGTTGTAGCTCATACAGGGGTAGAAGATGAAATCCACGCCCTTGTCGAGGAGGTCCTCGATGTGTCCGTGTGTGAGCTTTGCCGGATAGCAGACCGTATCGGACGCTATCGTGTGCTGTCCGAGGTAGTACATATCGCGCGAGCTCTCGCCGCTGAATACGACCTCGAAGCCGAGCTCGGTGAAGAGCGCGTGCCAGAAAGGCATCTGCTCATAGAAGCTGAGCGCGAGCGGAAGTCCTACCTTTGCTATCGGGCGGACCGGCTGAGCAGTCTTTTCGAGTGCGAGGATACTGTTGTATTTGTATTCGACGAGGTTGGGAACGTTGTTCTTCTTTGCCTTGCCGCCGCCCTTTTCACAGCGGTTGCCGGAGATGAAGTTCCTGCCCTTGCCGAAGCTGATAACGTTGAGCTGGCAGTTCGCAGTACAGCCGCCGCACTGTACTGAGCGCGAGGTATAGGCGAATGAAGCGAGCTCGTCCCTGCCGATGAGCGTGGACTCGCCTGCCGAGCGCTCCTTCGCGTAGAGAGCGCAGCCGAATGCGCCCATAAGTCCCGATATAGCCGGACGGATAACGTTCCGTCCGAGCTCCTTCTCGAATGAGCGGAGAACTGCGTCGTTGAGGAACGTGCCTCCCTGAACGACGATGTTCGTGCCGAGCTCGTCGGGGGAATTCGCACGGATCACCTTGTATATCGCATTTTTTATGATAGACGATGACAGACCGGCTGAGATGTCCTCAACGGACGCGCCGTCCTTCTGAGCCTGCTTTACGGAGCTGTTCATAAATACCGTACAGCGCGAGCCGAGGTCGACGGGGTGCTCGGCGAAGAGTCCGAGCTGCGAGAATTCAGCGATATTGTAGCCGAGAGCCATCGCGAAGGTCTGTATGAATGAGCCGCAGCCCGATGAGCAGGCTTCGTTGAGCATTATGCTGTCGATGCTGTGGTTCTTTATGCGGAAGCATTTGATGTCCTGTCCGCCGATGTCGATGATGAAGTCAACGTCGGGGCAGAAGTAGGCTGCCGCCTTGAAATGGGCAACTGTCTCGACGATGCCGTGGTCGACGGAGAGCCCTGCCTTGATGAGGTCCTCTCCGTAGCCTGTGACAGCTGAGCCCTTTATCGTTATATCGGGGTTCATCGCCTCGTAGATGCGTCCGAGCTGTTCGGCTATCTTATCGAGCGGCTGACCCTGATTCGAGCTGTAATAGTGGAAGAGGATGCGTCCGTCATCGGTGATGAGTACGAGCTTTGTCGTGGTCGAGCCTGCATCTATACCGAGGTAGGCATCGCCCTTGTATGTACGTATATCGGCATAGCCGAGGTCGCATTTCTTGTGGCGCTCGATGAACTCGTCGTATTCGGCGTGCGAGCGGAAAAGGGGCTCGCCGGTCACGATGTCGTCGGAAGCCTTTGCGGTCCTGACCTTGTTGATGATGTCTGTTATGTGGAAGCTGTCCGCGGACTGTGATGCATATACAGCACAGCCGTATGCCACGAAAACTGGTCCGTCCTCGGGGAAAACAGCGTGCTCGTCATCAAGACCGAGAGTCTTTACGAATGCGTTCTGCAAGCCTCTGAGGAAGTGAAGAGGTCCGCCGAGAAAGAGCACCTTACCCTCGATGGTGCGTCCCTGTGCAAGACCGGAAACAGTCTGGTCGACAACTGCCTGAAAGATGCTTGCGGCAACGTCCTCACGGCGTGCGCCCTGATTCAGGAGCGGCTGAATATCCGATTTTGCGAAAACGCCGCAGCGCGATGCGATGGGATATATCTTCTGTGCGCGGAGAGACAGCTCGTCGAGCTGGTCGGCAGTTATACCGAGGAGCGTAGCCATCTGGTCGATGAATGCGCCGGTGCCGCCTGCGCAGGAGCCGTTCATACGCTGCTCGACTCCGCCTGTGAGGAAGATTATCTTCGCGTCCTCGCCGCCCAGCTCGATAACAGCATCAGCGTCCGGCTGCTTCTGCTTGACAGCGAGAAATGCAGCGTGGACCTCCTGTACGAAGGGTATCTCCGCAGAATTCGCAAGCCCGAGACCTGCCGAGCCTGTGATGCACACGCTGAATTCAGCGTCCGGATAGTCCGCCTGTATCAGCTTTAGCTGGTCAGTCACGGTCTCCTTTACCCTGGAGAGGTGACGCTGATATTTCGAGTAGAGTATATTGCCGTCAGTGTCGATGATGACGGTCTTTACGGTGGTCGAACCGACGTCGATACCGAGTGAGAGCTTATTCGCCATTATATTACCTCAAACCTGTATTTCTCCGCCTGCCGGAGATCCTTGTATCCGAATATATGTAGTTATAATAATTATACTATATTTCAAGTGAAAAATAAAGTGGAAAATTATTTTTTTTCGGAAAATAGCACTTTTTACAAAAATACAGGGAAAAATCCGCTTTTTGTATCGTTTCGACGAATAAAAACAGCTCACAGCGAGGCTATCAGATACGCGCGGCAGGGAGCGCCGTCGCAGCCCTCAAGGTTGAGCGGAGCGGCACTGAGAAAATAGCGACCGTCCGCGACGCCGTCGAGCACTATCCCTTCGAGCAGTATGACGTCTGCGCCGAGCAATATCAGGTGGACCTCCTTCGGAGCGTCCTCGGGTCCGACGGTCTGGCTCTCGTTGCCGAGCAGCTTTATCCCTGCGCCGGCGAAGACACGTGCTGCTCCGGCTGTGACGGTCGCTTTTCCGGCGATGAGGATACGCTCTGCCGCACCTGCATTTGCAGCCCTTTCCATTATCTCTGCGGCATTTTCGGCAGTAACGTCTCCGCTGTGACGTGCGACGAAGCAGTCGCCGACAAATGCGTCAAGCCCGACCTGCTCGACAGTTTTTCCGGTGCTGATGAAATGGAAGGGCGCGTCGATGTGTGTTCCGTTGTGTGCGCACATCGAAAGATCGGTAAGGTTGCACACGTCGCCGTTTGCGATGCTCATTGCCTGACGCTTCTCCGGAGCTGTATCGCCGGGGAAGACCTTGCAGGAGAACACCTTCTGCGAAATATCGATCATCCTGTTCATTTTTCCACCTCTTTCATAAGTCTGCTGCGCAAGGGGAGCCCCCTTTGGCGGTTTCGCAGGATACCGAATAAGCGCCGTCAGTTTACGGCTCGGTAGCCCACTATTTCCGATAAGGTAAGCACACTAATGGCAGCATCTCCTCTCCGGCAGAAAAATGCCGGCTTTTTGATAAATTATACTACATTCTGTACGATTAATCAATAACGACTGTCAGACTTTGTGAATGATGTGCAAAATTCACAAATCCCATTGACTTTATCGCTCAATTATGGTACAATCTCCGTAGAATAAGATTGAAAGGCAGCCGTTTTTATGGAAAGAATGATGTTGATAGACGAACTAAAGCGCAAAAATGAGATACTGCCTAATGAATATGACGGAACCTACCGCTCGGTGCGCAAGGCGGTGGAATACTACGCAAAGCTGAGGAGGATGTCGGTCATCGACCACAGCGACCTCGACCTGCTCTACTTCCTTTCGCTCGGCATATGGAAGGGCGAAAAACGCGACTGGAAGCCGTATATCCAGAAGTGTCACCTGCTGCATAACGATAAGCTCCTGCTCGAAACGACGGTCGACAGGGTGTGGAGCAAGGACTCGAGAAAGCAGTTCAGCCACGCTCCGAAAAAGCAGGAAATGGAGTTCCTGACGGAGCCGGTCGCATTCAGGAACTTGCCTGTCTCAGCTGCTCCCGACGCTATACAGCACTTTTTCAAGATGTGCATAAACCTTTCGGGGCTCGAGATAGACAGCAAGCTCTATGACACGGTCGAGGAAATGCTCGCTTCACAGACCGGCGAACTGAAAATGCCGGTGTATGTCCTGTCGCGTATACTTCACTGCCTCAAGCCGTTCACATTCCCTATCCTCGGTGAAGAGACGACCGGCTCGCGGATATTCGGCGCGCTCGGGATAAAGCTGGAGGATATTGACGATATTTCGCAGTATGTCCCGAATTGCCGCAAGATACTCGAATTCCGAAGCTCACATTTCAAATTCAAGAATATGCGCGTTTTCGATATTATGTCGTGGGAGCTGCTGAAGCTGCACAGCGAGCCTGTGCAGTCCGCAGAGCATACCGAAGCTCCTGAGGTCCAGCCGCTGAAGCGGTTCTCGGCTCCGCTGAACCAGATATTATACGGTCCTCCCGGTACAGGAAAGACCTACAATGTCGTGAGGTATGCGGTCGAGCTCATCGAGGGGAAAAAGCTCCCCGACAGCGAGAGCTATGCCGCTATAAAGGAGAGATACGAGAAGTATGCCTCCTTGGGGCAGATAAAATTCACAACGTTCCACCAGTCGCTCAGCTATGAGGAATTCGTCGAGGGTATCCGTCCTGTCGTTGTTGACAAATACGGCAACGATTCCAACGTTGCCCACTCTGATACAACGGTCATCTACCGCCCGTACAACGGCGTTTTCAAGTCGCTGTGCGAGAAGGCGGCAAAGTCGCCGTATATGAACTTCGTAGCTATCATCGACGAGATAAACCGCGGAAATATCTCGCGTATCTTCGGCGAGCTCATCACTCTTATCGAGGAGTCGAAGCGCGGCACGAAGGTCATCCTCCCGTATTCTCAGACGGAATTTCACGTTCCCCCGAATCTGTATATCCTCGGCACGATGAATACCGCCGACCGCTCTATCGCTATGCTCGACATCGCGCTCAGACGCAGGTTCCACTTCATCGAGATGATGCCGCAGCCCTCTGTACTCGGGGACTGCGACGGCGTAGACCTGTGCGAGCTGCTGACCGCGCTGAATGAGCGCATCGAGTATTACTACGACCGCGAGCACGCTATCGGTCATGCCTATTTTATGAATGCCTACGGCTGCATACAGAGCATTTCCGAGCTCAGAGAGGTGTTCTCAGCGAAGATAATACCGCTGCTGCAGGAGTATTTCTTCGACGATTACGAGCGGATAAGGCTGATACTGAACGACGATAATACCTTCATCGAATGCGTTACGCCGAAGTACGTCCGGCATTTCGATTCCGGACAGAAGCTCTACCGCCTCGGCGACCCGATGAAATGGAACAGGGAGCACTTCATCCGCATATACAGCGACAATCCCTGATGAACGGAGCGAAAAATGTATAACAGACATATTTGCGTATCAGCAGGAGAGATGATCCCCGACAACGGAGGACTTTCCGCTCTGCTCGGTGACTTTGCCGAGGTCTGTGCAGCCGACGGCAGAAGGGCTGTCTTGCTTGCAGAGGAGAACGGTGAGCGATGCTTCAAGGCAGGCTCTTACTGCGGCTTCATCTGCTTCACTGACGGGACCTTTGTCGAGATACTGCCGTATCCCGGCGGCGCCGAAGCGCGGAAAAGGCTCTGTGCCGAGTTTTGCAGACGGTGCGGAGCAGAGTTCAGCCGGTACGTCTTTGACCCGGATACCAGTTTTCTTGAGTTCTTCATCTCCGTTTTTGCAGGCGAAACGATGAAGCTGATCAAGAGCGGCGTGCTCTCGACCTATGCGAGCCGCGAGGAGAATATGACCTCGGTGCAGGGAACTATCCTGTTTGCCGAGAATATCCGCCGAAACCTCGTACACAGGGAGAGGCTCTATGTGCGGCACGAGGTCTTTACGCCCGACCGTGCGGAGAATCGCCTCATCAAAGCCGCTGCAAAGCTGCTCATCGGTCTGACCGCCGATGCTCACAGCTCGCACCACCTGAACGAGAGCCTTTCTTATCTCGGGGAGGTCGCTGTTCCGCGCAACACAGACGAGGAGTTCGGGAAGTGTGTAAACACGCGGAATACGCGGAAATACAGCACTGTCCTCGGCATTTGCAGGATGCTTTTTGACAAGAATGAGGGAGCGGCGTTCACGGGGAAGTATATCGCCTGTGCGCAGCTTTACGATATGGGACACGATACCGCGCCAGCCACGGAAATAAAAAAAGCGTCTCAGGACACCTGAACCGCAGAAATGACAGCAGCCGGAGGTATCCCTCCGGCTGCTGTTAGTTTTTACAGTGACTTTCCGAGCTCATATGCCTGCTGAGGATATTTCGTCTCCTTCAGCATCGCGAGCGTCCAGCAGTTCACGCCGACTACAGTTCCGGCTATCTCCCATCCGAGGAAGTTCGTCATTCCCTTGAATGAGGCGACAGCGCCGTCAGCGGATTCCGTAGTGTCGTCCGCCATCGTCAGCATAAGGACTGCTCTCTTGTTGTTATGAAGAGCGGCATCATTCGCGTAGAAACGGTCGATCACAGCCTTGAGCTGTGCGTTTATATCGTAGTAATAGATAGGCGATACAAGTGCGATAACGTCCGCGTCCAGCAGGTGCGGATTCAGTTCTTCCATATCGTCCTTGAACGCACAGGAAGGTGAATCTCCGTGACATTTCTCACAGGCGATACAGGGGTGAACGTTCTTGTAGGCTGCGTCGAAGCGGAATACCTCGTGACCTGCCTCCTCTGCTCCCTTGATGAACTGCTCTGTCAGATAGGCTGTTGTGCCGTTCTTGTGAGCACTTCCGGTTATGACGGTGATCTTCATAAGCTTGCCCTCCATGATGTATTATTTTTTCTGCATAAGCTCCCGGCGTTTTGCCTCAAGAGCTGAATAGCCCTTCTCAGTATCGCTGATACCGGCGACCGCTTTCTCCATAGGGCAGATGTCTGTGCCCTGTCTGTTGATTATCTTCTCGGTCAGTGTATCGCAGGTGTTGGGTATGCCGTGCAAGTCGAGGAATCCCTTTCCGGCTTCGGACATCACATTTCCGTGAACACAGACGATACCTGCCTTGACGAACAGCATTGCAGCTGCCTTTCCGACGATGACATCGGCTGCGGAGTATCCGGAAAGGTCCTTCCCCTCTGCGAGGGCTGTCATCATCGGTGAGATGCCCCTTCCGTCGTCGGTGAAGCAGGCTCCGTCCTTGCAGAGGCATATAGAATGTCCTGCGAGCTCTTTTTTCGCGATCTCTATATCAGTCATCTGTCTTGTCCTTTATCAGAAGCGCTCTGAGTCCGATTATGATGAGCGGAACGAGCACAGCCTGTACTGCAAGACCGATCGAGCCGGTCTTTATCTGTCCCCATATCATCGCTGAGGTGAACTGTGTGAAGCTCTGTGTGACAGCTATCGCGCCGAGGAATACGGCTCTGCCGCAGAGCTGTGCGAGTATGACAGCCGGGAATGCCCACAGACCGTTTGCGGCGACCTTTTTTGTGAAAAGACCGGAAACTGCTGCGAATACGGCTAATTCAAGCATCATAAAGGGAAGTCTTGCAGCCATAGGCATAGGTGAGCCAATCGCTGTGGTTACAAGGAAGCTTGCGAGCGGCGAGAGTATGCCGACTGCGAGTCCCCATTCCGTGCCGAGGAGACAGCCTCCGATAAGCACAGGCAGATACATCGGGAGCCACCGGATCCCTCCCGGCTGACCGAGTGCCATATGTACTATCTGCGGAAGTATGACAGCAAGCGCGATAAGTCCTGCTGAAACGAGCGTTTTACAGGTGATTTTCGTTCCGGCGGACACGTTTCTCATAGTGAGTGCATTTTCAAGCATAGTAATTCCTCCTTATCAGCCTTCCATAGAAGTGCAGGTCCTGAGCAGTTCGATTATCGGGAGATGCTGGGGACACGCGTCCTCGCACTGTCCGCATCCGAGGCATTCCGAAGCCTTTCCCTTGCCCTGTGTAGCGATAGCGTAAGCCTGTCTTCCGCCGTCCCAGCTCGCTTTGAGCCCCTCGGAATTCTTTACGCCGAATATCTCGGGGATAGCAATGCCCATAGGACAGCCCTCAACGCAGTAATGACAGGCGGTACATTTTATCGAATTATCCTTTGTAAGCTCCTCCTGTGCGCGTTTTATGACCTCCTGTTCCTCTGCGGAAAGAGGCTTGAAATCACGCATATACGAGAGATTGTCGTCCATTTGCTCAAGGTTCGACATACCTGAGAGAACAGTGAGGATACCGTCCATCGAGGCAACGTAGCGTATCGCCCACGAAGCCATTGAAGCATCCGGAGCAGCCCGGCGGAATATGCTCTTGACTCCCTCGGGCGGTGATGCGAGAGCTCCGCCCTTGACGGGCTCCATAACTGTTATGGATTTGCCGTGCCTGCGGGCTGTCTCGTAGCATTCACGCGATGCAACGCCGGGATTTTCCCAGTCGGCATAGTTTATCTGGAGCTGTATGAAGTCAACATCGGGGTGAGCTGTGAGGAGCTCCTCAAGAAGCTCGGGGTCAGCGTGGAAGGAGAAGCCGTAATAGCGGATGAGGCCCTTCGCCTTCTGCTCCTTTACGAAGTCCCAGATGTGGTATTCATCGTATTTTTTGTAGTTGTTCCTCTGGAGCGCGTGGAGGAGATAATAGTCAAAATAGCCTGCGCCGGTGCGTTCAAGGCTGGTGTAGAACTGCTGTTTTGCGCTTGCCTCGTCGTGGCACTGCATCCACGCATTCAGCTTTGTACAGACAGTGAAGCTCTCTCTCGGGTGACGCTCGACGACTGCCTTGCGGAAAGCCTCCTCCGAGCCGCCGTTGTCGTAGACGTAGGCGGTATCGAAATATGTTCCGCCTGCCGCTAAGAATCTGTTTGCCATTTCTGCTGTCTGCTCAATGTCGATAGAACCGTCTTTCAGCTTGGGCAGGCGCATAAGTCCGAAGCCCAGCTTGAAGACCTCTTTTCCGAAATAGTCGCTCATAAGTACCTCCTTGATGTTATATTCCTGCGGTGTGATAGCAAAATGTGTCACACACATTATACCACATTTAGCACAATTAATCAATAGAGTTGGCAAAAATTATGTGAAAAGCGTCGGTCGCAGCGCTCCCCTCAGCGGAAATAGCGGGCTGCTGAGCAGTAAACTTATGGAATATATCCGGTATCCTGCAAAAACGGCTGAAGGGACTATATCCCGGGAGCTCTGTAGAAGAAGAGTCCTTCCGCACGGGCGAGCTGCGAAATGAGCTCCTTCACATCGCCGGAAGCGTTGTATACGGTCATATACAGGTCACCGCCGCTGAATGCGAGGAGAGTGTCACATTCCGGGAGCAGGATATTCACGAAGCCGGACGCTTTGCTGTATCCGTTCTCAATGACCGCGATGAGCTGTTCCGGAGCAGGAGCTTCAAGCTCGGTGTCCTGCGTTACGACTGACATATCATAGTAGCAGTAAAGCTTTATCACGATACGTGCAAGGGCGCTCTCGAAGCCGGCTCGGCTGCGCTGAAGGTATTTTTCCACGACGAAATAGCGGTCATCGTCCTTCCGGGGGACGGTTTTCGGGAATATGTCTATCAGGTACGCTTCCTTTTCAAAAAGAGCCTCGACCCTTTCGCTGATGTCTCGGTGCATTTCCGGATCCTCCTCAGTTATCCTTCGTGTTTGTCTTACGGTAGACGGCAGGCGTTACGCCGGTCTTTTCGCGGAACAGCTTCACAAAATGCGAAACGCTGCTGTAGCCGCAGGTCTCAGCGATGTCCTCTATCTTCTGCTCTGTTTCAGACAAAAGCTCGCAGCTTCGGCGGATACGGCTGTCGATTATGTCCTGCATCATCGTCGAGCCGAAGGCTGTGATGTAGAGATGCTGGAAGCGCGAGCGGCTGATGCCGAGCTCGGCGGCGAAGAGGTCGGCATTCCATTCCTGCTCGGGCCAGCGGAATATTGATTCGCGTATCCAAAGCAGATCCGGTATATATTTCGTCTCTGTGAGAAAGGTGTCGCTGTAGCGGAAGCTCGCAAGCTCGTTGAATTTGTACAGCATCATACGCAGGTATAGCGATACTATCTCATTGCGGTTCTGATGCGCGGAATAGAATTCAAAGCAGATGTTGCGCATTATCGCGGAAACAGCGTTCACATCGCCGATATGGACGGGCTTGTTGAGCGGTATACCGAGCTCGCGGAGCAGGCGCAGGTCCTCCTCGTCTGGGAAGAAATGCAGCCAGTCGTCGATGTAGTCAGCTCTGTCGGCGGAGTAGTAAAGCGGCGCGTGCAGCGGAAAAATTATGTATGAGCCTGCCTTTGTGTGTATCTCCTCGCCGTCGATACGGAACACAGCAGGGCTTTTCACGATGAGTAGCAGCCAGTCTCCCGAGCCGTCGGGACGTTCGACAGTGAACTCCTTGTCGTGTATATGATGATATCCAACGCAAAGACATCTCATCTTCATCACCTCAGTATAATAATACCATATTCTGCGCGAAATAGCAAGGAGACGCGGCGACAGACCTCCGCGCCGGACAGCTCTGCCGCGGCACAGGGGCAGCGATACGCTGCAACGGAAAAAATTGCCGTTATGGTGAAATCATTAACGGTAATATCGCATTTGTGCTGCTTTCATAGCACAAATCCGCATTTACTTTTTCAGGATTTTGATGTAGAATAGTATCATAGAGAGAATAACTACGCTCGTTCAGAGGAAACGGAGGTGCGGTATATGGAGGCAAAAGGAAGATTCGGGCTGCTCATACCCGAGATAAACAGTCCGCTCGACCGTGATCTTGTAGAGGGTGCTTTTGCTCAGGCAAGACAGCTCGGCTATGACCTTATCGTATACACGGGGATATACAATTGTCAGCGCGAATTCAGATACGATTCGTACATCTCGGGGCTTGAGAACATCTACACGCTCATCTGCACGCAGAAGCTCGACGGTATCATCTTCGCGGAGGAGCGATTCCATACCCGGGACGTCATCGACAAGGTGAGCAGCTGTCTGATGCAGACGGATACGCCCTGTCTCGTGCTCGGCGGCAGTTCTAACAGGGCAAACACTATGAATGCGGACGAATACGGCAGTATGTACCGCATTACCCGTCATATGACCGATGAGCACGGCTGCCGGAAAATATACTGCCTCGCCGGTGTGCCGGGGCACAAGTCCTCGGAGGAGCGGCTGAGAGGATTCAGGGACGCTTGCAGGGATTCGGGAGTGAGCGTGAATGACAGCGACATCTTCTACGGCTGGTTCTGGAAGGATGTTCCGAGACAGCTCGGACAGGACATCGCCGAAGGGAAGCTCGAACGTCCCGAGGCTGTTGTATGCTGCAACGATGTTATGGCTGCGGCACTGATTGAGAGCCTCGCCGATAACGGGATCAAAGTGCCCGGGGACGTGAAGGTCACGGGATTCGACGGCGGCTTGGACAGTATTATATGTCAGCCCTCGGTCACAACTATCGCCGGACGCGATAAGCAGTTCGGGGCTGACGCAGTTTGCAGGCTTTACGCGATGATCGCCGGCGCTATGCCGAAGCAGGAGCTTTTCCGGCAGAGCATACGCTTCGGGAGAAGCTGCGGCTGCTGCCGTGAGTCGGCGCTTGATCCGCATATCCTCGATATGATAAGGATGAACCGCGAAAGGCGCACGTTCATCGCAACTGACTTCATACACCATATGAACGAGGCGGCGTCTGCTGAGGAGCTCTCTGCTCACATCGACGAGGTCGGTCACATATTCAGGGGCGTGGAATGGCTCGATATATGCCTTTGCAGCGACTGGCTGGGCGATCCTGACAATCCCGATGACTACAGACAGTATGGCTATCCTGACGAGATGTATCTGCTGCTCTCGAAGAGAAGAGGCGGCAATGAGAACGCCTTCTACAGCTTCCGGACTTCGGATATCCTCCCTGCGCTCAGCGAGGAGCATTCCCCTCATCTCATAGTGATAACGTCTCTGCACTGCGGCGGACAGATATTCGGCTATGCGGCAGCGGCTTACTCAGATACCGGATATATCGCGGCGGACGAGTATTACGTGAGCTGGTGCGATTCTGTCTCAAACGGCGTGAAGAGCCTGCAAAAAAGAATGTTTGAGCAGCATTTCAGCCGACAGCTCGAAAAGCTGTCGGAAACCGACCCCGTTACCGGTATCTGCAACAGGCGCGGATTTATGCTCCGTGCACCGGAAATGATAAATCAGTACAGCAGCGAAAACAGGAAGAGCTATCTGCTTCTCATCACGTATTTCCCCGAAAATACAGGTGCTGTAGAACCGGGGCAGGCTATCGAGGGTATACTCACAGAGCTGTGTATGAACAGGCTTTGTGCGAGGATGAGCGAGAATATCTATGCTGTCGTTATCCCGTCGCAGGACGAGGGCGGTATCATCAACACCTCTGAGAATCTCGTTGCCGCGGTCGAATCCGGACTGCGTGACAGATACGGTGATGTGAGGATACCCGAGTTCATCACGGATACATCTGTGCTGGATACAGCGGAAAAAAACGGTATCGAAAAGGTCGTCAGGGAGGCGATACAGTCCCTCTCCGACAGAAAAAAAGCCGCGGAAAGCTACATCACCGACTATAAAGACCTCATATACCGACTGAGAAGAAATATCGTCTCGCAGCCGCAGAAGGACTGGGAGATGGAGAGCATCTCACGCGAGATAGGCATAAGCAAGAGCCATCTTCAGCGGCTCTACAAGCAGATGTTTTCAACAAGCATCAAGGACGATGTTATAAACTCAAGGATAAAGCGTGCAATGCAGCTCCTTGAGCATACGGATATGAGAGTCGCCGACATCGCGGAGCAGTGCGGCTACAACAACGAGAACCATTTTATGCGGCAGTTCAAGGAAAAAAGCAGCCGGACAGCCGCTCAGTTCAGAAAAGAAAAAAGAGCTTTACAGCTCAGATAAACCGGAGGTAGAAACATATGAAAAAAATCACATCAGCGTTACTGGCTGCCGCGGCAGCAGTGAGCAGCATCACCTTTGCAGCTCCGTGTGCAGATTCGTTCGGCGCCGAGCTCACGTCCGTGACAGAAGTCACCGCACCGGCAGCCGCAAAGACTGCGTATGAGGGAGCAAACCCTGTTATAAGCAGGGGAGTTCCGGCGTATTCGGGAAAGTCCGACAGCGCTTCTATGGGAAACGATGAACACTATTTCACTTCGTGGAGCGCTTCATCGGGCGACTATCTCGCATACGACCTCTCGGGCGTTCCGCAGGAACAGCGCAGAAAGGTGCTCGCGGCTTGGTACAATCTGAGCAGCTATGATGCTCTCGGGCAGTATGTGAGCAGGTCGGCAGAGCCGGAAGACTACACTATCGAGATAAACAAAGCAGCAGGCGGGAGCTGTCCGGAGTCCGGCTGGGAGGTCGTTGAGACCGTCACCGGCAACGGCTACAGCTCACGTCAGCACATCGTTGATATGGAAGGCTATAACTGGATACGTATGAACGTAACAAAGGCTCTCGGCGACAGAGTGACGCTCAATCTCGATATTCACGATGTATCGGAAGGTGTTTTCGACAGCTGGATATTCTTCGGCGATTCCATTACAGCCGGAGGTATGGTAAATGCCTATGGTACGAGCTTTGCGAACTATGTGAACAGGATAGACAGCCGCTTCTTCCCGGCACAGGAGAACGGCGGTATCGGCGGTATCACGAGCAAGGACGGCAAGGAGAATATCGACAGGTGGCTCTCGACCTGCAACGCCCATTTCGTGAGCATCGCCTACGGTACGAACGACTGCTGGGGAAACCCTGACAATGCGCAGTCCTATTACAGCAATACGAAGTATATGATAGACGCCGTCCTGAAGGCAGGAAAGGTGCCGGTACTGCCGAAGATACCTTCCTCGACGAACAAGGATGTCGGTCCGAATACGGGCTATTACAACGCGATGATAGACAAGCTCTATGAGGAATACGGCGACAAGCTCGTTCACGGTCCCGATTTTGATGCGCTCTTCAAGGAATATCCCGAGGGTCTCAGCTCTGACGGCGTTCACCCGAGCTCTGAGGGCTACGAGGCAATGAAAAAGCTGTGGGCGGAAACAGCATATGAAAATGTGTACAAGAAGATCGGCGCACAGACTCCCTCCGGATACGTGAAGGGCGATGTGAACGATGACGGCGAAGCAAATGCCGCCGACCTCGTGCTTCTGAGCAAATTCCTGCTCGGAGATAAGAGCGCAAAGCTGAAAAGCTGGCAGGCAGGCGACCTCTGCGATGACGGAAGGCTCGATACATTCGACCTCGCTGCGCTGAGAAAGCTCATCATAGAACAGGGAGAGTCAGCGACCTCTGCAAGGACGAACGTATAGATACCTTCGATCTCTGTATGCTCAGAGGTGTGCTTGAGTTGAATAACTGACAGTTCAAGGGGTGTCCCCTTTGGAGTAGTCGAGAAAACAAACTACCGGGTCCATAATTTCGGGCTCGGTAGTTTTTCTGTGTAATCGGCTGAAGGGACGCGCTCCCTTGACATTTGCGGAGTTTTGTGGGAGGGAAAGCCGGACGGAAAAGTCACAGAAAAGGCAGAACAGCTGTAAATGCTGGTCTGCCTTTTCGTTTTGTATCACTGCACAGTCCCGGGGACAAGGTCAAGGATATGAATTGTATCCCCTCTTTATTCAAGAGATCTTCCGAAGTCGAACGCAGCCTTCAGATGCTTTTCTGCGCCGGAAGCTTCACCGCTGTCGTTCAGTCCGCCGCAGAACAGCGAGCCTGACAGCTCTGCCTTTTCAAAGCAGTCCACCCAGCCCTGAAGTCCGCTTACTGCCTTTTCGGGAACAAAGGCTTCGTCCTCGGCAGCGGTCGAGAGCATATAGATGTTACGGAACCTGTAATCCGCAGAATAAAGCGGATTCAGACGATCGAGCAGAGTCTTCATCTGACCGGACATCTCATAGTAATAGATAGGTGTAACGAATACGAGTGTGTCGGCGTTCAGCACTTTGTCAGCGATACCGGGCGCATCGTCCTTCTGTATGCAGCGCTGAGTTTTCTGACAGGCAAGACATCCGATGCAGAAGCGTATCTCCTTGCCCTTCAGCGAGATGAGACCGACGCTGTGACCTGCCTCCTTTGCACCTGCGATGAGCTGCTCGGCAAGAATATCAGAGTTGCTTCCTGCGCGCAGACTTGTTGTGATTACTAAAACATTGCTCATAGTGATCCTCCTTTTCATATTTCCTTTTTGTATACTGCAATGACATAAAGCTCGCGGCTGTCATCTCTGCGGTCATAGATAACGTTGCCGACAACGGGCAGAAGGTGGTGAAAACCGTTCCTGTTTGTGCAGTATACGCAGTATGTACCGCTGTCCAGTACAAGCTGACCTACCTTCAAATCGTTATATCCCTCCAGCCTGTTGATACCGTGCGACGCCATATACCGGCTGAAAACGCGCTCGTCATTGAAGGTGTCAATGCCGAGTCCGTTAGCAAGTGCAGTCAGCTCGGATTTTACGGTATCATATTCCTTGCCTGTAAGCTTTGTCATCGTCCGGACGACACAGCTTCTCTTGTCGTCGCTGGGGCTGTAGTATTCAAATTCCATCTCATATCTCACCTGCTATCCATTTTATTCCCTTTGCAATACGTGCCTCCGGCTCGTTGAAGTGTCCGCCCTCGTTCCATTCGAGGATTTGGCGCGACACGTTTTTGTCTCCGCAGACGAGCTCGTACTGTCTCCTTGTGCAGTCACCGACAGTCGCCATAATGCGGTCACGCGCCTTTTCCTCGCGGTCGCCGAGGCTGAGGTAGACCGCGCTGTCCGGCGGAGCGGAGCGGCTTTCTGCATAGTCTGTCCAGCCGCCGAACCACAGCGAGCCCGAACAGCTGACGACTCCGCTGAATGCCTGACTTTCATAGAATGCCCACAGACTGAAAAGTCCGGCGAGCGAATAGCCGCAGAGTATGCGCTTCCCGGTCAGACCGTACTCCTTCTCGCAGAAGGGAACACACTCATTTACGAGCCAATTGAGCGTTCTGCGTCCGCCGCCGGGAAAGGACATCTTTCGGTTGAGCGTGAATTCCCACGGTGAAAAGGCACTGTTCCAGTCGCCGGCTTCAAAAATGATGAAGTTGCACTTCACGCCCTCACACAGCGAGAGGACTTTTCCGATCGTTCCGCTGCTGTCCTTCATTTCACCCCAGTATATCGTCGGCAGATCAGTCCCGTTTATGATGATATGGCAGGTGTATCCGCATATTTCCATAGTTTCCATTAGTCTCTTTCCCCTGTCGCTATGTATCTGATAAGCTGTTCGAGGTCATCGAATTCGTCATAGTCACCCATTATGCCCTCGCGGTGATAGACTATGCCTGCTTTTTCGTTGCGTTCAAGGCAGTCGAGGAGTGCTTCGATACCGTGACGCTTCGCAAATTCCGCAAATGCGCGCGCCTTTATCTTGTCCTTGTACAGTCCTTTCCGGCAGCCGGACGGCTCGCATTCATAGCAGCCGTTGATGTTCTTCCCAAGCACACATTTTCTGTTCTCGCACCATTCGGCGTCCTTGCACCACGAAAGGTCGAGGAAGCCGTCCTGTCTGCACCCCTTGCATTCGACATTTTCGCTGCACAGACAGCAGGCGAGTCCGCAGCGTGCTATCCCAAGTTCACGTTTCATATACGTACCTCCGTTCATACGGTAATTTCGATAAGGTTATCTTCGACGGCAGCGATACAGCTCTCATAGTATCCGTCACCGGTAACTCGCGGACCGCTTTTCACTTCATATCTGTCCGCGCGAAGCCACTCGGTCAGCTCATCGACCTTCTCCCTGCTGCCGACGCTGAATGCTATATGAGCGTAGCCGGTGCGGTCGGCTGTTTTATCTGCATCGGCAACGTCCGGCTTGTTCATAAGTTCAAGTCTTGCGCCGCCTTCAAAGCTTATGAAATAGGAGCGGAACCCGGTCTTTTTATTGTGATAGCCGGCATTCGCGTCTCCGCCGAGATACTTCACGAAGAAGTCTCTTGCGGCTGCTAAGCCGATAGCCTGAACGAGCAGATCGGATAATTACGGTCATTCCTAATAGTAGTTTGGTATGTGTTATTATAACACAGCTTTGCAGATAGATCAACAATAAATCTCCTGCGGCGCATTTGTTTTAATAACATTATTTGTTGCTGGCAGTTTGATTTATTTTCTTATCCTTACATATAATTTCGTATCTTCATAATGGTGGATATATCCGCCGTTGTTCAGCATGACCTTCAGTGATGCGGGATTGTCCCTATTCACACGCAGATATATCTCATCTTCCTGTATGCTGTTTTTAACCTTTTCGATCAGCATTTTCAGTCCCATTGACGCATAACCATTACCGCGGTATTCCGGCGCAATGTAGTACCCGATGTGTCCTGAGCCTTCTATAAGCGACTGGCACAGAAAATGCCGGAAGTGGAATGTCCCAACGATGGTATCATTTACCCACAGATAGTACACTGTCTGCGGAACATAGCCATCAGGCAGCTTTTCTCCCCTGGACTGCGCTATCATTGTTTCAAGAGCAGAGTCAAAGTCCTCGCGGCTTATGTCAGGATAATCGTTGATAAAACTGTTTGCGTCCGCAGGTATACTGCGTTGGAACAGCCATTCCTTTTCTATATCATTGTAGTTTGCAGATTTTAAATATAGCATATTTACCTCATTTCAGCTCCCAGCCGTTGTCACCGTGGTATATCATAAGCTTTGTCATACCGCCGTCAATGCAGATGTTCTCGCCTGTGATGAAGCCTGCCTTGTCGGAGCAGAGAAACAGCACCATATTTGCAATATCCATGGGGTTCCCCACACGTCCGCAGGGCTGCTGATAGGCGTCGGGACCCTCATAGACCTTATATGATGTATCTATCCAGCCGGGCGAAATGGAGTTCACACGCACCTTCCCTGCAAGGCTCACTGCCAGTGCGTGAGTGAGGGCAGCTATACCGCCTTTTGCCGCAGTGTAGCTCTCGGTCTGCGGCTGACTCATACGGTCCCGGGAGGAGGAAATATTGATGATACTGCCGCCATTGCTGAAGTGCGGTGCGAACAGCTTCGACAGGTAAAACGGCGCAGTTACTCCCACTGACAGTGCGTACTGGAATTCCTCATAACTGCATTCGTCAATGCCCTTCATCAGCGGCAGCGCATTGTTGACAAGAAAGTCGATGTATCCGTGCTTTGCAATGACTTCCGCCGCAAACCTTTCAAGCACGGACTTGTCGGAAATATCACCGACGAAGTGTTCTCCCTCAGCCTTGTCGATAACGCAAACTGTCGCTCCGTTTCTGCGGAATTCTTCGGCTATGCACTTGCCGATACCATTTGCGCCGCCTGTTACTACGGCTACTTTATTTTTGAACACATCGCTGATATTCCGAGTGTTTTTCACATCAGAAAGAGTGCAAAACGTTTTTTTATCATCAGAAGCATTCTTGACCAATTCTTCGATCAGACTTTTGATAGTATCGCGAGTTGGTTCATCTTTGCTGATTATAAAATAATCTCTGACGGAAAATCTGCGGAATGTTACGACCTGTATCAGATCACGTTCAATACCTGTTTCCCTGCATAGCTTATCAATGATCTCGCTGAAATACACATCTTCCTTTTTGCGGCTGCGATGATTATAGATTATCACTGATTTGTTTTGTGCGAGATAGTCTCTGACCTCATTGTAATAAGTGTATTTGACACTTTGAGGAGTTCCCATTTTTACCGAATCACAAAGAAGTCCATTGTCAGGGTCCAGAAAAACAATGTCGCTCATTTCAAGCTTTTTAAGTGCAGCTTTGTGCCAGTTTTTTCGCTCGTCTATGTCTCGTGGGACTTTTTCTCCGAAGTAGACAGCACCGTCAACGAGTTCCAATCCTTGGAGAATCTGTATTGAATGATTATTCTTTATTTTTTCCAATTCATCGGCGAGCTTATCGTCATATTTTCTTACGCTTGAAAAGTCACGGTACTTTCCGTCCTCCTGCTTGAATTCACCATTTTTGTCACGCTCAAAATCAAGCTTTCCGGGATCGTACCAGTTTATTCCGATACTAAACTTTTCTGACAACTTCCGAAGAAGTCCGAGCTTGCCATAATCGCCGATATCGCCTGCATATCTGTCCTGCATATTTTCACCTCGTTTCAAATTCTGTTTGTATCAGCCTCAAATAGCACCGCCTGTTACTGCGACTACTTTATTTTTGAACATATCAATCACACTCAAATCTTTCGTCATAAATATCGCCCCAATCTGCACCAAGATATTCCTCAGCGGAATGCTCCATAAAACCTGAAAGACACGTTAGAAGGTCATCGAAATCTTCATATTCTTCTATTTCACCTTCAAATATGGAATACATTTTGCTGTCAGTACACGAGATATAGGCTGTTTCACCATCACCAATTATTGAAGCTATTATAATAATATCATTTTTTTCGTTAAGTGTACCGATTGTAGGCCATGAAAAATCTATATACATATCAAGAATGCTTGATTCCGCTGTCAGCAAAAGCCAGCTTTTGTACTGATGCGGCAATTTGACATTATTGTCTTTTTCCCATTGTTCAATTTTTTCTATTTCAGCCGGCGGACCAAACTCAGAATCCTTAAACTCCGACAATAACGCGCACATATTTTTGTAATAGTCAAACTGCTCTTTTATAATATCATCTATTTCAAAAGTCATAATTTGCACCGCCTTTTCTTATCGGGTGACGAATAACAGTCTTCCACTTTTCGGGAAGCGTTTTCCTCGGGTCTGAGAGGTATATCTCATGGTGCAGGCGGTCACTGCTGATGTCGTTCTGACAGCCATTTTCTGCGACAAACTTGTCCATCAGCTCGACTATTGCAGGCTCGTCATCGTAGGAGCCATTGTGCATTATCTGAACACAAAGTCCCTCGTTTATCGTGAGGAACTCTGCCGCTGAACAGTCCAGCTTTTTCTTCTTTGAAGCAGTTTCGATCGCCCACCTGAAGTTCTTCTCCGTTACAAAGTCGGGAAGCCTGATAACAGATATCCACCTGAGCTGCGACTTGTCCGCATAGTCGAAAGCTCCGCCATTTTCGCTCCACCAGAAGCCCTCCAGCGGCGG
>JAFXVT010000023.1 GCA_017534835.1 Ruminococcus sp.
CGCATCAAGCTTAAGCTTGATGGTATGTCACCCATTGAGTACAGGCTCTGTGCCGCATAAAAAAGCGACCAAGATCTCTCTTAGTCGCTTTGCATAAGTTTTCTTTTAAAACTTTGTCTAACTTTTTGGGGTCAGTTCATTTCCCTTCAGCGGAGTGTTATTTTATTGTGTTATCTCGATGACTGACAGCTCGGGGCGGTTGAAGATGCGCGGAATTACTATCATATTCAGATTCCTCGCAAGACCTCGGGAGACTATCTGTACTGTGCCTTGAACAGTACGCTGTCCTGTGGTGAATTCAGGGAATAAGCCTTGATCGGGAGCGTATAAGCCCTGCTCGAGCACGTATGGCAGCCTCCACTGACCGCCGTGTGCGTGCCCCGACAGCACAAGGTCAAACTTCTTTCCGCCGTGATTCGCGCTTTCATATCCGATATCGCCTATCTCCTGCGGCTCGTGCGCAAGAAGGATATTATAGCAGTCGGAGCTGATAGAATCGCAGCATTTATCGAGCTGTGACCAGTCATTGCTCCACGCAGAAGCATTGACAATACCGGATACGCGGATCTTCTGCCCTTTTACGGTGAAGTCCCTGTACCCGCCGTGAAGCACGGGTATACCGAGCTTATTGACCTCATTAAAGAAAGCGGACTTGTCCTTTCTGTCGTCTTCGTGGTTTCCGTAGGCATAGGCACACGGATATTTTTCAGCTGCCATTTTCATAATTCTGAGTGCATTTCTGTTTCCGCCGCTGCGGTCGATGACATCGCCTCCGAAGAGCACAATATCCGGTCTGGCTTCTCCTATCGCGTCCCACAGCCCTGATTGGTCGTGTCCGCCGTAGAAGCAGTTGTGCAGGTCGGAGATGAATACGATACGCACAGGCTCGGTCAGCTTGTCAGACCTGACTGTGTAGCTGACGGGCTTCATAGAAAAGCCCCACGCATCGAGAATGAGGACTATTATTGCTATGACAGCGATGATGATGATACGTTTTTTTCGTTTGATCTTGTTCAATTCAGTGATCCCTTGCGTTTCATTTTTTCCTCGTACATAAGCTTATCCGCTGTATTCACGAGCTCTTCGAGGTCGCAGTCTGCGCTGAGCGGCTGCATATAGGTTCCTATGCTCGCCTGAACAGTGTAGGGCTTGCCGGAGCCCTCGTTATACTGGTCGAGGTATTCGTAGAAGCTCTTCTTGAACTTGGCGAAATACCGCTCGGAATTGCTCTTTGAGGTCAGCACGGAAACGCAGAATTCGTCTCCGCCGAACCGGGCACATATCTCGCCGCGGACAGCGCTGCTGAGGAGTGCGTGGGCGAGAGTGATGATAGCGTTGTCGCCCTCGCTGTGACCGAAGGTATCATTTATGTGCTTGAGTCCGTCGAGATCAGCGAAGATGAGTGCGATCTGGGTCTCGCCGTCATAGCTGCCGGAATCAAGGAGCTTTTCCGTCTCGGAGTAGAATCCGCGGCGGTTGAAAAGACCAGTCATAAAGTCGTGGAGCGACGAGCGCCGGAGCTCCTCATTTGCGGCGATAAGCTGCTCATTGACGTACTGGATACGCATTTTGTTATGGAACGTACCGAACGAGGAATCGAGCGCATTCATAAGTGTGTGCATTTTTTCGTAGTCGTCGTAGTCGATACGCGGCTGGAATGCGCAATATCCGTAGACCCAGCCGATGAAGTGGAGACTGCACACGATGATGGGCTCAGGGCGTTTGGTGATACTGATATAATCGGGGAGAAGCTCATCGAGCGTTATCGTACAGGGCGGCTGCTCTACCCAATGGTAGCGCTGGCAGAGGATGCGCACATTCTTGGTAAACGGTGTGTCGCCGGCGTGCTTTTCACCGAAATCAGGCGGCTCGATAGCGTCGCTATTGAGTGCGAAAACGCAGGTGCTGAACTGGAATTTATCCATAAGCGTGTGCGGGAGCTCGGTTATTTCGGAAATATTCGAGATTGCCGACTGTATATCGCACATAAGCAGCTGTCTGAACGAAGACTGCTTGAAGCGTTCGAGGACGGCTCGCATCGAGTCGTTGATACTGCGCTTGGCTATCTCCTCGCAGCCGCAGGACTGTGAATAGCGGATATGGAAATCGACAACTCCGCCGCTGCACTTTTCGCCGTTGCGCAGGCGAATGATAGTGTCGGTGATACGCCTGCCCATTTCGTCATAATTCTGCCGGCAGGTGGTGAGGTGGGGGAGATGATACTCCGCCTGCATAGTTCCGTCAAAGCCTGTGATGATGCAGTCCTCGGGGACATTGAAGCCGAGACGCTGTATATAATTGCTCGCGACGACCGCCATAGAGTCGTTTGCGCAGATTATCGCATCGGGTATAGAGCGGTGCTCTGTCACGAACCAGCGGTTGAGCACATCGGTCGTGGGGGATTCCCAGAAATTTCCGTAGCCGATATTGTTCTCATCGAATTCTATCCCGTTCGATTCGAGGGCGCGCCGGAAGGCGTCGATACGGCTCTCGGAGAATTCATTCCCCTTTATACCGGCTATCATAAAGAGCTTCCTTGCGCCGTGGACTTCGATGACGTGGCGGCATATCCGCTCAAAGGTGTCGGAATAGGTGAACGACATATTGATACAGCCGGGTATATCCTTGTCGATAGAGATAACGGGGACATTGTTCGCCTTGCAGTTTTCGACGATGTTATGTACGAGGCTCTTGTCGCAAATGAAATTTGACATAAGGATAAGTGCAGACAGTTTGTGATACGGTATCAGGCTGAAAACAGCGCCCTCGCCGGTGTTGTTGGGGTTGTCCTGCTCGAAGAGGTCAGAGCAGGCATTGAAGATAAGAAGCCTGTATCCGCTCGACACGGCGTACTTGTTGAGAGCCTTTATAAAATTGAAGCGGTCCTCGTCCTGAATGGTCGAGAGACAGACGCCGAGAAGTCTTGGGCAGCGTTCCAAAAATTTTCACCTGCTTTCGTATTTGGATAAATACTTAGTTATAATTATTATACCACAGGTTGACTAAAAAAGCAACAGTTTTATGTGAACAGATGTATCGTATGCATACCAGAAAAAGACCGGAGCACGCACATCTGGCGCGCTCCGGCAGGGAAAATATCAATATTGATGAGAGGTCAGAGTTTTACTTTGCGGAATACTCGGGGAGCTTGTCGATAGACTTTGCATCGAGCTTCTGGATAGCGAGAGCGTCCTTACCTGTTACGCCGTCGCCGGGGTCGAAGCAGTCAGCATTTGCTGCGCCCTGAGGCTTGAGTGCATACTTGTCCTTGTTGGCGAGAGCCTGAAGGATAGCAACTGCGTCTGCAACTGATACCTTCTTGTCGAGGTTAGCATCGCCGAGGAGTGTGACCTCCGGGAGCTCTGCTGTTGTAGTTGTCTCAGCAGGAGTTGTTGTGGAAGTAGTAGTTGTGGTTGCAGTTGTAGTTGTTGTCTCTGAGGACTCACCTGTGTGGTCGTACTCGTAAACAACTGTGATAGTGTTGTATGTTACGGAGACATCACCGCCCTGTCCGTCGTTAGCGGAGGACTTCCACCAATCCTGGAACTCGATGAATGTATCGTCGTAATCAGCCTCTACTTCAAGAGAAGCGCCTTCCTTTTCGGGATCGGGGATAGTGAAGGTGTTGTCCATTTCAACTTCAACGTCGCCGCTGCCGTTATAGCCGTAAGCCTTGCTGCCCCAGCCGTAGGTCTTTGTGCCGTCTGTGGACTTGAGCTTGTTGAAGCAGAGTCCGCCGCCGCCGCAGTACCAGCTTGCGCCGGATGAGCAGCTTGCTGTGCAGTTGATAACGATCTTCTTGAGGTGTTCCTTGTCTGTGATCGGGATCATCGGGAAGTCGTTCTGTGAGAGCTCAAGCTCGTCGAACTTGTATACAACTTCCTTTGTCTCGATGTCGGGAGCAACGTATATCTCTGCGTCGCTTTCCTTATCGGAGAGGACTACCTGAGCGAATGAGAGAGCAGGGAGCTCAACTGTTACCTTGTTGTCCTTGACATCGTTGTCGATGCTTACTACCTGAATGTCGCTGTGATCCTGTGTTACAGCGTAAACAGTAGCGCTCTTGTATGTGCTTGCAGCGCCTGTGAGCTCGATGGTAGCCTTTTCAGCCTTTGTTGTGTCCTTGTTTGCAAGGACTACAGTTACCTTAGAATCGTCATTGCCGTCGATAGCAGCGTAAGCGTAGGACTTTGAGATGTCCTCGGTGCTTGCCTCAACGAGAGTGTTTCCGAAAGCAGAGCCCTTGCCGTCATAGTTGGTGTAGAGATTGATAGCGGAAGCTACATAAGGACACTCGGGAATAGTTCCCCAGTAGGTAGCAAAGTAAACGCCGTTCTCAGCGAAGCAGCCGAGAGCCTCAGCCTCAGCGATACCTGATCTGATGTTCTTTCCGGTGTCCTTCTCCTTGGAGATGTTGCCGAGATTGTACTCGGAGACAGCGATCTTTGTGCCGGGATAATACTTGTCTATCGACTTCTGGATAGCAGGTATGAACGGGAAGAACTTGCCGAAAGCGGGCTGGAGCCAGCTGTTCTCAACGTATGATTCATCGTAGAGGCTTCTTGCAGCCTGAAGTATATCGTCATCGCTGTTGAGACCCTGTGAGTAGTAGTGAACGTCAACTACATCGAGGAGACGCTTGCCTGCTTCCTTCTCAGCGTCAGCCATCTGCTTGAGGTAGAAGTCGAGGTACCAGTCATAGCTGCCCTTGACAGCCTGCCACTCGGGGTCAGTGAAGCCGTTTCCGCTCTCGCCAGCCTGAATACAGGGGAGCATTCCCCAGAAAGCAGGTCCGAAGACCTCAGCCTTGGGGTCTATTTCCTTGACTACCTTTGCAAGCTCGATAGACTTGGAAATGAGCTCGTTGTTTGTGACCTCCTCGGGATGCATTCTCGGGTGAGTATCGTTCCAGAGAGCAGGCTCGTTATCGAGGGAATAGCCCTGGAAGCCTGTCTTTGTTCCGGCATCGCCGAAGGTCTTTACGAGGTAGTTGACGTATTCGTCCATATATACCTTGTCATCAGTGAGGTCGGGCTCGAGCGAGAGAGCGCCGTTCTTGCGGAATTCTATCTTGTTCCAGCGTGCTGAGGGAGCGACCTCAGCCTCTGTGACTGTGCCCTTCATATCGGCAGCAGCATAGCCGCACATCTGGAGAGTCGTCATCTTGTAGGGGATATTGTACTTCTCACAGGTCTTGGAGAAGGTGGAGGCAGCGTTTGCGGGACCGTTTACGGGCTTGCCGTAGTGGTCATCGTTGCTGTTTATCCAGTCCTCGCCGGCGCTGGAGTAGTTTGTCTCCCAGTTGTAGCCGCTGAAGCGGTTGCCGCCCTGACGGACGTTGTTTACCTTGAGAGTCTTGAGATTGCTTGAGTTAGCGTACTCATTGACGCCGTAGATGTAGGGGCTTATCTCTTTTTTTGTGCCGTCGAGCTTGACTGACACGTTCATCGTGTAAGCGTCCTCAGCAGAGCCTGTCGCCACAGGCAGAGCAGAAGCAGATGTAACAGTGCAGAGAACTGCAAGTACAGCGGCAAAGCTTTTCTTTATCATGTTTCTTTTCCTCCATTGAATATTTTTATGTGTTCGTGTTTTCTATTCCTTGTTATCTGTGTCCTGTCTGTCATTTCTGAAGGGAGCTCTTGTCCAGGTATCAATGTCCGGCTCCGGGAAGGAAATGTAGTTGACGAGCGATTTTGCGAGCGTGAGTATGCCAACGAGAGGGACGTTGTGCACATACCCGTAAATGGGGAACGTTTCGCCGCCGGTATTAGCGGTGAGCTGCCACATTATGCCGAGCTTTTCGCAGCGGTCGACTATGACAGAGACCGTATCATACGGCATATCGAGCTCTTTTGAGATGCATTCCTTCGTAAGGATATTGTTTCTGCTGAGCGTCTCGGCGTAGGAGATGACTCTCATCGCATTCTCGTCCGAGAGGAGCGAGAAAAGCTCGAGCAGACGCGGTTCTATCGAAAAATAGCTGTTTATCCCGTTCTCGGGAATACGCATAAAGCAGAGGTACTGCATATCCGGATTCAGACGCGCGATGGCGAGCGCGTTGTCGGTGCGTACCTGAGCATAGGTCTCGCGGGTGAAGCTCTCGGGCAGACTTGCGTGCTCGGGACTTGGTCCCGACTTGAATGAGCACAGCATCGTGTAAAATATCTCCATAGCACGGCGTGCCTTCTCTGCTTCATCGAGCTTGCCTGCTTCCTCGATTATGGCTGTATTCAGGCTTATTTTTCCGTCCTCGTCCTTCAGCCCGAACAGAACGTCGAGCGATACGTCGAGTATCTGCGAGAGCTTCGGCAGAAGCTCACAGTCCGGATAGCTGCCCTTTTCCCACTTTGAAACAGCCTGCGGAGTGATAGAAAGCTTCTGAGCAAGCTGCTGTTGTGTGAGTCCGGCTTTTTTTCTGTATCTGACAAGATTCTCGTTAAAGTTCAACTTCATTTTGAGAGCGTCCTCCCTTTTGTGAAATTGCAGGTGAATCACGTAAACGTTTACAATTTACTCTAATATTCGTCCTTCAATTGAATTATATCACATCGCAGAGTTGATTTCAAGCGATTGTATCTTTATCTTTTTCAACTTATAGTTGAGCCGAAAACAAAAAAAGAGCGGCAAACTTTTGCTTGCCTCTCTGTACTCTTTTATTCTTTAGAGTAATAATAAATGATAACTTGTGATTCTTTATCGAATGTTTCGTCGGCTTCAAATTTAGATTTCCCGCTGATTGTTATATGCTCAACTGTGTTTTTCCAATCGAAAAGCCCCTTTTTTTCAGATGATTTTTTTACCAAAACATTAGTGAAACCGGCGGATGTGAACATTTCTTTGACCTTAGTGTATTTTTCGCCCTCAAGATTGTCGGAGGAATCCGGAGCTGGAATGAAGATACCCTTCTTATCATTTTCGCGTTTTTTGTCAAGAATAATACCGATATAGTTTTCCCTTTTGGCGTCCCATGCTTCTTTTTCCTTTGAGGACCAATCTGAATCATAATAAAGCTGATTTGCTTTAAATAAGGCAGAGTCGTAGTCTTTATCTGCTATGTCTTGCATTATTTCTGTTTCCAGTTTTTCAAGAGAATGCACTTTTGCTCTGCTGACGAAAAATGGTATTTCTAAACCTATGAGAGAAATGATTACAAGTGAGAACATAATTGAAATCAGAATAATTGTTTGCTTATGGTTGGTCTGAATTTTTAACTTCTCGTGCTCTTTTTCTATTTTTTTTAGATTCGATTCATGCTCATATTCCATGTTTTTCATTTCAGTTTCATAATTATAGTAAGACGTTGCTGCTTCTAAATCATGTTCCATTTTTTTAATCTTGACTTTAGCTATATATGCGTCTTTACTCATACCTTCGAGCATTACCTTACCGCCGCAGTACATACAATAAAAGCTATCGAGACCATCTTTGCATTCTAAATTTGCTCCGCAATATGGACAATCAAGTTTGAATATCTTCATATTTCTTCCTCCTTTTAAGAAGAAAATAGATGATTTATTAAAAGCGGACAAATAGTCCGCTTTTAGTATTTATTCAAAATTCTTTGAGAAATCGTCGTGGAGCTTCTTCTCAAGCACCTTAGCCGATTCGAGGTCAGGCTGCTTTGCCGTGAGGTAGGTCTTTATCTTCGGCTCTGTACCGGAGGGACGAACTATAACCTTTGAGCCGCCCTCGAGGTAGAACGCGAGCACGTTCGACTTCGGAAGAGTTATCTCGGACTCCTCGCCTGTGAGAATATCCTTGCGGACAGAGGTCTTGTAGTCCTCGAACTTAATGACTTTCAGACCTGCAATAGCCGTAGGAGGCGTATTTCTGAGGTCTGTCATTATCTGATCCATCTTCTTCATACCGCTTTCGCCCTCGAAGGTGAAGCTGTAGAGAGTCTGGTAGAACATACCGTACTTCTTGTACATATTCTCGCGTGCCTGAAGGAGGGTGATACCCTTTGTGCGGTAATATGCAGCCATTTCGCAGATGAGCATAGAAGCGTCAACAGCGTCCTTGTCGCGTACATATCCGCCGGAGAGGTAGCCGTAGCTCTCCTCGAAACCGAAGATATAGCGCTTTTCTTCGCCCTTTTCCTCAAGGAAGCCGATCTGCTCACCGATGAACTTGAAGCCTGTGAGAACATCTCTCATCTCGACGCCGTACTCCTTGCAGATAGAAGCGACGATGTCGGTGGTAACGATAGTCTTTACAGCGACGGGGTCCTTGGGCATCGTGCCCTTGGCGATACGCTGCTCGCAGATGTATTCGAGCAGGAGCGCGCCGACTTCGTTTCCGCTGAAGAGAGCGTAGTCGTCGCCGTCGGGAACTGCGATACCAACGCGGTCGCAGTCGGGGTCAGTCGCGAGCAGGAGGTCGGGCTTGACCTCGTTGCAGTATCTCAGACCAACTTCGAGAGCTTCACGTATCTCGGGGTTCGGATACGGGCAGGTCGGGAAGTTTCCGTCGGGATTTTCCTGTTCCTTTACAACGGTAACATTTGTGATGCCGATGCGTTTGAGTATCTCGCGGACGGGCTTGTTGCCGGTGCCGTTGAGGGGAGTGTAAACTACCTTCAGACCGCTCGAAGCACACAGATCGGTGTTGATGCCCTCAGCGAGAACGCACTGATAGAATGCCTCAATGACGTCCTGACCGATGTAGCTGATATTGCCCTTTGCGAGCTCTTCGTCAAAATCAGAGGACTTGACGTCCTTGAAGATGTCGAGCGAATTTATCTTTTCGAGGATTATCTCAGCGCCGCGGAGAGTTATCTGGCAGCCGTCGTCGCCATAGACCTTGTAGCCGTTGTACTTTGCAGGGTTGTGGCTTGCAGTCACCATTATACCGCCCTGGCACTTGAGCTGGCGTACAGCGAATGAAAGGCAGGGAGTCGGCATAAGCTCGGTGTAGATATGTACCTTGATGCCGTTTGCAGCGAGCACTTCAGCAGCAGCCTTCGAGAACACATCGCTCTTGATACGGCTGTCGAATGAGATAGCGACACTGGGGTTTTTGTACTCCTGGTTGAGGTAGTCGGCAAAGCCCTGAGTAGCACGTCTTACTGTATATATGTTCATTCGGTTGGTGCCGGCGCCGATAACGCCTCTGAGACCGCCTGTACCGAATTCAAGATCTCTGTAGAATCTGTCACTGATACCTTCTTCGTCATCCTTTATAGCAGCGAGCTCGGTCTGAAGATCGGGATCGGCTGTAGCGTTGTCGCACCATATCCGATAAAGTTCTTTTTCGTTCATGAAAATTACCTCCGGTTATAATAGTAGTATCTGCCGGGATATGGGAGAAAACCGCAGCGAAAGCTGTTTTTCGTATTAGTCTCCGCAAATACACAATTTATTATATCACATTCCTGTTGATTTGAAAAGAGATAACGCATATATTTTACATTTTTAACCATATAATATGCAAAAAAACCGGACGCCCAAATCACGGACGTCCGGCAGTTTTCTCTTTGCGGCTATAGCGGGAAAGGGGACACCCCTCTGTGACGCGTTGCCTTGATGTAAAAAGTGGGGTCACCGAGCCGTGAACTTGCGCTGCGAACTCAGTGACCTGCGAAATTGGCTGAGGGGACACCCCTCAGAAGGCTATCGCCTTTATTCCGAAATAGAGCAGTACAAGAGCTCCGAGGACTATCCTGTACCAGCCGAATACCTTGAAATCGTGCTTTTTTATGTAGTCCATAAGGAACTTGATGACAAATATCGACACAGCAAATGCGACTGCCATACCGATGAACAGTGCGAATATCTCAGGGGCAGTGAAGGTACCGCCGTCCTTTAGCACGTACTTGGCTATTTTCAGCAGACTTGCGCCGAACATTACGGGTATCGCAAGGTAGAAAGTGAACTCAGCTGCAACTGTTCGCGAGATACCGATGAGCAGAGCGCCGACTATAGTTGCTCCGGAGCGTGAGGTGCCCGGGAAAAGCGCCGCGAGGAGCTGGAATCCGCCGATTATCAGGGCTGCCTGATAAGTGAGCTCGGGAATTGAGTTTACCTTTGGCTTGCGGTCCTTGTTCCAGTTTTCGACGAGTATGAATGCAACGCCGAAGGTTATGAGCGCAACTGCGACTACCCACGGATTATAGAGGTGTTCGTCTATCCAGTCATCAACGAGAAGACCGATAACAGCGGCTGGGATGCACGCCACGATGACCTTGAACCACATCTGCATTATGTCGGTCTTGATGTATGAGCCGAAGCCGTCTTTTTTCCACGGGTGGGGATTGTTCTCCTTGCTCGCGAAGGGTATCAGCTTTTTCCAGAAAATGACGACTACTGCCATTATCGCGCCGAGCTGTATCACGACATCGAACATCTTGATAAAGGCTTCGTTTGCGTCCGGGTCATCGCTGACCTTCAGTCTTAGAAATTCATCGACGAGTATGAGGTGACCTGTGCTGCTGACAGGCAGCCATTCGGTTATGCCCTCAACTACGCCGAGAATGAAGGATTTCAGAAATTCGAGTATCATATCGTTGTCCTTTCTCTGTTTTTTTGACCCATTGATTATACCACAATCATATCAATATGTCAAATCTTCATTCATTATTACGCGAAAGGCGGAATTTCCGCTTGGAAACAGTCAGCACGCCGTCCTTTTTGAGCCTTGCCATCTCGCGCTGGAGTGAGCTGCGGTTGACGCAGAGATAGTCCGAGAGAGCTGTTGTTGAAAACGGTATCTGCGGCGTATTCCCGGGCGGAGTGTTGTCCTCGGTTATTTGCAGGAAGCTTATGAGCTTGTCCTCGATAGAGCGCTGACTGAGTACCTCTATGCGCTCGCTGAGGGAAATGGTCTTCTCCGACATCAGCATAAGAAGGTTCTCGACCACCATAGAATGGCAGCGGCAGGCGTTTTCGCAGCGCTTCAGTATCTCCTCACGGCGGAAGAACATCACCTCGCAGTCGGTATCTGCGATTATCTCGACAGAACTGCGGTGAGTTCCGGCAAATGTGAAGAATTCGCCGAAAATTCCCTGTTCACCGAGAGATTCGACGATAGTGCGCACTCCGTTTATATCGTACCTCACCATCACAGCGCTTCCGCTGAGGATGATGCCTATCCTGTCGTTTGAGCGTGAAAAGTCGGCGATACGGCTTCCTGAGCGGTATTTCCTGACCTCGGTATTGAAGCAGGTCATCATACGGCGGCAGTCGCTCTCGTCAACGCCGCTGAACAGAATGTTTTGTTCGGGTAACATTATTTTTTCTCCTTTGTTGCAATTGCAACAGATTTTTGGTATTTATTATGATACAATATATTCAGACGAAAGTCAAGAGATATTTTAGTGATTTTCAACACTGGAGGCGTTAAAAATGAAGGTAAATGTAGTAGGCGAGCAGCTCTCTCAGCAGGAGATCGATGCTTATATCAACTACGGAAAGAAGAAGTACAGAGGCAGGACGATCAAGGAAATGACAGTTACCACTGACGGCGACTATGTTGATCTCAGATACGACCTTGAGGACGTACCGTTCGACAGGATAAGACGTATCACAGGCTATCTCGTCGGAACTCTCGACCGCTTCAATGACGGCAAACGCGCCGAGGAGCATGACCGCGTAAAGCACACAGTTTAACGGATCAAAGCCGCAAGGGAACGTTTTGCGTCCCTTTCAGGGCTTTATAAAAAAATGGAGGTATAAAACAATGGCTAAATATGTATGTCCCGTATGCGGATACGTTCACGAAGGAGACAATCCCCCTGAGAAATGTCCTCAGTGCGGTATCCCGGGTTCCAAGTTCAAGGTAATGGACGAGAGCGAGAAGCTCGTTTTCGCTTGCGAGCACGTTCTCGGTGTAGCAAAGGACGTTACAGATCCAGAGATCATCGAGGGTCTCCGCTCTAACTTCACAGGTGAGTGTACAGAGGTAGGTATGTATCTTGCAATGGCAAGAGTTGCCTACAGAGAGGGCTATGCCGAGATTGGCGCATACTGGGAAAAGGCTGCATTTGAGGAGGCTGAGCACGCTGCCAAGTTCGCAGAGCTCCTCGGCGAGGTCGTTTCCGATTCGACAAAGGTGAACCTTGAGAAGAGAGTTGCTGCTGAGCACGGTGCAACTGAGGGCAAGCTCAAGCTCGCAAAGAGAGCGAAGGAGCTCAACCTTGATGCTATCCACGATACAGTTCACGAAATGGCTCGCGACGAGGCTCGTCACGGCAAGGCTTTCGAGGGACTCCTCAACAGATACTTCAAGTGATCGGGTAAAAATAAGACCGCATCGGGAAAGCTCCCTTTGCGGTCTGTTTTTTTAGTGGTAGTAGGAGTCGATGCCGAGGTATTCCTCAAGAGTGAGGTTCACATCGTCGCGCTTGTCTGCCTCGGCTCTGAGGGCTTTGGCATTTTCCTTGCCGATGTATCTGATATGCCACGGCTCGTACTTATAACCGGTAACCTCCTGCTTGCCGTAGGGATAGCGCAGAATGAAGCCGAATTCTTCACAGTGTGCCTCTATCCATATCGCCTCGGGAGTGCCGATGAAGCTGTCATCGACGATATTTACGTCGATAGCCATACCTGTCTGGTGCTCGGAGTAGCCGGGACGTGCTGAGAAGGTGTCGGCAGTTTCCTTGCCGTAGGTGCTCACGTAGTTGTTGTATATCTGCGACTGTAGCTCATATGAGCGGAAGCCCGATGAGAGATATATCGAGATACCGTCATTTGCAGCAGCCTGTACAAGCTCCTGGAAGGCAGCATAGGTGTCGGGAGTGAGTCCGCCGGGATTGTAGCTCTCGGGGAGGCTGTATGATTTATTTGCAACGAGTATGCCGTCGATGTAGGTAACGCCGTTGTTTACCTCAACGCCGGAGCCCTTCTTTACGTTGACCTTTACCTCTGCGCCGAGCTTGCTGTCGTCTGCGGATACTACACGAATCGTGCAGGTGCCCTCGGATTTGCCGGTGATATTGCCGACGCTGTCAACAGTGGCTATCTCCTCATCCGAGCTTGTCCAGACCTCCGGGATATTCTCGGAAACAAGGGGATAGGTAAGAGTCTGACCGACCAGTATATCTGCGGAGGTGTAGCTGAGAGTTATACCGCTCACACGGGGCTCGCCGACAACGACGCCGGAAGCTGTCGTAGTGCTCGTTGTGTCCTCGGTCTCCTCGCCGGAGGAAGTTGTCTCCTCGGAAGCCGGCTGCGTGCTCGTTACCTCGCCGCCTGCGATGGTATAGCTCTGGGAGCTCTGCTCAGCATTCGGTACGTCCTTTCCGCAGGAAGCCGCGCCTGCGACGAAAGCAAATGCCGCTGCTGCCGCTATTACCCTGCTTGTACTTATTTTCATTGAATCATCTCCATATCTTTCTGACGGCTGGTTTGTTATTTTCCTGTCAGAATACAGTATACCTCATTTTTTCGCAAATGTAAAGCTTTTTTGCAAAAAAAATTGCATTATTCCGCAGAAACACGCAATAAAAGCCATAAAGAGCAGCAGCTCCTTATGGCTTTTTCTCATTCAAGAGGCTCTGAGTTGTAGCGGATATTCATATCGACGTCTCCGGCGATCCCGGGGATACGTCCGTATGCACTTGCCTGCCATATCGCGTATTTTCCCTCATAGTCGGTCTCGTCGACGTAATGGGCGAGCCATACGGGGTGGTCGCCGCGGTTTTCCCAGAAATTGTTCAGGAAGTTCTTGCTGCTGTAGAGCATAG
Organism: Ruminococcus sp.; assembly: GCA_017534835.1. Lineage (GTDB taxonomy): Bacteria > Bacillota > Clostridia > Oscillospirales > Ruminococcaceae > Ruminococcus. Next base: position 13,685 of record JAFXVT010000023.1, read on the forward strand.
ACGAATAGCCGTTTTTACCGAGTTCGTCGCAGAATGCCTCGAATATGCAGTTGAGGTCGTGGATATTCATACCGTATTCCTGGAACGAGCCCCATTCCTCCCAGTCGAATGCGACGGGATAATCGAGCTTGCGTCCGCCGAGCTGCTCAACTATCCAGCGAGCGTGCTCGCGCGCGCCCTCCTCGGTGTTGTCGGCGGAGTAGAAGTACACTCCCACATCGAGCCCGGCAGCAGTTGCGTTCTCCATATTCTGTCTGTAGTAGTCGTCCATAACAGGCGCATCGCGGTAGTAATAGCCAATTCGCATAAGCACAAATTCGCAGCCGGCTTCCTTGACGGCGTTGTAATCGACATCGGTCTGCCAAGCTGAAACATCAATACCGAATGACACATCACCGGAGTCATAGCGGCTGATGAAGTCGGAGTAGGCGACGCGCTCGTTGTTGTCTGTCGGCTGAGGTATCTCGTTGAGGACGAGCACCGTGAGGTCGAAGTCTGTAGAATTGCCCGAGCTGTCAGTTACAGTCACTGCGAGCGGAAAGCTTCCTACAGCGGAGGTGTCGACATTTCCGGCATATGTGACGGAAGGGGCACGGTCATAGTTGTCAACGTATCCGATAATGCTGTCGATGTTGAACGGCTCGCCGACTTTGGCATACGGGTTCCAGCCGGAGTTGAGAATGAGCGGCGGAGTCGTGTCCACTACCGTATACGCGACCTCCTTCTCATATTCGCTGCCCTCGTATTCAAATCTGACGGTTGCCTTTTTCTCGCCGAGCTCGTCAGTGTCGATGAGGTCGGCAGGCGATGTGAGCCTGACGTTGTTATCGGTTATCAGCTCGGCAACAGTCATTTCCGAGTATACCTCAACGCTCTCAACGGAATCGAGGATGACCGATGAAGGCGGGTCCTTGCTTATAGTTTTTGCTGTAGTCGTGACGGCTGTGGTCGTAGTTGCAACTGTCGTAGTTGTGACAGCAGTCTGTGTTGTAGTGGTGGTCACGGCGGAGGAGCTCTCCGTACCGATCTTCTTGCCGCAGCCCGTCAGCAGAAGTGCTGCGAGCGCGATAATTCCTATTTCTGTGCTTTTCATATTATCTCCGTTAGTCTATTTTTTGAGCAGCCTCTCCGTCATAACACGGCGGCAGTCGTGCTCAAGCGTGTCATCGAGCTTTGCGAGCTCAGTGTGGGCACCGTTCTGCCTGTCGATGCAGTAGCCGATGATATAGTCCGATATTTCGGGGTTTTTCGAGAGGCAGGGACCGTGCATATACGTTGCGATGACGTTCTTTTCATAGTAGCCCTCGTACCGGCTCTTCGAGCAGTTGCCGTTTCCGCACAGCACCTCGCCGAGCGGAGCCTTCACGCCCTGAGTCTGACCGCCGTGGTTCTCGAAGCCGACTACGTCAACGGTCGCGCCGGTGAAGGTGGTGCGTATCACGACATTGCCGATACAGCGCATTTTGCGGCTTGAAGGAGCTACGGTGAAGTAATCGAAGAGACCGAGACCGGGAATGTCGTTCCCGTCGGCGTCACGGTAGTATTTTCCCATAAGCTGGTAGCCGCCGCAGATGAGGAAAAGGAACGTTCCGCCTTCGTAGGCAGCCTTTATCTGCTCCCTGCACCTGAGCAGGTCGGCTGAGATGTGCTGCTGTTCAAGGTCGGCGCCTCCGCCGATGTAAATGATGTCATAGCTGCTGAAATCCGGCATTTCGGAGTCAAGCGAATATCTGTCGATAACGCAGCTGATACCGCGCTTTTCGCAGCGGTACTTTATTATCTCCATATTTCCGCAGTCGCCGTAGAGGTCGAGCATATCGGCGTACATATGGAGCACTCTTATCTCACTCATCACACTTACCTCCGTGGCTCGAAATATAGCGTTTCAGCGCGGAACGTGCCGGCTGTACGGCGGTGTAGTTGGCTATAACGAACTTGCGTCCCTCAGTCCTTGCGAGCTCCTCGACAGCCTCGTCGAGGTCGGGGCGGACGATGATATTCGCCGGGTCGAAGCCTGCACATTTGATACGCACAGCGATGTCGTAAGCACGTGTGCCCGAAGTTACAACGCGTGTAACACGCTCAAAGATGCTGAAATTGATGTCCCATATCCACGAGACGTCGAGACCGTCCGCAACGTTGTCATTGAGCACGAAGAGGAGCTCCTTCTCGCCGTTCATCTCGTTCATCACGCGGAGAGTCATATTTGCTCCGACGGGATTTTTCGCGAGGTTGAGAGTAGTCAGCCTGTCGCCGAGGACGAATGTCTCCATACGTCCGTTGTTGACGGTATAGTTGGAGATGACGTTGTCGGTGATCTCCTGCGCGATGCCGTAGAGCTTCGCAACAGCTGCAACAGCTGTCATATTGTAGACGTTGTAGATGCTGTTGAGCTTGGGGGAGTATTCGTGTCCGTCGGCGGTAAATACCGGCTTTTCGAGGTCTATGCTGCTTGCTGTGATGTAGGGCTCATAATTGCCGAAGCCGCACTTCAGGCAGGCGAATCTGCCGATGTGGGAATACTGGTAGAAGTCATATACGAGCGGTTCGCCGCAGAAGGGACAGAACCTGCCCTCGGAAGCCTCGAATATCTTATCGGTCGCGAAGGCGTATCTCTCGGCGCGGAAGTATTTCACGTTCCTGTCGTCCGGATTTGCCTTGCCGAGACGCGCTGTATTCGGGTCATCGCCGTTGAGTATGAGATTGCCTGAGAAGGTCTTGCAGAAGCCGTTTATCTTCTGTATGAGCGTCTCCATCTCGCCGTTGCGGTCGAGCTGGTCGCGGAAGAAATCGAGAACAACGAGCGTTTCGAGCTTCATCTGCGAGTAAACGACAGGGACATGGCTCTCGTCTGTTTCGAGAATGAGATAGTCTGCATCGACCTTACCCGAGCCGTCGCAGTAGCGCAGCAGGAGTGAGCATATACCTGTATCGAGGTTGTTTCCCTCTTTGTTTATGATTATTTTTTTGCCGCTCTGCTCGAAAAGCTGAGCGACGCAGTTTGTCACGGAGGTCTTGCCGTTCGTGCCTGTAACGGCTATGATCGGGCAGTCCACCTTGAACATCTTGCAGCATTTTCCGCCTGTGAGGTGCCAAAGGATAATGCCGGGGAGGTTGCCGGCATTGCGTCCGAAGAGGCGGAGCATTCCGACGATGATCTTTCCTATGAGTATCAGAAGTCTGTTCAATTTATCGCTTCTTTCCTTGTTTTTATGGAACGCCGGAGCCGGCGTTCCGGTTTGTTATCCTGTATATGAAATGCGTCCGTCCTCGGAGAATTCAACGAAGCCGCGTCTTTTAGCCTCGCGTATACCGAGCGAAACGGCAGTTTCTATCGTGGGAGTCACCCTCGTGAAGCCGAAGAGGTGAGCTGTTTCGCGTATGAGGTCCTCGCGGAGCATAGCGATCTGCTCGGACATAATGAGCTTGATGCCGGCAGCAGTCTCCTCGGGAGCTATCTCGTCCATCGGACGTCTGTCCTCGGCGGAGCAGTTCGCACGGCAGATGTCATAGCTTTCCGGAGTCTGGTCGGGGAGCCAGAGGAATTCGTTCTCGCCTGCCGTGGTGACTGCGGCGCCGCACTTCTCAATGGCACTGTCAGCGAAAGCCTTTGTATTCGGCGTAGTCCTTGCGACTCCGAAGCAGGCGAAGAGCTTCTTCGTGAGAGCTGTCCTGCTGACAGGAGCCTCAGCGGAGAGGATGTCCTTCACGCACTTTATCATCTTGACCTCGCCGGTCTCGTTGAAGTTCTCGCTGCTGCCGTATTCCTTGACCTTGAACGGAACGTATTTCCCACAGCGCTCAGCAAGCGGGCTTACCTCCTCGGTCTCGAATACGAGCTCCTGCTTAGGCTGCTTCGGTTCCTCCTTCTCGGGAGCAGGCGGAGCATTGCGGCGCTCGATCACGGCTGCTATCTCGTCCTCTATCTTCTTGATGACCTTGTCCTTGTTGTCGAGCCAGTCGAGGATATACACGTTCATCGTGTTCCAGCCGAGTCCGCGGAGCACCGATGCCTGTGAAAGGTGTCTGTCCTTGGCGGTGCCGTTTATATAATTTGACTTCGTTCCGCAGCTTATGCCGAGGATATATCTTGAAGTATCCTCGGGGTCGGCAACTGCAACGTCTATCTTGAAATCGGAGCAGCCGACAGCCGTATTTGCTGTAAATCCGCGCTTGCGGAGCTCCTCAGCGACAATGCTGCTGAAATCAGCCGTAGCTGTCGAGGTGTTGCCTCTGACAGCGAGTGCGCTCCTGCCCTTTGCGGCGAATTCGAGGAAGCCCTTGAGTCCCTCGACACCGTCGGAGCGTGTACGTGAGAGGTCTATCATTTCTGGTGTGATGACAGAGAATACTATCATCTGGCACTTTGAACGCGATATTGCGACATTCAGACGTCTCCAGCCTCCGTCGCGGTTGAGCGGACCGAAGTTCATGCTGACCTTGCCCTCCTTGTCGGGACCGTAGCCGATAGAGAACATTATTACGTCGCGCTCATCGCCCTGTACATTTTCGAGGTTCTTGATGATGATGGGCTCGTACTGCTCGTTAGCCCACTGTTCGAGCTCCGGACGCTCTCTGAATGCGTCCATCAGCATATCGTCCACGAGGTTCTGCTGCGGCTGGCTGAAGGTGACTACGCCGATACTGAGCTTGCGGAGCTTGGGGTCCTCAAGACGGCGTGAGATCTCTTCAACGATAGCCTTTGCCTCAGCCTTGTTTGTGCGTGTCGAGCTCTTGTCGTAGTAGCCGTCAACGTGTACCCAGCTGACCTCGGAGATCTGGTCATCGGGCGAGGGGAAGGTGAAGAGCTTGTTGTCGTAGTATTTTGCGTTGCTGAATGCGATAAGGCTCTCATGCTGTGAGCGGTAGTGCCAGAGAAGGTGCTCCTGCGGCATCGAGAGTGCAAGGCAGTCGTCGAGGACGCTTTCGAGGTCCTCCTTCTCGTAGTTTTCCTCGTCCACCTGATTGGAGGAGAAGAAGCTCGTCGGAGGGAGCTGCTTGGGGTCGCCGACGATGATGACATTCTCGCCGCGTGCGATAGCTCCGACAGCCTCGCAGGTCGGGAGCTGTGAAGCCTCGTCGAAGATAACGAGGTCGAATTTCGGATACGAAGGGTCGATGTACTGAGCGACTGAGATAGGGCTCATCAGCATTACCGGGCACATTCTGCGGAGAAGGTTCGGAATGCTGTCGAAGAGCTTGCGTATGGACATCATACGTCCGTTGCTCTTTATCGCCTTCTGGAGAATGCCTATCTCCGAGCTTGCAGCAGATGCGCCGGGAGCAGGTATCTTCGCGGAGAGCTCTGCAACGAGCTCGTTTATCGTGAGAGTTGAGAATCTGTCGAGGAGCTCGCCGTATTTGCGTATAGTCTCCTCAAAAAGGGTGCCCTGGAATTTTGAGAGCACGGGACTCGATGAGATAGTCGATGTCACCATAGCACGGCAGAGGTCGCAGTCGAAGCCGCGGAGCAGCTCGCCGGAGCGCACCTTTCCTGCGAGGAAATTATCGGCGACGTTGCCTATGCCGAGTTCTGTGAGCCTGTTGCATATCGTGACGATCCCGGTCCATTCCTTGAGCTGGGGAAGAGCTGTTATCACGCTGTCAGCCTGAGCCGAAGCCTCAGCAGCCCAGTTCCCGGAGCCTGTGAGAGCATCGGGAGTGAGAGAGAATTCGCTTTCAAGAGCCGATACCTCGTTCCCGAGCCTTGCAAAGTCAGCAGAGAGCTTGTCTGCTGCCGCCTTTGAAGCCTGCTTTGCAGCCGGGTCGCCAAAGCCGGAGATAAGGGTCTGTGCAAGCTTTGCTTTTTCGTCTGCATTCAGCGGAGCGGAGGCAAGTCCGCTGCGGAGCTTATCCGAGAGCGCTGCCGCCTTTTCCATCATATCCCAGTCCGAGCTCTCGCCCTGCCAGAGAGCGCCGAATACAGCTGTGAGCTCCGGCTGAGCATTCACTACTGCCCCGCTGAGAGCACCGAGCTGGTTGAGCTTCTCATAGTGCTGCACGATGTTCTGCTTGTTGACTGTCGCAGGGGATTTCGCGTGCGCCGCGAGCTCCTTGACGAGCTTGTTTGTCCCGAAGAACTTGGGCAGGAACCACTTGCTCTGTGCCGTTTTCCAGTTCACGAGAGCACCGCCTGCATCGTATGCGAGGACGGACGGCTCGAACTGTCCGAGCACCTCTGCCTTGAGAGCGCGCTGCTGTCTGCCGGAGGCTATGAGCTGTTCAGCGGCAGCCCTGCGGAGCTCCCAGTCGCTTCCGGTGAGTATCTGCGGAAGGATATATCCGTCAGCGCAAGCCTCTGTCATAAGGTCAGATACAGCCTTGCTCTGTGCATGATCAAGGCTGGAAGAGCCCGAAGCTGCGCACAGTTCCGCACTGTGAGCGCCGGCGGCGGAGAGCGCCGACTTGAATTCGCCGAGCCTGCTCTCGAGCCTGTCACGCGTATCGGGCATACACTCCGTCAGACGGCAGCAGGTGAGCGGAGTTGCGGTAACGTCGCCGAATTCCTTTCCTGCGGCTGCGAGACGTTCAAGCTCGCCGCGCCACCGGGAGTAGGTCTCCGAGTCCATCGAGTCTATCTGAGTCTGTGTGAAGCTGAATTTGCCGCCGAACTGCTTGAACTGCTCGTACTTTACAGCTGCGTCATACAGCGACATACCGTAGCTGCGGACCTTGTGTATCTCAGCCATGGTTCCGTTGAGCTCGGCACGGAGAGCGGCTATTTTCTCAGCCTGAGCCTCATATTCTGCCGGGGTCTTCACTCTTCCGACATTCAGCGTATCATCGAGCTGCTTGAGCACGGCGCGCTTCTGAGCCTTGTTCGAGTGGAGCTCAAGGCAGAACGGTCCGAGACCTATCTTGTTCAGACGCTTCTCAACTACCTCAAGTGCAGCCATTTTCTCGGCTACGAAGAGGACGGTCTTGCCGTGGTGGAGAGCGTTCGCTATCATATTTGTTATGGTCTGTGATTTGCCTGTTCCGGGAGGTCCGTGGAGGACGAAGCTCTTGCCGGAATTTGCCGCATATACCGCTGCGAGCTGCGAGGAATCGGCGGCTACCGGTACTGCGAGGTCAGCGGGAGCGACCTTGGTGTCGAGCTCGAGCGGAGTCATCGAGATGTCGCCGCCGTCCCATTCGGTCTTGCCGGAAATAAGGCTCGCAACGACCTTGTTTGCCGCAAGCTCGTCTGCGCGGTTGCGTATGTCGTTCCACATAATGAAGCGGTTGAATGAGAACTGACCGATGAAGGCGTATTCCTCGATATCCCAGCGTGAACGTGCCATTATCCCCTGACGTATAGTGCTGAAGATGAGCGGCAGGTCAACGCCGTGCTCATCGAGCGGAACGGGGTCGAGCCCGTTTATATCTATCCCGAAGAACTGCCTGAGCATTTCGAGGACGGTGATGTTCACCTGAGTTTCCTCGTCGCGTATCTTTATCGAATACGACTTGTCCTGCACCTTGCGGCTGATGTCGACGGGCACGAGAACGAGCGGAGCATAGCGCGCCTTCTCGCTCTTGTCGGTCTCGAACCAGCGCAGGAAACCGAGTGCGAGATATATCGTGTTTGCGCCGTTTTCCTCAATGCTGACCCTCGCCTGACGGTGGAGCTTCTTCATTATCTTTTCGAGCTCGCTCTCGCTGAGGAAGGTGCGGAGGCGGTGGCTCTTGAATTCGGAATCAGCAACTGCGTCGATGTGGGCGCGGTCGTTTTCTATCTCGAATATCTTGCTGTCCGCCATCTGGAACGACATATCGTTAGGCACGGAGCAGACCTTGAATTCCTCGCCCTTTGACATCTCGTCCTCGAGCTCGCCGAGGTCGGACACCATTACCTGCACGTTCATCGTTGACGGGCGGAAATTCAGGAGGCTGTTCCTGAGACTGAGGTCGAGGAGCTTGCGCTCCCATATCACCTGCTTTGTGACCTCACGCGGCTCGCCGTCGAGCTTTATATCGCCGATTATGTCCATTTCCGAGGGCGCTGAGGTTATCTCGCTGCGCTTGCGCTCGCCGTAATCGACAGCCTTGAAGGTGCCGTTTTCGCTTATTCTTGCGGGCATTGGACGTATACCGCCGGCTCTTGTGCGTGTGACATCTATCGCGAAGTAGAAATCGTCGAAGGATTCGAGATGTGAAGCTGCGTGAGCCTCGGCAGCATCGAAATCGACGCCCTTGCCGGCTGTGAAGTCGGTGCATTCAACGACGCTCATCGCATTCACGCCCTTTGCGATACGCTTCGAGATCGCGGATACGTCGTACTGGAGGCAGTCGGAGAAGGTCTCGTTGTTCAGCCAGCAGCCGGCGAAGGCGTGTCCCTTGATTATGAACAGGAGGGGATTGAGGTCTATCGCTTCAAGGCAGGCACAGTACAGCACTGCGAGGTCGATGCAGGTGCCGCTTTTTCCTGTGAGGACGTCCTCGGGAAGGCGGACGCGCTGAGCAGTCTCATAGCTCGCAACAGGCGGAGCATATGCGATGTTCTGCTCCTGCAAAGCCGCATATATCGCGCCCATCTGCATTTTTACGATGTTGGGGCTGCGATCCTGATAGCCTGTGAATGACGGCGAGCCGGACCACTTCTGCATATATTTTCCGGCAGCTGCCACTGTCTCCTTCACCTTCGGGTGGTTGGGAGTGATGAATGCGCCTATCATTTCCGGCATAAAGAGCACACCTGTCCACTGGTCGTAAGCGAGCAGCTCTATCGTGTTCACCTGTGACGCGATGACCTCGCCGTCCTTTACGGCTTCGAGTGTCACGCTTCCGACCATTTTTTCAGTGAGACTGAACAGGTATTCGGGGTCTATGACGATATTCACGGGAGTTATCTCCGCCGGACGCGAAGAGGCAAGATCTGTCGGGAGCGACTCGAACGGCTTTGCGAATTCCGGCTCAAAGCGTATCCTGAGCTTTACGTTGGTTATTTCTTCATTTTCGTTGTTTGTAAGGGTGAGATTGCGGAAAACAGGCACGTAATTCTGCTGCATCGCAAAATTTATCTGTTTGGCGCTGCTTCCGCCGAAGGTTATATTATGTTCCATAATAAGCTCCGTTCTGCCTTTACAGGCGGAAAAATTCATATACATAATTATTGTAACATATTCCGGCGCATATTACAATATTTTCAGATAAAAAATATCTTTCAGCAACAAAAAAGAGCACCTTAGTGCTCTTTTCCGAAATATCACTTTTTTTTCACGATGACTCCGCCGGTCTTCCATATGCTTCCCTCGGGAACAACACCTCTGACGCAGCTTGTGGGGTAGATGTTGCAGTTCCTGCCGATTATCGTACCGGGGTTGAGTACGCTGTTGCAGCCGACCTCCACGAGATCGCCGAGCATAGCGCCTATCTTCTTGATACCGGTCTCCATAGTCTCGCCGCCGGACTTGATGACAACGTTTGTCTTGTCGGACTTGACATTCGAGGTTATCGAGCCTGCACCCATATGTGACTTGTAGCCGAGGATGCTGTCACCGACGTAGTTGTAGTGGGGAGTCTGTACATTGTCGAAGATGATGACATTTTTCAGCTCGACGGAGTTGCCTATAACGCAGTTCTCGCCGACGAGCGCACTTCCGCGTATGAAGGCGCAATGGCGCACCTCAGTATTTGCACCGATGATGCAGGGAGCGCCGAGGTATGCGCTCGGGAACACCTTTGCCGTTTTATGTACCCACACGTTCTCGGCAGGCGAATCGTATTCGTCGGGGCTGAGAGTTTTGCCAAGCGCGATTATGAAGTCGCTTATCCCCTTGAGAGCCTCCCACGGGTAAGTGAAGTCGCGGAGGTAGTCCGCAGCAGCTGTGTGCGAGAGGTCATAGAGGTCTGTTATCCTGATATTTTCCATAAGTTTATCTCCTGTTATTTCTATTCCGGGCACGATGCCCATAATAATTATATTCATAAATGTACGAAAAGTCAATACCTGCGGTGTGCGGCAGGAACGTATTGAACGTTTTGTCCGGTGCATCTTGCTATTTTATCGAAAATGTGATAGAATAGTATGGATGTGGTCTGAAGAAGACCAAAGTATCAGAAAAGGAGTTTTGATATGATTACTTACGATGAAGCAAAAAATCTGCTCTCCGGCTGCGGACAGGAGCATATCCTCAGATATTACGACGAGCTCAGCGACGAGGAAAGGAAGTCGCTGCTCGCACAGATAGAGGGCATCGACTTTTCTATTCTCGATGCTCTGGAAAAGGACAGGGAAAACGTCCTCAAACGCGGAAAAATAGAGCCTATCGAAGCTGTTACCATTTCCGATATAAAGGAGAACAGCGACGAATACCGCCGTATCGGTCTCGATGCCGTAAGCTCGGGAAAGGTAGCGGCTGTACTGCTCGCAGGCGGACAAGGTACACGTCTCGGCTTTGACAAGCCGAAGGGAATGTACAATGTCGGCGTAACGCACGAGCTCTACATATTTGAGTGCCTTTTCAACAATTTGAAAAAAGCAGTTGAGGAAGCGGGCAAGTGGATACATCTCTGCATTATGACGAGCGAAAAGAACAGCGATGACACCGTGAGCTTTCTCCGCGAAAAGGGATTTTTCGGCTATAATTCTGAATATGTTCACTTTTTTGTACAGGATATGGCACCGTCTGTGGACTACAGCGGAAGGATACTTATGGAGAGCAGGTCGCGCATCTCGTCCTCTCCGAACGGAAACGGCGGCTGGTTCTCGTCACTTGTGCGCTCGGGACTTATGGACGAGCTGAAGAGCTGCAAAGTTGAGTGGCTGAACGTTTTCGGCGTTGACAATGTACTTGTTAAGATCGCAGACCCGCTTTTTGTCGGAGCTGTGGTGAAGTCAGGAGCTCAGTCCGGAAGCAAGGTCGTTGCTAAATCGGCGCCGGAAGAGCGTGTAGGCGTTCTCTGCCTTGAGGACGGCGTGCCGTCTATCGTGGAATACTACGAAATGACGGAGGATATGATAGATCAGCGCACTGAAACAGGCGAGCTTGCCTATAATTACGGCGTTATCCTCAATTACCTTTTCAGCATCTCAAAGCTTGAGGAGATAAACAAGCAGAAGCTTCAGGTTCACATCGTTGAAAAGAAGATACCGTATATGGACGAAAACGGCGGATATGTCAAGCCGGAGGAGCCGAACGGATACAAGTTCGAGCTGCTTATACTTGATATGATACATATGCACGACAGCTGCCTGCCGTATGAAGTTATCCGTGATCGTGAATTTGCTCCGATAAAAAATCCGGACGGAGTGGATTCTGTGGTCTCTGCGAGAAAGCTCCTTGAGGAAAACGGCGTGGAGCTTTGAGCCGCGAAAACAGGAGCACGGACACCGTGATTCTGAGGTGTCCGCTTTTTTATGACAGGAGTTAGAATGAAACGACTATTAAGATACTTGAAAAACTACAAAAAGCAGCTGGTCTTCGGACCCTTCTTCAAGCTGCTCGAGGCAATCTTTGAACTGATAGTGCCGCTCGTTATGGCTAAGATAATCGACGTGGGGATAATCAACAGAGACTCCGCTTACGTGTTGAAAATGAGCGGAATCATCGTGCTGCTCGGCGTGTGCGGACTTGGCTTCGCGCTGACGTGCCAGTTCCTTGCGGCGAAGTGCGCATACGGCTTCGGTACGGAGCTGCGTGAGGCGCTGTACCGTCACATAAATTCGCTCTCGTACACGAGCATCGACCGCATTGGTACGTCCTCGCTCGTGAATCGCTTGACCAACGATTCAATGACCGTTCAGAACGGCGTGAATATGTTCATACGGCTCGCGGTGAGAGCTCCGTTTCTCGTTATCGGGGCGGCTGTTATGGCGTTTATGATAGATGTGCGGCTGTCGCTCGTGCTTTTTGTCGCAGCTCCTCTCATCTCGGTCATAATTTTTTTCATAATGCGCCGCACTGTTCCTATGTACAAGAAGACTCAGCAGAAGCTCGACAAAGCTTCGCTCCTCACACGCGAGAGCCTCGAGGGAACACGTGTTATCCGTGCATTTTCGCGGCAGAGCGAGGAGATAGAGGAATTCAATGAGGCTGTCGATGAGATAGCGGAGTGCTCGGCGTCAGTAGGCAGGATCTCGGCGATACTCAATCCGGCGGCATTTATGATAATGAACCTCGGGATCGTTGCGATAGTCTGGTTCGGCGGTCTGAGGATAGACGGCGGGAGTCTCACACAGGGCGAGCTGACCGCATTCACGAACTATATGACGCAGATACTGCTTGCGCTTGTGGTGCTCGCGAACCTGATAGTCATTTTCACAAAGGCATTTGCCTCCGCGAACCGTATCAGCGAGGTGTTTGACCTCCCTCCCGAGGAGACGGGCACTAAAATGCCCGATGCCGGAAGTGGGAATATCATCGAATTCTGCGGAGTTTCCTTCGCTTATGAGAGCGCCGGCGAGGAGTCGGTCCGCGGACTGTCCTTCACACTCAGAAGGGGAGAGGAGCTCGGTATCATCGGCGGTACAGGAAGCGGTAAATCTACCGCAGCAGCGCTCATCCCCGGGTTTTACCGTCCTACGGCAGGCGAGGTCATCGTCTCAGGCGTGAACGTGAACGAGGTCGATGCGGAGGAGCTGCGCCGCATTATCGGATATGTACCGCAGAAGGCTGTGCTGTTCACGGGAACTGTCCGCGAAAATATGCGGTGGCGGAAAGCTGACGCGACTGATGAAGAGATAATTGCGGCGCTGAAGACCGCGCAGGCATGGGAATTCGTATCGAAGCTGCCGGACGGTCTTGATACTCTCATATCACAGGGCGGAAAGAATCTCTCCGGCGGTCAGAAGCAGCGCATCTCGATAGCGCGCGCACTCGTGGGTGATCCTGATATACTCATACTTGACGATTCTACCAGTGCCCTCGATTATGCTACAGACCTGAAGCTGAGAAAGGCACTGAGAGCCGATCACGCCGAAACATCGGTAATTATGATCTCTCAGCGCACTACCTCGCTGATGGAGGCAGACAAGATAATCGTTATGGAGGACGGCTCGCCTGTCGGTATCGGCACGCATGATGAGCTCCTCGGCAGCTGTGAGGTCTACCGCGATATTTACCGTTCGCAGATGAACGAAAAGGAGGACAGGAATGCTTAAGACTCTCAGGCGCGTTTTCTCCTATGCACGCCCGTATATAGCTTTTTTTATACTCACTGTCATATTTGCGGCGGCAGGTATATCGCTCTCGCTCGCTGTTCCGGTATTCATCGGCGAGGCAGTGGACTGCTGCGTCGGAGCAGGAAAGGTCGACTTCGATAAGCTGCTGCGTGTTGTGATAAAGCTCGGGGCGTCTGTCGCTGCGAGCGGTCTTTTCCAGTGGCTGATGAGCCTTTGCACGAACCGGCTCGCATTCCTTACGGTGCGTGACATTCGCGCAGACGCATTCGCTAAGCTCCAGCGTGTGCCGCTCCGCTACATCGACCGCCACACAAAGGGCGAGCTGACGAGCCGAGTGATAAATGACATCGAAATAGTCTCTGACGGCTTGCTTCAGGGATTCACACAGTTTTTCAGCGGCATTATCACGATAGTCGGAACGCTCATTTTTATGATGACGATAAACTACAAGATAGCGCTCGTTGTAGTCGTTCTCACGCCGCTCTCGTTCATCGCTGCCTCGCGGATCACCAAGGCGACTCACGATCACTATGTCCGCCAGTCAAAGCTGCGCGGCGAAATGGTGGGACTTGCGGAGGAAATGGCAGGCAACCAGAAGCTTGTCAAGGCGTTCGTCTACGATAAGCGTGCGGAGGAGCGTTTCGCGGAGATAAACCGGCAGTACGGAAAGGTCGGCACAAAAGCAACGTTTTTCAGCTCGATGACGAATCCGACTACGCGCTTCGTGAACGGTCTCATTTATGCGGCAGTCGGACTTCTCGGAGCTCTCGGTGCTATCGGCAGCAGTTCGTTCATCGGGGCGATGTCAGTCGGCAGACTTTCAAGCTTTCTCGCGTATTCAAACCAGTACACCAAGCCGTTCAATGAGATCTCCGGAGTTTTTGCCGAGCTCCAGAATGCTGTGGCTTCGGCTAAGCGCGTTTTCGACCTGCTCGATGAGGAGGAGGTCAGCGACGATTCGGGTCTCGAAAAGCTCACTGACCTCACGGGCGAGCTCTCGTTCAGTCACGTAAACTTCTCATATTCGCCGAAATCCAAGCTCATACAGGACTTCAACCTCGATGTAAGGAGCGGTCAGCGCATAGCGATCGTCGGACCTACGGGCTGCGGAAAATCGACGATGATAAATCTTCTCCTGCGCTTCTATGACATCGAAAGCGGCAGCATTACCGTCTCCGGGAGAGAGATAAGCTCTGTGACCCGGGACAGCCTGAGAAGCAGCTTTGGTATGGTGCTTCAGGAAACGTGGGTATTCACGGGAACTGTCGCCGAAAATATCGCATACGGACTTCCGGGGGCTACGCGCGAGCAGATAATCGACGCCGCGAAGGCGGTTCACGCTCACGGCTTTATAAAAAGGCTTGCAAACGGCTATGATACAGTTATTTCCGAGGACAGCGGACTCTCACAGGGACAGAAGCAGCTCATCTGTATCGCTCGGGTGATGCTTATGGATCCGCCTATGCTCATTCTTGACGAAGCAACGAGCTCTATCGACCTGCGCACCGAGCACCGCATACAGCGTGCATTCGTCAAGCTTATGGAGGGCAAGACCAGCTTCATCATCGCACACCGCCTCTCGACGATAAAGAATTCCGACATCATTCTTGTTATGGATCACGGAAATATCATCGAGCAGGGCAGCCACGCCGAGCTTATGGCGAAGGGCGGATTTTATTCCGGGCTCTACAACAGCCAGTTCGCATCGTGAAAAAAGCCATAGAGAGGGGAAATCCCGTTCTCTATGGCTTTTTCTTTCATATTGAAAAGTATTCTGAGTCTATCTCAGGAGCTATTATTTTTCAGGCTTGCCTCCGCTGTCTTTATTGTCTGTTGCAGGCGGAGTTTCGGGAGCCTTCGCAGGAGAGCTGACCAGAGGTGTGGGTGCATTTACAGGTGCCTGCCGGAGCATCTGCTGCTTATTTTTTGCTGCTTTTTTAGCAGAGAGCCTGCATATGAGCTTTATGAACATAACGATTATGAATACTATCAGTGCGACAAACAGTGCATAAGGCATCAATCTTATAGCGACGAAGAGCAGGAACTCAAGGAATCTGAGGAATCCGCTCCAAGTGTCCGAGAGCGTTTCCTTCAGGCGCTGACCGAATGTATCGGTTTCCTCAACGACCGGCTTTTCGGTGTATTCGCGCACCTCGTTGAGATCAAGGTTGATGTAGGAATAAGCTACGTCGTTCTCGATGTTGTTCATTCTTGTCTTTATTTTTGCTATCTCGACCTGTATCTGTGTCAGCTCGTCCTCGACAGCAATGGCGTCCGCTTCATTTTCTATATCGGCGAGAATGTCAAGGTAGCGCTTCTCCTTGGCTTCGTAGATGCTGAGAGTTGTTTTCAGGTCGGAATATTCGGTCGTAAGATTCTGCACAGAGGAATTCTTCCTGCGCATATCGCCTATCTCTTCTGTTGCTGTACAGAATTCGTCATATTCGGCGCTGGGGATACGGATCACCACATTAAGGCTTTTCCATTTCGATGAATCCGCGTATTTCCACTGGCTCGAACTGCCGCCGTCGCTGTAGGTCTCGCTTTCGATAAAGCCGTTGTAGGTCTTGATGAGGTCGTGTATCTGCTCAACAGCATTATCGAATTCGAGAACATCAATGCTCATATTGCACGAATATACGAGCATCTGCGTGTTTATAGCCTTTGCCTCGGACTGCTTGTAATCCACCTGAGCTATGCTTCCGCTTTCATTTGCAGTGTCGGATCTTTCAGCTTCTTCATTGGCAGCATATTCCGCAGATGCTGCGTATCTGGGCGAAGTATCATAGGTGGCTGCTCCTGATTTTTCTGAGTCACCGCAGGACGAAAATACCACTGTGCCTGCCAGTGCGAGAGATAGTAATGCTGCTTTTTTCATAAGTTGATTCCTCACTTTCATTTTACATCAGGCGTGCGGCTCTGAACTTGATGATATGAGCACCGACGATGCAAACTAATTTTGTAGTTATATGATAACACCGTTTTTGTAATAAGTCAATGAATATCTTATCACAATAGTATTGAAATTTGTTTACAAAATACACTGCGAACTGTAACTAAATCCGGTGACAGACCGGAGAAATGCGGCAGAAGCGCGGCTTGAGACTGACGGGGGAGAGCCTTTCGATCGGGTAACAGAAAAGCCACAGCATTTCCGCATAAGCAGAATGCTATGGCTTTTTATCTGTCAGTATCCGAGCTTTTGGTGGATATATTCGTTTCGCCTTATCATAAAGTCAACTATTGACACCTTATCTCCGCCGTAGGAGAACAGTCCGCCCTGTCCGCCCCACATACCGCCGAAGTTCCACATACCGCCGCCCTGACCGATCTGGAGTCCGTTCGGACTTCTGGAGATGTTGCTCTCGAAGTTGTCGTATGTGAAGAAGAACCGCGGATCAGCCTTGACGTGGTCACGTATAAGTGAAGCAAGCCCGTTGACTGTGCTCTCGGGGTCCTTGTACAGCTCGACTATATCCTTGACATAGCCGTAATACATTTCCCTGTACTCCGGCACTTTCAGCAGATTCGTGAGCAGGGGGCGCTGATCGGCATTTGCCTGATAGAGACCGGTAGTTATATCAGACTCAGCTGCTGCGCCGTGATCCATAAAGTTGCCTATCGAGAGGTTGTAGTCCCAGCCGACATAGTACATCCTGCCATTGTTGTACATAACATAATAGTTATGCGCCATCTGCCCGTTGTAGCTGTCATAGTTGCCCATAACTGCGTTGACAGCAAATCCCTTGAGAAAGCTCGGAACATCTATGACGTCCTCAATGAACTTGTAATTGCTTTCGGATACCTTGTTTATAGCGTCCTTGACCTCCTGTATATGGCTCAGCTCGTCATCGGTCCCGAATTTGACCTCGAAGTTATTGAGTGCCATCTGAGGTCTGAATGTGCAGTCGTAGGAATTCCCGACATCTGCCGCCTTGTACAGCACGGCATCATCGGCAGTTGCGAGGCGTTCGCCGACCGTTTCCGCAGGCTGTTCACACAGGAGATAGAAGCTGTACAGCTTGCCGTTCAGGTACATATCTGTATATCCGACGTTCGGTGCATACGCATCGAGGTCATACATCGCATTGTAGCATAGCACATCACGCATACATGACGGATCAGAGTAGAAGTTGTTGATACAAAGCTCTGTAAGTCCCTTATAATTCGTGTATTTATCATATTTGTCGAGCTTGAACCGGAAGCTGTACTTGTCCTTTCCAGCCTGCTTGACAAACATATTCGAGCTGTGACCCTTTGTTCTTATGCCGACGTTTTCGAGGCGTTCGCCGTCGATGATGATATTGCAGGGATAGTATTCCTCGTCCTGTGAATGGCTGAGGAACTCGTCCCAGTTGCTCATTTCCACCTCTATGCGGTGTACGCTGCTCTGATCGAAAAGGTCTGCATACAGCAGGTCAGCTGTGTCGGAATTATTGACGTCCGTATACGACGACGGAGCTCCTGCAACGATGTCAGAGGAAGCCGTGGTCTCGATACCTCCGGCATATACTCTGTAAGCAGTCCCGCTTGCGAGCGCGGGAGAAGAAATGATGACATAGCGGTACTTTTTGCGTGTATTCTTATCGAAAATGACATTTTTGTCTGCGTCTGTGAGAGTTATCGGATTATTTTTCGCCCACTGCTTTGTCATACTGAGAGCAATGGCAGGCTGCCCGGCAGAGACAAGCTTGTCGCACTGATTATCGACCGAAGTAGCAAGAAGCTCTCCGCCTGTGACAGAAACGCTCTCCTCGCTGCGAAGTCCTCTGTCGCCGCAGGCAACTATGTTACCGCCGGAGATAGAAAGTTCGGTTTCTGCCTGTATTGCGTCGTTTCCAGCCTTGATGATTATCTCTCCGCCCGAGATGTCGACTCTTCCCTTGGAAGATTTTATGCCGTCGCCTTCTGAATCTATGACGAGCCTTCCGCCCTTGACAGTGACCGAAGTCTTGCCTTTGACCGCATCTGTCTTGCTCTCCTTATCAAGTGTGGTTATGCTGATATTGCCGCCTGTTATCTTCAAATCATTATTGCAGATAATGGCATTCTGAGTGTTGGCAGTGATGCTGAGTATGCCTGTTCCGAGCTCGCCGCCTTTTATTGTCAGGTCGTCCTTAGCTTCGATGAGAGCAGTGTCGAGCCAGTCACCTGTATAAGCCGAAGTTCCGTCAGATAATGTGTTCTCTGTTCCGTCCTCAACAGTTATCGAGGTCTTTTCGGCGTTCTTCACCAGTATCGCAGGAGCGCTCTTTCCGCTGATATCGACTCCCCTGAATATAAGCTTGACTGTTCCGGCGTCGGTATTTTCGTCGGGCACCTCGACCCGTATCTGCCCGTCACTGAGTGAGCCCTCGATGTAGTAGCTTCCCGAGTGGCTGATAGTAACCGCCGAGCCGTCTGCCTGAGCGTACTTTCCGTCAATATCGGCGCTCGTACCTCTGAGCCGGATATATGTCTCGACATCTTCAAGCTCAACAGGAGGCTCTGTCGGAGGCTCGGTCACGGGCGAAGTCGTTTCCTCCTCAGCTGCCGGTCCCGTTGAAGGCACCTCTGCCCACGATTCGGGAAGTGATGTCAGCAGTCCTGCATCATACTTCATTATCGACAACGCGTCACGTGCCGTTACACCGTCTCCGCGGTTAAAGACATCAGCCCTGTTCTGAGCCTCGCCGTCAAGCGGATACTTGTCAGAGTTTGCAACATATTGCAGGATTGCGACTGCATCGGACGCTGTTACTTTGATGTCACCGTTCACGTCTCCGATGCTTTTGGGGAATGTCTCTGCTGAAGATGAAATAAGAGGTGCTGCTGAAGCGATCAGACAAGCTGAGAGCATTCCGGAAACAAGGTGAGTTTTAATGCCAGCCATAGAAATCATACTCCTTTTTTTGGATAAGTTACGTTCTGATATGCTGTTCCAGTGACCCTTTTCCCGTAACATAAAATGAAGCCGAAAAAAACGGATTGCTGATATGGCATCATTTATGTCTGTCTATATATTTACACTATACATTATTTTGTGATATTTGTAAAGAATTTTTGGCAAAGACCGCAATTTTTGAATAGTTCTTTCAGTCGATGATCATTCACTGAAGCGCCGCGGCACTGCTCCCTTAACCGATATACAATTAGTGGAAAAGCTGTATAATGCCAATTTTTAGTTGTTGGGCAGACACTGAACAGCATTATAATACTGCCGGAAGAATCTGAGAATAAATATCCAATGAGCGAAGAAAAAAGCCTTATCCCCACAAAGCAAGGGGATAAGACCTGTCTCTTGTTTGATATTATTTGTGATCCGGGTATCTGCATCGGGTGCGTGGCAGCTTTTACAAAGAGCAGTACCGGTTATCGTGCCAGCTGTACTTTCAGGATAACGGCAGCGACCTGCTGCCCGGAAGGTACGGGAGCACTTTATTTTTCGTTCTTTTTCGGGAGCTTGGCTCTTATAGCCTCGAACGGGGCTTTCAGCGCCTTGGGCGGAGCTATCTTCAGCTTCGGGAAGGCGTGCTCAAGACGGCGTCCGACGGGGGTCTTCTGTGACATAAGCTCCTTATACTTTGAAAGCAGCTCTTCTGCGCGCTTTCGCAGCTGTAGAGTCTTTTCGTTTATGCCTTCGCTCTTGTCGTGGATAGCATCGACTCCGACGAACAGCTTCTCACCGGCTTTATCGGAGATCTTCCGCATTTCGTCAGATATGCGTCTGAGAACTCTCAGGCGCTGTTTGATATGCATTATTCCCATAATAGTTATGAGAAGGTCGCTCGTGAAGCAGATGTAAATGACCGTCAGCACGACGACGCCGGCTGTGCGGGGGATAAGTCCGACGAGGTTTTCTATAGTGGGGTGGATTATGCGCACTGTCACGAGGCAGGCGACTCCCCACAGAAGTGAGAATTTCAGGCATATATAGCCTTTCACGTTGAATTTGTCATCGGAGTAGTCCCACCAGTGCTGGTGGAATATCTTTTCGAGAATGATTCCTGTGACGAGCTCAAGCGACGATGTGAGCACGACCGAGCCGACATACAGCGGTATTATCGTCTCGCGCAGCGGATACAGCGCAAGTGTCACCACTATCACACCGGCTCCGTATATCGGGCAGTACGGACCTCCGAGAAAACCGCGGTTAATGAAGACGCCGTGCTCCACAGCCTGATACGCGACCTCGAGACACCAGCCTAAAAAGGCATATATCAGGAAGAACCACAGCATCTGATAAACGGTGTAAATTATAATTATGCCTCCTTAGAAACCGAGCTCCTCGCCGACGATGATGACCTTTATGCGTCCTTTGTGGCGCTGCTGAGCGGAGATGAGGTAGTTGCAGCAGATGCGTCCGTCGCCTGCACAGCCGTCGCTCATCTGATGAGAGGCGTTTTTCAGCGATACGCACTCGCCGGTCTTTGCGCAGTAAGTCTCGCAGTTAAGGCGAACGCAGTTCGGCGGAGCGGCAGTATTCTTTACACGCACCTCTGCCTCTGCAAGGTCGCGGACTATCTTGTTGTATCCGGCGATCACGATGACAGAATCGGGACCATATGCGATAGCGGCGATACGGTTGCTGTTGCCGTCGACATTGTATAGCACGCCGTCCTCTGTGACAGCGTTTGAGCTCGTGATGTAAACGTCCGCGGAGAATGCCTGCCTGTAGACAGCCTTTGTCTCCTCGGGAGTGGTTGCCTTTGAGCGGTCGATGTAGTTGTATCTGCCGGAATCAAGCAGCTCCGGAATGCCGCATTCCTTCATTGATTCGCTTCCGCCGTGGGTAACGGTGCAGCCCTCGGGCATGAGTGATTCGACAATGCCGCGCACATCGGCAGCAGTCGGCGCGTAGTAGAACTCCATATTGTTCTTTTTGAGGTTCGCACCGGTCTTGTTGATACGCATTTCGATTATGGTCTTCTTGTTATCGTTCATAAAAACTCTCCTAAATATTATGCGGAGCGCAAAGGGTGTCCCTTTAGCCGGTTTCGCAGGTTACTAAATACGCACCACAGCTTTACTGCTCGGTAACCATACTTTTCCGCTAAGGGAAGCAGCCTAAGGGCTCCGCATATTTGTTATGATTATTCGTTGTCGGGCTCGAGGAGGGCATAATTGCCGTCATCACGCTTATAGACAACGTTGATGCTGCCGGTCTCGGCGTTGAGGAACATAAAGAATTCGTGGCTGAGCAGGTTCATCTGGAGGATAGCCTCTTCAACGCTCATCGGGCGGAGCTTGAACTTCTTATCCTTGATGATCTCGTAATCGGTGATCTCCTCTACGGGCTCGGCAAACGCATCCTTGAAGGCTGTATCCTTGAGCTTTTTCTCGACTCTGGTCTTGTTCTTGCGGATCTGTCTGATTATCTTGTCGATAGCATCGTCGAGGGCAACGTTCTTGTCCTCAGCTGAGCGCTCGGCACGGTAGATCATACTGTTGTATCTGACTGTAAGTTCGAGGACGATCTGATTCTTGACCTCAGACATAACGATCTTGGCGTCAGCCTCGTCACCGAAGAATTTTCCGAGTCTTGAGTTTATTCTTGTTTCGGCGTGTTCTGTGAAGTTCTGCGGGATCTGCATCTTCTTAGCTGTGATAGTTGTTTTCATAGAGTGATAGCCTCCTTCAGCTCCGTACCGGGGACATTCTGCTGTTGCAGGAGAGCCTTTTTACCGGAGCATTATTTTATGGTTATATTATACCATAACATTTGCGGTTTTACAAGTGAAAACTGTTGATTTTGTTGAATCTGCACATCTTAAAGTCTGATTTTTGTATGATTTAACAATTAGACGCACAGGTTATTCAGCATAGTTGTGAGTATCTGTTCCGCGGAAACAGGTGTGCTGTACTTGTTTTCGAGCACCACGCAGAAAGCGATAGGATGGGCGGGATCGTCCACAAAGCCGACGAGCAGAGCGTTCTCCTCTGCGCCCTCCTTGACCTGTGCGGTACCGCTCTTTATTCCTATATCGAATCCCGGAACTGACCACGCATAGTGGTTGGCGCCGTTGGTTTTGAGTATCTGCTTGACGGTCGACGCAGTCTCGGGAGCGAATATCTGCTTGCTGAGGCTGGTATCGGCAGTTTCGGTGACTTTGCCGTTTACGTCTGTGACCTTTGCGATAAGGTGGGGCATCGTCATTTTGCCGTTACCGTTGGCGATAGCGCTCTGCCACATCATAAGCTGCATCGGGCTGACGAGAGTGTCGCCCTGACCTATACAGCCCCACTGTGTGATGAAGTCGCCGGAATCGGTGAGCGTGGTCGAGGCGCGCTCGCACTGGATACCGTCAATGTCAAAATAGCGCATATCCTCGCCGTTTATCGCATATCCGAGCTTGTTATACTGTGATTTCACGCGCTCAAGCGGCATATCCGGATCCTCTATGAGCTGAGCGAAGAACGGGTTGCAGCTGTTTTCAACAGCCTGCTGTATATTCTGCTGACCGTGTCCCCACGACTGGTGGCAGTCGATAGTCTTTCCGGCGCGGTTGACGAACTGTCCGGAGCAGCTGTAGCTCTTTGAGAAAAGCTTTTCCCTGCCCATTATCTCGAGCGCGGAAATGACCGTTGATACCTTCTGTGTCGAGCCCGGAACAGTTCCGTACATAACCTTTGACCAGAGCGTGCCGGATTCCATATCGGCGATATTGTCGTATCCGCGTGTGACATCGAGCGAAGGAAGGCTCGTGCAGACGAGCAGCTCGCCGGTCTTGTAATTGTAAGCGACAGCGCAGCCCTTCGCGCCGTAGTATGCATCGTAGACAGCGCGGTTAGCGGCGTGGTCGAGAGTTGTGTAGATAGCAGCCTTTCCGCCCTTGTCTACGAGTCCGGACGAGAAGCTGTAGTTGTTGAGATAGCCTATATTCTGAGCAACAAGGGTATTTTCCATCTGTCCCTTGTCATCGCCGATGAGGTTGCCGACGTCGATGAAATAGCCGTCGGGATACTGCCCCTTGCCGGAGCCGTCGAACAGCACATCCCCGTTCCTGTCGTATACCATTCCAAGACGGTGGTCGTCCGAGTTCATCATATAGAACGAAGCCTCACGGTTTATCTTGACGATGAGCGCTATCATTCCCACGATGAATATTATCAGGAACAGTGTTATCACGTGCTGACATCTCTTGATACTTTTCATTTTTCAGCCCTCACTTTCTGCGGTCGGTGAGAGTATAGCCCACCGGCGGCTGCTGAGGAGGAGCCTGCTGTACAGGCTGCTGCGGCTGAACGGGCTGCGGAGCAGGGGATACCGGCCTTTTTCGCTTTGGAGCCTTGAATACCGGCGACTGCGCTGCAACGAGCATTCCTGCCATTAATCCGCTGACTACCATAGAGCTTCCGCCCTTTGAGATGAACGGCAGCGTAACTCCCGTGAAAGGTATCATATTGCACGAGCCGAAGATATTGAGTGCCATTTGTACCGAAAATGCGGCGCAGATACCTGCACACATAGTGCCGTGATAGTAAGAGCGCGGCGGATTAACGAGCGGTATCGCAACTATCATCAGGAGCACGAACACTGACATCACTGAGAACAGGAGTCCCCATTCCTCGCTGATAGAAGCGAAAACGATGTCGCTGTCATATGCGAAGACGTTGTGGAGGAATCCCTGTCCCGGACCCTTTCCGAACCAGCCGCCGTCAGCGATGGCAATGAGCGCCTGACACTGCTGGTAGCCGTTGACATCCTTTTCGTTCCATATATCCACAAAAAGGCGGTCGCGGACATATGCCGGAGCTACGATTATTCCTATCACCGCGAGCACTGCAATTGCAGCAACACCGATGACGATAGGCTTTTTCGTGAATTTTCCCTTGGGGTAGCATATCCTCAGCAGGAAGCCCGATACGAATATCGCACCGAATGTCGGTATGCTTCCGAGGTCGCGGCACCACCACTGGAAAAGGCATACACCAGCTACTATGCCGAATAGTATGAGATTCTCATATACTACGTTGAAGCAGAGGAGCTTATGTTTTTTCTGCTGCTCTGTGACCGAGGTCGCACAAGCGAGCACGAGCAGCGGCTTTATGAACTCCGAGGGCTGTATCGAGCTTGAGCCTATCTGTATCCACATACTGCGGCTTCCGGTGAAGAGCAGTATGATGAGCATTATTGCTCCTATCCCTATCCAGATGTACTTTTTCTTGTCCTCTATCCAGCGGTGGTCGCGGCAGAGGAGGTAGCCGATACGGCAGGCGGCAAGTGCGGCGATGATCGTGATGAAGTGCTTCATCTGGAAGCTGACTTCGCCGAAGCAGGACTGGAATATCAGTCCCATATTCAGTATAAATATCAGCATAAGATCGACGGCATAGGTCTGCTGCTTGAAAAAGGGCATAATGATGAAGTATACCGCATCAAGGCCGATGACCGCAGCCGATAGGGTGATAACAGCGCTGACGTCGTTATAATTGCCGTTGTAGAAGACGTTGAAAAGCATGGCACCGTGCGCGAAAAGCACGAAAATACACGAAAAAACGTATGCGACGGGGTTGCTCACTGTCTGTCCCTCCTCTTTCTGAAAATGAGGCGGCGTTCGCCGATGTCGATGACGTCATTCTCGCGGAGCCGTTTCTGCTGGACGTGTACGCCGTTCACGTAGACGCCGGATTTAGAGCCGATGTCGGATATTGTCCACTTTCCGTCGGCGACGTTGAGGATCGCGTGATAGCGCGAAACTGACATATCAGGTATGCGGATGTCGGCGTTTTCGTGGCGTCCTATCAGTATCTCGTCACATTCGAGAGGATAGCCGGTGTGCTGGTCGGCGAGCTCCATATCTGCGGAGATCTTTTTCCAGCGCTTCCTTCCGGAGCTTTTCTCGCGGTAGGACAGTATCATCAGCACAAGTGCGCAGATGTCTATAGCGGCTGCCGAGACCGCACACATTATGAGTTTTGCAGAATCCATCTGTGTCCCTTTCTTTCCTGTGGATTTAATAAATGTATTATATCATTTTTTTTCGTGATATGCAACTACACTCCAAAAATCTTGCATTTTTTTTGCAGGCGGCGGCGGAGAAATGTGTATGCGAAATATGAATAATGTCGGATTCAAAATAGGTATTTGTAATCTTGCTGTTACCGTGATATAATATAGAAAACCACAAAGGAGCAGGATATATGACCGATAAGGAATTCATAGCCGCGATGAACAGCTCATCTCAGACAAAATGCGGCGGAGATGTCCATCTGAAAATGCACAAGCTGAGTCAGCGTGCACTTCGTATAACAGCCGAGATAAACGGAAGCTATCATGAGCCTGCCGAGCTGAGAAGGCTTATGGAGCAGCTCACCGGACAGGAGCTCGACGAGGGCTTTGCACTGTTCCCGCCGTTTTACACCGACTGCGGAAGGAATATCCACATCGGCAGGGGCGTGTTTATCAATGCCGGCTGCAAGTTTCAGGATCAGGGCGGGATTTATATCGGTGACGGCTGCCTTATCGGTCACAACACAGTTATCGCAACTCTGAATCACGGTATCCTTCCGCAGGAGCGCGGCGACCTCATACCCTCGCCCGTGCACATTGGAAGCGGAGTATGGATAGGCTCGGGATGTATCATCCTGCCCGGTGTGACTATCGGTGATAACGCGGTGATAGGTGCGGGCTCAGTGGTGACGAAGGACGTTCCTGCGGATATGATAGCCGTGGGAGACCCTGCAAAGGCAATAAAAAGTATCTATGATTAAGGAGGAAGACTTATGCTTGGCAATTTCTGCTACCATAACCCAACAAAGCTCTATTTCGGCGAGGACTCGCTGAACTGTCTGAAGGACGAGCTGAAGAACTACGGTGAGAACATACTCCTCGTATACGGCGGCGGTTCGATAAAGAAAAGCGGTCTGTATGATGAGATAACGGCAATTCTGAAGGAGTGCGGAAAGCGCGTTTCCGAGGTGCCGGGCGTAATGCCGAATCCGACAGTTGAGAAGCTCCGCGAGGGCGTGAGCATCGCACGTGAGAGCAAGACTGACTTCATTCTCGCTGTCGGAGGCGGCTCGGTCTGCGACTATTCAAAGGCTGTTTCAGTGTCCGTACACTGCGATGAGGACCCGTGGGACAAATACTATATCCGATTCGAGGAGCCGACCTGCGAGATAGTTCCCGTAGGCTGTATCCTTACAATGGCAGGCACAGGCTCGGAGATGAACGGCGGCGCTGTTATCACGAATCACGAACAGCACCTCAAAATAGGCCACGTTTTCGGCGACGATGTTATGCCGAAGTTCTCTGTCCTCAACCCGAGGTATACGATGACTCTGCCGAAATATCAGATGGTCGCAGGTATCTATGACATTATGAACCACATCTGCGAGCAGTATTTCTCGGGCGAGGACGACAATACCTCCGATTACATCAGCGAGGGTCTGATGCGCGGACTTATCCACGCGAGCCGTATCGCCGTGAATGACCCTCAGAACTATGAGGCACGCTCGAATATTATGTGGACAGCGACATGGGCGCTCAATACGCTCGTTTCAAGAGGCAAATCCACAGACTGGATGGTCCATATGCTCGGACAGTCCGTCGGCGCTTACACTGACGCGACCCACGGAATGACTCTCGCTGCAGTATCTATCCCGTATTACCGCTTCATTATGCCATACGGGATAAAGAAATTCGCACGATTCGCGACCGAGGTCTGGGGCATTTCTGCTGACGGAAAGACCGATGAGCAGCTCGCTGATGAGGGACTCACGGCTATGGAGGGCTGGATGCGTGAGCTCGGTCTCGTGATGAAAATATCAGAGCTTGGTGCAACAGAGGATATGATAGAGGGCATCGCAGACGGCACGCTGATACTCGACGGCGGCTACAAGGTGCTCAGCCGTGATGAAATAATCAGTGTACTGAGAGCAAGTATGTAAAAATAACGCCATACCGCTTCATTCTGCGGTATGACGTGTTTTGTTCAATGCTCCTTCATATCCTCGATGAACTGCTTCAGGAATGTCTCGGCAGCCTTGGAGAATACGGCGCTGCGCTTCCATACAAATGAGCAGCCGACCTCTATCGGCGGAGAAAACGGCTTGAAGCACATATCGCTCTCGCCGGTCACGTTTATGAGCCTGTCGATACAGATGCAGTAGCCCATTCCCTCGCTCGCCATTACCGAGCCGTTGTAGACAAGGTTGTACTGTGCCGCGACACGGACGCTGTTCTCGTCTATCCCGAGCGTATCGAGGAACATAGAGTTATGGTTCGGCTGACGGGGAATTATAAGCGGCTGGCCCGTCAGGTCTGAAAGGGAGATGCTCTCCTTGCCGGCAAGCGGTGAATCGCGCCGCATCAGCACTCCGAACCTGTCCTTCAGCGGAAGCTCTATCACATTGTATTTCGAGGTGTCGACGCTCTGAAAGACTATGCCGAAGTCGAGGATACCCTTGTCCAGCCTCTCGATGACATCGCTTCCGTCGGCGCTGTAGAGGCTGTATTGCAGACCGGGGTGCAGTGAGCGCAGATGCTGTGCGGTGTCAGCAATGAGCTTGACAGCGTAGGTCTCGCCTGCGCCGATGTACACCATTCCGCTTATCTGATCGCTGCTCTGTCTGACCTCCTGTTCAGCCTTGTCGATGAGGGCGACTATCTCCTCAGCTCTTGCGCGGAGTATCATTCCCTCCTCGGTGAGGGTAACGCCCTTGCTGCTGCGGTTGAGGAGCGGCTTGCCGAGCTCGTCTTCAAGCTCACGGAGCTGCCTTGAAAGTGTCGGCTGAGACAGGAAAAGCCGCTCTGCCGCGATAGAGAAGCTCTGTTCCCTTGCAACTGCGAGAAAATATCTCAGAACACGGATATCCATAGCTGCGCTCCTTTGCTTTCAGGTCTGTTTCATCATAAGATAGGCGAGGTCCTGCGTTCCGCGGTCTCCGCGCCTGTAGGAATAGTAACCGTTCCCGTGGCAGGTACAGTCTCCGGAAGAGATGATGTTCTCGCGGAGTATCCCTTCACGCACGGCTTTTATCGTGATAGCAGCGCCCATATCGAGAAAGAGCCTTCCCTCGCCCGCGCTGAATATCTCACCGAGCTCATATGTGGAGAAGGCAGCGGTAAATCCGCTTTTCACATCTTCGCCGACTTCATAGCAGCTCCGGCAGATGTGCGGACCTATCGTCATTTTCATACGTCCGGGAGCTGCGCCGAGCTCCTTCATAAGCCCGACTGCATTGCGGATCAGGTCTCCGGCAGCGGACTGTCTTCCGCAGTGGAGCAGACCTATGATTCCGGCTTCCGGCTCTGTCAGGTAGACCGGTGCGCAGTCAGCGGCGATTATGCTGAGGACGAGTCCCTTCTGTGCTGTCACGAGTGCGTCGGTCCTTGTCAGGTCGTTCCCTCTGATGACGCCGCTCCCACCGTGTCCGGCTCCGACGATCGCAGCCTTCGAGCCGTTTGCCTGATACGGGCGGACTATCCTCGTCAGCGGGATCCCGAGCATTTCGCCGAGAGCTGTGTAATCCTCCGTCGGAGGGTCAGCCGGCTCGTTCCGCGTCCATATCCCGTGCTTGCCCGATGTGAAGCCGCCGAGAGCGAAGCTGCTGTCGATAAGTGTTTCGTGTTTCATGATCAGTGCTTATTTTCTGCGCTTTTTACAGCCGGCAGGCTTGTCTTTGCTCTTTTTTGCCGGCTCAGGTGACGGCTCGGGAGCATTTTCGATAACTGAGGCTTCAAGCTCAGCTAAGTCGGGCTTGCCGTTCTCCTTCCTTTTGCGCTCGAGCCACGGCATCACTATCTCCTTGAATGAATAGTCGCAGATAGCAACGAACGGGATAGCGAAAAGGATACCGACAACACCGAATATCTTGCCGCCGATGACTATCGCCACGAGAATGAGAAGTCCGGATACGCCGAAGGTATTTCCGAAGAGCTTGGGCTTTATGACATAGCCGTCGATCGTCTGGAGTATGACGGTGAATATCAGGAAGATGAGGGCATCTATCGGGTTCACCATAAGGAGGATGAAGGCTCCGATAACGCCGCCGATTATAGGTCCGACTGTCGGGATAAGGTTCGTTACGCCGACGATAACGGATACAAGCCCGATATACTGCATACCGAAGGCGAGCATCAGTATCGCATTCGTTACGCCGACGATGAGTCCGTCGATGATGTCGAAGATGATGAAGCGGTTGAGTATCTCGTTGCAGCGCGAAAGGAAAGAGGTAACTGCCTTGTAGAACTCCTTCTTTACCGAAACGTAGAGCAGCTTCTTGGCTGACTTTTTTATGCCTGCCTTTTCAGCAAGGATATATATCGAGATGATGAATGCGATGCCCCAGTTGATGACACCCTTTCCGGCGCTTGTGGAGGCGGTGATTATCTTCGAGAAGTTGCCGGAGAAGTAGTCAACGAGCTTGTTGATTATCTCCTGGGACGAAGCGAGCAGCTTCTGTATCAGCTTTGCCTTGTTCGAGTCCGCTTTCGAGTAGGAGAGGCTGAATTCGTTCAGCTTCTTCATCAGCGACGAAGCATACGGACCGAGATTCGCAACGAATGTAGTTATACTGTCGAGCAGCTGAGGAATGAGTATCACCAGCATCAGCGCTACGAAGAGCAGCACCGATATGACTGCGAGCGCTACTGACAGCGACCAGCGCGCTTTATCCTTTTTGATGAAGCGGAAGATGTTGCGCTCATAGAATTTTGCGAGCGGATTCATCATATATGCGATGACCGCGCCGCCGATAACAGGGAAGAAGTAGCTCGTCACCTTTGAAATGCTCTCCCAGACCGTGTCAAGATTAGAGAGGAGCAGGAAAACTGCAACGGTGATACAGCCTGCGATAGCGTTGGCAAACCAGCGCTTTTGCATCATATCGTGAAATTTTTTCATATTTGCACCTGTTTTTTTCGATTATTCAGCTTAGCTGTAAAGCCCCTTCGGAGCGGGGACATTATTTAAATTATACTCCCTAACAGTTGGCGTGTCAAGCGCAGCATTGTGAAGAAATGTTGAAAATCGTGTGCTGTGAAGAAGAGTGTCCGGCTCTCTATTGAAATTTCAGCCGGAACGTGATATACTTTCAATATGGCAAAGCTGCCGGATAAGGCAGCAGATACGGAGGAAGGAATATGAACGAGATAAAGTGCCCGCACTGCGGACAGGCTTTTACAGTCGATGAGGCTGGATATGCGGCTATTCTTAGCCAAGTCAGAACGAAGGAATTCGAGAGCGAGCTCCACAGACAGCTTGAGGTCATATCTGAGGCTGACCGCAAGGAGAGCGAGCTGAAGCTGAATCAGGCAGTCGGAGAAAAGGAAAGTGAGATAGCTCAGCTCAATCTCAGGCTCGAGCAGGCAAGCTCTGCGATGAAGCAGAAGGAGCAGGAGCGCGAGCTTGCGGTGAAAGAGGCAGTTGCCGAAAAGGAGAGCGAGATAGCACGTCTCTGCGAGCAGATAAACAATATGAAGGAGTCCGGTGAGCTCGCAGCGAAGGCAGAGGTCGCAAAGGCTGAGAATCAGAAGGACGGCGAGATCGCCGAACTGAAAATGAAGATACAGAGGCTCGAAGCCGAGGCAGCTCAGAGCAGCAGCGCTGCCGAGCTTGCTGTCTCGAAGGCTGTCAGCGAGGAGAAGGAAAGATACGAGAAAAAGCTCACAGAAAACAGTGAGGAGCTCGCGAAAAAACGGGAGGAGATAGTCCTTCTCGGTTCAAAGCTCGAAAATGCGAGGCTCGAGAGCGAGCTTGCCATAAAGGACGCTGTTGCAAAGGTCGAAAAAGAGCGCGACACGCAGAAGGCTGAATATGAGGCAAAGCTGAAGGCTCAGCAGGAGAGCATCGACTACTACAAGGACCTCAAAACGCGGATGTCTACGAAGATGATAGGTGAAACGCTTGAGCAGCACTGTGAGAATTCGTTCAATATGATACGTGCCACAGCCTTCCGCAATGCCGAATTCGGCAAGGACAACACCGTCACTGACGGCACGAAGGGCGATTACATATACCGCGAAAGGGACGATGACGGCAATGAGATGATCTCGATAATGTTCGAGATGAAGAACGAAATGGATACAACTGCCACAAAGCACAAGAATGAGGACTTCTTCGAGAAGCTTGACCGCGACAGAAGAAACAAGAACTGCGAATATGCTGTGCTCGTTTCGCTGCTCGAGAGCGAGAGCGAGATGTATAATCAGGGAATAGTCGACGTTTCGTGGAAGTATGAGAAGATGTATGTTATCCGTCCGCAGTTCTTCATACCGATAATATCTATCCTGCGCAATGCAGCGATGAATTCAATGGATCTCAGGCGCGAGATAGCTGACCTGAAAAACCAGCAGATCGACATCACCAATTTTGAGGAGCGCATAAACGAATTCAAGACCGGCTTCTCCAAAAGCTATGACCTTGCCGGGAAGCAGTTCAATATCGCTATCGAGGAGATAGACAAGACTATCGACCACCTCAACAAGGTCAAGGACAACCTTCAGAAATCGCTCAATAACCTGCGTCTTGCCAATAATAAGGCACAGACTCAGCTCACTATCAAGAAGCTCGCCAAGGACAACGATACGATGATAGAGATGTTCAGCAGTATTGAAAACGCCGTAGATGCCGACGAATAAATACAGCACTTCATATTTCAGCCAGACCGCTTGGATCACGCATCTAAGCGGTTTTTTCTGTGCTCAGGATCGAGTCTGTCCGGGCAAACGAACTTCCCTGCTCAGCCCTGAGGTGTATCGGTTTGTTTCTCTCAGTTAACCCGGAAACCGATGAAGCTGCAATTGAAATATTCAAAATGGCAATTAGCGGCTGCTTTTGTTGAGATTAATTGTTAAAACCAAATATAAATGTTAGAATACGTTATAAGTTATATTGACAAACAAATAGGCAGGTGATAAAATAAAAATACAAAAGCGGATTGTAAGTACAACTTCAGTTGTTCAGCCCTGTATTTATGGCTGTTGGTCAGAAATTGTAGTGACAATCGCCGGAATGCTGTAATGTCAGAAAGTGCGGAAAAGCATTTTCGTTATCGTTACTGAGTCCCGGCAGCTGCTTTTATTTCATACTCCGTTCGTTTTACCACTATTCACATCTTTATCCTTCTTCAAATCTCAAATGCGAAGAAGATAAAAATGCTGCTGAGCAAAATGGAACAAGGAGAAAAACTATGGCGATTAGGTCACACAAATGATCTGCCGGCCGACAGCGTCAGCGCAGCTGCCGGTGAAGGGTCGCAGTAAAGGCACAGAGCCTGAATGAAAAGAAGTGATGCAGCAAAGGAGTAAGGATCAAGTATGAAAACACGACTGTTATGGATCTCACTGGGCGCAGTGATAGTTTCCTCGCTTTTGACCGGATGCGGTAAAAATGAGGGATCATCAGACCTGTCGGAAAGTCAGTCTGTATCTGCTTCTGACAGCGGTCAGTCATTGTCAGAAGGATTTGACTGGGAAACGGTCAGACATAACATCACGCTCGACGGCAGGAAGATCGACGTTCCCTTTTCGGTGAATGACCTCGGCGAGGGCTACGAGATACCGACTGTCAATGACGATCTGTTCGGCGAGGATTCCTGCTACGGTACGGTCGAAAAGCCGGGGGAATACTACCCGGAACAGGTATGTATGGTGTTTTTTGACGGAATAAAGGCGGACAGCTACAGCAATGATGCAAAGTGTACAAGGATCTCTTTCGCTGATACCCTCACTGTGTGCGGTATCGGAGTTGGTTCATCTGTGAAAGATGCGGAAGAGACCTTCGGAAGCCCCAGTATGACAGATGATACTGCAATGTATTTTCTTAGCAAAAGCGGAAAAGAACGTATCGAGATCTACTATGATACGGCAACAGACAAAGTAAAAGAAGTGCAATTAAATCTCAACTTTAAGGAGGACAAATAATTATGGCTATTGATGAAAAAAAGCTTTTAGATTTTATATTGGATGAGACAGGACTCGACGATGTAAATAATTCGTGGTCAGATCTCTCATCAGACGACGCAATGGAAGTTTACAAATGCATTGACAGCAAAACGGACACTTTCCTCGATTACGTTCTTGAGAATTGCGTTGAAGACAGTGATATGAAGCTCACAGCAATGGATATCAGGGCAATGAAATCTGCTATCCAGTCTGACAGCCTTGAGAAAATGCTCCACGGTGTAGCGAGCCATCTTGACGAAAATTATCTTGATGGAGAATTTAAAGGCGTTCTCGATGTGCTTGATAAAGCTATAAATATAAATGATGCGTACAAAGAGATAAAGGAATACAAGAAAAACGTGAATTCCTCTGACCCTCAGGAGAGAAAGGAAGCATTAACAGGTCTGACACATATGATCTTTGATCTCGGCTCAAGTCTCGCCGACAAGCTTCCTCCTATCGCGAGCCAGATGGTAGGATATGTGTTCCAGATAGGCGGACAGCTCCTTGACAAGGGCTCGACAATTGTTGCTGATTACGCTGCAAGGATCGATGCACACGGCGCTATGCTCGATGAGATCTTAAACGAGCTTGCCGACGATCAGTCGGTCGAAAAGCTTGAAGCTTATGCCAAAGACTGCGATAAGCTCGGTATGTATTACGATGCCTGCGGAAGAAGAGATGAGCTCGATGAACTTCACAGACAGATCGACGAGCTTAAAAAGAAAGAAGATAAAGCAAAGGAAGAGGCAGAAGAAAAGAACAATAAGGATAACCCTGCCGGAGATACCGACAGCGGTACATCTGACAGTTCGGACGACGGCATGAGCGACAGCGGAAATGCACCCGCTCCCAAGGATCCGCTTATCATAGATCTTGACGGCGATAACGATATAAAGCTTACCAAGATAGCAAATGGCGTACATTTTGATATAGACAGAAACGGTTTTGCCGAAAAGACCGTATGGACAGAAGGAAAAGACGGCTTCCTCGCCTATGACAGAAACAAGAACGGTATCATTGATGACGGCGGCGAGCTGTTCAGCGATCAGGTAACTATGCGTGACGGCAGCACCTCCACTGACGGATATATGGCTCTTGAAGAATTTGACGGAGCTTATGACGAGGATAAGAATATCGTTGCAAACGGTACTATAGACGAGAATGATATCCGCTTCAAGGAGCTTCGCGTATGGGTCGATGAGGACCACGACGGCGAGACCGATCCGGGCGAGCTCAAAACTCTCAAGCAGCTTGGCATTTCATCGATCAGTCTCGATCACCGGAAGCTTCACCCCGAATCTGAGGAGGACAAGACAGAGTATTCTTACGTTACGTTCAAGAGCGGCAAGGTCGCTCAGATGAGAGAGCACTGGTTTGAGGTAAAGAACAACGACACTATCGAACGTGACGAAAACGGTAAGGAGATCGTAGTCGATTCTGTCAATACCTTCGGCAATGTCAGAAATCTCAGCTCTGCTATCAAGGATGACGAAACAGGTGTGCTCGGCGGACTGGTCGAGAAATTCAACTCATCGTCAGACTATGTTGAAAAGAGACTCCTCACAAAGGATATCCTCTTCTTCCTTACTGACGCATCAGAGCTCGAATTCGGCGACAGAGGCGGAAATATCGATGCCCGCAAGCTTCAGGTCATCGAGCGCTTCATGGGTCGTGAGTTCGTTGGCGTTGACGGCGGTTCTATGCCTAACAGAAATGCGGCTGCTATTCTGGAAGGTGTATATTCACAGCTTGAGAATATGTACTTTAACCTCCTTAACCGACAGACAGAAACAGGCAGCCTGCTCAATCTTATCTATCGTTCAACAGATGAGGAAGGCAATTCAGAGCTCTGCTTCGGAACATTCCTGTATGCTGTCAAGATGAATGAGGTTGCCGGCAAGGATATAAGCGATACAGTTGCAGCTGCTATTTCGTGGATATATCAGTATGATCTTGTTTACAGCACAGATGAGCTTTCGACATTTATGGGCGAGCTGACCGCTGACGGCAAGAACTATGAAGATATAGCCAATGCAGTCAGCATACGCAATATCATCTCCGGCACAGATGAAAAAGATACATTATACGGAAGCTCCGAGAGTGACCTTGTCTCGCTCGGCGCAGGCAATGATACTGTTGATGCAGGTGCAGGCGATGATGTTATCTACGGCGGAGCAGGAAACGATGTTATCAGCGCCGGTGACGGAAATGACACTGTCAGAGGCGGCGAGGATAATGATACCATCAACGGCGGAAACGGCAATGATCTATTCTTCGGTGAAGCAGGGAACGACACGCTGAGCGGCGGTGCCGGCGATGATACCTACTTCTTTGAGAGCGGTCACGGAAATGACACAGTTCGTGATACTCAGGGCGACAACAAGCTCATATTCAACGGCGGAGTTTCATTCGGCGATTACGCTGTATCTATTGATGCAAAGCTCGGCTTCGTCTTAACTAATAAGAACAGCGGTGAAACGATCTCACTTCCCGACTTCCTCACAAATCCGCTCAATTATGACTTCATCTCAGAGGGCAAGTCTGAAAACATCGGCGGCAGTGAACGCAATGTCATCGAAGGTACTGATGAAGAGGAGTACATAAAGCTTCCTGACGGCGGATTCAATGTTGTCTATGCAGGTGAGGGCGATGACACTGTAGAGGGCGGTACCGGAATGGACTTCGTCTATGGCGGCAAGGGTAATGACGTCATCGACGGCAAGGACGGCGTGAACGTTTTGTTCGGCGAAGACGGGGACGATGATCTTTACGACGGTGCAGACGGCAGCTACCTCAACGGCGGCGAAGGCGATGATGAGCTTTACGGCGGCAACGGAAGCAATGTACTCGTCGGCGGGAACGGCAGCGACACTATCTATGACGGAAGCGATGCAAGCTATCTGTCAGGCGGCGACGGCAACGACAAGCTCTACGGCGGCGGAGGCGCTGACGTACTTGACGGCGGCAAGGGCGATGATTACCTTCAGGGCGACCACGGCAATGACACCTACATCTTTGGAAGAGGCTACGACAACGATGTTATCAATGCTTCGTCCGATGACAATACAGTCATCATCAAGGGCTATACTTCATCGAATATGAAGCTTTCACGCAACGGTCATAACGATCTCATCATGCGTTTCGGCAATGATTCACTCACTATCGACCACTTCTTCGATTACAACAGCAACCGCGACTTCAATTTCGTATTCGAGGCAGAGGGCAAGAGCTTCGGTCAGTATGAGATAACACAGGGCAGAACAGTTTCATTTGAACCTGTTGTTGACAACAATGACAGCAACTGGCTTGGAATCTATGTAAACGACAATGTTGAGTATCACGGTCTTGGCGGTGCTGACGGCATCGGTGCTGCAAACGGAAATGATATCCTCGACGGCGGCTCCGGCAATGATACTCTCATGGGCGGCAGCGGCGTTGATACATACATCTTCGCAAAGGGCTACGACCACGATACTATCAACGAGTGGAGCAATGAGAAGAGCATCATCAAGTTCTTCGACATCACTTCCGATGAAGTTGAATTCACAAACAATGGCGGCAACCTTGATATAACCGTCAAGGGTACTGACGATGTTCTCACGATCAACGGATTCCAGTGGGGACAGGGCACATACGAGCTCCAGTTCGCAGACCTCATCACAGGTACAGTTGACAAGGGCACATTTGAATTCACTGCAACAGCTGAATCCATCGCACGCAAGGAAGCTGCAATCACAGCTGCTCAGGAGGCATTCGAGAACGGCGAAGAGTTCACTATTGATGACACTGACTGGGTGAACATAGCATATATGGCTCTCGACGAGGGACTTGAATGCTTTGGCGACGAATCAAAGATATTCAACAGAACAAGTCTCTTTATGCCGCAGGAGGAGCTTACAGGAACAGTTGACAAGACCTACGTGGGACAGGTACCCGTAAGAGAGGCAGGAACTATCCCTGCTGATGACAGCGTTTCTGATATGACTGATATACAGGCACTTCTCCTTGCCGAGAATATGTCAGCATTCGGCGGCGAGGATCAGGTATCGAACGGTATCAATATCAATGATATCACCGAAGACACTTCTTCTCTCAATGCACTTCTTATCAGTTCATCTGTACAGTAATAATTAGTACGCAAAATAAAAACGTGCAGCAGTTTTGATACTGCTGCACATTTTTGCGTAAATCGGAGGGTAAAATATGGTAGGAAAACAAGACAGCGGATTGTCCTGTTTTATGATAGTTATGAAGTTCCACGGTACACCGGTGACTAAGGAACAGGCGGAGAATCTCTCGGTGCTCGACCCCGAACAGAAAACGGGCGAGGTCGAGATAATACAGTCTGCCAAAGCATTAAAAATGAAAGCAAAGCTGTGCCGTCTGAAGGTCGCAAAGCTCAAAGACGTTAATTCGCCCATTATCGCAAGAGGAAATAACGGCGAATTCTTCATCGTTGCGAAGTCGAATGAGGACAAGTTCATGATACTTCAGACAAACAAGACAGCTCCCGAGATCATCGGGCGCGACGAGCTTGCGAAGATGTGGGACGGCACTGCTATAATCATAAATAAAAAGGGAGTTCTCGACCGCGAAGCTATTTTCAGCTTCAAGTGGTTCATCCCCACGATACTGAAATTCAAGCGTGAGTTCATACTCGTTCTCATTGCCGTTTTCACTATGCAGCTCCTCGGCATACTCACGCCTGTTATGACGCAGGTCGTAGTCGATAAAGTCCTTGTACACCGTAGTATTTCCACGCTGAACGTGCTGACGATAGGCATAGCGATAGTTTACGTTTACGAGCTCATTCTCGGACTTGCCAAGAACTACGTTTTCACTCACACCACCAACCGCATAGACGTAATGCTCAGCTACAGGCTGTTCAGACATTTGTTCGCGCTTCCGCTGAAATACTTCGAGTCG
The DNA here is from genome assembly GCA_017534835.1 of Ruminococcus sp. Taxonomy (GTDB): domain Bacteria; phylum Bacillota; class Clostridia; order Oscillospirales; family Ruminococcaceae; genus Ruminococcus. The sequence goes on from JAFXVT010000023.1 coordinate 51,589, forward strand.
CGCAGAGTCGGCGAGACAGTCGCAAGAGTCCGCGAGCTCGACAGTATCAGGAGCTTCCTCACAGGTACGCCGCTTTCGTCGATGATAGACCTCATCTTCATCGTAGTATACATCGTCGTGCTGTTCTGCTACAGCAAAATGCTGACGGTGATAGTCATCTGCTCGATACCCGTATACGCGATACTTTCGGCGATAGTCACACCGCTCTTCAAGAAGCGCCTCGACGAAAAATTCGAGACCGGAGCGAATACGCAGTCCTTCCTTGTTGAATCCATAACAGGCGTTCAGACCGTAAAATCCTACGCTCTTGAACCCAAATTCGAGAAAAAATGGGGCGATTTGCAGGCTGATTACGTCAAGGCAAGCTACAAGACCTCTATGGTCTCGGCTACAGCAGGCTCTACGGGTCAGTTCATACAGAAGGTGTTTGACCTGCTCATACTCTTCTTCGGTGCGAAAGCTGTTATGGACGGTCATTTCACCGTCGGACAGCTCGTTGCATTCCGAATGCTCTCGGGCAGAGTAAGCGGACCAGTCCTCCGCCTTGTACAGCTGTGGCAGGAATACCAGCAGGCTTCACTCTCAGTGAAGCGTATCGGCGATATTTTCAATACCGCAACAGAGCCTGTACTCAATACAAACCTTACTTCATTACCAAGGCTCGAAGGAAAGATTGTTTTTGACCAGGTACATTTCCGCTATGATCCGCAGGGCGGCGAGGTCATCAAGGGAATGAGCTTTGAAATTGAACCCGGCACAGTCGTCGGAGTTGTCGGACGCAGCGGCTCGGGAAAGAGTACCATTTCCAAGCTTATACAGCGTCTCTATATTCCCGAAGCAGGTAAGATCACCGTTGACGGAATGGATATTTCCCTTGTAAATCCTGCTATGCTCAGAAAGCAGATAGGAGTGGTATTGCAGGAGAACTTTATGTTCAACGGCACAGTTGCGGAAAATATCGCGATACACTGTCCGTCCGCGCCGCTTGAAAAGATAATCGAGTGCGCAAAGATAGCAGGTGCCCACGACTTTATCCTTGAGCTCCCCAACGGCTATGACACGATGATTGGCGAAAAGGGAATGGGACTATCGGGCGGTCAGAAGCAGAGGATAGCAATTGCAAGAGCGATACTCAATGACCCGCGCATACTTATATTCGACGAGGCGACCTCCGCTCTCGATTATGAGTCCGAGAGCATAATCCAGAACAATCTTAAAGAGATATGCAAGAACAGAACTGTTATCATCATCGCGCACAGACTGTCCACGTTGAAGGACGCGCAGAAGATAATGGTCATCGACAAGGGAGACCTCGTTGAGTACGATACGCACGAGAGTCTTATGGCTCAGAATGGGCTCTACGCCTATCTCTACAATCAGCAGCAAAGGGGTGAGGTAGATGGCTGACGAACGCACTGAATATGCTCTCAGGCACAGCAGAAAGCACGACAGGGAGCTGAAATATGACTTCATGCCTGAAATGCTCGAGATAATCGAGCGCCCTGCGCACAAGGCAGGTACAGTCATAATCCTCAGCATTTTCTCGCTCCTTATCGCGGCAGTTATATGGGCTTGCTTGTCAAAGACTGACATAGTTGTCACGTCGAGCGGAACGATACAGCCCGTCGGAAACATCAGCTCGCTCAACTCCTACGCGAGCGGCACTATCAAGTCTATAAACGTCGAGGAAGGAGCTTATGTCAAGGCAGGAGATATCCTCATAGAGCTTGATACCCAGAGCCTTGACATTGACGTGGATACGCTGAATAATCAAAAAAGCGTCCTTGAAGCGCAGAGAGAATTCTATACGATGATAAGGAACGGCGACGATATGTCAGGCAAGGACATTTCGTCGTATTCGGCAGATATACAGCCATATCTGCCCTCGATCATCGACAACGACAAAGCCTATCACAACAACCTCAGCACTCTTGAAAGTGCGAAGGAAAACGCGAGCCTTAACAGGGACATCGCAAAGATAAAGCTTGATGAGTACAAAGTAAACTCAAATATATCACAGGCTGAATATGACGCTCAGAAGCTTGTTGTGAAGCAGGCAGAGAACGAATTCATACAGGCTGAGACAAATGTGCTGAATGCTCAGACTTCATACAGTGAGCAGATAAACTCGTCGCTTTCCGATATAAGCGGCAAGCTAAGTCAGGTCAATGCGGAGCTCGAGAAGTACCGCCTGTCCATTGAGTATCAGAAGATAGTTGCTCCCGTGAATGGCTATATCAACAGCATTGCGGTCAACAATATCGGCGAGACTGTCACCTCTGCTCAGCAGGTCGTTACGATAGTTCCTGCTGATACACCGGTCGAAATGGTGTGCTACGTCAAGAATATGGACATTGCAGATATAAAAGTCGGCATGGACGCTGAGATAAAGCTTGAAGCCTATCCGTACAACAAGTACGGTACAGTAAAAGGCAAGGTCAAATACATAAGTCCCAGCTCGTTCCAGAACGAGAAGCTCGGAAGCGTCTACCTTGTGAAGCTCGACGTTGACGATTCAAACCCGAATATCAACGTTATGTCAGGTCTTTCGGGAGCTGTAGAGGTCAAGATAGGCAGACAATCCGTTATGCGGTATTTCCTCGACCCCATAGTTAAGGGCTTCGGCGACAGTATGAAGGAAAAATAGTGTTAAAACAACGGCGGTCCGTATATTGTGACGGACCGCCATTTTTGTAGTATCAGCTTGGAATCTCGGGTGTCAGTGACCATATTATGCAGTAAAAGAGCAGCTGATCCGAATACTGTTCATAGATGCTCTCTTCATCCGAATCGTATCTTAGAGAATAAGGTCTGATCGGGTTACGCTATGGAATGCGGAAAAAAATCGCGGCTCAGAAAAACTGAACCGCGAAACTGCGCGCGCCCACTTGGCGCTGGCGTGCCTGGAGGGATTCGAACCCCCGACCTACTGGTTCGTAGCCAGTCACTCTATCCAGCTGAGCTACAAGCACATTTACAACGATATTTATTTTATCATATTTTCTCTAAAAAGTCAAGTCGCATATTAAAAATCATCAGTTTGCACTAATATCTATGTGGATTTGCAGATCTATATTGCCAAATACAGCAAAAAGCATAAAGTAGCTTGACAAAACACCCTGTTTCTGATATAATTATATGTGCTTTGAGACATTAGCTCAGTCGGTAGAGCATACGCCTTTTAAGCGTAGGGTCGAGGGTTCGAATCCCTCATGTCTCACCAGCGTCGAGCGGGCGCACGCAGGATCGCGGTTCAGTTTATCTGGACCGCGAATTTTTTTCCGCGTCCCATAGTCGCATCTGTTTTGTAACAGCTTTTCAGAATGGTGAAACGGCTTAGATCCGTTACCGAAAAAGTCCGATTTATCGGACTTTTTTTATTAACGTTTAATTTGAGCAGATTTTTGTTTATTGTCTAAAACTGTGTAATTTACGGCTCAGGTGTGTAGTTCATAACACTGGTATTGATATTATTTTTTGCACTTGTAATGTATTTGAAACACATCAATGAGCAAACAGCGCAGCCGTTACATCCGGCTGCGCTGTTTCTGATAAAAGGATACGCCTGCGGCAATCTTACAGGAGGGTGAATGCCGCAGGCGTATGTGATCGTTATTTAGCTCAGCTGCCAGCTGTCAACTGAAGCTGCGTTGTTGAATACGAAGTAGAGATCGTTCTTGCCGCTGAGGTCGACAACAGGAACTGTTATTTCCTGCATAGAGCCGCCTGCGGGGATCTCAACGTATGTTACAGCTGTACCGGAAGCGCTGCCCTTGCAGACCTTCATTACACAGCCGTTTGCGGAAGAAGCCTTTACAGTGAGTGTCTGAGCGCTCTTGCAGTCAACGCCTGAAACGCGGAACCAATCGCCTTTTTCAGCCTTTACAAGAGAATTGCCGCTTCCTGTTATCTCAATGCCGCCCTCGTGTGAGAACGTAGCAGCGCGGACGGGAGTGAACGGGTCGAGAGACTTGATCTGGTCTACGCCTGTCTTTGTGCCCTTGACCTGCTGCATCGTTCCGTCAGAGTTCATTGTGATCTTGTCGATGTGTGTGCTTCTGTAGCCCATACCGTTGAGATTCATATTGTCCTGGAGATACTGTGCGTGGTAGAAGAGATACCACTGATCCTTGAACTTCATGATCGTGTGGTGGTTGTTGCCGGTAGTTCCGAAGAAGTTGCCGATGTTCTTGAATACCTCGCCCTTATGAGTGAACGGTCCGAGCGGATTGTCGCTTACCATATAGTCGATGGCAGCTGTTGTAAGTCCGTACTGGTTGCCGTTTGTGCTCCAGTTTGTGCAGTAGCTGTAGTAGTATTTGCCGTTGAACTTGTGGATGCCGCTGTCCTCGAACATATAGGGAGCGTCGATCGTAGTCGGTGTGCCGACGATAGAAGTCATATTGTCGCTGAGAGCCACACAGCGTGCTGACTTGGGGTGATCTGAGGGTAAATTTTCTGTGCCGCCGCCGAAGTAGAGATAGCCCTTTCCGTCGTCATCGACGAGGACTGCGGGGTCGAATACCCACGGAACATCTGTGCAGCCTGCTGTCTTGCGGTCGATCATAGCGCGGCCGTTGGGATCGGACCAGGGACCTGTCGGGCTGTCGGAAGTAAGAACGCCGATACCATTTGCATTGTTTGCGAAGTATAGGAAGAACTTCTCCTTGCCGTTGATGGTCTTGTGAGCTGCTGTAGGAGCCCAGGAGTTGCCTGCCCACTTAGCGATACCGTTCTGACCGGCAGCGTTGATGAGACCGTGGTCGGTCCAGTTCACGAGGTCGTCAGAAGAGATGCAGCGGAGGCAGTTGATAGTGCTGTAGGTCTCCTTTGTTACCTGACCGTTGCTGTAGAGCAGGTGGTCGTCAGTCATATAGATGTAAACTCTGCCGTTGTACTCCATAACGCCGGGGTCAGCGCCGAAATACTGAGCAATGAGCGGATTGTGCTCGTTGTCCTTTTTGTAGGCTGTAGCAAGATTGACTGTACCGAATTTCTGTGCGAGTGCATTGAGGTCGATCTGGGGAACGGGCTTCTCAGCGACGGGGAAATCCTTTATCTTGCCGAGGAGGAACTCAGAGAGGGAAACAAGGTCGTTTACCTCGAATTTGCCGCTCTGGTCAACGTCTGCTGCCTTTTCGGCATTCTTGTCTGTGAAGCCGTTTACGATGCCCTTTCTTGCGATGATGAGGTCGAAAGCAGTAACAGAGCCGTCGAAGTCTGTATCGCCGGGGATTATCGTTACGGGCTTTACTTCCTCAGGTCCGTCGATCTGTGTGCCTGCCTTTGCAACGATAGCTTCGTCGATGTAGAAGTTATCTGTGCCGCTCTCAGTCTCAACATAGAGGATGTAATTTGAACCCTCGGGGAGCTTGTAGTTCGGGTTTGCGAGCTGTACGTATGTGTCGGTGATAGAATTTGCGCTTGCGATGTGGTCGTACTTTGTCTCGCCGGAAGCGTCTGTGTACTGGAGCGAGAGCATCATATTTGCGGAAGAACCGTTTGTAGCAGCAACAACACTGAAGCTGTATGTATCGCCTGCCTTGAATGTTGCGGAGTCGAGAGACTTCATAACTCCGTTCCATGCACTGCTTCTGTCCTGTATAAGGAGAGCTTCCTTGTCAGCGTAGGGAATCCTGCCGCTGAGAGTCGTTGTAGCGCCGCCTCTGCCTTCCCAGTCATCAGTGCTGCCCTCGAATGTATCGTGGTAGTAATAGCCGTTAGAATCGGGAGTGATCGGCTCCTTGGGAGTAGGTCCGTCTGTGTCGGCAGGGAGTCCCTTGCCGTCGCTTGTCATCGTTACGACGAACGTGGAGACGCTGCTTGCGGGGAGCTGTGCGTAGAATGACTCGCCGTTTGCTTCCATTCCCTTTGTCTGAGCGATATTCTCGCTGCCGGACGTCCTGTAGCGGTCAACGTTCGTGATGTTCCTGCCGCTGAGCGTGAACTGCTGTGTAACATCGGTTTTGCTGTTGTTTATAGCTACGATAGTTGCCTGTGTATCGCTGTGCTTGTACGCGGATACGAGGATGCCGCTGTTCGGCTGCTCGGTCGCGTCGATTCGCATATCTCCTGGACGCACCCACTTCGAGAACTGCGCCATCGCGTAGCCTCTCTTCGAGATCTTTCCGGTATCCCACATCGGGCTGTACTGACGTCTGATGTACCACCATACGTATGCGTTCATATTTCCGACAACCATTGCATTGTGGATATTTTCTGCTACCTGTACGCCTTCCGGCCAGCGGTCAGCTGAATTCGCATCGCTGTTCGGAACGTATACCTCGGTCATCCATATCTCCTTGCCGCAGCTCTCAAGTGCCGGGAAGTCCATGGCGCTGCGCTGTGTGCCATAGAAGTGAGTACCGAACATATCACAGTTAGCGAATGCCTTGGAATCGTTCAGGATAGCGTTGTAGTAGTCCTTGCTGTAGCTGAAGCTCTCGGGCGACATCATCTTTGTGTTCGTGCCGGCTGTTACGGTAGGACCGTAATTTGCGAGGAACGAAGCACATCTCGAAGGTGCCCAGTATGTCCACTCGCCGGACCAGTCAGGCTCGTTCTGAACTGAGATGGAATTCAGCTCAACGCCCTTGCTGTTGCAGAATTTGATGAAGTCGTTGAGGTGCTTTGCGTAGTTTGCCTCTGCGCCGTTGTTGAGAACGTACTGACCGCCTCTCGGTCCGCCGGAGCCGTTGCTTCTCATCGAAGCCGGAGGGTTCCACGGAGTCGCAAATACCGTAGCACCGAGAGCTGAAGCTCTCTGAGCTGTCGGGATAGCGTTGTTCCACGCATTCTGCTGGTCGCTTACGAAGATTCGCAGGATAGTGAGACCGAGCTCGTTCGCGCCGTTGCCGAATGCAGTCTGCACCTGTGCTGCTGTCATATCTCCGGGAGCTCCGTTCTGAGCGTTATAGCTCTGCCACTCGGGGTGGTTCATTCCTCCGAAACCGCGGATACGCTGATATGTCTTGTTCGTGTTGATAGTGCAGGCGCCTGCCGCCTCAGCATCGAGCTGCTGAGGGGCAATGCCGGTCTGAGTTTCTGTCGGTATTACCGATGCCACTGAGAACAGCATTGCGCCGCTCACCGCGCCTGAGAGCAGGCGTGACAGCTTTTTCTTGAAATTCATCTGATTAACCTCCAAATCTGAAATTGTCTGTACAATATTTGACAAACTTAAATTCCCTGTATACATAATACAACATATGAACAATTTGTTAAACCCATTTTTTAAAGATTAGGTGGACGATTAGAAGATTTTTTCTTTTCAGATCAGAGAATTTGGCGCGATTATCCACTGATTTTGTGAATTGTATACAGAATTTGCGTGGGGATGCCTGAGAGTAGTTGTAAGCGTAAGTTATACGGCTAATTGCAATGAATTGGTCATACAAGTTTGGTACAACTTTGTGGAAATGAACTGTTTTTTGTTCGTCAGCGAAGCAGCGTGCGGTAAATCAATTGCTCAAATTGGTCGAATCCGGTAAAAATCAACAATATTTGGCTTGCATTCCTGCATAAAATGAGATAAAATGGAATACACATAACATCTTGACATAATTTCGGGAGGGATACTATGGGACATCTTTTCTTAAAGCGTGTGCTTTCTTCAGTTTCGGCAGCTGTATGTGCTGCTGCACTTCTTTCGGTACCGGTGTTTTCTGCCGGTGCTTGGCAGTCAGAGGTCACTACAGCCGGCGGATACGACTACGAATATATGCTTGACTGCGACGAGGACAGCGCTGACTTCACGCCTGACGGAAACGGCGGATTTGACGCGGAATGGTCGACTATCTCCCTGTGCTATTTCAGCAAGGGATTCATCAAGGAAAAGCCGGCTTCCGACAATTTCAGTGTCAGCTATGATGTGACTCTCGATATTGATGCAGAAAGCCTCGGGGAGAATGCACTTGCTTATGTCTGCGCCTATGGTGTTTTCGCCGGTTCTGATGATCAGTTCACCGAGATCTTCATAACTGACAGCACCTTCAACTCCGTTAATTCTCCGATCCACAATGACGGTGTGGAGGAGCTCGGCAGCTTTACCTCGAACGGCAACGTTTACGACCTCTACTACAGAAAAGTCATACAGCGCAGTATAGCCGGTTATCAGACTGAATTCAACTATTATTACAGCGTCCGCAGAGCAGACGACATCGGAGCGAGCAGTCCGCATCTGACCGGCAGTATCAACGTTAAGGAGCATCTCGACGCCTTCAGGGAGCACGGAAAGGATCCCGGAAGTCTTGCAAGATTATCCCTCAACGTCGAGGCTTATAAGTGCAGCGGCTCTGCAAAGCTGAACAGCTGTGAGATAACAGAGAATAAGTTGAATGAACAGCCGGAAGTGAACGTCATCGGTGACCTCAACGGCGATTCGAGGATAGATTCCTTCGATGTCATTCTTTTCCGAAGCGAGCTCATAAAGGCGAAGGACGCGACCTATACGAATCACCTCGCGGACATCGACAGCAACGGAAAGATACAGGTGAATGACCTCGTGCTCATCACAAGCTTTGTTCTGGGTAAAAGAGCGAAATAAAACGAAATGCCAGTCTTTCCGGCTGGCATTTTTCATTTTGCTGATAATTGCGTAAAACTTGCAGTTTTTACTTGACAAGATCAGCTGATACGTGTTATAATAATAGTTCATTCCCGGTCATCGAGCCGGGAAAATCAGACAATGGGGGAAAAAATATGAAGAATATGCTCAATTTCAAGAACTTCTCTGCGGAGGAGCTCGCTAAGATACTCGAGATCGCTCTCGATATGAAGAAGGATCCCGGAAAATACGCCGAAAGCCTTAAAGGGAAGAAGCTCTACACACTTTTTGAAAAGACCTCGACAAGGACGTTCCTTTCCTTCACGACTGCAATTACCGAGCTCGGCGGTACATACTACAATCAGCTCTGGAAGGATTCAAACTTTATGCTCGGCGAGCCTGTTTCCGAGATAAAGTACGTAGGCAGAAATGTGGACATTATTATGGCGCGTCTTATCAAGAATGAAACAGTCGAGCTCTTCGGAGCAAACACGCTCGTTCCGTTCATCAACGGCTGCGACAGCTCCTATCATCCCTGTCAGATACTCGCGGACGCGCTCACCGTTATCGAGAAGTTCGGCAGCCTTGACGTTAATTTTATGTATGTCGGCGCCAAGAACAACGTGTTCAACTCGCTCGTTGAGTTCTTCACGAAGATGAAAAAGGGTACACTCTACGGTCTTACTCCTCTCGTGAACAAGACTGTATGCGGCAATGATTTCTACGAGGAGGCAAAGGCTGCCGGCTTCTACAAGGAGCTCGACCCTGCAATGTCTATGGAGGAGGCTAAGTCCTGCGCTAAAAAGATGCAGGTCATCTATACCGATACGTGGGTGGATATGGAATTCTTCAACGATCCGGCTTATCAGAAGCAGAAGGAGGAAACTCTTGCAAAGATGATGCCGTATCAGATAAACGATGAGTTCCTTGACGGCTCAGAAGCGCTCGTCTTCCACGATATGCCGATACACGCAGGCTTTGAGATCTCTCAGAGCGTGCTTGACAAGCACCTCGAAACTATCCTCGACGAGGCTGAGAACAGACGCCACGCCGAAAAAGCCGTACTCTACTATCTGCTGAAAGTGTGCTGATAATAAAGCCCCCACAAAGAGTGGGGGCTTTTAATACAAAGCATGTACAATTGGTTATTTGTCTAATAGTTTTTCTAAGAAAGACACTGATGCTTCAGAGTCAATGCTTGAATCAAATCTAGATAGAGTATCCTCTAATGCTTGTCCAATAAATTGAGTCACTCCGCGAGAATTTCTCCCTGTCCACAGTTCGTTTATTCTTGTTCCTTTGAGTATTTGTGTGTTAAAAATGGAGCAAAGCTGAGTATGAATTGTTTTGTTTTCGTCAACGCCAACTATAAATATCAAATATACACTGTTTTCAGTAGCGAGAAAAGATAATAGTTTATCAACATTGTAGCCTTTGGGATTGCTTGATAAAAACATCATTTTTGACTTTATATCCGTTGCTGTTGCATATTTAGGAAATGTACATTCGTAATCTCCAAGGTTATCTGCTGTGTATATTTCCGGCAGTGGGAGATTATGTTGCAAACTCTTCGTCAATTCTTCTTTGACATTAGATTCATCTGTAATAAGAAATTCTATTATTCGTCCTCGAAGGTTGACATTATTGTTTGAAGACGCTATTTTTATTTCTTCCTCAACTAACTTCACGCGAGCGTTCAAATCATTTTTCAACATAGTATACTCTTCTGAGTTCATGAAAAGTATAGCTCTGTTTACAGAGGATATGATACATTCTCGCTGTTTTGTGGTCGGTTGAAAATTTTTTCCCTTTGGCGTGATATTGTTTGTTGATTCGACTAAACGAGTTAGATTATCCTCGAATGAATAGCTCTCGTGAATTAGAAATAACGATTCAAAATTTTCTGGTTCATTAGTCAATTCCTCATAAGTTCTCTCAATATCATTTCCTAGAAAACTACCACGGATATTGTCAACACGGAGTTTTTGCGAAGAGTGACTGATTTTTTTCAAAAATGTCGTGTTTGCCAAAAAAACATAGTTCTTTGAAGGTGTTACTAAACAAACAATAAATGGTAAATGGTCATATTTTTTTAACGTTGATAAAGAGAGTATGACATTATTGAAATATGGAGAATCATTTTTCGATGTCGAGAAGGTTATTGCAAACCATTCGCCATATAATACTGATCTTTTCTTTGTGAGATTGAATTTATCTTGAACAGCTGAGGATAATTTGTCTTTCTTGTATTCCCCTTGTACACTCATCAAGTAATCAATAAGCTGACAAATGATTTGATTATTATACATGACTTAATCCTCCGATAAATCGAATAGAGACTTCTGTATCATTTCTGGCTCTGACTGGGTAGTTGCTTTTCGCTTTCGACCTGATTTTGAGGGCTGAGAAGACTTGAGTGAAATTGTTTGCTTATTTTGCTCAGATAATGAATTTCTTTCCCAAAAAACACCATCGGCATATCCCTGTATCGAGGAGTCGCTGTCTGCCATTTCGAGGCGCTGCTCAGCCCATACACAGTATTGCTCTTCCTTCTCGATACCGATGAAATGACGGCGGAGCTTTTTGGCGGTCACGCTTGTGGTCCCTGATCCGAGAAACGGGTCGAGCACAACGTCGCCCTCGGACGAGCTTGCGAGAATTATCTTTGCAATGAGCTTTTCGGGCTTCTGAGTCGGGTGGGCGGTATTCTCGGGCATCGACCAGAAGGGGATAGTGATGTCGTCCCAGAAATTGGAAGGGCAGGTATCACGGTAATTCCCGCTTTCGGATTCGACCCAGTCCTTCGGCTTGCCGTCGGTGCGGTACGGTGCGATGACCTTCCTTCTTATCCTTACAGCGTCAAGGTTGAAGGTGTATTCGTCGCTGTTTGTGGCAAACCATATGTCCTCCATACCGTTTTTCCAGTTGGCTTTGGCGCCGCGTCCCTTCTCGCGCTGCCAGGTTATACGGTTCCTGACGCGGAAGAAGTCGCCGAGCACACGTCCGATGATAAGGCTCGTTTCCCAGTCGCAGCACACATAGATCGAGCCGTTCTTTTTCAGGAGCAGCTTTATTGCTGACAGCCATTCTCTTGTGTATTCTTCGTATTCTGAAGCTTTTTTCTTTGCGAAGGTAGTGCCGCTGAATGTCTTTGTGAGATTGTACGGTGGATCGGCTACTATGAGGTCGGCGCACTCAGCAGGCAGAAGTTGGCAGACTCTGAGCATATCGCCAATAATAGTCTTATCAAGAACATCAGCGAGCGAGCTCTGCGGCTGAGTCAGATGTACACATCTTCTGAGATACTCTTTGCCCTCACTGACGGGAGTGTCGATAGTTTTGTTTCTTGGTGCCTTACTCATGTAAATGTGAACCTCCATAGTTGCAATAATATACACTAATTATAGCTGTTATGCCCCGATATGTCAAGTGCGGCAAAGCTGTCTGAAACGCAAATAATTTTCGTTGACCCTTGCTATTTTCCTATATATATGCTATAATGTATCTGTAAACTGTAAACGGAGGTTACAGTTTCTTATTTCGGAACAGTCAGCCGGTCACGGCAGACATAAATATGATCATATTAACAGGAGGGGTTAATAATGAAGACAAAAAGAAGATCACTGAGGATCGCGTCATTTACCGCTGCTGCGGCACTGGCAGCTGTACTGCCGCTTTCCGCACCCGGAGCTGTATTCGATCAGGCTCCGATGACCGCATTTGCTGTAGAGACTGCCGGTGTGCTTCAGTACGAAGTCGAAGATGACCACATAGTTATAGTCGGCTGTGATCTGTCGGCAACAGATGTCGAGATACCGAGCTCTATCAATGGGCTGCCGGTTACTGTTATCGGTGATTATGCGTTCAATGGTATCGGCATCACAAGTATCAAGATACCTGATTCGGTAACGAAGATCGGAAACTATGCTTTCACTATGTGCAGCGGACTGAAAACAGTCACTCTGCCGGAAAACCTTGAGACCGTGGGGATACGTGCATTTGAGATGTGCTCATCTCTTTCAGAGGTGAATTTCCCGGACAAGCTCGTGGAGTTCTCTTCGTGCGTATTCGAGTCAACACCGTGGCTGACGGAGCAGCGTAAAAAGGATACATTTGTGATCGTGAACGGTGATCTTATCGACGCTCAGAATGCTAAGGGCGAGGTAGTTATCCCGTCAGATGTAAAGTATGTTTCACCGAGTGCTTTTGCCCGTAATACGGACATTACATCGGTAGTATTTCCTTCCGGTGTTAAAAATGTCAGCGACAACACCTTCTTCTTCTGCTCGAATCTTGAGTCAGTCGATGTAAGATACGTCGGCAAGGTCGAAAGTATGGCATTTGCTTACTGCGATAAGCTCAAAGATCTCAAGCTCTCAAAGAATCTTACGTACATAGACCACTACGCATTTGCAGATGTAACATCGCGCGCTACTATAACTGTATACGGCACCAAGGAGGACTGGGACAAGGTCGAGAAGGACAGCGAGGATCAGTTCCTCAATAATGCAACATATATCTTTGACGATAGCATAGTCGCTCCTCCGCCGGAGATCATCGGCGATGTCAACGCTGATAACGAGTTCAATACCGGCGATCTGGTGCTCCTGAGCAAGTGGCTGCTCGGCACTCCCGATACTAAGCTTGCGAACTGGAAGGCCGGCGATTTTGATAAAGACGGAAGACTTGACACATTCGACCTCGTTCAGATGAGAAAGGCACTCATCGAGAAATAAACGATAAACCAAAAGCCGCAGAGAGCATCTCTGCGGCTTTGCTGCTTAGTTCGGAGCTTTTATGGCTTTTAGGAAACGCTTGCGCTCGTACATTTTCTTGTCAGCGCGTTCAAAAACTGATGAAAAGCTGCTGTCGCAGGAAGGAAGGTAGATGTCGATGCCGGTCGAGACAACGACCTCGCCCGAAAGAAGGTTTTCCTCTATCTGCCTGTCGAGTTCGATAAGGAGCTCGCTTCTGCGGCTGTAGTCCTCGCCCTCGAGCAGGACTGCGAATTCGTCTCCGCCGATGCGGTATACCGGACTGTGCGTGAACTTCTTGCATATCAGCATACAGCCGGTCTTTATGTATTCATCGCCTGCCTCGTGACCGAGGGTATCGTTTATCAATTTCAGACCGTTCAGGTCACAGACTATAACACCGAATTCGTTTATCGAACCATCTGTGATACCGCTGTCAATGCGGTTTACAGCTTCGATGTAGGCGTGCTTGCTCTTAACGCCGGTGAGCGGATCGGTGTACACCATCTGCCTTGCCGAGCCGAGAGCCTTTTTCTGCTCCTGGTCACGCCGGAACATCTCTGTGAGTCTGTGACTGTATTCAGCCTTTTCGTCCTCAAGTACGAAGGTGTGCAGCAGACAGGTGCCGAGCATACAGCCGATGGAATACAGCGGAAGCAGCGGAAAATATGCCTGTATGCTTATCAGCATGACCATTTCTACACCGAAAAATCCTATCATCCTGTATCTGAGCCTTTTGCGTGAGGTCGTTTTAGCTCCGAGCACGAGCGAATATATCGCCGCAGTCAGGAACAGCAGCACCTGTATACAGAGCAGGATATATCGCACGATACCGGGTAAATAGTCCCCATTATCGTCGAATCCGAACATTACCGGAACGAAGAAGTTGACGATGAGCGCGATAGTCTCTGCGGCGAAAACCGCATTTCCTGCAAATCGCAGACTTCTGCTGAACCAGTTGTTTTCGTTGAGATAGCTCACCACATAGCGCGTCCACAGCAGTACGGACAGCGGCATTGCCATAAAATATATCACTGTATCGGCATAAAGCAGCGGCATTATGCGCAGTGAATCGAGGATACCCCACAGAATGTCTGTGATATAGTAGAGCATCACGCTGTAAAGAAAGCGGCGGTAGGGCTCATGAGCCGGCACGATATTATTCGCAGAGTCCCTGCGGAACACATCATAGTTGATTATGAGCAGGACAAGCAGTGCGATGATACCGATACTTGAATAGGTCATTCATCATCCTCCTTGCATTTATTCCCGAGGAGTGTTTTTCAGCAGAACTCGGTTTTTTCTTATCGCATTCTGCATTTGCGTCAGGAAATACGCTGCGATAACTGTCGTATTTGTCCTTTGAGTACGTAGCTGAGCCCTTTGATACCTTGATCTTGAGCTCCTTGTCGTGTCCATTGCTGTACTTCTTTATCTCTTTGTTGAACTTAGCAAAGCAGTCCTTCATATCAAAACGCGATCTTTCTTCGCATATGGCGATGAAATCATCGCGGTATGCCTTCTTATCAACGCTTGGTTTGCCGTTTGCAGCGGTGTTGGCTATGTCGGGCATTCGCTGGTCTGTCTGCACATTCCGGCAAGTCATATATGATGGGAGTTCTTTGCCTGTAATTATATCATATTAAACCATAAATAGCAAGGGTGCGCGGCAAAAAACTTCCGCTCCGGACTGCTTTGACGCGAAACAGGCTGCGGCGACACGCCGCTTATATCATATTGTGTCATAAATAGCAAGGGTGCGCGGCAAAAAACTTCCGCTCCGGACTACTTTGACGCGAAACAGGCTGCGGCGACACGCCGCTTATATCATATTGATGGAGAAATAGCAAGAGGGGACGGTGAAAAAACCTTCCGTGCTGTTCAGTCCTGCCGCGAAAACAGGCAGAGTCGACACGCCGCAAAAAGCGGTATCAGGGGAGTTCCCCTGATACCGCTTTTCCGTGAATGGAGAATTAAGTTGTTGTCCAGTTTACGGTCTGCCCTGTGTACTGCTCCTTCTGCACCTTCAGCTGCTGGAGGCACACGGACATCATCTCTACCTGCGGTTTGTCCTCGTCCTGCCAGCTGGAGCGCACGTTTATCTCAGTTCTGTCATCGGAATAATCCGCGCTGTCGACCTTGAGACGGCATTCCCCGCCGCTTCCCTGCAATTCGCAGTTCATAAGGATAACGCAGCCGTCAAAGTAGCCCTCATAGAATTTGAGATACTCCTGCACAAGTTCCTTCCTGAATATCGGCGAGAGGTATTCCTCAAGCTCTGCCGGACTGGTGATAACTGCGGAATGACCGCCTTTGTCGAGTATTTCCCATACCTCCGGCTGCATATCCTTTCCGGTATCGCAGTACCAGTCAGTCTTTGCCGAGAAGGAGAGTGCCTCCGGCGGAAGGGGAGCCTCCTTGACGTTGTTGCATGTCCATACAACGGGCTGACCGCTGTATGCTTCCCTGTCGAGCTCTACCACGCCGACGCATACCGACATTATTGTTGCACAGGCTCCGGAATAATCCCAGTCAGCATTAACTGTGACAGTATCGCCGAAGTCGATGCTGTCGATATGAAGGCACGGCTGAGTGCCCTGATACTGTTCGATGATATTCATAAACAGTACATTTTCCGTGAAGAAATCGTCGGTGTACTTAGCCGTGTATTCTTCGATCTTTTCATCAGTGCACGCTTCGGAGAGGTAGGCTTTCAGCTCGTCAGAGCTTGTGATGACTGCATCATAGCCATTTCTTCTTATCTTGCTGCCTTGCTTCATAGCGTTTTTGAAGCCGGAATATCCCATTGTGTAGTCCACTCTTGATGTGTATATCTTCTTGCATACATCCGGTACGTCGCTGACGGGTGGAACGACCGACTTGCCGTGAGTCCATACGACTTCCTGTCCGCTGTATGCTGCCTTCGGGAAGACTACCTGTCCGAGACATACCGACATCACGGCTGCTGCGGCAGTTCCTCCTTCGTATGTCCACGGAGCATTTACAGTGATAGTACCGCCGGTGTCGACGCTGTCTATCATAAGCATACACTCTCCGCCCGAGCTCTGGGATAATGCGTTCATAAAGAGCACATTCTCCGCGAAGAATTCGTCGCTGTACTTGGCTGCGTATTCATCAGTCAGAGACTCATTGCATATCTCGGAGAGGTACGCTCTGAGTTCTTCCGTGCTCGTGAGAACACCGGAATAACCGCCTCTTATCTTGTCCCATATATCGTCTGCGTAATCACGGGTGCTCATTGTCCAGTCGATGTGGACGCTGTAGAATACGTTGTCGGGGGCTTCTTCTTCACCCTCAGCTGCCCTCACTGAGTCGCGCTTTTGCAGTTCAAGGGCGTCATTCGCAGTAACTCCGGCAACTCCGTCAACATCTGCGTTGACAAGTCCCTGAGCCTTCAGACAGTATTTGTCGCGGTTCGCGATGTGCTGGAGTATCGCTACGGAATCTGCGACAGTCGCCCTTGAATCGAGGTTTGCATCACCTTTTAGGCAGCTCACCACATCGGGCGGTGACAGGCTTATCCCGGACGCTGTGAGTGCGGGAACAGCTCCGATACCGCAGATCGCTGCTGTTATTACAGTCAATATCCTTTTTTTCATAAGATCTACTCCTTTCATACTTTCTTGTAGAACCAGTATCCGTCATATCCGTTGAATTTTATCGCAATAGCCTTGTCGTGAGCTGATCCGTTAATGCTGTAGAAGCTTGCGTTCAGCATCAGCAGGCTGTCATCTGAGACAATGTCAGCTGAACTGATCCGCTCACCGAGCTCGACTTCCGTTGCCTGACGATCGGCGGAAGCGTAAATTCCCTTGAGTACCTCAACGTATTGGTATCTGTAGCAGATCGGCGTAGTCTGCATCTCCGCTGAGGGAGTCGCCACAGCCGGACCGGTCGTCTCAGCAGGCGACGTGGTCTCGACAGTAATGTGTCCGGTATCAGACTCAGGCACGCAGACCACGGCAGTTGTTGAGTTGGGGACGCTTGGCGATGCAGTGGTCAGAGCAGGGGAGCGCGTGGTAGTTACCGGCTTTGTCGTCTCTGTGAGAGCCGTCCCGTTTTCGGTCTGTTCCTCTGCCTGAGCAGTTTCCTCCTCTGGCTGAGCTTCTGACGGAGCAGTTTCCGTTTCCGAGGTCATCTCAGCTATTGAGGTCTGCTGTGTCAGTGCCGCAGATGTCGTGTTCTTAGCTGTTGAAGCTTCCGGAAGCGCAGATGTGCGTATCTCCGGAGCTGTCTGCACCTCGCCCGTCACATCGGAAGTACCGATGACCTCGATGTCGGTGCTGTGCTGTCTTCCCGGCTTTGCGAGGCTTATACCTGCTTTTGTCAGTGCGAGCATACACGCAGTCGAACTGATAAGGGCAGTACATTTTATGATAAGCCTTCTTTTGTTTCTTTTCTCTATATAAGCGTCCCGTATCCTGAATACGGAATCCGCCATTTCCTTAGAATTCTTCATAGTGAAAGCCTGCCCTTTCCAGTTTTGACTTCAGTGACTTCTTTGCCCTGTAGAGAAGGTCGCCGACCTGCCGCTTCGACTTGTGCATCACCTCTGCGATGCCCTCGGTGTCGAGCGCCTCGAAGTACATCAGATATAGTGCCTGATAGTAATCCGGAGCGAGCTCCTTCATTGCCTTGTGGAGCTCCATATTCCGCTGACTTTTGAGGTATTCGCGTTCGACGTCAGTGCCGTCCGAGAGCGTTATGCATTCATCGGCAGGCTGCTCGGTGAAGCGCGACCTGTGCCGCCTGAGATAGTTCAGCGCCGAATTCCGCGCAATGGCGTAAAGCCACGTCTTGAACTCGCTTTTTCCGCTGAATCTCGGCTTTTTCACCGCAAGCTTCACGAAGGTATCCTGTATGATGTCCTCTGTCTCGGACACGTTCCTGACGATACCGTTTATATACAGGGTCAATCCATTGTAGTAGATGTCGATTATCTCTCTGAGTCCATTATCATCACCATCAAGGAAACGGCGGTAGCGATCCGCATCGTTGCCCATAGATTTCCTCCTCTGCGTTTACTGCAAATTTGCTTTCTGTCTATTAGACACAGCTGGCACGGATTTTTCGCACACTTTTTTTCAGCCGTTGCTGTTTATCAGATCGAGGTACCCCTTGATGCCGGAAGTCAGACCGCCGGTCGATGTGAAAGAGTAATAGGCAAGTATCAGTGAGGCGTCCTTTGCGTCTACCATTTTGTCAATATTTGCATCAGCGGCTGTGTACTTATCCGGGGGAAGCTCTTCGGCCATACCGGTGCTCATCCGGGAATAATACACAAGTATCTGCGAGGAATCCTTCGCGTCTATCATTCCGTCCCCGTTCACGTCTCCGAGCTTTATGCCGCCGCTGAGATCATTCAACAGGTCGACCTCGGGATATTCATTTGAATATCCGGTTCCGTCAAAGACGTTTACGGTGTATTCCCCGATGCATACGCCGGCACCGCCTTCGGAGGTCTTGTATATTCTCAATACCGCAGTATCTGCCTCTCCGTTGTAGCCGGGGATTATCTCGTCGGGGACGATGCCGGAACGTTCGGTAAAGTGGCTGCGGGTGAGCTCGATAAGCGTATCATTCGTCAAAAATCCGAGCTCGCTTACAGATCCGGTGTTACGGAGAAGAGTCACCTCTTCGACGCAGCCGTTGTCCCATCTGAGCTCCAGCTTGTCATTGGTGAGGTACTCCATTTCAGCTTCGCGCGATGGAGTGCCTGTGCTTTCATACGAATCGAAGGAGAATGTCACCTTTTCGCCGGCGAATGTGCAGGTGAAGCTGTGTTCGATGCCGTCCGCCTGATATACACAGACGCCCTCGCCGGAATCCTCACTGAGCTCCGTAAACTTGAAATACCGGAGCTCGCCGAGAGATGATGTTGGAGTGCAGGCGCTCCATACGCCGTCTGTTGAGAATTTTGCTGTCTGTCTTATGTCTACAGGTTCGCCATTCTCATCGACTCCGGTGGCAGTATCGCGGTCAACGGTGTAGACTGCGAGTGTAGTCTCAGTTTCGTCGATATATTCGTATAGTGTGATCTTGACTGTTTCCTGCGAGCTGTAGGTATCTATCCACGCATTCGGAAACGTGCCGTGGAGGTCATAGTAGTATCTGCGCGCGAATTCGATGAGGTCGTTGTCGCTGTAGAATCTGTAATCCCACAGCGAGCCTTCCGTGATGAATCTCAGCTGACCGTGCAGACCGGAGTTCCCCAGTTTCAGAACAGCATTATCTTCGTCTATCCATTCGACAACAGCCGTATCCGGGTATATGCTGCCCTGCTGTAAATAGCTTAATCGTTTGCCGTCGAGTTTGTAGTCTGATTCTGTCACGCTGAGACTGGTGGTCGGGGATATAAGGAGCTTTCCTCCGTCCTGAAAGCAGAAAAAAGAAGAGTAGTATTCAGTCGTCAGCTTCCATATGCCCTTTTTGAAATCGGCAGGCATTGAATGATCCGAGTGTATATCAAAAACGTTGAATGCGCGGTCGAGCACACAGATCGTGTATTCGCCGAGTCCGGTAATATCGAAGGAGGTGGAGAATGTGCCGTTCTCGTCGGGCTCAGCCGGTATTATCTTGCAGTAATTGTAGTAATTCTTTGGCTTTATCTTCCCTGTAAGGACGCTGTGTATATCGCTGAGCCCGTCCGGAAGAGTACCGGCGGAAGCTGCTGAGTTGATCCTTTTCTCCGTGCCGATCAGTGCCGAGCCGGCATAGCTGTCATAGCTGAGGGTTCTCTGTGCGAGTGCGAGAGCATTGAAGGAAGCCGTACTTTCCACAGTCGTCTCACCGCCCATTGTTCCCATAATGTATATGCCGTCGAGGGCGGAGTCCTTCGCGGTCAGATGCAGAAAAGTCCTGCCGTCCTCCTTTGAGATGCTGTATCCGACTTCGGGAGCTTCGGTATCAACTGCGATCTCAAGCGGATAGGTCTGCTTGCTGTCCGCACCGGCGCCGTAGCGGATATACGAATCTATCCGGCAGGAGTATCTGCCGTCCGGAAGAGAGTAGGTCTCCTCCGGAAGCGGCGCGAGCTGAGCGATGTTGCTGTTCACCGGCTCGGTATGGGTCCTGCAGAGAGTCGCGCCGTCGCTGTCGAGAACGTCGATGCCTGAGAAAACAGCCTCACGCAGCGGCAGGTAGTAGCAGCCGAAGCGGTCGGCGAAAACGTCACCGTTAGGCGAGATATAGCTGATTCCGTCATTGAGCGAGCTGAACTGCTCTGCCTGATCTTCTGTGAACGATGCCTCGGCTGTTATCGGGAAGCTGTCGATGTCCTCGGCATCGAGAGAGAGAAGATAGCTGTCATTCATCACGATGCCGCGCAGCATATCCGCCGCCCTTGCGAAGCTTATATCCGTGCGGAGCTCTGTCTCGCCGATGCTTGACTTCGGTATCAACGGGTACGTTTCGGTGTCGATAGTCGGGACCTTGCACCAGTCTCCGCGGAAGCCGATGAGCGGGATTGAAATATCGCAGCAGTTTCCGGCTCCGCTGAGGGAAATGAAGCCTTCAACAAAGAAGCCGTTCGTGAATACCGCAGCGAGCTGAGAGGTCTGTTCCGGGTCGAGAGCCACATTTACAGTTCTGGTCACGGTCTGTCCGGCAGGAACAGTGATTTCTCCGGCGAAGTCGTTCTCGGTGCGCAGAGCTGTCTGACCGGCGATAAAGGGCTTGCCGGTGGAGGTGTTTACGGAGAAGCCGTCGGTCGTGAGCGCGATGTCAGAGCTTGTGAAGGTGACGTCCTCGCCGCTGATATTGGTGATGTTGAGCGCGAAGCTGAACGAGTCAACGAGCCCGTCGCGGAGCTCAATATCTGCCTCGCCCGATTCGCCGGTCATTATCACCTTGTCATTCGCAGCCTTGTCGAGGGCGGCGAGTCCCGCTCCCTGACGCCGCGGACTCAGGAGAGAGCCGGACTCAGTGTGGGGGACTGCCGAATTCATAAGAATATTCTTTATCCTCTGTGTTCTTTCGATACCGGCGAGCTCCGAGCCCTGAGCCTTCAGCATCTGGTCGCAGAGAGCAGCACAGCCCGAAATGAACGGTGCTGCCATAGAAGTGCCCGACATACGCTCGGTGGAGTTGTTATAGCCGGCGGACAGGACATTTCCGCCTATAGCGGTTATTTCCGGCTTGAGATCGAGAGATGTTCCCACGCCGTAGGAGCTGAACCGGCTTATAGTTCCGTCGGGAGCGTCTGCGGAGGCTGCCGACAGGACCTGCGGAAACAGCGCAGGCTCAGTGATGCAGCCGGTATCGACATTTCTGACCGAGGTCAGCTTGCCGATGCCGGAGCCGTCGTTGGAGTTGTTGCCGGCAGAGCTGCAAAGCATTATGCCGGCATTTGCGGCAGCGGCTATGGAATCGGCATATAATAAATTGTCGTAGTATTCGTAAACGCGCCCGAAGCTCATATTTATCACGTCTGCGCGGAGCTTCACGGCGTCCTCGACAGCGGCGGCGACAGCCTCCTCCGTAACGCCGTCGGTGCCGTAGACTTTCATCATCAGCAGCTGCGCATCGGGAGCTGCTCCGGAGATCTCAGTGCCGTCCGTGGTCGTGATACGGTTGCCGGCAGCGATACCGCTCACGTGCGTGCCGTGGTAGTATTCGATCCCGTCGAGAGTGTATGGCGTATCGTCACTGTAATCGTAGGCGAACGGCACCTTGTTGCTGATGTAGACCTTATCCGCACTGAGCTTGGACGAGAAGCCCGCCTTGCTGCTTATCGCAAAGACATC
The DNA here is from genome assembly GCA_017534835.1 of Ruminococcus sp. Lineage (GTDB taxonomy): Bacteria > Bacillota > Clostridia > Oscillospirales > Ruminococcaceae > Ruminococcus. Next base: position 73,653 of record JAFXVT010000023.1, read on the forward strand.
GTCCTTCGTTATCCTTGCTTCCCTGTCCGTCATCGGAGCGAACATATCGTGCGTGACGTCGAATTCGGTGTCGATAACGGCTATCACCTCGCCCTCGCCGGTGAGTCCGGAGGAGCTGGAAAAGCTGTTCACTCCTCCGAGCTCTCTTGCGTCTGCGAGCTCAGGCAGCGCCGCGATGTCAGCCTTTATCTCCGTTACACTTTCTACAAGAGGGTCAGCTTCGATAACACTGATGATACTCCCGGGAAGTGAACACGAGAAGCCGTTTGTAGTCAGAGTGAAGCGGCGTTTTATTTTCAGTCCGGGATATAGTCTGCGAATGTGATCTTCGGCTGTATCCTGAGCCTTCCTGAGAGAATCTTCAGCTTTCCGTGCGGAGGCTGTGTCGATGTAATCCGCACCCTGACCGCTCGCCTCGGGAGCTGCAAGGACTGCGTTCCCATTCAGTCTTACGATGACATCGACGAGCTCGCTGCCGGCGCAGATCGGCTCATATTGCAGTGATCCATCTGAAAGTGCGAGTGCTGTATCTGTAAAGAGCGAGCAGCCGAGAGCTGCCGCAGCTGCTGCGGATATAATAGAGCGTGTGATGCTGTGTTTCATATTATACCTCCTGTAGGTGTTATCCTCGATTTGCGGTCCTTGACGTAAAAAGTGTGGCTGCCGAGCTGTGGACTTACGGCACGTATCCGGTGACCTGCGGAACAGGCGGAGGGGACACCCCTCCGATAGTCCTATTATACAACGCAGGGAGGAAAATAGCAATAAAAAAATCTCCTGCGGCTTTCCGGCAGGAGACAGAGTTTATATCAGATTTGAGATGTAAATGAGTATCTCCACCGGCAGAGCACAGCATAGGATAAATATGAACGTCTTTATGTGGCTGCGCTTTTCGTAGTGCAGTGCCGCGATGAACTCCCTGATAAAGGCGTTTATCCAGAAATATGGCTTCGTCCGTGCTCCGATGCCCTCGATGCGGATACCGAGCTCGTCGGCGATACAGCCTGCACGGAAAACGTGGTAATTCGTGGTCGAGAAGGCAGTCTCGGGCGAACTGCACCTCTCCCTGATGAGCGCCTCTGAGAAGCGGATATTCTGCTCGGTGTTCACAGACTTGTTCTCCACAATGATGCGCTCTTCGGGTATGCCTATGGAAACGAGGTAATCACGTATCGCCTCCGCCTCGGCAATGACCTCGTCATCCCCTTTTCCGCCGGAGGGGACGAATGTTATGTCCTTGCCGGTCTTTTCCTTTTGCAATCTTGCGAATTCGACAGCGCGGTCTGTGCGTGATCGAAGGAGTTTCGTGAGTCCGCCGTCCTCCGTTATCTGGCAGCCGAGAATGAGTATGAAGTCCTTGTTGAATGCGGGGATATGTCTTGCTGCGCGTACTGCCGAGAGCGATGTGCCGAGAAGTACACATTCGAGGTATGACATTGTTATCGCGATAATATCCTCGATACAGCTGCCGATGATAACGGAAAGGCTGGAATATCTGTGCACGTCTGCTCCCATAGATTCGAGCAGCGGATAGACGATGTTCATTGAGATCGTGCCGGCGCAGAGGACGATACCGAGGAAGAATCCGAGCATATTCGTCAGACAGATCCCCTCTCTCTTCATAAGAATCAGGTTGCTTATGCTGATAGTGAGCGAGATGATTATTGCGACGGGGAATAACAGCCACGAGAACTGCTTCGGAAGATTCAGCGTATAGCTCAGAAGGTCGAGGACGGAGGGATTGTCACCGCCGAGCGCTCTGATCAGGAGCTCGAGGAGCTGGAACAGTATCGTGAAGCCGATGAATACGATAACTCCGAGCAGCCACGCATTTGAGTAGCGGCAGAGCGTGACCCTCGTGTTTTCGCGGTATTTCCGCCATAATGCGAGCAGGATCACGGTCAGCAGAATAATGAGTGACGCCGAGAAAAGCATATCTCCGCGGCTTTTTCCGAAGAAGTTATCGACGGTGATAACTCCTCCGTTATGGACGTACAGCATTCGGATAGATGCCGAATTATCGGCAGGCTCGTCCACCTCGACATACGTGAAGCCCTTTGCGACCGAGCGGAATTCAAGAGTCAGAACTTTTCCCTCGGTGTGCTGACCTATGCATTCAACTATGCTCTCATCGTATGAAAAGGAGGCATTATCCGGCGAACTGAGAGGAAAATCGAGTTCGCACTTCCGTCCGAAAACGGAAACACTCACAAGCGAGATGATAACGAGTACGAATGTGAGTATCAGCAGCCGGACAAACTCCGGAAGCTTTTTCTTTGATCTTGTGTTGCTGTTCAAAATGTGTGCCTCCTGTGAAGCCGAAAAATGTGTGTTAGTTCTATTATACAGGTTCCCACTGAAAAAATCAAGCTTGCGGAAGGGCTCTTCTCCTGCTGGGCGGCGCAGATGGAAAGACATCAGGTTTTTATGCGCATCGCTTGCATTTTTGAAAATATTGTGTTATAATAAGAACATATAATTGATGAGGAAATTTTTTTTGACACGGCGGTACAGCCTGTCTTTCAACTTGGGGGAACAATCCAATAATGAACACAAAAACTGTACGCAATGATTTTTTCAGGTACATATTTGCCAATATCATCAGCTCTATCGGAGTTTCGCTGTATATCCTGATAGATACGTTTTTCATATCGAAGGGTATGGCGCGGACGGTCTTGCCGCACTGAATCTTTCCCTGCCTGTTTTCAGCTTTCTGAACGGCTTCGGACTTATGCTCGGAATGGGCGGCGGAAGCATTTTCTCAATGCTGTATTGCCGTACAGAGCGCAGCGAGACAGACAAGATATTCACCAACGCCTTCCTGTCGATGCTTGTCATAGCGGCGGCTTTTGAAACCGCAGGCATCTTCTTCTCCGGGCAGGTGACACATCTGCTCGGCGCGGACAGCAGTATTTTTGCGCTTTCGCATGACTATCTGAAGACGATACTTCTCTTTTCGCCGGCATTCCTGCTGAGCAACCTCATCGTCTGCTTCCTGCGAAATGACTGCGCACCAAAGCTGGCTATGCTGGCAGTCCTCAGCGGAAGTGCGGCAAATGTGGTGCTCGACTATGTTTTCATTTTTCCGCTTGGTATGGGAATGAAGGGCGCTGCTCTGGCAACGTGCATCGCTCCCTTCGTCAGCCTAGCGATAATGAGCATACACTTCTTCACGGGCTGGAATGCGTTCACTCTCAGACCTGTGCTTCCCTCGCGCAGGATCATCGGAGGGATCATCTCACTGGGACTTCATTCGTTCTTCACTGAGGTCTCGGGCGGACTTGTGATATTCGCTTTCAACTTCGTTATCTACCGGCTTATGGGAAATACCGGCATTGCCGCATACGGAGTCATCGCTAACATCGGTATAGTTTTCACGTCTGTTTTTGTCGGACTGGCGAGCGGAGTCCAGCCGCTGATGTGCCGTTATCACGGAAGAAGGGATACTACTGCGATCGGCTATCTTATGCGCCTTGCAGTGATAACCTCAATTATCATGGCTGTGCTCGCATATCTTCTGCTGTTCACGCACAGGGCGCTCGTCGTTGGCGTATTCAACAGCTCCGGAGATGCAGAAATGCGAAGTATAGCCGAAAACGGACTCAGGATCTACTTCCTGTATATGCCGTTCATGGGCGTGAATGCGATATTGTCAGTGTACTTCTCGTCGGAGGAAAAACCGCATACAGCGCAGGTCATCTCGCTTCTGCGCGGTGCGCTTCTCGTGATACCGGCGGTTTTTCTCGCTTATATCCTCCGCAGCATCGGTCTCGTATGGCTCGCTGTGCCTGCTTCTGAGCTGATAACAACGGTCACAGCCGTGTGCATATACTGCGTTATGCAGAGGCGGAAACAGGAGCAGGGCTCTGCACTCTCATTCAGATTGCAGGAAAACTGAAATGTATAAAATAAAAATGGTCAGGAGTTTTTAACAATGAATAATAATAACGTAAAAAAGCTTTTAGCAGTTCTTTCGTCGGCAGCACTCGCAGCAGCTGTACTCCCGGCAGCAGCTTCTGTTCAGGCAGCTGATACAGCGGCTGTAAGCACTCTTCTCGGCGACGCAAACAGTGACGGGAAGGTGTCCGTTGCAGATGCTGTAACGATCCTCCAGTTCATAGCAAATAAGGACAAATATAACCTCACAGGTCAGCTGCTCGACAATGCTGACGTCTACAACCGCGGCGACGGCGTTACTGCCCGTGATGCTCTCACGATACAGCGCCTCGACGCACACGTCATAGCATCACTTCCCGAGGGGGTAATGGATGCTCCTGCCGCTGATGCGGTCTATATCCACCTCAAGGGTGATACCGCTGAGGTAGAAGGCGAGCACGCAGCAGTAAACGGCTCTGTCATCACTATCGATCACTCCGGCACATTCTACGTTGACGGAACGCTCAGTGACGGTCAGATAAATGTAAACATTGCAGACGAGGTCGCTGACCCCGAGACCGTCAAGATATACCTCAACGGAGCAAGCATCACAGGCAGGAGCGCTCCGGCTATCCTCATCACAAATGCCGAAAATACGTCCATAAATCTTGTTGACGGAACAGAAAACACAATTACGGACGGCGATACAGCCTATGCCGGCGACAACCTCGGTGCGGCTGTTATAGATGCAAAGGACGACCTCACGATAAAGGGCGGTGAGCTCGGAACAGGTATCCTCAACCTCACTGCGAACACTCAGGAAGCTGTCTCCTGCAACAATGACCTTAAATTCAACGGCGGCACGGTAAACATCAAAACTCTCAATTCCACTGACAAGACCGACGCTGTAAAGGGCAAGACTTCTGTTACGGTCAAGGACGGAACTCTCAACATCGACGCTGAGGGCGATGGTATCAAGTCCGGCAAGGGAAATGTTGCCGTTTCGGGCGGAAGCGTGTCTATCAAAGCCGGAAATGACGCCGTTCAGACCGCAACAACTATCGACATAAGCGGAGGTACTGTCATCGCAGGCGGCGACCGCGGATTCACAGCAGCGACCGGCGTCAACATCACAGGCGGTACGGTCTACGCGACAGCTACCGATAATCAGGTGGATACAGCTCTTCTGTCCGGCTCCTCGCAGACCGTTGCCCTCCTCAACTGCATCAATGATGCAACGAACGAGAAGGACGGTATGTGGAAAAAGGCGAATACGCTTGCTGCGAACGGAAACAAGGACATTGCCTTCACAAAGAAGTACAAGTACGTGCTCGTGAGCGATGCTGTAATAAACGGTGCGAAGTCCTGCACATTCACGAATCTTTCGACAGGTGCGGCAGTGACCCACACCGACGGCAAGCAGACACAGTTCCAGCTCAGCAATATCACAGTTTTTGATAAGGTAGACCCGGCTGGTCTCAGCAAATAATAATGACGAAACAGCTGCATCAAGTGGAGAAGAACAAAACCATTGCAGCTGTTTTTCTCGTTTCAAGAGCCTGATATCATTATTTTATCATTTTATTGATTATCATAGCCTCCCTGTGGAGGCTTCTCTTTTTTAAACACATAAACTTATCTCTTAACAGATAATAGTATTTAGGAATAATCTGTCTGATCCCTTGACATTCTCCTAAAGCTTTTATAATGTCGAAAGTTCAGATCACTTTTAAGACTTTTTTCTTCTATACCGGAAAAATGTCTTGACACTTGCAACTATTTATTGTATATTGATAAAAAGGAAGTGATACTATGATACTCAGACCTGATTACATTAACGCAATAGCTCCTTTTATAGATTCGCCTGTTGTAAAGATACTGGCAGGAGTTCGTCGCTGCGGTAAATCCACTATACTTGAAATGGTTGCGGCTGAACTTGAAAAGCGAGGCGTTGCAAAGGAAAACATCATTGAGCGCAGATACAACGAGATCATGTATGAAGATTTTTCAGCAAAGGATATGTATTCTGACCTGAAAAATAATATATCCGGTAAAGGACGATGCTATCTGCTTCTTGATGAATTACAGGAAATTAAAGGTTGGGAGAAGGTCATTAACGACCTGCTTGAAAACAGCGATGTTGATATATATGTCACCGGTTCAAACAGCAAGCTGATGTCGAGCGAAATATCCACATACCTCACCGGAAGATATGTGACGATC
>JAFXVT010000024.1 GCA_017534835.1 Ruminococcus sp.
CGCCTACCAGTGCTTCATCACATTCATCTGGTCAAGAGCCGCTTCATTCGTATACTGCGGACTTCGCAACGGCTACGGCTACCGCGACACAGTTCAGGATATTCAGGGCATTATCCACCTTGACCCCGAAATGGCAGCCGAGAAGATACGCTTTATGCTCTCCGCTCAGGTGAGCAACGGCGGAGGTCTGCCGCTCGTCAAGTTCAACCACAACGCCGGTCACGAGACCTGCCCCGATGAGAACGACGAGCACAGCGTTTACGCAAAGGAAACAGGTCATCCCTCATACCGCGCAGACGACGCTCTGTGGCTCTTCCCGACTATCGTCAAGTACCTCGGTGAGAGCGGCAACAAGGACTTCCTCGATGAGGTCATCACCTACGCAGAAGAGGGCGGCGGCGAGGCTACTGTCTACGAGCACCTCAAGAACGCTGTACGCTTCTCGCTCGAAAGACTCGGAAGCCACGATATGCCTGCCGGTCTGCACGCTGACTGGAACGACTGCCTCCGTCTCGGTGCGCAGGGCGAATCCACCTTCGTTGCATTCCAGCTCTACTACGCTATGAACGTTATGACTGACTTCGCTCAGAGCCGCGGAGACAGCGAATACGTCACCTTCATCACAGACGCTAAGGCTAAGCTCGCAGCAGCTCTCGGAAAGTGCTGGGACGAGGACAGATTCATCCGCGGTATCCGCGACAACGGCGTTATCGTCGGCGCAAAGAAGGACCCCGAGGCAAATATGTGGCTCAATCCGCAGAGCTGGTCGGTCATCTCGCACTTCGCCTCCGACGAACAGGCTGAGAAGGCTATGGAGAGCGTACACGAGATACTCAACACCCCCTACGGTGCAAAGCTCCTCGAGCCGCCCTACAAGTACCACCACTTCGAGGGCGCTCTTATGCAGGTGTTCAACCTCGATACAAAGGAGAACGGCGGTATCTTCTCGCAGTCACAGGGCTGGCTGATACTCGCAGAGGCTCTCCTCGGTCACGGCGACCGCGCATTTGAATACTTCCTCGAAAGCTCGCCTGCCGCTATGAACGACAAGGCTGAGATACGTGTTATGGAGCCCTACGTTCACGGTCAGTTCACCGAATCCAAGGCTTCTCCCTACGAGGGACGCTCTCACGTACACTGGCTCACAGGCACCGCTTCGACCGTTATGGTCGGCTGCGTAGAGGGCATCTGCGGTATGCGCCCCGACCTCGGCGGACTCACTATCGCTCCCTCTATCCCCTCCAAGTGGGACGGTTTCAGGATCGAGAAGAACTTCCGCGGCAAGAAGCTCAACATCACTATCGACAACTCCGCACACGTACAGTCCGGCGTCAAGGAGCTCTTCCTCAACGGCACAAAGCTCGAAGGCAATTACGTTCCTGCGGACAAGCTTGCCGATACCAACGAGATAAAGGTCGTTCTCGGCTGAAAACAGCATATTACTATATGGAGCTGCACTTTTTCTGTGCAGCTCTTTTTTTTGTTAAGGCTCTGCCTTAACAATCCGCTGGGGCTCTGCCCCCGTCCCCGGCAAGGGACATAGTCCCTTGCAACCCGGTTTCGCTGCCGCTCGTTTCACTCGCTGACTGTGTTCTGGCGGCATAGATGTCGTTGCCGCGGTCACAGAAATATCGGGAGAATGCGGATGATTCGACGACACGGTAGGTCTTTTGGGAACGGTGAGCGAGTTTACGAGCGTCAACGAAGCTGGGTTGCAAGGGTCTGCGACCATTGCCGGATTCCAAAGGCAGAGCCTTTGGCAGAGTCCAGAGGCAGAGCCTCTGGCAGGTCAAGGGCAGCGCCTTTGGAGGGAGATTTTCACTGCGGCACTTGCTATTTTCAGCAGAGTATGGTATAATGTCAGTGAATACACACCGGCAGCAAACGCAAATGGACGGAGGTGCCCGAATGGAGCTCATCGTAGCGCTGATAGTGATAATCGTATTCTGCAAGATACTCGGCGTGAGCAACGAGATGCTCGTACTCGGCGGGCTCGTCCTCATCGAGCTGACGATAATACTGATGATGCTCCTGTTTGCGTACAGCCTTGTACGAATGCTGTTCACTAAGCGAAAAACAGCGAGGTTCACCCGTGTGGACAAGGCGCCGAAGGGCAGCCTGAAGGTCGCTTACTACGAGGTGGACGGCGAGGAATACCCGTGCTTTTTCCCGAGCGAGATGGTGCTCAACGACAAGATGTACCGCACCGACAGGACGTATCACGTTCTTTTCAGCCCGGGAATGAAAAAGGTATTCGACTTATGGACGATAATCACCTGCGTGATAGGATTTATATTCAGTGCGGGCGCAGTCTTTCTGACGATGCAGCTCGTTATGCTGATACCTGAGATATAAGGAGAGAAAAAATGGGAGAGCATATCTGCGGCGACAATACAGTTCATCAGGACATCATCGACAGGGTGTCCGGGACGATGCCGGACGAAGAAACGCTGTACAGTGCAGCCGAGCTGCTGAAGGTCTTCGGCGACCCGACGCGCCTGAGAATAATATCCGCGCTTTGCCGCAGCGAGATGTGCGTGTGTGACATCGCAAAGCTGCTCGGAATGACGCAGTCAGCTATCTCGCACCAGCTGCGTGTGCTGAAGCAGGCAAGGCTCGTGAATACGCGCCGTGACGGCAAAACGATATACTATTCGCTCTGTGACGAGCACGTACAGCGGATATTCTACTGTGCCCTCGACCACGTTATGGAGTAACAAATTAACACTTCGTTCACACTTAAAAGCTAAAATATTAATATTATTTGTGTATCCATATGATATAATAGTGTCAGAAATAAATCTTGCCACGGAATGGAGGTGGTCGGATGAGCGAGGATAACAGGAAAAGCATTGTGAATGTCGTCGAGGATTTCGACTACTCCACACAGAACGAATCCTACAACAAGAGGTTCAGGAAGTGGAGGAGCGACAAGGACAATCCCTTTGCCTTCAATTTCACAGCCAACAGGAACGAAAAGGTCTATGTCGAAAGCAAGGGCTTTGTCGACCATTCATTCGATGACGCCGAGAAGGAAGCCCTCTCACGCATCTTCTACGTCATCGGCATCGCGGCACTGATATGGGTCGTTATCGAGGACGTGCTCGGAAGAGCCGGCATAGCCGGATTCGCTGCATTCGGCTTCAATATACATACCAACTTCTTCAATTCCGCAGTATACGGCGGAAGCTTCGAGATAGTCACCGCACTCGTGGCGATCTCGCTGCTAAAGGTCGCGATCCCCGGGATATACGCGCATTACCGGTTCAGGCTGCCGAGGAAGGTAGAGTTTATGAACAGGCTCAACAGCAGCCTTGCGCTCTTCGGAGCTATCTCGCTGTCGCTCATCGTCTGTACGGCGGTCAGCCTCCCGAGCGCCTATTCGAGCGAATCAAAGGAAATATACGATTATTTCCAGAGCATAGATGCCGACCTGAAAGTCTGGGACCAGACGGAATTTCTTGTCTATACGATATTCGATGTAATAATAATGTCGGTCATCTCCGAGATGTTCTTCCACGGAGCGATGTTCGGTGTACTGCGGCAGTTCGGCGACCCGTTCGCGATAATGATGACCGCACTGACAGCAGGTCTGCTCACACAGGACCTCCGCGAAATGCCGGCAGCGATACTCATCTCGCTCGTCGCCGGATACGGAATGGTCAGCAGCGGCACGATGTTCACCGCGATCGCCGTAAGCATCGTCTACAAGATGTACAATCTTGCCCTTCTCATACTTGAAACGGACAGAACAGATAAAATGCCGCTCACCCGTAACATCTTTATGATGGCAGCGCTTGCAGTCGGGATAATCGGCTTCTTCATCTTCTGGATGTGCTTTGTAAGAAAGAAAAAGGGAAACATCGCCGTTTACCGCTCTGATGTATCGAAGTGGCGGCGTATCGGTGTTTCCGTGAAAACATTCCCCTATTTGGCAGTGCTCTTCATCTGCCTTATCTACGCTGTATTGAGGCTTACGCTGTGAGAGACGCATATATGGAACGTGCGCTCGGGCTTGCCCGTATCGCCTTTGACGAGGGAGAGGTCCCCGTCGGAGCCGTCGTTGTGAAGAGGTCGACAGGCGAGATAGTCGGCGAGGGCAGGAATATGCGCGAGGGAGCGAAGAACGCTCTTGCACACGCTGAGATAATGGCGATAGATGCAGCCTGCCGGAAGCTTGGCGGCTGGCGTCTGCCGGATTGCGCGCTGTATGTGACGCTTGAGCCGTGCCCGATGTGCTGCGGCGCGATAATAAATTCGCGGATAGACACGGTCTGCTTCGGGGCATATGACCCGAAAAGCGGCTCTGCGGTGTCGGTGCAGAGAATGTTTGAATACCCCTACAACTACAAGCCCGAGGTCATCGGCGGCATAATGGAGGACGAATGTGCCGGACTTCTCTCGGAATTCTTCGCCAGACTGCGCCTGAAACGCAAGAAGGGCGTCCCTTCAGCCGGTTTCGCAGGTCACTGAGTCCGTAACGCAGGTTCGCGGCTCGGTGACCTTACTTATTTCAGAGCGCCAGCTGACGAGAAGGGTGTCCCCTCAGCCGGTTTCGCAGGTCACTGAGTCCGTAACGCAGGTTCGCGGCTCGGTGACCTGCTTTTTCGTTAATAGCAGAACCCGACCCGGTCTTTTACAACAGGAAAGGAAGAGTTCAGTCCCTTTTTGTGCGGAAGTATAAGAACAGCCTGATGACGTAATATAACTGATAAGCTGAGCAAACGAACAGGATACAGGTGAAGAAAAATCCCGAAGCGAAGCCGAGAAGCAGGTCTTCTGCGGCTTTTTCGAGCTCATCGAGGATATTGGTGCTCAGCTCAGGTATCCCGCTTTTATCGAACAGAGAGTTCATAACCGCTGCAAAAGCCATCATACTTCCAAAAACCGACAAAACGAGCATCATCGTCTGATCTCCTGAGGGTGGGAGCACTTTCCCTTTACTCATAACAACATCCCCTTTCATTATCATCGGCAGCTCCGAAAAAGAATACGAGCGCATATGCTGCTTTCATCTGCAAAGGCACTCTCTTCATGGGCTCATCTCCCTTCTGACCGTATTTTACCATTCTCAGAGGGAAAATGTAAGGTGCCGGCGGTAACTTATACGGTTACATTTGTAATAATGTTGCCTGTAGAGCAAAGAAGTGGTATAATATGAACGGTGATGAAAATGCTGATGGTATCATTGATACAGCTCGATAAAAAAGAACAGCACTCCCACGCGCATAAGCTGCTCAGGGAGTGCCTCAGACCATATGACCTACAGGATACGCCGCTTGTTTACGGCTCTCACGGCAAGCCTGCACTCGCCGGGGATAGTCCCCTGCACTTCAATCTCTCGCACGCGGACGGTATCGCCGCCTGCATAGTTTCGGACAAGGAATGCGGTATCGACTGCGAGCGGGTGCGTGAATACCGCCCGAATGTCGTCCGCCGTGTCTTCACAGCCGCCGAGCAGGCAATGCTCGAAGCCGCTCCGGAGAGCGAAAGAGGACTGCTCTTCTTCCGCATCTGGACACTCAAGGAAGCGCTCGCAAAGGCTGACGGCGCTGGTCTGTCCTATCCGGTGAGTTCTGCCGGATTCAGCTTTGACGGCAGCAGTATATCCTGCACCGCCGGTGGATACAGCTTCCGGCAGTATATCCTGCGCGGCGGAGGATACGTTGTCTCTGTCTGCGAAAAAACGGCTAACGTGTGACGATATAGTACAGCAAGCCGTAGATGAAAGCCGCAGCCGAGCCGTAGAGTATGACAGGTCCGGCAATGGTGAATATCTTTGTGCCGACGCCGAGGATGAGCCCCTCTGAGCGAGCCTCGATAGCGGAGGAGCTTATAGCGTTCGAGAAGCCCGTTATCGGTACAAGAGTACCTGCGCCGGCGTGCTTCGCGAGCCGCTGATACCAGCCGAGCCCGGTCATTACCGAGCTTGCGGCGATGAGTATGACCGACGTCCACAATGCTGCGGAATCCTTGTCGGCTCCGGCGGTCTCCATAAACATCCGTATCATCTGCCCGGCAGCGCAGATAGCTCCGCCCGTGAGAAAGGCGGCAGAGACGTTGACTTTTACGTTTGATCTCGGCGAAGCATTGCGGCTCATCTCGCCGTATGCCTGCGGTGTTATATTCATTGGATCATCTCCTTTTACGGTATTATCTGCTGTTTTGCGCAGATTATGACCAAAGCTTTCAGAGATGTCCCACGAAAAGTTCGCAGACCGCCGGATATGCCGCTGCTTTGCTGCCCGGCAGCCTGCTTTTTTCGTTAAGAGCAGCCGTTTAGTTTGCCATAAAATTCTGTTTTGACTAAAACAGGGATTCTAAAGGGTCTATGACCCTTTAGCAGAGTCCAGAGGCGGCGCCTCTGGTAGGGTGTGGGGCAAAGCCCCACATATAGCCTTAAAGAGCTCCGCAAGGGGTGAATGAAAAAACAGTCCAGTGGACTGTTTTTTCAGAGGGGACGCCCTGCGATAGAGGGTGTCCCTTCAGCCAGTTTCACAGGTCACTGAGCACGTAACGCGAGTTTTCGGCTCAGTGACCTCACTTTATCTGTTTATTGAGTATTATCACTCCGGCATTAAAATATCAATAAATATTTCATCGGTCTGCGCCGAGGCGAAAGTGTACGAAGCGGTCCGGCAGTGCATAGCTGACGCTCGCCTGCCTGCTTCTCAGGGGGACGCCGTCCCCCTCGGTTTCACCCCCTGCTGGGGAGAGAACCTCTCCCCAGACCCCCGTGAAATGCCTGCGGCGCTTTTTATTGATATTTGATCCCCTCAGCCGCTTTCACAGGTCACTGAGCACGTAACGCGGGTTTGCGGCTCAGTGACCTGCTTTATCCATTAACATCAGCGTCTGAACCAAGCCTTCATCGTGTCGAGCACCGTGACGAGCTCCTGCTCTGAGATGACATACGGCACCATCGCGTACATATACCTGATAAAGGTGCGGCTGAAAACTCCGCGTTCGTATGCGAATCTCCTGAATCCGTCGAGCACCGCACCGTCATAGACCTCGATGCAGACACAGCCGCCCATTATCCGCACCTCTTTTATGCGCGGGTCGGAGAAGCCTTTCATCTCGCGGCGTGTTATCTCCTCTATCCGGTGTATCTTCGAGATGTAGTCCTCGCGCTCAAACAGCTCGATAGACTTCAGCGCCGCACAGCAGGCAAGCGCGTTCCCCATAAATGTCGGACCGTGCATAAATGCGTGAGTCGGGTCATCGCTCATAAAGCCCTCCCACACACGGCGGTTCGCAACTGTTGCTGCGTGACCGATATATCCGCCTGTCAGCGCCTTTCCGAGCACGATGATGTCCGGGAGAACGAGGTCCGCAGCGAAACGGTTGCCGGTGCGTCCGAAGCCTGTCGCGACCTCATCGAATATCAGCAGCACATCGTATTCGTCGCACAGCTGCCTTGCCCTTTCAAGAAAGCCCACATCGTACATTCTCATTCCGCCTGCACCCTGAAGGAGCGGCTCGACGATGAAGCAGCTCAGGCGCTCGCCGTACTCAGTGAATGCAGCTTCAAGTGCAGCGAGCTCAGTGGGGATATGCACTACTCCGCGCTTTTTTTCGCTGTTTTTGCCGAATGCGAAGTGGTAGTCCTCGTCGTCCCCGACCTCCATTGCCTTGAAGGTGTCACCGTGATAGGCGTGCTCGAGGGCAAGTATCATATCCCTGCCGGAGCCGCGGTTCGTGTTGAACTGCAATGCCATTTTCAGCGCGACCTCAACTGCCACGCTGCCCGAATCCGAGAAGAAGCAATAGTCGAGGTCGCCGGGAAGCCACTGCGCAAGCTTGTCCGAGAGCCTCTGAACGGGCTCATGTGTGAGTCCGCCGAGCATTACGTGTGCAAATTTTTCGAGCTGTCCGGCAATTGCGGCGTTTATCTCAGGATGATCATAGCCGTGTATGACGCTCCACCACGACGAGACGGAGTCTATCAGGTCATGTCCGTCCTCGGTGAAGAGGTGTACGCCCTTCGCGCTTGCTATTTTTATCGGTGCGTCAAGAGTTTTCATCTGCGCATACGGATACCATATCATAGTGCTTCTCCTTTACAGATACCGAGCAGACGCTCTGTATCGATGCCGATCTCTTTATCGTCCCTTCCGACACAGGCGATGACGGGAAGACCGGTCAATCTCTCACACATATACCTGTTGTCCTCCTCCATAACGTCGCCCTTGCGGAAATTATTGAGTATTATGCCGTTTATCGCTATCCCGCGCGAACGCATATATTCGCTCGTCAGAACGGTGCTGTTGATAGTGCCGAGCCCGGCGTCCGCGACGATGAGACACGGAAGTCCGAGCGCCTTTATCACGTCCTCGAGCATTATCAACTTCTCGTCGCAGCGTATCGGGCAGACTATCCCTCCGCTGCCCTCGCATACTATCGTATCATATTCGCCGCAGAGCTGCTCAAACTGCTCCGTTACCCTTTCAAGCCCGACCGGCTGACCCTCAAGTCTTGCGGCAAGATGAGGCGAGAGCGCCTGCTCATAGACGTAGGGACACATCGTATCGAGCGGCTGAGGTATCGACGAGACCGTCTTCACAAACATAGCGTCGCCGGGAATGAGCCTGCCGCTGCCGTCCCTTTCGTTTCCGCTTACAGCTGCCTTGAAATAGGCGGTCTTGCAGCCTGCTCCGTGCAGCTTTTTCACGATGAGCGCCGTAACATAGGTCTTGCCGATGTCCGTACCCGTACCTGTAATGAATATCCCTTTATGCATTTTCGTCCCTCCGTGTTGTGTAGCCTGTTTCGCGCAGCATTGCGATGTCATCGGCGATACGGTTTCCCGATGTTGTCAGCATATCGCCTGTTATTGCGGAATTCACGCCGCTCCTGAAAGCCCGTCTGCCGCAGCCCTCCATAAGGTTCCGTCCTGCCGCGAGCCTGATATCGGCTTCGGGGACGATGAATCGGAATATCGCCGCAGTCCGCAGTATATCGGGCTCTGTGATACGTTCGATGCCCTCGAGCGGTGTCCCGGGGATAGGTATCAGGGCGTTTATCGGTATCGAGCTCACGCCCTGTTCAGCAAGTGTTAGAGCCATATCTATGCGGTCCTCCCAGCTCTCGCCCATACCGATGATACCGCCGGAGCAGACCTCCAGCCCTGCCGAGCGTGCGCGGCGGATACATTCGAGCTTGTCATCGAAGGTGTGGGTAGTGCATATATTGTCGAAATTTGCCCTCGACGTCTCGATATTTGCGTGATAGCGCGAGACTCCGGCTTCGCGCAGCGCTGTGAACTGCCATTCCTCAAGAAGCCCGAAGGAGGCGCACAGACTTACTCCGGTCTCTGCTGAAAGAGTGCGGTAGGCTTCGAGCGCCTTTTCAAATTCGTCACCGCCGAGCCTCCGTCCGGCAGTCACTATCGCGAATCTGTCGGCACCCTGCTCCTCATTATGCCTGCATTCAGCAAGGATACGTTCTTTTCCGAGGAAGGGGTACTCCTCTATGCCGGTGCAGTGACGTGCCGACTGCGCACAGAATTTGCAGTCCTCGGAGCAGCGTCCGCTCCTGCCGTTGATTATGCTGCACAGGTCTGCGCGGTCTCCGCTGAAATGCTGTCTCAGCCTGTCCGCACAGGCGCAGAGCTCCCCGAGCTCGCATTCAAGGAGGAAGCTCAGGTCATCGCCGTGTGTGAGCCTTCTTCCCGATATTATCTCTTCCGTAAGCTTAGCTGTATCCATTATTTATCTCCTCCCATTCCTGTTATCGGCGCGATGCGTTTTCCGACCGCTGCCGAGAGTATGCACAGAAGTATGTCTCCCGGAACTGCCAGTACGAAGCAGTAGAGGAAGAGCTTGCCTATCCCGATAGGCTCTTTCAGCCACACATTGCATATCAGGCTGTAATACGCCATTCCGAACGCATAGACTGCTCCGAGTCCGGCAAAGCAGCCTGCAAGCAGCCTTGCTGTAGTGGGCTTTCCGCTGTGAGCGATACTGCCCGTCAGGTACGAGCCTGCTATAAATCCGATGAGATAGCCGAATGTCGGCTGAAGCACGTATCCGATGCCGCCTCCGCCCGTGAATACCGGCAGACCGGCAAGTCCGAGAAGGACGTACAGCGCAGCAGCAGCCGCTCCCCTCTTCTTCCCGAGAACTATGCCTGCGAGCGTCGTGAAGAGGAATTGAAGCGTAAACGGGCAGACGGGAACAGGTATGCGTATGTAAGCTCCTGCTGTGATGAGTGCGGTGAACATCGCAGTCAGTACAAGGTTTTTAGTTTTGCCGGCAGTGTTTATGTCAGTCACTCCCTTTCTGCGCCGGGCGCACGCAGCTAAGTGTTCCGCCGGCACATATTCATTGTAAAAGCTTCCGGGAATCATTATAGCACACTGCACGCACAATGTCAACTACTTTTGTGAATCCGGTTGACAAGGCAAATAAAAAAGCCTGCCTGAAACCGAACTTCGGCAGGCAGGGAAAGTTTTTATCACAGTCCGCACTGTTACATTTTTTCCTTGTACGTCAGAAACATTTAACACTGACCTAACGGTATAACGAAAAAGAATAACGGAAAACCAGACCATTGAACTCTGACCTGAATCTTTCACCAAAAAAGGAGTGGGGCTGTGAACGGAAAAATATTACAGCTCTACCTCGAACTCTACGGTATTATTGACGAGGTCGAGCGCTGTCTGAGCCTTTGCGAGAGCTTCCGAGAGCGCAGTGTAGCACTCCCCTGCCTCGGCTATGTCATAGTTGGCGTATCTGTAATCGATGACAGCTGCACCGGAATAGCTCGATCTCTCGCGGACCTTCGGCATTGCGTCCTTCATCACCGACAGCACGCCGCAGTCTCTTGTGAGCTGCGGAAGATATACGAGCATTTCGTCGATGGTCATATCGAAGCCCGGTATCACAGTTGTGGTGTTGAACACGTTGACAGCGTGCTTGAGACGGCGTATCTTCCTCTGAAGCTCAGCCTGAGCGGTGCGCATCTCCGCGAAGCTGTAATCGGGGCGGACAGTTTCGATGTCCTCCTGTAAAGCAGCTATGAATGTGCTGCTGTTGGACTCGCGAAGCTGAAGCGTCTGGAGCTCATCATTGAGCTGACGAAGGAGCTTTGCCGCCTGTGCAGATGTCATCTTCATAATAGTTTCCTCCTTTGGATGAACGCATTTTACCTGCTATAAGTATATCACTATCCGTAAGCTTTTTCAAGTGCCGGAGCATTATTTCCTGTTGCGAATGCAGCGGTATCAGTTTTATGAGTCCGACCGCTGCGGCGTTCACCGGTGAAGCGATGAAAAAGTGAAATCATCTGCACCCTCACGCCATTACAGAGGGTATTATTAACGAGTGGGATTTCTATGCATATAGAATATACAAGTCAAATGCTGTCAACAGGAAGAACGTCGTCAAGGACGGCGACATCGAGAATACCCGTGCACAGTACGCCTATCGCGCTGAACACGATTATGACAAACTTGACCGCACAAGTGCAAAGTCCTGCTGCAATGCCGTTGATTACCTGAACAAGCTGATCGGTTCAGGTCAGGAGCTCACAAAGGAACAGCAGAAAAAGGCAAAAGGCTATATCGCAGCTCTTGTTTTCGATGAGTACATAAAGAATGACAGGAACAATGAATTCCATAAGAAGCATATCGAAGGCAAGCTCAAATACAAGGACGCAGTCAGACAGATTGCCAATAATCCCGAGATGAAGGAAGCCTTGCCCGAAAAGCTCGATGCGGATTATCTCAGGAACTTCCTCGCCGGCAGGAACGGTATCAGCCCGAAGAACATCAGAGCAAAGCTCGAACAGAACAGACTGAGGAAGAATTCGCTCGGGCAGCTCAACGCTCCCTCGCAGCAGCGCCGGAGAACAAGATCTTTCAACGCCAATCCCACAAACTATCAGCTGGGGATATAGGATAATATCCGCCCCCTTCGCGTCTCGCTCACAGCCTGCAAAGCAAAAAACGGACCCGGACACGGTGCCTTCACGATTCGTGAAAAGCACTGGATCCGGGTCCTGATCTTTATTAATTACGATATGACCATACGCAGAGCTGATCTCCATAGGACCTGATCGCATACTTACTTTGCGCGCTCGCTCGGCGCTGTGTATGTGTCAATAATCAGATACTCTGCGGAACGCAGAAAAATTTGCGGCTCAGAAAAACTGAACCGCAAAACTGTGTGCGCCCACTTGGCGATGGTTGGGCATAACAAAATTGATGACATTCATTTTTCCGCAATTTTAAGCGGTTTTTGTATCACCATTTTTAAAGCGCCTATGCGTTATTCTTTTTTATACACTGGATATGCTTGCATATTTTCCGTCATCTTGCACAGAAATTCCTTGACATACGTCAGTATGCCTGCGGAATTTCTATACAATCTGACGAAAAATCTGTCGGCGCATCTCCAGCACAAGCTTTGTGCGGTATTGCCTTAAGGTCTATTGCTACATATACCTTGTCCATGTTTCACCGTCCTTTTTTATGCTAAGAACTGCGATACTTCCTTTATCCAGTTCTGCGGCTCAAAACAGGCAAGCTGGGCGTGTGCATAGCCGTCAAAACATCGTATCTCTGTCTGAGGATTGACTTCTTTCATTTTGACAGCACATTTTCTTGAAACCGATTCATCACCTTTTGTGCCGTGCATAAACAGTATCTTTGTATCTGCATAAATTCCGGCTTCTGCTCAGGATAGTCTATCGCTTTTTCCATAACCATATTCGTCAGAGCCTTCTGTGCAATACTCCGAGGACCACCGTCGGGACGCACCCAATCACTTCCGTCAGAACTCTTTTTCCATATAGAGTTCTGTTAAGTTCACTCCTGTCTCGGCTTGAATTGTCCCTGATCACTTGCAAAGAGAAATCTTATTCTATATGTTCAGTTATATTCTTCTTACATTTCTTGTCTTTGATCAATATCAATATACAATAAACTATCAGAAGTATAAATGCATCCCATATGGTACCCACGATAATCAGAATAACTTTATCATAGGATTCATAACCCTTGACATAATTCTCCTTGGGATCATCAGGCTTGTATCGAATAGTGAGGAACTGTCCCTTTTTTATTATATTAGCAGATTCAATATTATCAGTGTACGTTATGCCGTTGTGCTCGTAAGAATAATCGGCTGAAAATACTGTACGATAGCCTGAACCGGCACCTTTCTTTTTCATTTTTGTATAAACATCGCTGACTATTATGCCTTTTGTTTCTTCTGTGAAGGTTTTTTGGTACAAAAGCTGTTCTAAACCAACTTTTATAATCGCTGATCCCATCAACAAAAAAGGCACACACACAAGTAAAGCAATGATCTCTCCCTTGATAGATGAACTCTTATTGTTTTTTTCTTGTGATCTAAAATTTTTATTTCTTTTCTCTTTGCTCATTTTGCGTTTCCTCATATTATATATGCGTTTCTGCTGCGAAATGCTCGGCAGATCCATTTTTGTGCGAACAACCTTGCAAATTGCTTTCTTACCAATTATACCACAATCAGCCCTGCTTTTTCAATCCGGTATATGAAAAAACGGGAGCAACCCTTAGCAAGTCGCACCCGTTTACAATACCACCAAAACAAAGCTCGATCTTATCAGAGAAATGACCGCTTTCAGCCTTTCAAAGTCGGAGTGAGGAAGGAATACCCACTTCTCGACCTCACAGCGTTTGGTGTTGTGATCGGAAGCCTTGTGTATCAGCTTACCGTTCATGTAGAATTTGTTCATCTGATTTCCTCCTGTCATAATTATTCCATAGACTGCAGGCGTGATCTGCTTTCTATGTATCGTTATTAAGGAAACTTCTTGTATAATTAAAGACATACTGTCAGTATGCCTAAGTATCTGTAATATGCTGTTTTTTTATGAACATTCATCTAAAATGATACTTTTCTGGATGATTTTATGATTTATAGATATTTGTGTGATATAATATACCAAATGCAAACTACAGGAGGATTCTTATGAATATCAATCAAGGAAATATATGTGGGAAGCGAATCAAAGCACTCAGGAAAAAGAATAACCTGACTCAATGTCAACTTGCAG
>JAFXVT010000025.1 GCA_017534835.1 Ruminococcus sp.
ATGGACGATAAAAAGCTCATTTTCAGCGCTCTCCAGCCGACAGGCACTTTCACCCTCGGCAACTACATCGGTGCACTGAGAAACTTCGGAAAATTTCAGGAGGAATACGACTGCATCTACTGCGTCGCTGACCTCCACGCTATAACCGTTAAGCAGGAGCCCGCAAAGCTCCGCCAGAATACGCTCATATCCTATGCACTGCTCATGGCGTGCGGTCTTGATCCCGAGAGGTCTATCCTCTTCATCCAGAGCCACGCTCACACCCACAACGACCTCAACTGGCTGCTCTGCTGCAACACGCAGTTCGGCGAGCTCTCACGTATGACCCAGTTCAAGGACAAGAGCCAGAAGCACCCCGACGATATAAACGCAGGTCTGTTCACATATCCGTCCCTTATGGCTGCGGATATCCTCGCATACAACGCTGACCTCGTTCCCGTCGGCGTAGACCAGAAGCAGCACCTCGAGCTCGCAAGAAATATCGCTCAGCGCTTCAACCAGCGCTACGGCGACTTCTTCAAGCTCCCCGAGCCGTACATAACCGAAGTCGGCGCAAAGATAATGTCGCTTCAGGATCCGACAAAGAAGATGTCCAAGTCCGACGAGAACGTAAATGCGTGCATTCTCATCCTCGATGACAAGGATACGATAATCCGCAAGTTCAAGCGCGCTGTCACAGACAGTGAGGCAGAGGTCGCTTACCGCGAAGGCAAGGACGGCATCAACAACCTTATGTCGATCTACTCCTGCGTTACAGGCAAGGACTACGCCGCTATCGAGGCTGAGTTCGCAGGCAGGGGCTACGGCGACTTCAAGCTCGCAGTCGGCGAGGCTGTTGCCGACCACCTCGAACCCGTCCGCACAGAGTTCGACCGCCTCATCTCCGACAAGGCTTTCCTCAAGGAGTGCTACACAAAGGGCGCAGAGAAGGCCATGCGCATCTCGAGCCGCATCGTTTCAAAGGCTTACCACAAGGCAGGTTTCGTGGACAGACCCTTCTGAAAATCGCCGGAAATGCCGTAAAACGTGGATTCTTTTATACAAAACACATAAAAACACACCTGAATATTCTGCATATAGCACAAACTTTCAAAAATATATTGATTTTTGCCGAAATTTAGGTTATTATTAGAGGAGTGCCAAGCCCATGGTCGAATATCAGCAGAAAGATAACTACAAGATAAGCGATCTTCTCGACATCGTAAGACTTCTCAGAAGCGAGGGCGGCTGTCCCTGGGACAGAGAACAGACCCACAAATCTATCAGAAGCGATTTCATTGAGGAGACCTGCGAGGCTGTAGAAGCTATTGACCTCGAAGATACTGCCCTGCTCAGGGAGGAACTCGGCGACGTTCTGTTGCAGGTGGTCTTTCATTGCAGGATCGAGGAGGAAACCGATTCGTTCAACTTCGATGACGTATGCGATGAGATATGCAAGAAGCTCATCCTGCGCCACCCCCACGTGTTCGGTGAAGTAAAAGCCGATACCACGGCGGAGGTCCTGAAGAACTGGGACGCTATAAAAATGGACGAAAAAGGTCAGGAGACCTACACTGATACTCTCAATCAGGTAGCAAAATCTCTACCGTCGCTCATGCGTGCTCAGAAGGTAGGCAAACGTGCTATGCGCGCCGGAATGGATTTCAGATGCGCAGAGGACGCTATGGCTTGTATCGACAGCGAAAAGGCGGAGCTTGTGAAAGCTGTTGCCGCCGGCGATCAGCAGAATATCGAGGAGGAAATGGGCGATCTGCTCTTCTCCTGCGTGAATGCTGCCCGTCACCTCGGTGTCAATGCAGAGCTTGCCCTCAAGGCTTCAACAGATAAGTTCATCAAGAGGTTCTCTGTAACAGAGCAGCTGACAAAAGAGGAAGGTCTCGATATGAAGGAGCTTCCCATAGAAAAGCTCGATATTTACTGGGACAAGGCGAAAAAAATCATTATGGAGGAACAGTCAAATGACTAAGTCAGATCTCATCAATTCAATTGCAGAAAAGGCTAATTGCACAAAGAAGGACGCTGCTTCAGCTCTTGAGGCTACAGTTTCAGCTATCGAAGAAGCTCTCGTAGGCGGCGACAAGGTTTCTATCACTGGCTTCGGTACTTTCGAGGTTCGTCAGAGAGGCGAGAAGACCTGCATCAACCCCAGAACTAAGGAGAAGATGGTTTGCCCTCCCAGCAAGGCTCCTGCTTTCAAGGCTGGCAAGGCTCTCAAGGAAGCTGTAAACGTTGCTCCCAAGAAGAAGGGCTCCAAGAAGAAGTAAGAATAACAACAGGGGCGAAAGGTATCACCTTTCGCCCGAGTTTTTTCAGAAGGGATAAATTATGAGACTTGATAAATACCTCAAGGTCACACGTCTCATCAAGCGCCGCACTGTTGCAAATGAAGCCTGCGACGCTGAAAAGATAGTTGTGAACGGCAAGGTGGCACGTGCTTCATACGACGTCAAGGTCGGCGACATCATTGAGATAAATATGGGCACGAAGCCGCTGAAGGTAAAGGTGCTCAACGTCACCGAGCACGCCACAAAGGAAAATGCTGCCGATAACTATACGGTAGTTGAATAAAAAGAGACCGCTTTCGCAAGGAAAGCGGTCTCTTTTTTTTACTTTGTGTTGTGAATGTCCCAGCGGAATGTCGCAAGCTTCGATGCCTTTGTGGTATCGAGCATATTGTTGTATTCCAGCTTGGCGAGGTCAAGGTAGCGGTAGTTGGTCTTTTCGTCCTTGCTGCCGCCGAAGAGCCCCTTCAGCTTCGAGATAGCGCCGCCTCCCGACTTCTGCACAACTGTGCCGAGGTGGTGGTTCTCACGCATGAATGTGATGATGTCCGCCGCTGTCGTAAGGAGCTTGTCGCTTACGTTGTATATTCCCGCATATTTCATATCGTCCGCATTCTTAACGAAGCAGAGAATGAAGTCAACGAGATTATGCACGCAGCAGAGCTGGAAGCCGTACTGACCCTTTCCCGAAACGAACTTTGTGCCGTCCTTGGGGTCCGTGATCTTTGCAAGAAGATTCTCGGTATAGTTGAGCGTATAGACGGGCGATACTCTCGTGATACAGCACATTACCTCTTTATGATGCTGCATTTCAGAAATGAGAGCCTTTTCCGCGTTATACTTGAGAACAGAATAATTCGTGTTCGTCTTTATATCCGCATCCTCTCTGATAGGCTCACGAGTCTTTGGGAACTCATAGACCTGATCTGTGCTTACGAGCACTACCTTGCGAACGTTTTCCGTCATTGCATAGCGATAAATAAACTTATCACACTGCTTGGAGAGGTCGATCTCCTTATCCGTGATGATCGGACCGAGATCGTTATCGACCGTACAAGCTGCATGGACCAGGATAGTTATGTCATACTTCTCGAAAATGTCCGCATAGCCATTCTTATCTGCCTGATTAACCTGAACAAAAGTGTAATTCAGTTTTCCCTCATTATATGGATTTGCCTCAACGTCGGCAGATACAACGGCGAAGCCCTTCTTTAGAAGGCCGGAGCAAATGTGTTGACCGATGAGGCCGCAGCCGCCGGTCACAAGAACTGTCTCCATACTTCACGCCCTCCTTTCTGACAATTATACTCTTCTAACAGGTATTATTATATCACATTTTTAATATTTTTGCAAGACATTTTTATAATGTTGGCTTACTGTTACAAAAATGAAAGTCCGATAATTGCAGATAAAGTTCAGACTTTGTCAGTTACTGATGATAGGGTTCTCGTTTACCTCGTCGATGAAGGTCTGTACAGGAGCAGCGATAGAATCGTATGTCTCATTCCACGGTATACCTCTTGCAGTATTTCTGAGGTTCTGGTCGAGCAGATCGGCGCAGTCCTTGGAAACACCTGATGACAGGTCAAAGAATGCGTTTTTGTCTGCGAGCTCCTGCATTTCGTGCTGCATATCCACCATTTCCTGAGTCCAGCCATAGTCCTCGCGGAACTGCTTGTCTGAAACAGCCTTTGTATTCTCGTCCATTATTGAGAAGCGCTTGCAGTCGAGATACCTTGCAACGCCCTCGGGATTGCCGCCCTTCTTGACGAAGGTGTAAGCCTCCATACCAACGGGAACATAGTAATCATCAGCCTTGGGGTCTCTCGGCATAGGAACGAAGAATGCGTCATCGCCGAACTTTTCCTTCCACTGGTCGGGAGAGTTATAGAACTCATAAAGACCAACAGGATAAAAGAGCACCTTGCCCTCGCCCACGAACTCGGGGTGAGCAGTCCAGCCGTAGTCACCTACGCCGATAGCGATACAGCCTGTCTGATTGAGGTCATACAGGAAGTTCTGTACGCGCTCCATAGCCGGGTCGCCGATATTGCTGACGAGCTTGCCGTCCTTGATGCCAACGGGCGGAACACCTGTTGTATTCATAAGACCGAACTCAAACCACCAGCCGTCTATACCGTAGTGCTGCTGATCGACATCAACGAAGCTCTGGAGCATCGACTCGAATGCATCCCAGTCCCACTTGCCGTCATAGTAGAGGTCAGCCGGGTCATCGAGACCAGCCTCCTCGATAGTTTTCTTGTTGTATGCAACGCCGACCTTGTCGCCGGTAGACTGCACGATAGCAAGGTAGTGCTTGCCGTCCCACAGCATACTGTCGTTTACGTCCTTTACGTCCTTCCAGAGCGGCTTGTCGAAGTCGATATAATCGTCGACAGAGGTGAACATACCTCTTACAGCGCCCTTCGGGAAAGCGTCCATATCGCCAGCCCAGAAGAAGTCGATACCCTCGCCGCTGCTTATCGCCTCAGCGAGCTTCTCATATCTGTTCTCCCATGTTACCTGGTGATACTCTATCTTGCCGCCGTACTTCTCCTCAAATACTACGAGCTCAGTCGGCTTGTTTTTGCCGGAAGCATCGGGGTTTATATCCCATGTAGCCATCCACTTGATAGTCTTGTTCTCAAGCTCTGTGTCCTCAAGCAGGTCAGAGTTGACAGCTGCCTGATTTACTTCATTTCTTACGTCCTGGTCAACGTCAACATCAGCGTATGGATTGGAGGACGACGAGCCGTTGTCTCCGCAGGCTGTCAGCGAGAGGGTCGCTGCCGTCATAAGCAGAGCCGAAATAAATGCTATTGTCTTTTTCATTCGTTTAACTCCTTTTTGGTGCGCTTGTATCCAAGCTTACGTGTGTTCATATATGAATTGCGTGGCGGTCTGCCAAATGACCGCAGCTATCCCATTTTCAGTTACACATATATTATATCATTTTAAAATATCTACTGTCAATATCCAAAATCCATATAAATTGTCGTGATTTATTGTGATATTGCTGTATTTTCCGGCTTAACAGTTACAAATTGAAAACAGACTGCCAATAACTTCCGTGAATTTGACAGGATACCGCGAGGACTTATTGAGGAAAATCTTTCTTCAGAAAGGTTTCACCCAGTAAATTCTCACGGTATCCCGCCCAAACCACAGAGGTCACAGGCAGTCTGTTTATCATTTTTTACCGCAGCCGCCGTTGGCGGAGAATGCGCATCTTCCGTTCATATTGCACGACGCACAACCGCGTTCGGTCTGTGATACGGGCGGAGCGTCGGATATACCGATCACCGCCGTTACCGACTTTGACGGCACGAGCAGGCAGCTGTCTGTTACGGTAAGTCCTATACGCCGCTGAGCATTGAGCGCGAGAAGGAACTCCTTTTGCAGAAAAATCGGCAGGTCTCCGTACCCGGGACTGAACCGCCAAGTCCGGAAAGGCGCGTCCGAAGAGGAAAAAATCTCCTCCTCCGCCCTGTCGCAGAGCTGCTCTACAGCGGTGCTGCAAAGCGCGTCAACTGCGAGAGCCGCCGCCATATCTGTCACCGCGGTCTGCCGTATGAGCTTATCAGCCTCCGCAGAGACTGTCGCCGCAAGCATTACAGCGCGTCCGCAGCCCGATAAATGGCGCATTATAGCTTCTCCTGTGAGGGGAGCGTTCATTCCTGACAGGCTGACTCCCTCTTCTGTAAATGTGACATCAGCTTCGCGGTAGACATATGCCGGGCGCAGCTTTTCACGCACTATCGGCTCATATTTGTCGAGCAGAGCCAGCACAGCCGCTCCGGGCTCACCTTTTTCGCCCATATACCTTGCAGCTTCCGCCTTCGAGAGCGGTCCGAGCTTTATCATGCCTCGATAACGCCGCTGACAGCTTCGCTTATCTTGCGTGCAACGTAGGAATTGTTCATCGTGTAGAGGTGAATGCCATCAACTCCGCTCGCTGCGAGGTCAACTATCTGATTGACCGCGTATGCGATACCGGCATCGCGCAGAGCCTCGGGATTATGCTCATAGCGCTGCATTATCTTTACGAATTTACGAGGAAGGCTCGCACCGCAGGTGGTCACCATTCTCTCTATCTGATTCTTGTTCACAACAGGCATGATACCTGCTTCTATCGGCACATTTATGCCGGCAGCAGCAGCCTTGTCGCGGAAATCATAGAAACTGTCGTTATCGAAGAAAAGCTGCGTGATGAGGTGATCGGCGCCGGCTTCCACCTTTATTTTAAGGTTTTCGATGTCCTCCTCAAGCGTTTCTGCGTCCGGATGACATTCCGGATAGCACGCTCCGGCGATGTCGAAATCGCCCTTGCTCTTGATGTATGTGATGAGGTCACTTGCGTGTGCAAAGTCCTTGACGGGCGGAATATCCGGATTTATGTCGCCGCGGAGCGCAAGGATATTCTCGATGCCGCGCTTCTGAGCCTCCGCGAGAGTAGCGTCGATCTCAGCGCGTGTGAAGTTGATGCAGGGAAGGTGGAGCACAGGTATCCTGCCGCTCTCCTTTATCTTTGAAGCAATATCAAGCGCAAAGAAGCTGTTTCCGCTTCCTCCTGCGCCAAAGGTAACACTTATGAAATCGGGGTTCAGGTCTGTCAGTTCATCAAGCGTCTGATAGATAACGTCAACTGTGCTTGTCTTCTTAGGAGGGAAAACTTCAAACGAGAAGATCGTTTTGTCCCTGAACAGGTCTCTTACCTTCATATCTTATCCTTTCATTCTATCGACCAGTCTATCGGCGTCATACCGCTGCGACTGAGAAATTCATTAGCCTGTGAGAAATGTCTGCACCCGAAAAAGCCGTTATATGCTGACAGCGGACTTGGGTGTGCAGCTTTGAGTATGAGGTGCTGCGGATTTGTGATGAACTGCTGCTTTGCCTTTGCGTCACTCCCCCACAGCATAAACACCATCGGCTTTTCGCGGATATTCAGGAGCTCTATCACGTCTGTTGTAAACTGCTCCCAGCCCATTCCGCGGTGGCTTCGCGGCTGATTTGCTCTTACTGTCAGCACGGAGTTAAGCAGCAGCACCCCGTTCTGTGCCCATTTTGTGAGCTCGCCGTGCTTGCCCATATTGTCTATACCTATGTCATCGCGTATCTCCTTGAAGATATTGACGAGCGACGGCGGCGGTGCCACGCCCTTGCGGACGGAAAAGCTCAGTCCGTGTGCCTGACCCTCGCCGTGATATGGGTCCTGACCAATTATCACGCACTTGACATCGTTATAGGAAGTCATCTTCAGTGCGTTGAAAATATCATACATTCCCGGGAAAATACGCTGAGTTCTGTACTCATTCACGAGGAATTTTCTCAGACGGAGATAGTATTCCTTCGTGAACTCGTCCTTCAGCAGTTCGTCCCAGTCATTTCCGAATTCGACCATAATTGCCTCCATACAAAATAAGGGACAGCAGCTGCCGCCCCATTATTTCAGTTATTGTATACCGTATCCTCGTAGTATTTGAACTTGACGAGGGTGTTCCTCTTGTATGTAAGCGAGCCCTGCTGATTGAACGGTATTTTGTCGTAAGCCTCACGGGAGCACTCTATCTTGAGTTTCTGTCCCTTGCGCGTTACGAATACGAGCTCGTAGTATTCATCAAGAAGCTTCTGCTGACCTGTGCTCTCGATAACTCTCAGTCTGTCGTCGGACTTTCTCACAAGAGTTGCCATCTCAACGATGGGCTCAGAGGTCTTTTTCTGCACGCCCTCATCAGCAGGTCTGCGCGAAGGACGCTCGCCTCTCATAGGGGCACCGCCGCCCTGACCGCCGCCTTTTTCCTCAAGAAAGAGGTTCATAAACCTCATAAACGGACTCTTGCCGCCGAAGAGAAGAATGATGAGCAGCAGGATGACCACGATCGTGCCGAGCATAATGAGAAGATTTCTCATCTGCGGCGTGATCGCAAGTAAGGTTCCTATCTGTGTTGTCATATGTTGTTTCCTTTCAATTCAAGGCAGGTTTCAAGCTGCCATACTATGCTAACTTATATTATATATCATTTTCCTGTGATTTGCAAGATATATTTGCAATTTTTTGCGTTTTGCGGTATAATTTTACCAAGAAAGTCAACATTTTACCCATTTGGAGGAATTTCTATGCAAAAAGTTCTCGGGCATATGCGCAAGGCGATACAGCAATACGATATGATAAAGGACGGAGACCGCATCGCTGTCGGTGTTTCCGGCGGAAAGGACAGCGTTGCTCTACTTGTCGGGCTTGCTCGGCTTCGCAGCTTCATCGGCATCAGCTATGACATCACAGCTCTGACGATAGACCCGGCATTCAGCGGTATACCCGGAGATTATTCGGCAATAACCTCTCTTTGCGAGGAACTCGGGGTAGATCACGTTATCATTCCGACTCAGATAGGCGAGATAGTTTTTGACGCACGCAAGGAGCCGAATCCTTGCAGCCTCTGCTCGAGAATGCGGCGAGGAGCTCTCACCAATTCCGCTGCTGAGCTCAGCTGCAACAAGATCGCACTCGGTCACAACTTCGATGACACGGTCGAGACCTTCCTTATGAATCTGTTCAATGAGGGGCGTATCGGCTGTTATTCTCCGGTCACCGAGCTTGAAGACCGCGAGATACAGTTGATCCGTCCCCTCGTCCTCACCGAGGAGCGCGAGATACGGCGCGCTGTGAAGCGAAGCGGACTCACGATAGTAAAGTCGGTCTGTCCGGCAGACGGACACACCAACCGTCAGAGGACAAAAGAACTGATAGCACAGCTCGAAAGGTCTGACCGCGGATTCCGGGACAGGATATTCGGTGCAATGGTGCGCGGCGACATCGACGGCTGGGGTATAAAAAAAGGCTCTCCGTAATGGAGAGCCTTTAATTATTCTGTTAAGAACGGGGACTAATTAATTAGTCTTCCTTCTTTCTGAGAACGAATGCAGTACCTACTGCTACAGCAAGACCTGCAACTGCGAGAGCTGCGCCTGTGCCGGATACACCAGTCTTGGGATCCTTCTTAGCAGTTGTTGTGCCGCCCTTGCCGGTTGTTGTTGTGCCGCCCTTACCTGTTGTAGTTGTGCCACCCTTAGCTGTTGTAGTTGTGCCAGCCTTAGTTGTTGTAGTATTGCCTGCTGTTGTTGTTGTAGCAGGAGCAGTTGTAGTTGTAGTAGTTGTTGTAGTTGTAGTTGTCTCCTCAGGAGCGCCCTCGATAGCAATATAACCATCGTAGCTCTTGTCGATGGAACCAAGAGCAGCACACTTTGTTACGTCAGCAGCGTTAGCAGCGAATGTGTTGTTCTCCTTAGCGTTGTAGATACCCTTTGTGAATGTGTAAGCCTGCATGAGGTTACCTTCCTGGTTAACTTCTACGTTTACGAAGAGGTCCTCAGCGTTCTTGTTGGACTTGTACATAATGTCGATCGGGAATACATCGCCAGCCTTGATGTCAGCAGGGAGCTGGAACTCGATTGTCCACATCTCACCGTCGAAGCCGAGGTTCTCAGAACCAGCTGTAGCAACGAATACACCCTTGAAGCCAGCGGGAGCTGTAGGATCTTCCTCAGGAACACCAGCAGAAAGGCTCTCGAGAGCGTCGCCAGCCTTAACGTTGAGCTTCTTTGTCTTCTCGTTCTGTGTGATTGTGAGCTTCTCATCATAGTAGATGTGGAAACCTGTTGAAGCGTACTTCATATCAGCGCCTTCAACCTTGAGTGAAACCTTAACAGTCTTGCCAGCGTCAGCTGTTGTGTAAACAGCACCCTTGTCGTTACCGTCAACGGAGATAGAAACCTGAGGCTTGATTGCAGAGCCGTTGATCTGGTCCATTGTGAATCCGTTGTACTCATCTGCGAATGCAGCCATTGAAGATGCAGAAGCAGCAACTGCTGTGATAGCGAGTGCAGAAAATGCTCTCTTTAAAGAAGTGTTCTTCATTTTGAATTTTCCTTTCAGATAATATAGATTTATATGTTAGCCTGCCGCCATACCGACGGCAGACTTAACAATTCATTTGGGTTGCGTATGAATGATCATTCAGCCTTAGCGAAATCGCCGAGAACTGTGTTCCAGTTCTCTCTGTTAGGCTCTGTGCCTACAGATGCCTTGCTGTACATTGCAAGGATGAAGGAAGCGTCAGAAGACATGATCTTTCTTGCAGGCTTGAGTGCGTACCAGTTGTCAGCAGCGTTCTCGTTATCAACGTCGCAGAGGAAAGCAGCGAAGTCGTCAAGAGTCTTGTCGTACTCTTCTCTTACAACTCTCTCGCCAGCCTCGTTGAGGTAAGTGATGAGGTTGCTGTTTGAGAATACTTCTGTCTCAGGATCCTTACCTGTAGACATCTTGGAGTACCAGCGGAGAACGAGTGAAGAGTCCTTAGATTCTGCCTTGAAGTCGAGGTCTCCGTCGCCCTTTACGCCAACGTAAGCAACAACTGCTACCTCGCGGCCGTTCTTCTGAACGAGCTTGTCGCCAGCCTTAGCTACGCCCTCGATATCCTCGGAAGCGTAAACGTTGATGAGGTGTGAGAATACAGGCTCTTCGTCTGTGAATACGTTTGCAGGAGTCTGAGTGCCAAAGTCAACCTTATCAGTGATGTCAACGTCAGTACCCTTCTTGTCAACTACCTGATTTACTACATTGCCTTCATCGTCGTAAGAAATGTAGCTGTCATCAACGCTGTAAGAAATGGATTCGATCTGATCCTTGTTGAATTCCTTATCAATGTTGAGATAGAAGCCGGGCTTAGCAGCAACTGTGTAGTTTACAACGCCTGCCTCATAAACAGTTCTTGTTGTTGTAGTTGTTTCGCCGGGGGTTGTTGTCTCGGTCGTAGATGTTGTTGTGTCAGTTGTAGATGTTGTTGTGTCTGTTGTGGATGTAGTTGAATCTGTTGTAGATGTTGTTGTATCAGATGTTGTAGTTGTTGTCTCAGTAGTTGTTGTTGTCTCAGTTGTAGTAGTTGTAGTTGTTACAGCCTCAACAACTCTCTTCATCTGGAAATCAACAGAAGCCTCACCGTTCTTGATGCCGGAGTAATCAGCAGTTACATCAACAGTCTTGTATGACTTTGTGACCTCAAGACCGTACTCTGACATAAAGTATTCAGCAACTGCGCTTGTCTCATCGTCATCAAACTCGCCGTAGAATGTAGCTGTACCAGCATTGAGCTGAGCCTTGATATTCTTGATAGCGTCAGCAAATTCGCCGAGCTCCTTAGCAGAGATCTGAACATCTATGCCAGCGCCGCTGTTAAGCTTTGAGATAGCCTTGTCGTAATACTTGATGACTGTAGCGTTTGAAGCAGCCTCAGTAGCGGAAGAAGGGATCTCCTTCTTGAACTTAGCCTCAGCCTTCTTAGCGTATCTTGTTGCCTTAGCAGCAGCAACGAGCTCAGGGAATGAAGCGTAAGTCTTCTCTTCAGTTGTCTTAGCAAGAGCCTTGTCTGTCCAAGCGCTTACTTTCTTGAGCTGTTTCTCAAGGTAGACAGCTTCCTTTGTGAGCTCGCCGTCAGCGGAAGCAGCCTTGAGCTCATCGATCTTAGCAAGAGCGTAGTCAGCCATAGCTGTTCCCTTGTAGATCTTACCATTGTCAGCTGTGAAGTATACTTCACCTTCTACCTTTGTATCGTCAAGAGATGAACCCTTGATGACAGCTGTAAGAGTACCAGCAACTGTGATGCCTGCATAACGGGCGTCACCGGCTGTAAGTGAAGGAACTACATCAGAAAGCTCACAAGTGAGAGTGATGTCGCCCTCGTTGCTGATAGTATAATTTACATCTCCAAGGTTTGCAGCGATCTTAGCTGCTGTATCCTTGTGATTGCCGGCACGCTTTACAGCTTCTGCAACAAACTCGGAAATGTCGATCTTTCCGCTCTTCTTTGTGATGCTTGTGATCTTGCCGAGTGCAGTTTCGTTCCATGTGGAATCCTTAACGAAAGTGTAGCCGTTTGCGTCGTCGCCGGATTTCTCGTAGTAGTCGTTGCCGTCTGCTTCCTTACCGGGAGTGATGTAAACAAGTCCACCCTCGCCGTTCAGTGTAACTGTTTTATTATCTGCTGCAACTGTCTCAGCTTCAACAGCTGCAATGTCAGCGTTGTTGATGCTTGCAGCATTAGCAACAGTCAGGCACTGAGTAAGAGCAAGCGGTACAGCAGCTGCTGCAGCAAATGCTCTTTTGAATAATGAGTTCTTCATTGTTCTATACCTCTCTAACATTTTTTTTACCTGAAACGGCGGTTCTTTGTACAAGACCTGCTTTTCAGATTGCATTTTCGGGTCATATACAGGCAGTTATCCCATAGTCCTCCCGAAAATTCATATCTACATTTTATCACACAATGCCGGATAAGTCAAGAAAAACAACGTAATTTTCAAAAAAATAATTGACGATTAATCATTACCATTTTTGTATGTATTTCACAATCAATTATGCCTGCTAACGGCTATTTTTACGGAATATTGACTCTCTGTATTATTTACCCTTTTTATTACATACATTCTATTGTTTTTCGCCTGTTTCGCGCTCCCGTTTTTTGTGTAAAAATGCAAAACAAGCATTTTAGCGCATTGTACCTGCAAGTACATAGCCGCCTCCGCTCAATCACATTATATTACTTCTGCACGGCAGAGTCAAGCGGTAATTCTTAGAAAAAACAAACCGGACACAAGGTCCGGTTTGTTGTAGTTATTCGGTTCAGACCATTACTTCATAAGGAAGTCCTGGATCTTTTCCTTTCTGCCATAGTTGGCAAGAACTTCGTTCCAAGTCTCCTGAGCGTCTGTAGCGCTTGTGGACATCTTGGAGTAGAATGCGAGTATAGCACTTGCGTCCTTAGCGTCGATAACTCTTCCGCTCTTCTTAGTCTTCCAGTTGTCGAGATCGTATACGTCCTGATCAACGTCTACGAGGAATGCGCCGAACTGGTCGAGGTCGAGGTCGGGGTTGTTATTGATGATCTCGTTTGCATCAGGATTGAGTCTGATATTATCAGAGCTGTCACCCTCCTGCATTACGGATGCCTTGGAGTAGAATGCAAGCGCATTCGATGCATCCTTTGCATCTGCCTTGTTATCAAGGTTAGAGTCACCCTTTACACCGATGTAAGCCTTGAATGTCATAGGCTTGCCGTCTGCACCCTCGAGCGGCTTGCCGTCGTAGAGTACATCAACGATGTAAGTGAAGTTCGTCTGCTCTTCTCTGTAAGCTTCCATAGGATTATCCTTGCCGCTTACCTGCTCCTTGAATGTGATGAGGCTTGTATCAACCGCTACGTCCTCTGATGTTCCATCAGCCTTAACGAGCTTGATGGAGAGATCAGATACATGACCTGCATTGAAGGATCTGCTGTCGTGGTTGAAGTAGAATCCGTCAACTACTGTTGCAGTTGCAACGAGCTTGCCCTCAGCAGGGATAGTTGTTGTGGTTGTAGTTGTTGTTGTTTCGCCTTCCCCAGTTGTGGAAGCAGTTGTCTGAGTTGTAGATGTAGAGGATGTTGTTGTGGTCTTGTTAGGATCCTCAGTTGTTGTAGACTCAGTTGTTGTGCTTGTCGAATCTTCACCAGTTGTCTGAGAAGTTGATGTCGACGTTGTAGCAGTTGTATCTGTAGTCTCAGTTGTTTCTGTAGTTGTGTCTGTAGTTGTATCGGGACCAGTTGTCTGAGTTGTTGTTGAAGTCGTCACAGGTGTCTCTACGATGATAGCACCGTTGAGGCAGATGATCTGATTTGTCATATCAGCGCCGTCCTCAGAAGATACATTGAAGAAGCCCTTAGTCCACTCTACAGGATACTCGCCGTCAGCTGTTCCCTCGGGAACCTGATATGTGAGAGTAAGAACTGTAGCACCGTCTGCTGCTGCATTTGAACCGCCCTTAGCGTCTGCGAATGCAAACTCAAATGTTGACGGGTTAGCAACAAGGTCAGAATTGTAGCCGTCTGCCTTAGCGGATACGCTGTCGTATACGATAGGAGTTACAGCCTTGATACCGAACTGAGCACCGCCTACGGGGAGATTTACTCCGTTAGGATCGATAACAAGTACGGGAACCTTTACAATCTCACCGGGCTCAGCCTTTACTCTCTGGATCTGCCAGATGATAGCGCCTGCCGGAGCTGTTACGGTTGTAGTAGTTGTTGTTTCGCCCTCTTCAGTTGTAGAAGCGGTTGTCTGAGTTGTGGTTGTAGTTGTGCTGGTAGTTGTTGTACCAGTTGTAGAAGTAGTTGTAGTAACTTCCTTCTCAACTACGATAGCACCGGGAAGTGCAAGGATGTGCTTTGTGATGTCGAGACCGTTCGTATCAGATGCGAACAGCTCTGCGAGAGATACAGGGTATGTACCGTCAGCGATATTCTCGGGAACCTTGAACGTGAGTCTTATCACCTTAGCTCCGTTAGCTGCTGCAACGCCTGTGCCCTTCGGGTGAGCGAATGCAAATCTGTTTGCGTCGCCGTCCACGCCGGACTCAATTGCTGCACTGTAGCCGTCAGAACCTGTACCGCCTACGAGAGCGATGTCGCCTTCATTATTGATAATGAACTGAGCACCGCCGACCTCAAGAGCTGTACCATTGGGATCGAGCACGATCACGTCAAGCTCTACCTCGTCGCCGGGCTGAGCCTTGACTGTCTCTACCTGCCATACTATAGCTCCCTCTGCAACTGTAAGAGTTGTAGTTGTGGTAGTTTCCTCGGGAACTTCTGTTGTAGTAGTTGTTGTAGTTGTTGTGTCTTCGCCAGGCTGATCTGTTGTTGTAGTTGATGTAGATGTTGTAGTCTCATCAGGATCCTTAACGATGATAGCACCGTCGAGGCAGATGATGCTGCTTGTCATATCAACACCGTCAGCAGACGAAACGTTGAAGAATGCCTTTGTCCACTCTACAGGATATTCGCCGGCTTCTGTGCCCTCGGGAACCTTGTAAGAGAGAACGAATACTTCTGAACCATCAGTGCCGATCTGCTCTCCGCCCTTAGCGTCTGCGAATGCAAACTCGAAGGTTGAAGGATTAGCAACGATGTCAGACTTGTAAGCTGCTGAGCTGCCGGATACGCTGTCGTATACGATAGGTGTTGCAGCAGTTACGCCGAACTGAGCGCCTCCGATAGGAAGCTTTACTCCGTTGGGATCACGAACGAGTACGGGAACACTTACTGTCTCGCCGGGTGTAGCCTCTACTCTCTGGATCTGCCAGAGGATAGCGCCTGCCGGAGCTGTGATAGTAGTAGTTGTTGTTGTTTCCTCGCCGTCATTTGTTGTAGATGTTGAAGTTGTTGTGTCAACAGGAACATCTGAGGAAGTTGTAGTTGTTGTATCGGTGTTCTCTTCTGTTGTTGTAGAAGATGTTGTAGTAGTCTCCTCATCAATGATGATAGCACCGTCAACAAGTGTTACTGAACCTGTGATCTCATTTCCGTTTGTATCGCTGATGAATGCATCAGACCATGCAACAGGATATGTGCCGGGCTCAGCATTTTCGGGAACAGTGTATGTGAGCTTGAGAACAGCAGAGCCGTCTTCAGCCTCGATGCCTGCGCCCTTGCCTTCGCCGAATGCGAACTCAAATGTGCCCTTGTTGTAAACGAGAGCAGCCTTGTAGCCGTCAGAACCGGAAGCAGATGAGAGTTCAATAGGAGCAGCCTGCTTGATATTGAACTGAGCACCGCCTACAGCGAGGTTCTTTTCGCCTACCTTAACGAGAACGTCCATTTCAACTGTGTCGCCGGGCTTAGCGTGCTTCTCGGGGATAGTCCAAGTAACATCGCCGTCAACTGTATCATCGTCGATGATGATAGCGCCGTCGACAAGTGTAACGCTCGAAGTGATGTCATTTCCGTTTGTATCGGAGATGAATGCGTCCTTGCCCCATGTTACGGGGTAGGTTCCGGGAGCTGTTCCAGCGGGGATAGAATATGTAACACTTACAACTGCTGAACCGTCAGTAGCTGCAATGCCCTTGCCTACGCCCTCGCCGAATGCGTATTCATTAGTTTCCTTGTTGAATACGATAGCTGACTTGTAGCCTGTTGACTGCTCGCTTACAGCTGTGTTGCCGACTGTGAGAGAAGGCTTGATAACGAACTGTGCGCCAGCTACAGGGAGTGCGGAATTCTCGGGATCCTCAACAGCAACTGCAAGAGTAACGTCCTTGCCTGCAACTGTGTGGACAGTCGGGATCTTCCATGTGACATTGCCGGAGATAGCCTCGTCAACGATGATAGCACCGTCTGTGAGAGTTACCTTATCGGTAATATCGTTTCCGTTAGTGTCGCTTACGAAAGCATCTGCCCACTTGAGAGCATATGTGCCGGGAGTTGTAGGAGCCTTGAATGTGACCTCAATAACAGTCGCACCGTCAGCGCCGACCTTGCCAGCACCCTTGCCTTCGCCGAATGCATATTCGTTTGTATCGCCGTTTCCGACAGCCTTTGCACCGTAAGCATCAGAAGTATCAGCTACGGATACATAAGAAACGCCGGAAGCAGGATTGATCTTGAACTGAGCGCCAGCGACTGCGAGGTCGTTAGCACCGTCAACTGCAACTGCAACCTTTACAGATGCACCGGGAGCTGCCTTTACTGTCGGGATCTTCCATGAAACGGAGCCATTGACAGCAGGAAGTGTAGTTGTAGGAGTTGAAACAGCTGTAACTTCGCCAGAAGTTGTTGTGCTTGTAGTAGTTGTAGTTGTTGAAGATGTTGTTGTCACATCGCCCTTGATCTTGATAAGACCGGACTTGAGAGTTGCATCGAACTCGACAGCATCGTGTCCGTTCTCTACAACGTGGAATCTGTCAAGCTTCCACTCGTAGTCGCCGGGCTTAGCATCTTCGGGGATAGAGATAGTATACCTTGCAACGGGCTTGCTTGTATCGATCTCCTGAGGATCACCTTCGTCAAGAGTATCGCAGTACCATGTACCCTCGATCTCCTCATAAGCGTGAACGCCTGATACAGCAGGGCATCTTGTGCTCTTCATTGTAGCAGTAGCGCCCTTGATAGGAAGGTTTTCATCGTCAACTCTTGCGATGAACTGTGCAGCCTTGCGGTTGCTTGTGTTCTCACACATGATGTCGATAGTAACATCCTGACCAGGCTCAGCCTCAACGTCAGCGGGAGTTACGATGAATCCAGCATCGATCTCAACGGGCTTGTCGCCCTTGTCGGTAGTAGTTGTTGAAGTAGTAGTAGCAGGCTCAGTCTCGCCGCCGCCTGTTACTGTGATATTACCGGGCTTGATAGTTGCATCAAACTCGATAGCTTCGTATCCGTTTTCTACAACGTGGAATCTGTCGAGATACCATGTGTATGTTCCGGGAGTTGTGCCTGCGGGAACGCTGATCTTGAATCTTGCAACGGGCTTGCTTGTGTCGATCGACTGGGGCTCACCCTCTTCGAGAGTATCGCAGTACCATGTACCGTTGAGCTCTTCGTATACGTGAGTACCTGAAACAGCCGAGCAGCGTGTGCTTGCCATTGTAGATGTAGCACCCTTGATAGGAAGGTTTGCATCGTCAACTCTAACGATGAACTGTGCAGCCTTTCTACCGCTTGTGTTCTCGCACATAATGTCGATGGTTGCATCCTCACCGGCAGCAACTGTTACGTCCTTAGGAGTAACAACGAAGCCGGAGTCGATGTTAAGACTCGGGTCGGGAGTCTTTGTTGTAGCAGCAACATTTGTTGTGTCGTTGGATTTAGTAGTGCCGGGGGTCTCCTGAGTCGTGGTTGCGGGTGTTGTTTCACCAGCACCGAGGATATGGATCTTTCCGGGATTGATAGTTGCGTCGAACTCAACGCCGTTATAACCGTCCTCAACAACGTGGAAATGTGAGAGATTATACTCATAATCTCCGGGTTCAGCAGTTGCGGGAACAGAGAGTGTGAATGCGATGATCGGTCTCTCGGGGTTGAGCGTCATAGGCTCGCCGTCCGAAAGGGTATCGCAATAATATCTTCCGTTAAGCTTCTCAAAGGTATAAACGCCGCTTACAGCTCTGCAGCGCAGATCACCATCTGTGACAGTGGATGTGATCCCCTGGGGGAGATCAGAATCCTTGAGCTCTACGATAAGAGTGCCAGCCTTGTGAGAACCGGGATCAGCAAAGATCTGAACTCTGACTGTTTCACCGGGCTTAACAGAGACCTCTTCAGGAGTTACAACGAAGTCAGCCTGAGCAGTTTTATTGACAGAAACGTCCGTTACTTCGCCTATACTAACGTTAGGCTGCACAGCAGAGTATCTGCCGGCAGCACTAACATTAAAGGAAGAAGCAAATGCACCTGACATGAGCGAAGCGCTCATCGCGAAGGACGTAACTGCCGCAAGCAGTTTCTTCATTTGTGCATTTCCTTTCCGAGCATTTGCTCTATTTTATTGTGTTCTCCGCACCTGATCACTTAAGATCTGCAGCTGTGCAGGGAAGAGCCTTTACAAGGTGAACAATGCTCTTGATGATAGCGTCAGAGTCGTTAGCGTCGAGACCTTCGCCGCCCTTTGCATCGCAGCAGTCAGCGTTGATCTTGCCCTGAGGCTTCATATCGTAAGAAGCTGCATCGTTGAGCCACTTGTTAAGAACTACTACGTCAGCGATGTTGACCTTGCCGTCGCAGTTTGTATCGCCGTAAACTACATCGCCAGGAGCCTTTGTAGTTGTTGTAGTTGTAGTTGTCTCGGGAGCATCTGTCTTAGTTGTTGTTGTTGTAGTTGTTGTCTCAGGAGTCTCAGTTGTAGTTGTTGTAGTTACTGCTGTACCGTTTACCTTGAGCTTACCAGTCTGGAGGTTAGCGTCGAACTCGATAGCGTCGTAACCGTTCTCAACTACGTGGAATCTGTCGAGCTTCCACTCGTACTCGCCGGAAGCAGCGTCAGCAGGGATAGAAATTGTGTATCTTGCTACAGGTCTGTCTGTGTTGATCTCCTGGGGTTCGCCGTCCTCAAGAGTATCGCAGTACCATGTGCCGTTGAGCTCTTCGTAGATGTGTGTGCCGCCAACAGCAGAGCACTTTGTGCTCTTCATTGTAGCTGTTGCGCCCTTAACAGGGAGGTTCTCGTCGATTACCTGAGCGATGAACTGAGCTACCTTACGGTTGCTGCCGTTCTCGCAGAGGATGTCGATAGTAACATCTTCGCCAGCGTTTACCTCAGCGTCCTTGGGCTTAACAATGAACTTAGTATCTACCTCAGACTGTGTGCCGGGATCGCTTGTAGCGATTGTAGTTGTTGTAGTTGTCTCAGGAGTCTTAGTTGTTGTTGTTGTAGTAACCTGAGGCTCAGAAGCACCCTCGACCTTGATCTCAAGGTTCTTGAGTGTGAGGTTGCCTGACTTTGTTGTCATCTTGCCAGCAGGAGACTCGATCATGCAGGAGTAGTTATCCGGATGCTCTGCCTCGGGAACGTAGTCACAGAACTCGATGCTGTATGTACCAGCAGGAGTATTCTGAGCGAATACAACGTCTACTACGTATACAGGGTAAGAATCTGACTTAGCGCCGGACCACTTGTAGCCCTTGCCGTTGCCGGGAGCTGTCATAGCAAATGAACCGAATGCGTTATCTGTACCAGCAGACTTGGAGTTTGCCTCTGCGAAGCACTGACCCTTAACTGAAGGGTTGAAGAAATCTCCGTCGTACTCGTCGTTTACGATAGTACCAGCGAAGCCGATGAGTGAAGTTGTGCTTCCGCTGCTGCCGTCAGCAAGAGTTACTGACTGCTTATCTGCGAAGTACTCGTCACCAGCCTGATGCTTCTTGAATGTAACATAGTCGTTGGAAGCGTTGCCGTCAGCCGACTTTACTGTGAACTGAGCTGTGAGTGAATCACAATCAGGAGTGTTCTCTGTGAGGAAAACACCTGCAGGAACAGTTACTGCGCCAGCCTTGATAGCGTCAGCAGATACGGTTGTGCTTACCTCTTTGCCGTTCTTATCAACGTAAGCGCGGAGCTCGAAGCCCTTAGATGCGTCAGCAGCACCTGTGATAAAAGGAACAGCTGAGCTTACCATCGATGCAGCCATAGCAAGTGAAGCAGCTGCAGAAATAAGTTTCTTCATTTGTAATAATTCCTTTCTTTAGGTTTTTACGCCTATTAATAACTTATGATTTGGGTTTGTATTCCTTTGTAAGGGGGACAAATCAGATAATCTTCAGACTTTGGCTGATCGCTTAATCAAAGAGTTGTGATTGCGCCGGCATCCCACTTCTGGATCCTGAGTGCATCTGCACCGGTGATACCATCGTTGTTGCCTTCAACATCGCCGTTTACTGCGCCCTGAGGCTTCAGTGCGTACTTGTCCTTGTTAGCGATAGACTGGAGAATAGCTACTGCATCGGCTACTGAAACCTTGTTATCAAGGTTAGCGTCGCCTCTCAGTGAAACTGCGGGCTTTTCACTTGAAGTAGTTGTTTTTGTTTCAGGGGGTGTTGTTGTAGTAGTAGTTGTAACAACTTCACTGCCGATTGTGACACTGCCTGCGTTGGGTTTAACGTTGAAGTTTACCTTAACGCCATCTTTAAGGTAACCACAGTCAAACGCATCGTTCATCACGCCGGAACCGTCATAGGTCTCACGCGATGTAGGAAGAACTGTGATCTCAGAAACTGTGCCGTTAGCTGTGCCAGCAGCAACAGTACCGGTGATCGTACAGAAAGTGCCCTCACCTTTCAGCCACTTGGACGCATCATCAACTGATGTGGACCACATTACGCTGATAAGCCCCTCTTGAGAATAGTCGTTGAAATTGGGAAGCATGGATGATGAAGCATCACCACTTACAGTTCCTGCCAACGTACCTGCAGTGATTTTCAGATTTGTAAGAACCTTAGGATCGTACTTGATTGCAAAGTTGCAGCACTGGAGACCAGTAGTCGGGATATCAGCCAGGGATACATCCACCTTGAACTCCCCTCCTGCCTCTGCTGTCGTCTTGCTGACGGAAATCTGCACTGTTTCGTCAGCCGCTACAGCGGGCGCGATCGAGCAGACGGAAAGTGAAAGCATCGCTGCAGCCATAGCTCCGATGACTATCTTTTTTGTCTTCATGATTTTTTCCTCCTTCTTCATTAATGTTATATAACAAAGGAACAGGTTGCCCCTTTTATTATATCGTGTCTTAGAGTGCAGCCCTCGGGCTGCCTGTCGGCGAAAACCGCGACATGAACAAACACAGTCCGGCTCAGTCGTAAGCTGTCCGTACAACCTGCGGAATATGTACACACCGCACCCGTACATCAGGCTCTCAGCCGTAGTGATTAATCATAAGACGCATCACACTGCCGTGACGGAATTCTTAATCCCAAAATCCATATTTATTCACGATTTCATTATATATCAGGTCAGAAAAAAAGTAAATAGGTTTATTCCCTTTTTGGTATTTTATCTAAACATTCTACCTGATTTTTGCACGGTTTGCACAATGAGAAAATTTATCAAAAATTCTTCTGAAACTGTCTTTGTAAATACATTATGAACAAATTTGATTATTTATCCAACTTCTGAAATTCAGCCGGCATACTCTCATTCAGTATGTCATTCAAAATGTCCCAGCTGAAGCTTGTATAAGTGCCCTGAGGCACCGCATAAGGCACGCCGTGTCTTGCGGCAAGCTCGGGTGTATACTTGCTGTAGGGATAAACTCTGAGGTTTGCGAAATCCGGCGATTCATAGTGGATTATGTTCGGTATCGCACCGACGTTCTCAAGTGTTATCTCACCTGTTTCGCCGTCCATAACGATGTCGAAATCGGGCATCTCACCGACGAGGTTGAAATTGTCGGTCTGGCAGCAGATGAAGTTGCCCATCGAGTAGTAAACGAAGCCCTTCGTACCGTCTTCGCGTGTTATCCATTCCATAGTTTCAGCTGTATGTGTATGGCAGCCGAGGATAACGTCCGCGCCCCAGTTCACCATTTTGTTTGCGAGCTGGATACGGTCCTCTGAAACGAGGTGGGTATCCTCAACGCCCCAGTGAGCGGAAACGATGACAACATCGGCTTTTTCCTTGGCTTCCTTTATCTGCCGTTCGATGACGTCCTCCTCATAGTTCATAACTACTCTGAGCGGACAGCCCTCGGGGAAGCTGAAGCCGTTTATATGCTCGGCATACGCAAGGAAGGCTATTTTTACGCCGTTCACCTCACGGATACGGATATTGTTCGCGTCCTCCTCATTGAGGTAAGCGCCGAGGACCGTCAGGTCATTCTCCTGAGCCTTCTGGTTCCAGAAGTTTATCGACTCCTCAAGCGCGTCCGGACCGAAATCGAGCAGGTGGTTGTTCGCCATTGTAAATACGTCAAAGCCGAGATCTATCACCGCGTCTGCGACCTCCGGAGGGGAGTTGAACAGCAGAGCGCCGCCGTTTGCGCCTCTTATCTCATTGCTCTGGCTGATTATCGTCTCCTGATTGAGGATAGCGACATCAGCGCCCTCCACGATGTACTTCACATTCTCGTAGAGCGGCTTGAAATCGAAGTTCTCACCGGGTCCGGCGAGCTTCTCGGCGTTCTTGTAAACGGAATAGTGGATGAGGTTATCGCCGGCAGCAACGACGTGAACGCGCTTGTCCTCCGGGACAGGCTCTGTTGTCGGCTCTTCGGTTGCAGCCTCGGTAGTCGCCTGCCGGGCTTCTCCGCCGGCAGATGACTCGCTTCGCTCGCCCGAGCCGCCCACTACCTTCGTAGCACAGCCAACACCCGATACAAGAATGACTGCCAGCACTGCAAGAGCAGCTGCGGCACGACCTTTTCTCAACTTCATCTTAATCGTCCTTTCAAAGCGGAAGGGACACTTCCGCAACTATATTATAACACATTGTTTTTGCTTTTGCAATTACTAATTGTATGATTGGACTGCATAATTACAGTCAGTTTTATTTGCTAATTAATTGGATTAAGGCGGATAAACGCCTATTTTTAGCCATTTGTCGGACTGACAGATTGTGCCTCACACGTTTATAGTCAGTTTTCACGAATTTTTGGCATTATTTTTGTCTATTCTGCTGTTTTGCAGCTCGATGAACTCTTTTGCGAGGTTTTCAGCCTCGCTGTAAGACGAGAGCTGATAGCATCTTCCGCGGAATTTTGCCGAGCCGTAATAGCCGTTCATATACCACGCTGCGTGCTTTCTCGCCTCATGCATAGCCATTTCCTCGTTCTTCGGGCTCATATCCAGCATCATACGGATATGCTCGAGCATAACGCTCATCCGCTCCTCAAGGGTCGGCGGCTTGTAGGTGAGCCCACTGAGCCGAGCCTCTATCTCCTCAAACACGAACGGATCACCGTAGCTCCCGCGACCTATCATCACAAGGTCACAGCCTGTCTCGCGGTACATCCTCATACACGAATCCGCGTCTGTAACGTCGCCGTTGCCGATGACCGGTATGCTCACAGCCTGCTTCACATCGCGGATAACGCCTATGTCAGCAGTCCCGCTGTAAAACTGGTCACGTGTCCTTCCGTGGACTGCTATCGCGGCAGCGCCTGCCGCTTCGAGCGCCTTTGCCATTTCCGGAGCGTTTATCGTATCCGCCGACCAGCCGCTGCGTATCTTCACTGTCACCGGGACATCTCCTGCCGCCCTTACAGCAGCCGCAGTTATATCCGCCGCAAGTCCGATGTCCTTCATCAGCGCCGAGCCGGCACCGGTCCCTACCACCTTCGGCACGGGGCAGCCCATATTTATGTCGATTATGTCGGGACGGTAGTCAAGCACTATCTTCACAGCCTCAGCCATAAAATCGGGCTCGCTCCCGAAAAGCTGGACAGCCATCGGGCGCTCCTCGTCCGTGACCGTGCAAAGCTCCGCGGTCTTGCGGTCGCTGTAGCATATGCCCTTCGCCGAGACCATCTCGCTCACGGCATATGCCGCACCGAAGCGCTTGCACATAAGACGGTAAGCCCTGTCTGCAACGCCTGCCATCGGAGCAAGTGCAGCTGTGCGCTTTATCACAGCTTTTCCTATTTTAACGGTATCAGCCATCCGATTCCTCTTTTTTCTTCAGCGAGACAGCCTCCTGCTCCTTTCCCTTGCGGAAAACGAACACCTTGCTGATGACGTAATTGAGAATGAGCACGACTACGTTCGCGAAGATCTTCACTACCCAGTAGTTGATGCCGAGCCACGCAAAGCCGACTCTCATCACTATCCATTCGACCGCAAGAGTGAATACTCTTCCGCCGTAGAACTTTCCGCCCTCGATGATGAGGTTCTTCACGCCCTTTGTGGTCGAATCGAACACCCATACCCTGTTGGTGAGGTAAGCGAAAGTGAC
The DNA here is from genome assembly GCA_017534835.1 of Ruminococcus sp. Taxonomy (GTDB): domain Bacteria; phylum Bacillota; class Clostridia; order Oscillospirales; family Ruminococcaceae; genus Ruminococcus. The sequence goes on from JAFXVT010000025.1 coordinate 24,531, forward strand.
CGCGCACACCCACGAGAATACTGTGCTTATATCGCTTACAGCATCATCACCGAAGCCGCCCCACTTCTCGAGCACCCACTTCGCAAAGCCTGCCGAAACGAAACTTACGACAGTTGTAAGTCCGCCGAAGAAGATATAGAGCCACTTATCCTCGTATTTCAGATAGAGGTCCTCGATAGGCTTCGGGAATACCGAAACTATCTTTCTGATAAGATTTTTCATTTTAAGCTTCCTTTCAAATGCAATACGTAATAATAATAGCAGAATCCGCCGCATTTTTCAAGGGCTTTTCAGAAAGTTCACAAAAAACAGCAAAAAAAGAACAGCCGCCGCAGGTATTCCCACGGCAGCCGTTCTTATCTGAAAAGGTGTGTTTATAAAACGCCCGGAGGTATAGAGGGCGCGGAAACGGTTGTTAGCTTTATGTTCATCTCTCTGTTCTCTGACCCTATTATAGCCCATATACCGCCGGAATGCAATAACACGAAGGTCAAGTTTTGAATACAGTTCAGTATCCGCAGGTTACAGAATTGCTACAACAGTAACACAATTCTGTGCGGGCAGTTCCGTCTGCACGCCGTCATAACGTTAAAATATTAAAATTTAGTGCTGTAAGATTTTTCTTTGTTGCCTTTTGCGATTTTCTGCATAGAATAGAAGTAAACAGCAGTGTGGTATCCGCCGCTCGGAGTGGCTGATGACAGTAATGCACCGGTGCTGCCCGTGAACAGCTTCGCAGAGGCAACGGGGTACCAGACTGCCGTTTTTCATATATATTCTCCGCTCAGGGCAGCAAAGGGACACCCTTCTATTTGCTGCCCTTAACGGAAATAGTGAGCTGCCGTGCCATAAAGTTATGGTACATATTCACTATCCTGCGAAACCGGCTGAAGGGACACCCTTCTGTGCTTTGCAAGCTCCCTGTATTTCTCACGTGTCGCAAGTCCGCCGCGGATATGGCGTTCCTGCTTGTTTACCTCGAGGACGTCCTTGACCTGCTCAAACAGGCAGGGGTCCTCCTTTTTCAGTCTGTCGCTGACATCCTTGTGGACCGTGCTTTTGGATATGCCGAACTGCTTTGCAGCGGCACGGACGGTCGCCTTGTTATCTATTATGTACCGTCCCAGTGTGACTGCCCGCTGAGCGGGTGGTATTTTCAAGCGCATCACTCCTTCGTCTATTCTGCGGACAGTAATACATATGCAGGATAAACGAAGAAAATGCGTGAAGGGTGTCCCTTCCGCCAGTTCCGCAAGTTACCAAATATAAGGCGTTACTTTGCAGCACGGTAACCACACTTTTCCGCTAATAGAAGCAACACAAAAGGAGTGTCCATTCAGCCGGTTTTGCAGGTCACAGGAAATGTGCCGTTGGTATACCGCCCGGCAGCACGTTTTTTCCGTTAAGGGAGGCACACAGGAGCCGGTCAGTTCTGGTGGCGTACAACGCCGTATTCGTCGTCGAGGCGATAGTACGGGCAGGAATAGTTCGTGCCCTGAATGAAGCGTGCCATTTCGTCCTCGTCGAGGTCGACGAGACAGACATAGCAGTCGAACTCATCGTCATAGACGTAGTTCGTGCAGGTCTCGCAGTTCGTTGCATTTTTCATATACATTCTCCTTATGTACGGGACAGGGCGTCCCGTTTATTCTATTACTATCGTGCCTGAAAAGCCATGCTCCGAGAGCTCGGGCACCTCGGCTCTCCTGTCGCCGGTGAGCAATGCGCCGAGCACTGTAACGATGTCACATCTGCCGACGAGCTCCTGCTCCTGCGCAAGCTTCACTGCTCCTTCGAGCTCCTCCGCTGACCTTCCGGTGAGCAGCTCATCACCGCTCCCCTCCGGACACGCGATCATGCACGAAGGCGATACCTTCCACTCGTGAAGCATAAATTCAAGCACTTCCGGATTCTCGCAGCCGTCGAGTATGACGAGCTCGGTATAGCCGGTGAATATCTTCCTTCCGCCGCCGAGCTCAGCCGATCTTCGTGCCTGCGCGGGTGAGTCGGCACAAACCGTGACATTATCGCTCCCGTCCGGAAAAAAAGAGAGCGTCACCGTATCTCTGCCGACAGAAACAGCGCGGAGATAGCGCTTGTTGCTGACATTTCCGTCAGATGCGCAGCCCGTGAGCAGTCCTGCCGAAAGCAGCAACGAGAGAAGTTTAAGCTTCATTCCGCTTCCTCAGACCTCCTCTCACCAGCATCTCAGCCGGAGCCGCAAGCAGAGCCGCCGGAGCTGCTGCCGCAAACAGACGCATCCCTGCTTCCGCAGAGTCTATGGCAGCTCCAGCGGATACCATTATGATGAGTGCGAGCGTGCACCGAAAACGCTTCAGCTGCGGTATCGTCCGCGCCATAAGGTACTCTGCTGCCGATGCCTGAACCGCTGCCGAAAAGACCGCGAATACGGAAAATACCACCATAAACAGTGAATCAGTGCGCTGTACCGGGAACGGCTGCGAGAGCTGCGCCGCCGCTGTGACGGGAAAGTCCGCGACTTCCATAATACCGCCGGCAACGGCAACGGCAGTGAACAGCACCACGCCCGAAAGCAGTCCCTTGCAGGCGAAATACAGTGCCGCACCGCGCACCTTGCTGCCCTCTGTGAAGCTCATCAGCACAGCGAAGCTCCCGAGTCCGCCGCTCGCTCCGAAGCCGCGTATGAGCTCAGCCGGAAGATCGCTCCTCACGGGGCGGAGGATATTGTTCAGGTCGGACTGCACAGACGCGCTCACTACGACTGTCATCACGCAGAGCGCACCGAGTCCGGCTGCAATAGCTCCCGAGCGTGCGAGCGCCTTTATCCCCGATGAGGAGATGTAGATACACACCGCCGCGATAAGTCCGCCGACAAGGAAACGTCCCCACGTCCCAGAATCCTCGTATGGGATATATATGACGGAGCTCGTCTGCCACAGCATCGCGAACATCGTTCCGCCCCACAGCAGCACACAGGCAAGAAGTCCGAGCCTGACCGCCCTTCCGCTGTCTGTGAGGGTGAAGCCGCGGTCGTACAGACGTGCGAGCGGAAGAGCGATGAAGAGCTGCAATATGCTCCCGGCGGCAAATCCTGCTGCCGTCATCACGCATATCCGCCCCGGAAGGCAGAACAGCACAAATGCGTCGCCGATGAGCAGGAGCGCCGCAAGCTGATACCTACTTATCCTGTTCATAGTAGCCCTCCACCGTGAAGCCGCGGCGGAGCATTCTCCGCATACCGAGCCGGACTGCCGTGTCGCCCGTTCCTGCCGCCGAGAACGGCGACAGCGGAGCTGTGAACGGAAAGCCGTAATCCTCAGTCGCGCAGACATTCACGAGCACTGCGCAGGCGAGCAGGCTTATGCCGAAAACTCCCATTATACCGCCGGCAGCAAGAAATGCGAAGCGGAGTATCGTCACCTGCGGTGCAAGGTCGGGGACAACGAGTCCGCCAAGTACCGCAAGCGCCGTCACCGTCAGCAGCGGAGTGCTGACAAGTCCCGATTTTACGGCGGCATCTCCGATGATGAGACCGCTGATTATGCTCACAGCTCCTCCGACGGGCTTCGGCAGACGTATCCCTGCCTCACGGATCATCTCGTACATCAGCAGAACTATCAGAGCTTCGGCAAGTATCGGCAGAGGAGCACTCTTTTCCGCCTCCGCGAGCAGCATCAGCAGCGTGCTGTTGAGGAGCTCCGGGTGATGCATAACGACAGCGGTATATACTGCCGGGAGCAGCACGGCGACGATGAATGCACCGTATCTCAGCCACCTGCTGAAAACCGCATAGTACGGCTTATAGGCATAATCATCGAGAGTGTGGAAGCTCTCGCACAGCAGCCTCGGAACGATCATCGCATACGGCACGCCGTCGATGAGGACAGCAGCTCTGCCCTCTATAAGCTTCGAGCAGAGAACGTCCGGGCGTTCGGTGATACCGGTCGAGCTGAACAGCTCAAAGCTTCGCTTCTCAAGAAAAGGGCGGATATATCCGGTAGATAGCACGGATTCGAGCTCTATCCCGTTGAGCGAGCGGCGTATGCGCTCAAGCAGGCGCTCGGGCACGCGGTCACGCATATAGCACAGGCAGATGTCCGTGCGGCTGCGCTCGCCCTTGACCTCAAGCTCCATCACGAGCTCCGGGGACTTCAGCCTGCGCCGGAGCAGTGACATATTCGTGCGGACGGTCTCGGTGAAGCCCTCGTGGCTGCCCAGGATATTCCCCTCGCCGGACGGCTCCTGTATACCTCGGGATGCGTAGCCCTGCACGCCGAATGCGAGCGCGCTGTCTGCTCCCTCCGCTATAAGAACGGCAAACCCCGAATTCACCAGCCGGAAAAGCGTATCATAATCGCTCGCTGTCGGACGGTCGGTCGAGAGGAGCAGCTCTGTCTGTATATAGCGGAACAGTCCGGCTGCGGAGCTCTGCGGCGGTATGCCGGTTATCGGTGACAGCACCATCTCCGCAGCAGTCTGTGACGACATCATCCCCTCGCAGCAGATGAGCGCACATTCTATTCCTCCCGTTCTGAATCTGTTTATCAGCACGTCCGACGAACCACCGGACATCTCCTTTATCATTGCGATATTCGCTTCAAGCTCCGGTATCAGGCGGAGCCTTTCACGTTCAGTCCTCGTCATTTTCTCACCTCGCGGATATTATCCCCGTTTGTCGTGAGAATATGCCTTTTCCGGTATCGCGGCATAAAATTACCGAGCCCGTTATTCCGGACTCGGCAACCGTATCTTCAATTTAAAGGATCAGACTTCCTATCGCCTCAGCAGCACACTATTTCTTCTTCCACTTTATCAGTATGAACGCAGCGACTGCGGTAAGGAATACCGCCAGCGAAATAGGGAACCACGTGAACGGCAACGGAAGGTCCACTGTATTGATACCGTACAGCGCAAAGATGATATTCGGTATCTCCATCAGGATAGTGACGATAGTGAGGCGCCACATCACGACGTTCAGATTGTTCGATATTACTGACGAAAAGCCGTCCATCATACTCGAGAGGATAGCCGTGTAGATGCTGGACATCTCGATCGCCTGCTTCATCTCGATGAGCACGTCCTCGAGGAGGTCCTGATCCTCGTCGTAGAGCTTGATGACACGTCCGCGGAATATCTTCTCGATGGTCGCCTCGTTCGCTTTGAGCGAGGTGGAGAAGTATACGAGAGACTTCTCAAGCGCGAGAAGCTGCATGAGGAGCTCGTTCTTCATCGCATCATGGAGCTGCTGCTCTGCGGCAGATGATATTTTATCTATCTGTTTCAGGTAGTACAGGAACAGCGCCGCTATCCTCAGAAGTATCTGAAGCACGAACCGTGTCTTGAAGGTCGGGCGGAGATTGCGTATCGCACCGCGCACTGCCTCGTCGATTATCTGTGCAGCGTGCAGCGAGATAGTGAAAACGTTCTCGTCCGTGATGATAATGCCGATAGGCATTGTGTAGAACATCTTCGTCTCGTCCTCGTCGGTCGAGGCAACGGGAGTGTCAATGATGATGAGGGTCTGATCGTCCTCGCGCTCGATACGCGACGACTCCTCCTCATCGAGTGAAGACTTCACGAAGCCGCTGTCCAGCCCGAAATCGTCGATGAGCATTTTTATCTCCTGCGGAGTCGGGTCGATGACCGATACCCAGCAGCCGCTCTCGATCTCGTCGACCTGGTCGAGCCTGCCGTTATCGGAGGTGTAGTAGTTTATCATATGAAATCGGCACCCGTTTCCGGGCGCATCTCCTTTCGCAGTATTTACTGCGGAGAAGCTTTGCTGCCGGACTGCCGCAAACGCCGGAGATCAGGCGTTCGGATTCGTTCCCGGAAGTGTTGATATGGCTCTTCGCAGCATGGAATATCTCGTATAATTCCCATAAGGGTCGGAACTCATAAATACACCTCCATAGATCAAAGTACATTTATTATACCACAAAAATGCAGGCAATGCAACAATTTTTTTCGTCCGGACGCATTTGTGATCAGCACAATGGTGTGACTGTATGACCTCACTCCTTTTTCATATTATTCAGCGCATACTCGCAGCACTGTATCACAAGCTGATTGAATGAGATGTCATTTTGTGCGGCAAGCCTCTCTAACCTCGCTATCAGATCATCCGGCATCCGTATCGTCTTGTTGGAAGCGGACGGCTTCTTTATTTCAAACATTTAATTACTCACTCCCGTTCAAGCTGGTATAATTAAATTTTACAGTATAAACTTTGTGAATAATACACTTAAATATGCAAGTAATTTTTACTTGCATATCGTATGTGAATATGATATAATATAGATAAAGATATTTCAGGAAAGGGTGATTTGATATGAAGAACAGGCTTGTTTGTTCCGCAATTTCAGTTTTTTTCTGACGATCGGTACAATGTTTTATCTATTATTCAATCATAAGCCATATTTCTTTAGTGGATTCCAGTTCTTAAAAAACAGTTTCCCCTTGCTGCCTTCAAGCAGCTTCTTGGGACAATTGATAGTCTGCTATGGTGCGGATCTGAGTTGGGCGGCTTCATTTTGCCTTATGATCCAGTCGATCAATTGTTTTGATAACAAAAAAATGATCCGTTTGCTCTTATGCTCAGTATTGGGGGCAGCATACGAATTTCTCCAATTAGCGGGTATTGTTTCGGGAACGTTTGATATATTTGATTTAGCGGCTTATGCAGCAGGAACGATCTGTGCAATCCTGATTATAAAAATGATATGGAGGAAAAAAGATGAAAAATAACAAGGTAATAAATATGATCGCTACAGTACTCACAGCTGTCTCCTTCTTCGCCGCAGCCGTAAGCAGCGGCTCCGGATCAGGAGAAACAGCGAGCAAGGTCAGCGAGGTATCAAGCTCTTCAAAATCCGGATCTGCGGCTGAGTCTGTAACAAAAGCATCTGATGAAACCGAAACTCAGGCGGCGGCATATAATGTCGGAGATGTGATCGAGACTAATGATCTGAGGATATCGTATCTGTCCTGTGGAGAGTACAATAGTGATAACCAGTTTATCGCACCCAAAGAAGGGAACAAGTTTATCTACTGCGAATTTGAATTTGAAAACATATCTGATTCAGATAAACTCATTACCTCATGGGATTTTGACTGCTTCGCTGATAACAACAGTTGTGAAGACTGCTATTCCGGTGATGATGTTTTAGATGCAACTCTATCAGCAGGAAGAAAAACAAAAGGTAAGGTTTATTTTGAAGTTCCCGTAAATGCTGAAACTATAGAGATAGAGTATGAGTTCAATTGGATATCCTCCAAAAAAATCATATTCTTGTATAAATGATTACCAAAAGGGCGGATATTCCGCCCTTTTTCATTTCTGCTGCATTTAACCACCTGTCTGATTTCCCTTGCATTTTTCCCTCAAATCGCTTATACTATATATAATAAGTCAAAGGAGGCAGAACTTATGATACGCGAGATAACAGCCGCCGATCTCGACGGACTTATGACACTTTATATGCAGCTCCACGGCAATCCGTTCCCCGAAAAGGACGAACGCTTTATGTCGGTATGGCAGAGAGTGCTCGATGACCCCGACCACCATATCATCGTCGCCGAGGAGGACGGCGTTATCGTTTCCTCCTGCGTGTGCGTGATCATACCGAACCTCACGCGCGGACAGCGTCCCTACGCCTTCATCGAGAACGTGATAACCGACAGTGCTCACCGCGGAAAGGGTCTCGCGACAGCCTGCCTTGACTTCGCACGTGACATTGCAAGGCGTGAGAACTGCTACAAGATGATGCTGCTGACAGGCTCGAAGGAGGAGAGCACTCTGCGGTCCTACGAGCGTGCCGGCTACAACCGCAACGACAAGACCGCATTTATCCAGTGGCTGTAAACAGCCGCTTTTCAGAGGTGACAACTATGATATATCTGCTTGAGGACGACGGCGGCATACGCAATTTCGTGCTGTATGCGCTGCGGAGCTCCGGCTTCAGCGCCGAGGGCTTCGACGCACCCTCCGCCTTCTATAAAGCAATGGCGGAAAAGCCGCCGGAGCTGCTCCTGCTCGGCATTATGCTCCCCGAGGAGGACGGCATCTCGATACTGAAAAAGCTCCGCGCAGAGCCTGCCACGCGGCGGCTGCCGATAATACTGCTGACCGCAAAGACCACTGAATTCGACAAGGTCACAGGTCTCGACAGCGGCGCTGACGACTACATCACAAAGCCGTTCGGCGCAATGGAGCTTATCTCCCGCATAAACGCGCTTCTCCGCCGTGCATACGATACCAATGACGCCGGCAGGCTGACCATCGGAGACATCACGCTCATTCCCTCGCGGCACGAGGCTTTTCGCGGAGAGGAAAAGCTCGTTCTTACACTGAAGGAATTCGAGCTCCTCGCGACACTGATGAAGAACCGCGGCGAGGTGCTCTCACGCGATACACTGCTGAGCAGCGTGTGGGGATACGATTTCACCGGCGAGAGCAGGACTGTCGATGTGCATATCCGTACTCTCCGTTCAAAGCTCGGAAGCTCCGGCGACCTCATCGAAACGGTGCGCGGAGTCGGCTACAGGATAGGTGACAGCAATGACTAAAAAGATATTCCTGAGCATCATCACGGTCTCGTTTATAGCTGTAACTGCGGCGATAATCCTGCTCACGGGATTTTCATACAGGCAGTCGGCAGAGGAAGCCGCCAAAAACGTCCGCAGCAGCTGCGCCATGATAGCGTCCGCCATTGAGATGAACGGCGGCAAATACCTCGATGAGACCGAGTTTTCCGGTGTCCGCGTGACGTGGATATCCAAGAGCGGCCGCGTCATTTTTGACTCGTCCGAGGACCCCGGGAGCCTCGATGACCACTCCGACAGACAGGAGGTCGAGGAGGCGATGCGCTCCGGCGAGGGCGATTCCAGACGATATTCCGATACACTGATGACAAGGACGCTCAACCACGCGATGCGGCTCTCGGACGGCTCTGTCATACGTGTTTCCGAAGCACAGCGCTCGCTCCCGGCGATGCTGCTGAAAAATATGCAGACTCTGCTCGTGATACTGACTGCGCTCGCAGTTTTCTCGCTCGCGTCGGCAATGCTCATCTCGCGCCATATCGTCAGACCGATAAACAATATCGACCTCGACCACCCGAAGATAGAGAAAAGCTACATCGAGCTCGCTCCGCTCCTCAGTAAGCTCAGCAAGCAGAACGGTCAGGTAAACCGCCAGATGATAGAGCTCAAGCAGAGCCGCGACCAGTTCAGCCTCATAACCGAAAGTATGAGCGAGGGACTCCTGATAGCTGACCAGAAGGCAAATATCCTCACCGGCAACAGCTCTGCATATTCGCTTCTCGGCGCTGAAAAAAACGATGACGACCACACCGTTTTCTCGCTCTGCCGGACAGAGCAGTTCCGCCGCTGCATACAGAATGCAATGGGCGGAAGGCGCTCGGAGTGCCTGCTGAGCACGGACGCCGGCGAGCGGAAGGTCATCGCCTCACCGGCAAACAGCCCTGATACCGTAAACGGTATAGTCGTGTTCATTCTCGATGTCACGGAGCAGCAGCAGCTCGAAACTATGCGCCGCGAATTCACATCGAATGTCTCGCACGAGCTGAAAACACCGCTCACAACTATCTACGGCATCTCGGATATGCTCGTCAGCGGTATGGTAAAGCCGGACGATGTCAGCGCGCTCAGCGGCGATATACGCAACGAAGCCGAGCGCCTCATCAACCTCATAAACGATATAGTTTCGCTCTCAAAGCTCGACGAGGAGGACTCAGTTCCTCATCAGGACGAGGAGGTCGACCTCTATGAGCTCGCAGCCGACACCATATCACGGCTACAGATAAGCGCAGACGCGAAAAATGTGACTTCGGAGCTCGTCGGCGAGCACGTCACCGTCCTCGGAAACAAGACGATCCTCGGCGAGATAATGTATAATCTTTGCGACAACGCTATCAAATACAACACCGACGGCGGACGCTATTCCGTGAAGGTATCGCATATCCCGATGAAGGCTATCATCACAGTCAGCGACACCGGCACAGGTATCCCCGAAAAGCATATAAGCCGCATTTTCGAGCGCTTCTACCGCGTCGACAAAAGCCGCTCGCGCAAGATAAAGGGCACAGGGCTCGGTCTGTCGATAGTCAAGCACGGCGTCAGCTACCACAACGGCACTGTCCGCGCCGAGAGCACTCCCGGCAAGGGCTCGGTGTTCACCGTCGAGCTCCCGATAGAGAAGCGCCGCAGCTCCGATACACCAGAATAAACGAAATATCGCCGCATTCGCCCCTTGTCCGACCTTGACAGGTGCTATGCGGCGATGTTATAATGAATGTGTACTCATTATCCGCCCTTATGCGGACTTTGTGCGGTGCTGCCTTAACTGCCCCATAAATAATATCAATACGAACGGAGATAAAAATTTGAAGAACCTGCTTTTCATCGGCGACGTAGTAGGAAGCGCCGGCTGCGATTTTCTTATGTCCAAGCTCAGCCTCATCAAACGCCGGTATTCCGTCGATATCACAGTCGTGAACGGCGAGAATTCCGCACAGGGAAACGGCATAACACCGGTCTCGGCGGATATGCTCGTCCGCGCCGGAGCCGATGTCATCACGACCGGAAATCATGCATTCCGCCGCAAAGAGGCTTCGGACCTCTTTGACACCGAATACATCATACGCCCTGCCAACTATCCTGAGGGCGGAGCTCCCGGAAAGGGCGTATTTACGCTCGATATGGGCGCTTATTCTGTCGCTGTGATAAATCTTATGGGAACTGCATTCATGGACCAGCTCGACAACCCGTTCACTAAGATAGATGCGCTCCTCGCAGACATAGAGACGCCAAATATATTCGTCGATTTCCACGCAGAGGCGACCTCGGAAAAAAAGGCGATGGGCTATTACCTTGCCGGAAGGGTCAGCGGAGTCTTCGGCACGCACACCCACGTTCAGACAGCGGACGAGGCTGTCCTCTCCGGTCATACAGCGTATATCACAGACGCCGGGATGACCGGTCCCGAGCATTCCTGCCTCGGAGTTGAGATACAGCCGGCTGTCGACCGCTTCCGTTTCCACACTCCTGTCCGCTTCAAAGAGGCGTCCGGAGACTGCTTTTTATGCGGAGTTTGTGTAGAATTTGACGAAAAATGCGGCAAATCGCACAAAATTGAACGCCTGATTATAAGATAATCTACAAAGTTTTCCCCAAACTATTGATTTCTTGACAAGAGCGTGCTATAATATGCATATGTACTATAACTATTGCGCTATTTGCGAAAACTTTTGTGTTTCATACAAAGAACACACTGCTTCTCGCTCAGTATCGGTATTTAAAGTGCAAATATATTCTCACAGGAGGTCATCACTATGGAGGTCTTAAAAGTATCATCACATTCAACACCAAATTCAGTCGCAGGCGCTATTGCCGGAGTCATCAGAGAGCAGAAAGCCGTTGAGGTGCAGGCGGTCGGCGCGGGTGCATCGAATCAGGCTATCAAAGCTATCGCTATAGCAAGAGGCTACCTTGCCCCGATAGGTATCGACCTCATCTGCATACCCGCATTTGCCAATATCCAGATCGACGGCGAGGAAAGAACAGCTATCAAGCTTATCTGCGAACAGAGATGAATCTCAGGGCGGGCGCAAGCGTCCGCCCTTTCTTTTTACTACTACGCACAAGGAGACATACTATGAATATAGAAGTTACAAGAATAAACAACGGAATAACCGCTGATCCTAAGGGCTACGTCAAAGCCGTGAATGAAGAGTATCACTACCAGCTGAAGAAAATAACCGACAGCATCATCAACACACGCCACGAAAAGCCTGTGATCCTGCTATCCGGTCCTTCCGGCTCGGGCAAGACCACTACCGCCTTTATGATCGAAAAGCTGCTCGACGAGGCAGGCTGCGAAACACATACGCTCTCGATGGACAACTACTTCTGTCCCCTCACTCACGAGGAGAAGGAGCTCGCCGCACTCGGCAAAATGGACCTCGAATCCCCCGAACGCATCGACAAGGACCTGCTGAACAGCCAGATAGAATCTATCGAGCGCTGTGAGGAGGTCGAGATACCCAAGTACAATTTCGCTGATTCCACGCGGCACCACTCGGGTCTGTTCCTCAGGCGCAAGCCCGGAGAGCTCGTCATTTTCGAGGGCATACACGCCCTCAATCCGGCGGTCATCACAGTTCCGGACAGCAAGCTCGTCAAGCTCTATGTCAGTGTCAGAACGCGTGTGACCTGCGATGATATTATCCTTCACCCGTCAAAGGTGCGGCTTATGCGCCGGATGATACGCGACAAGAACTTCCGCAAGCGCTCTCTCCGCGAAACGATGAATATGTTCCGCAGCGTCGAAGCCGGCGAAAACAAATACATAATGCCTTATAAGCACCGCTCCGACTATGACATCGACACATTTATGGCGTATGAGCTCAACGTCTACCGCGATTCGCTCATCGGTCAGCTCCGTGAGATGACCGACTGTCCCGAGCTTACAGATGTTACAAAGGTACTCGAAGCCCTCACGCCTCTCGATAAAAATGACGTCTCGCGCGATTCGCTCATATGCGAATTCATCGGAAACGGTCAGTTCAAGTATTAAAAAACGCAGCCGCTGTGCGCTGCGTTTATACAGAAATTTTTATAATTATCTGCCGGAGGGAAGCCGTTCTTCATAATGGCTTCCCTCCGGACTCTTTTCCAAATGAGACAAGCTTTGTTTTTTTACGCAGATACACCCCCGGTCACAGGAGCAGCAGGCTCGCTGAAATGATTCCGGGGGTGTATTTACGTATTTCAGAAGTTAAAAGTTTAGGTAAAGGCTCTCAGCACGCTTGCCTTAACAGAAAAGCAGACCGAAAGCACACCCTTCAAACAGTCATTGATTATCTTATCACAGCTTTGTGAAGAAGCGCTGGTGCGACTTGAAAGATTCGCCCGGCTTTATCTCGCGGTAGCCGGTAACATCAGCGGGGAGTGAGAGGTTGGGCGCGTCTATCATAGCTGTCATCGGCTCGGGGCAGAAGTAATGATTGAAGCCGCGGTCGTTCCAGATTATCCAGAACTTGTACTCCTCCGATACCTCGTAGCAGAGCTTCTTGCCGCTCGCGGTATCCTCAGCGATGACGCCGTGGAACTTCTCGCCGTCAAGGTCTGCATACTCGCCGAAGTACATATCATTGTCGACTACCTGAAGAACAGGGCACTTGTTGCCGGTCTTGTATTCGAGGTCCCACATAGTGAGCGACTTGAGCTGCTCTGTCGGGAGACAGCGCTCATTGAGCTCGCACTTCTTGCCTATCGGGACTGTGAGGCGGATGTCGCCCTCCTTTGCGCCGTTCACGAACGGTGCGTTGATAGCTGTATGTGAAGCGATAGAAATGGGCATAACTACGTTTGAATTGTTGGTGAAGCAGATGTTCTGCTCAAGACCGTTCTCGGAGAGTGTGAAGGTGTACTCAGCGACGAAGCGTATCGGGAGATACTGGAAGAATTCATCGTTCTCGTCGTAAACGTAGCGTGTCTTGACCCATGCGCAGTTGCTGTCGGCATTGTGCTCGACCACCTCGTGTACGCGCTTGTGTATAAAGCCGTGGATATGGTTGTTGTATGGAGCCTTCTCGTTCACGGGGAGCTGATATACAGCGTCCGATGTTTTGAGAACGCCGTCTGCGAAACGGTTGGGCAGATAGAGTGTGGGAAGTCCCCATACCTCCGCGGACTGCCTGATAACGTCCGCATCGTTGTCATCGGAGTAGCGGAAGAATTCGAGCCCGTTTTTAAGGTCTCGCAGACGGATGACGTTCGAGCCTATCTCGTATGCGATGAGAGCCTCATAGCCGCCGGCTTCGAGCTTTACGCAGGGCATTCCGCCCCAGTTGATGATCTGAGTTGAGTTTTTCATATCATTTCATTCCTTTCGGATTTTTATTTCCTTATACGGCAGGCTGCCGTATCGTTTTCAGAGCTTTATCCTATATCGCTTATTATCTCTTTGACACAGGGTACGTAAGATGACACGTCTTACACTCAAATGTGCTGCTGAGGAAGAATTTTGAAAGCTCATTGCAGCAGTTGGGACACTTCTTCGTTGTAGTTGCAAGATACGATGAATTCGCTGCCGCCTGTGTACGCAAAGTGTTGAGATAGGTATTCGTGAGTATCATCGGCACACTCTCGGTGCGAGTGCGGATAGTAGTTCCGCCGCCGTTGAAATCGGCGTATGAGAGAGTTTTGCCGAGCGCGAAAACTATCGGGTATTTGTCGTATCCGCGGACAGTAGCACTGTTTGAGAGTATCCACGTGAGCGAGGAGCCGTTTCCGTAGAGGGCGAGGCGGTTCTCCTTTAGCGTATTTGCGTTCGCTATGCCCATATCGTAAGCCTTCTTCATAAGCGGATGAAGCGTGAGCAGGTCCTCCTTCGACTGGTAGCCGACGAGGGAGATCTCGCCGTCTATCATGGCATTATAGACCTTGGCAAAGCCGTTGTCCCAGAGGTCAGTGACCTCCTGCTCGGTTATCTCGCTGGAGTGCTGAGCTATTTTCAGCAGGCTTTCGTGGTAGCTTTTCAACTGGTAATAGCTGGTGAAGGATATGCCCTCAAGCATTCTTTTGAAAGAGTTCTCGATGCTCAGCCAATAGCCCCAGTGGCTGCCCGGGAAGTCCTTGATTATGCTGTTTATCGTATCATTCGCAGGCTGACCTATCTCCATCTGTGCCCTGGCATTGTCCACACGGCGCTGGAGTTCGGCATTTCCCATGGTCGTTTCGACAGTTCCGCCGAGCATAGCCTTTGCCTGCTCGGGAGTGTATTTGCAGCCGCAGTACTGGCACTGATAGAAGCCGTCGTCGAGCTTGACTATATCGATCGAATTGCACAACTCACACTGTAGTTTTTCCATAATTCTTCTCCTTGTTGTTAACGAAAGTCTTTATCAGCGCGGCTCTCTGCCGTATTTATTTGGCTTGGGTTCACTTGCGAAGCAGCAAATCACCATCTGCCATATGTTCAGCGCGAGCGGAACGATACCGGCAAGCAGTGCGGCAATGAACGCAAGAGCTACCAGCCAGAAATTGTTGTCATCGTCTCCCACACCGAACACAGCCGCGATGAGCAGCATAATGCTCACGGTGACCGCAGCGCTCCACAAGCCGCTCGCTATGAGCTTTATCAGCGGGATAGTTCCGGACCTGCCTGTGTCGTGAAAGCGTCTGTACGCTATCGAGAGCGAGGGCAGGAAAAACGTGAGCGTTGCTATCAGCGAAAATGCCTTCACGGGCAGCGCGAAATCGACTATCGTGCAGCATAGACGAATGAGCGAGGTGAACAGGTAAGCATACCAGTATTCGCTTCTTGTCGAGCGTGTCCGGAAATTCACATAGTTCCGGAAATAAAGAGCTATCGCCGTTCCGAAGCCGACATATCTCGGCGAATCCTCCTCATAAAGCGGAGGCGGTGCGTATCCGGGAGGCGGAGCTGCCGGATACTGCGGAGGCGTGCTGTTCTCCTGCGGAGCCGGCACAGCGGGCACAGGCTCGGGAGCGGGCAGCTCCTCGGTCTGCCTTGCGCCGCATACCGGGCAGAATTTGACCTCACAGGGAAATTCAAAATCACATTTTTTGCAGTTCATACGAATGACCTCTCAAATACTGAAGGCATCAGTCCATACGGTTCTCCATATCGGTGTATTCCCTCATCGGAGAGATAGCCTTGTAAGCAGGACGGATTATCTTGTTTGAGTTTATGAGCTCCTCGATGCGGTGAGCCGACCAGCCTGCGATGCGCGAGACCGCGAAGATAGGCGTGAACAGCTCGTCCGGTATGCCGAGCATACGGTAAACGAAGCCGCTGTAGAAATCCACATTCGCGCAGACGCCCTTGTAAATGCGTCTCTCCTCGGCGATGACCTCGGGGGCAAGTCGCTCAACGAGCGAATAAAGGGCAAATTCGTCGTGTCTGCCCTTCTCGGAGCTGAGCTTCTCGACGAAGCTCTTGAACACCTTCGCTCTCGGGTCTGACTGCGAGTAGACCGCGTGACCCATACCGTATATAAGACCGGCTCTGTCGAAGGCTTCCTTGTGGAGGAGCTTCCTGAGATAGCCGCGCACCTCTTCCTCGTCGGTCCAGTCCCTGACGGACTGCTTCATATCGTCGAACATCATCGCTACCTTGATATTCGCGCCGCCGTGCTTCGGACCCTTGAGCGAGCCGAGTGCTGCGGCGATAGCGGAATAGGTATCAGTTCCGGACGATGATACGACGTGAACGGTGAAGGTGGAGTTGTTTCCGCCGCCGTGCTCGGCGTGGAGAACGAGAGCAAGGTCGAGGATACGCGCTTCAAGCTCGGTGAAGCTCTTGTCGGGACGGAGCATATAAAGCAGGTTTTCCGCTATCGAAAGCTCGGGGCGCGGGTCGTGTATGTAAAGGCTTCCGCCTTCGCTGCTGTATTTATACGCACTGTAGCCGTAAACGGCAAGCACGGGAAAAAGCGTTATGAGCTCGATACACTGGCGGAGAACGTTCGGTATCGAGATGTCGTTGGCGTTGTCATCGTAGGAATACAGCGCAAGAACGCTCTTTGCAAGGGTGTTCATCATATTGTCGCTGGGCGCTTTCATAATGACATCGCGCGTGAACGTCGGAGGGAGCGAGCGGAAATCCGCAAGAAGCTGCCTGAATTCGGCAAGCTCATGCTCGCTCGGCATTGCACCGAAGAGGAGGAGATAGACGGTCTCCTCGAAGCCGAAGCGCTTCTCCTTGATGAAGCCCTCGACGATGTCCTCGACGTCGATGCCGCGGTAATACAGCTTTCCGTCGCCGTGATTGGGCATACCGTCGCCCATATCGAGCACCTTTATCGTACTTATGTTGGTAAGTCCGGCGATGACACCGTTTCCGTTTATGTCACGGAGACCTCTTTTTACGTCGTATTGTGTGTATAATTCCGGAGCTATCCTGTAGCTGTCGATAGAGCGCTCTGCAAGGCGCGATATTTCGGGTGTGATAACTGAAAATCTGTAATCCATTTCTGTTCGCCGTCCTTCCGTAAAAAATTGATATAATTAAATAACGATGACATTCTCATTATAAACTATTTCGCCAAAAATGTCAAGGGAGCGGCATAGAGCGAAGTGCAGATTGTATAAATTTCCGGGAGCAGCGCGGTTGAAATCGTTTGTTGATATAGCACAATAAACCGGTCGGAAATATATGCATATTGTACTTGACATTATAAAATGTATATGATAAAATGCGTTATGACGATAATTTGCAAGACATAACGCAGATAAGAAAGGGGATACGCTATGATAGCAAAGATATTCAGCTATGTCGGAAAATACTGGAAGCAAGCCGTTCTCACCCCCATCACGATAATGGGAGAGGTCGCTATGGAGGTGCTCATTCCTTACGTTATGGCGGCGATAATCAACAACGGCATCAACAAGGGCGACATCGGATATGTCGCGAAAATGGGCGGACTTATGGTATGTATGGCGTTCGTGTCGCTGTTTTTCGGAGCAGTTGCAGGTCGTCTGAGCGCAGTTGCGGCAGTCGGATTTGCGAAAAATCTGCGAAGCGCACTGTTCAGGAAGGTCCAGTCATTCTCGTTCTCGAACGTGGATAAGTTCTCGACCGCATCGCTCACAACACGCCTCACCACAGACGTCACGAACATCCAGAACGCATTTATGATGTTCATACGAATGGCGTTCCGCTCGCCTATCATGCTGATATTCGCACTCGTTATGGCGATGAAGATGAACATAAGGCTATCGGTCGTCTTCCTGTGTGCGATACCAGTCATCATAATCGGTGCGGTATGTATCCTCGGAACAGCACATCCGCGCTTCAAGGCAATGCTCACACGATATGACGATATGAATGCGCGTGTGCAGGAGAACCTCATCGGTATCCGCACAGTCAAGGCGTTCGTCCGCGAGGACTACGAAAAGAAGAAGTTCACCGACAACACCGAGGCTGTCCGTCAGGCACAGGTACGCGCAGAGAAGCTCGTCATACTTTCGATGCCGCTCATGCAGCTCATTATGTACGCGAGCATCGTCGCTATCCTCTGGTTCGGCGCACATATGATAGTCGGCGAGACAATGGCGCTCGGCGACCTCACAAGCTTCATCACCTATGTCGGTCAGATACTCATTTCCCTGATGATGCTCTCGTTCCTGTTTATGATGTTCATCATATCGCGTGCATCGCTCCAGCGTATCTATGAGGTCCTCATCGAGACACCGGACGTTGTTTCGCCCGAGAATGCAGAGGAAAATGTTGCAGACGGCTCGGTAAGCTTCAGAAACGTCAGCTTCAGTTACTTCAACGATATGAGCAATCTCGCCCTCGACCACATCGACCTCGACATAAAATCCGGCGAGACTATCGGTATCATCGGCGGCACAGGCTCATCGAAGACAACGCTCGTCCAGCTCATACCGCGCCTTTATGACGCAACTGAGGGCGAAGTCCTCGTCGGCGGAAGGAACGTGCGCGAATACAGCATCAAGTCCCTTCGTGACAACGTTGCGATGGTATTGCAGAAAAACGTGCTGTTCTCGGGAACAATCAGGGAAAACCTCCGCTGGGGCGATCCGAATGCCACCGACGAGCAGATAGAGGACGCCTGCCGCTCGGCGTGCGCCCATGATTTCATAATGGGATTCCCCGACGGCTACGATACCGACCTCGGACAGGGCGGCGTAAACGTCTCCGGCGGACAGAAGCAGCGTCTCTGTATCGCACGCGCTCTGCTGAAAAAGCCCAAGATAATCATTCTCGATGACTCCACCAGCGCTGTCGATACCGCTACCGACAGCAGCATCAGGAAGGCTTTCCGCGAAAAGCTCGCTGATACGACCACATTCATCATCGCGCAGAGAATATCCTCCGTTCAGGACGCAGACCGTATCATCGTTATGGACGACGGCAGGATAACCGACATCGGTACTCACGAGCAGCTGCTCGCATCAAGCAGCGTCTACCGCGAGGTATACGACTCACAGCAGAAAGGAGCTGAGGAATAATGCCGCCAAGAAAGAATAACAAGCCCGTTCAGAAGCCTGCAAACGCGGCAAAGACGATGAAGCGCATATTCAGCTATATGTACGGCTTCAAGATCTATTTCCTGTTCGTTGTGATAAGCGTAGCGGTCAGCTCTGCTGCCGGAGTTGCCGGAAATGCACTGCTCAGCCCGATAATCGACAACCTCAAGGAAGCCCTGACCGGCGGAGAATGGGACAAGAAAAAGTTCATCTTCACTCTCGGCGCAATGGTCGCTATATACTGTGCCGGCGTGCTCGCGTCGCTGCTCTATCAGCGAATAATGCTCAAAATATCGACCTCTACCCTCAAACGTATCCGCGACGACCTCTTCACAAAGATGGAGGCGCTCCCGATAAGCTATTTCGACAAGCACACCCACGGCGAGCTGATGTCGCTCTACACGAACGATACCGATACTCTCCGCGAGATGCTCAGCAACAGCATCGCACAGTTCATCAGCTCGGCTATCACCATCGTCGGCGTATTCGTGATGATGGCGCTCTACAGCTGGCTGCTCACCATCATCGTTATCGTGATGCTGGTGCTCATCGTGTTCATCATCGGATTCATCGGCAAGCGCAGCAGCAAGGGCTTCATCGCTCAGCAGAAGGCTCTCGGACGCGCCAACGGCTACATCGAGGAGTAC
Organism: Ruminococcus sp.; assembly: GCA_017534835.1. Lineage (GTDB taxonomy): Bacteria > Bacillota > Clostridia > Oscillospirales > Ruminococcaceae > Ruminococcus. The sequence goes on from JAFXVT010000025.1 coordinate 44,207, forward strand.
ATCGACGGTCAGAAGGTGGTAAAGGTATTCTGCCACGAGGAGAGCGCAAATACCGAATTCGACAAGCTCAATGACGAGCTCTGCGAAGCTTCGACAAGAGCTCATACCTTCGCCAATATCCTTATGCCGATAATGAACAACCTCTCCTACCTCCACTACGCTGCTACAGCTATAGTCGGCGGTATAATGACCGTGAACGGCTTCGGCGGTATGACGATAGGCAGGCTCGTATCATATCTCCAGTTCACAAGACAGTTCTCACAGCCGATAACTCAGGTATCGCAGCAGCTCAACGCCGTACTCACCGCACTTGCCGGTGCCGAGAGGATATTCAGCGTCATCGATGCCGAGCCAGAGGCTGACGAGGGCTATGTAACTCTCGTGAACGCTGAGATAGACGCTGACGGCAACATCACCGAGACTGACAAGCGCACAGGCAAATGGGCATGGAAGCACCCGCACAAGGCTGACGGTACGATAACCTATGCCGAGGTCCGCGGAAATGTCGAGCTCGATGACGTATACTTCGGCTATGAGCCGGAAAAGACCGTCCTCAACGGCATAAGCCTCTACGCGAAGGCAGGTCAGAAGATAGCATTCGTCGGCTCGACCGGCGCAGGCAAGACCACTATCACGAACCTTATCAACCGCTTCTACGACGTCCCCGACGGAAAGATACGCTATGACGGGATAAACATCAACAAGATAAAGAAGAACGACCTCCGCCGCTCTCAGTCGATAGTTCTTCAGGACACTCACCTGTTCACGGGCACTGTAATGGACAATATCCGCTACGGCAAGCTCGATGCGACAGATGAGGAGGTCTACGCTGCGGCGAAGCTCGCAAATGCCGACTATTTCATCACCCACCTCGAAAACGGCTATCAGACGATGCTCACTGCGGACGGTGCGAATCTCTCGCAGGGTCAGCGTCAGCTCCTTGCAATTGCAAGAGCCGCGATAGCAGATCCGCCCGTGCTCATCCTCGACGAGGCTACGAGCTCGATAGATACACGTACCGAGGCGCATATCGAAAAGGGTATGGATCAGCTTATGGAGGGCAGAACTGTATTCGTCATCGCTCACCGCCTCTCAACGGTAAGAAATGCGAAGGCGATAATGGTGCTCGAGCACGGAAAGATAATCGAGCGCGGCGACCACAAGGCTCTCATCGCACAGCACGGCAAGTATTACCAGCTCTATACCGGAATGTTCGAGCTGAGCTGATTTTATGAAGAAAAATCACATACTTCACGTTACAGAGCAGGAACGATGTATGAAAAATCTATAACAAACCAGTAAAAATGTGCTCAAAACGCTGCATTTTGTACAATAATCATATTGCAGAGGGTGAAAGTTTGTCTATAAAGCACCTTGCATTTTCCTGCGTAATTGTGTATCATTATATTGACCGCAGACGGCGCTCACCCTCTAATTATGCGCCGCTCCTGCAAAAAACCGAACAGAAAGAGGTAATGACTATGAAGAAGTTTATCGCTTGTATGCTCATTTCAGCTATGGTCTGCGGAGCATTCGCTTCCTGCGGCGACAAGGAGGAAAGCTCACAGGAGCCGACTACCGAGGCGACTACAGAAGCATCTTCCGAGGCAACTTCAGAAGAGCCCTCCGCTATCAGCGCCGAGGACATTGATTTCGAGGACACTGTTGTAGCTCAGGACGGCGACGCTTATCTTGCTATCGTTGACGGTCAGTGGTGGATACAGTACTGGGGCGGCGACGACCCGAGCAAGGACTATCTCACCTACAACGCCGGCGTTTGCCCTATCACAGGCAACGGCGACTACACTGTAAGCGTTACTGCTGACACGAACGGTTTCCGATTCGATACCACAGGCTCGCCCGATGACCAGTACGTTCCGAGCGGTCTCCAGTTCATGGCTGTAATGATAAAGAACGGCGAGACAGCTTGTCCCGGAGCTGTTATCACAGTCAATTCCGTAAAGGTCGACGGAAATGAACTCACACTCGACGGCAAGCCCTATACCTCCTCCGATGACGGCAAGGAGACAAGAGCCAACCTCTACAATCAGTGGGTATCCAAGGACAATATGCCCAAGGACGCACGTACTGCTGACGGTATGCTCTATGAGGGCGAAGGCGATGCTGCAACTCCTGCAAGCTACATCGGCGACTACTCTCCTCAGGCTGTAAATCCCGATGATTTCGCAAACGGCTGGACAACTGTTGAAGTAAACTTCACTATCTCCGGCATGGCTGAATAAGCACTGAGCACATAACATTATGTCTTATGGGGCGGTCTCCGTTATCGGCAGACCGCCCTTGCTGTTTCCGTAAACACTTCCGGCCACTGAGGAATATAATATAACACGGCTGTATAAATCTGCCGCAGAGTGGGATAATATAATCAGAGCTCTGAAGGAAGCAGCTGATACAGTCAGTGATTCCCTAAATCTGAAACAGGGGAGATAAATGTTATGTCAGTCAAAAGAGGAGAGATATACTATGCCGACCTGAGCCCGGTAGTCGGCTCTGAGCAGGGCGGAGTAAGACCTGTACTTATAGTCCAGAACGATGTCGGCAACAGGCACAGCCCCACTGTTATCGCCGCGGCGATAACCAGCCAGCGCGACAAGAACCGGCTCCCGACGCATATCGAGGTGCAGGCAGACAAGTGCGGACTCGCCAAGGACAGCATAGTCATGCTCGAACAGATACGCACGATAGATAAGAAGCGGCTCAAGGACAAAATGGGCGAGCTTGACCTCCGCTCAATGGATAAGGTCAATACCGCTCTCTCGATAAGCTTCGGGCTTGAGCTGTGATCACGGCACCCGTGCGGATTGACAAATCCGCACGGGTGTGTTATTATTATAATATCTTTTACAGAAAGGTGAAAAATATGGATAATAACGGATACATCAACGCCCCGGAACCTCAGCAACAGGGATACGCACAGGCTCCGCCGCCGCAGTATCAGCAGCAGTATACGCCGCCGCCGCAGTACGCCCTGCCCCCTCATATCGCCGAGCGCAGGCTCTTCAAGGGCAGAGTGGAATATATGTCGGTGGGACTGCTTATCTACACTTTCATTATCAATGTAGTAGTTATCGCGGATATGTTTGCCCACTACATATTCTTTGCAATAACCTCGTCCGGAAACGATGATTATAAGCAAAAGATAGAAGAATACACCGAGACCTTCACCGATTCCGCAGGAAGTATGCTCGCCGGCGTCCTCATCGGCGTTGTGTTCCTGATGCTGTTCTTCATCAAGGCTCTGCCGGTGAAGGAGATATTCAAGTCCCACAGCAAGATGAAGATAACGACGCTGATGATGCTAATCGTTGTGCTTATGGGCGTCCAGATACCGTTTATGCTGATCGACCCCTGCGTTGAGTGGATGTTCAACCTCTTCGGTCTGACCATTCAGGAGGCGATAGATTCCTCAACAGCCGGAAGCACTACTCTTTCGATGTTCCTGTATGCAAGCTTCATCGGTCCGATAGTAGAGGAGATAGTCTACCGCGGATTTGCTATGCACGGTCTTCAGCGTGCAGGCTGCGGAAAGGTCGCAGCGATGGTGCTTTCATCGGTGCTTTTCGGTATAATGCACGCAAATCCGACACAGTCGGTGTTCGCCTTCTTCGTGGGACTCGTGTTCTCCTACGCCGCTATCGAATACGGCATAGGCTGGTCGATACTGCTCCATATCACGAACAACTTCGTATTCGGCGACCTGCTCATACTCATCACAAAGCCGATACCGGCGGGTATCGAAACGATACTGGAATACGCACTTTTCGCAGCATTTACTGTCGGAGGCATCATCATTCTCATCTGCAAGAGAAAATACCTCATAAACTATGTCCGCGAAAACAACAGCCCTGCAAAGCATTACGGCTGGGCGTTCAGCTGTATCGCGTTCCTGCTGTTCATCATAGGAAATGCCGGACTTGCAATGCTCCAGATAAGGGTGCTCAAATAAGAATAAAAACCTCCGTTTGTGGGATAATAACCGCGAACGGAGGTTTTTTTATGGCAGAATATCTATCAAGGGGAGCGTTCCGGCTGGACGCTCCGGTAAAGGTCGAGAGCCATGCGGCGGTAGTCGGCGATAAAGAGGGACAGGGACCGCTCGGACGGTGCTTCGACGAGATAATCAGCGACAGTCACTTCGGCAGAAGCACATGGGAGCAGGCAGAGAGCCGCTTCCAGCTCGAAGCAGTCAGCCTTGCCGTGAAAAAAGCCGGACTCGTCAAGGAGGACATAGATTCGATATGCTCCGGCGACCTGATAAACCAGTGTACCGGCTCGTCATACGGTCTGCGCGAACTTGAGATACCGTTTCTCGGCATTTACGGAGCCTGCTCGACGATGGCGGAGGGGATGCTCATATCCTCCCTGCTCGTGGACAGCGGCGTTTCACGCCGCGCCGCTGCTGTGACCTCGTCGCATTTTTCCACAGCCGAGCGTCAGTTCCGCGCACCGCTCTCATACGGCGGACAGCGCACGCCGACCTCGCAGTGGACCTGTACGGCGTCCGGAGCTGTGATACTCTCGAAGCAGAGCGGTATGGCGGAGATAGTCGGCGGCTGTATCGGGCGGATAGCGGATATGGGCATCAGCGACATCACGAATATGGGCAGTGCTATGGCTCCGGCTGCTGCGACTACGATAAAGCGCTATCTCGAAGCAACGGACACATCGCCCGATGACTACGACTACATCATCACAGGCGACCTCGGCAAGGTCGGCAGCACGCTCGTCCGCGAGTTTATGCAGAAACAGGACATCGACATCACAAAGCAGCACCGCGACTGCGGCGAGCTCATCTACGACAACACCCGGCAGGACACCCATTGCGGAGGCTCGGGCTGCGGATGCAGTGCGAGCGTGCTGTGCGGACTGTTCCTGCCCATGCTTGAGAGCGGCAGGATAGAGAATATCCTCTTCGCAGCAACAGGTGCGCTTATGTCTACGATGTCGCTCCAGCAGGGCGAGAGTATCCCTGCGATAGCACACCTCGTCCACCTAAGACACGTAAAGGAGCAGATATGACAGAGATATTAAAGGCATTCCTCGTCGGCGGAGCGATATGCGCCGTAGGACAGCTCTTCATCGACTATACGAAGCTCACTCCGGCACGCATACTCACGGGCTATGTTGTCGCAGGAGTCATACTCTCGGCGCTCGGGATATACGGTCCGCTCGCCGAGGTTGCAGGAGCAGGGGCAACTGTGCCGCTGACAGGCTTCGGACACGCGCTCGCGGAGGGTATGAAAAAAGCCGTCGATGAGGACGGCTTTGCGGGAGTATTTACCGGCGAGCTGACGGCAGCTGCCGGTGGTATCGCAGCTGCTCTCCTCGCAGGGCTGACAGCATCGCTCGTTTTCCGTCAGCACGACAAGAACTGAAAAAACAGCTGTGAGATGAGCTTCTCACAGCTGTTTTTCTTGTTATTCTTTCTCCTTTTCCTCAGAGCCGGAAGCTTCTTCAGCCTCGTCCTCAGCGTCATCGCCGAGTATCTTTTCGTAGCTCTCCTCCTCGAGGCGCTCACGCTCGGCTTTTTCAGCCTTCCTCACTGATGAAGGAGTCCCCTTCCTGCCCTTCGCCATAAGAAAGACCGCGAGCACCACTGCCGCAACTGCAAATGCCGCAGCAAGGATAAGGAAGGCATACTTTTTCAGGCTCTTGTCCACGTATGTGTACGAGATCTTGTTCGATTTAGCATAGCTTTCGCCTGCACTGCCAGAGAATACGCTCATTTCAAAAGATTTGTCGAGCTCATAGTCATCATCGGCTATCCTGTATCCGAAAGCGTTCGCACTGATGTCGGTCACGCTCTTGGGGACGATGACCTGCCCGAGCTTGGTACAGTGCAGGAATGCGCCCTCTCCGACAGACGAAACTCCCTCGGGGATAATAACGCGCGAAAGCGAGGTACAGCTGAGAAACGCTCCGTCACCGATAGTCGAAAGCGTTATCGGAAGGTCAAGAGATTCGAGGGATGAGCAGTATTTGAACGCAACGGGAGCGATATTTGTCAGACCTGCGGAAAAGTCTATCTTTTTGAGACCTGTACAATAGCTGAACGCACTCTCGCCGATGTCAGTAACGGACGAGGGAATATACAGATTCTCTATCTTGGTGCAGACCGAGAATGCGCCGGGCTCGATGTACTTGACATTGTTGTCGATGTAAACGTCGCCGGAGAGCTCGACCGAAGCACGGTAGATGTTCTGTCTGCTGCTGTTGTAGAGGATACCGTCAACATAGTTGAATGCACTGCACGCAGATGCGTCGATGTCAGTGAGCGTGCTGCACTGACCGAAAGCGTATGCGCCTATGCTGCTGAGCGAGCCGGGCAGCCTGACGCTTTTGAGCTCGGAGCAGTTGTAAAATGCATAGTTGCCTATCGAGCTTACCGAATCCGGTATCTCGACAGAGCCGAGACGTGTACAGCCCATAAATGTGCCGGTCTTCAGCTCGGTGATACGCTTCGGGAGCTTCACCTTTTTCAGCGATGTACAGCCGGAAAATGCGTTCTCGCCGATGCTCGTCACAGTATCCGGGATAGTGAGCTCCTCGATGAAGGTGCAGTTCAGGAGAGCCTTGTCGCCTATCGCAGTCACTGCGTAGCCGTTGCGTATCTCCGGTATCTCGGTGAGTATCGAGGAAGGGTCACACTTGGTTATCGTATACGTGCCGTTGATGAGCTCATAGGTGAAGTTTCCGTCAGTGAGCGCTTCGCCGACCTCCTGATTGTCAACGACCGCATAGGTGTACATAGGAAGGCTGCCGACAGCTCCGGTCAGCAGCACAGCACAAACAGCGGCTGCGGCAAGCTTAGTTATCTTCGTCAGCTTCATCGTCTGCCTCCTCTTTTTCTTCCTTCCCGGAGGCGTCATCGTCTGTTTCCGGCTTGGATGAAGTCTTTTTTGCTGCCGGCTTTGAAGCCTTTTTCTTCTTCACAGACTTACCGATGAACATTCCGATAAGAGCGAGTATTGCGGCTCCGATGATGCTGATGACCGTTATCAGGAAGCCCTTGTGGACATTCACTCCGCCTATGCCATAGGTATTGGTAACAACGTTGATACCGCAGGCTTTCGCGTATTTATAGCCTGTTGAGCCCTCGTCGGCGTAGATAGTGAAGTCCTCGTATGTGGTATACGGGTTCTCGGCATCAGATGTGCCGTTTGCTATCTGACCCTCGAGTGCCTGATTGTAGTAGTAAGCGAATGAATAATCGCCGAGCACACTGAGGTTGTTGCCGAGCCTTACGCTCTTGAGGGACTGACAGTCGAAGAATGAGTTCATACCCACCTGCTCGAGCTTGTCCGAGAACTTCACGCTGCTGAGCTTTGAGCAGGTCTCGAATGCATAGTTGCCGACCACCCTGACATTTGTGAGGTCGACCTCTTCGATGTAGGAGTTGCCGCAGAAAGCGGATACCCATATCTCCTCGACGCTTGACGGAGCCTTGTAGGTCTTGTCCTGCTTTGCGCGCGGATATGCGTAGACCGTCTTCTTGTCGTGGTCATAGAGGACGCCGTCCTGCGAAGAGAATGCGCCGTCGCCGTCTGTAACGGTTATCTCCTCGAGCGCAGCGCAGTCCACGAAGGGCTCGTCGCCGTCGATATTCTCGCAGCTTCCGGGAATAGTGAGCTTTTTCAGGCTCGATGAGAACATATTCAGTCCTATCTCCTTCAGACCATCGGGAAGGATTATCTCAGATGCCTCATTCGTTATGAATGCGTTCTTGTAGAGCCCGTAAACGGGGATGCCGTCCATTTCAGCCGGGACCTTTATCACATCGTCCATAGAAACGCAGAAGGTGATGTAGAGCTTGCCGTCTATCATCGCGTACTCATAGTCCTCGAACGCCTTTGTTTCGAGGTTGTTGTACTCCTCCTCGTCAGCGGCAGCCTGCTCGGACTTGAACTCAAAGTTGTTCTGGTAATCGTATTCGCTGTCGCTGTCGGTGCAGTAGGTCTGTGCGGCAGAGCCGGGAGTGCCGATGATAGTGAAGCCTTCAACGATGTTGTTGTTTGAATCGTAGCCGAAAGCGCTGTAGCCGATGTTTGTCACGGATTCGGGAATGCGCACCTTCATCATCGCAGTTCCGGCAAATGCGTTCTGACCGACATATTCGAGCTCGGGCGGAAGCTCGACCTCCTCGAGCTTCTTGCAGTCCATAAATGCGGCAAGAGCTATCTCCTTTGTGGAATCGGAGAACTTGACGGATGTGAGCGACTCACAGCCTGCGAATGCCATAACATCGATATTTTCTATCTTCGTGCCGCTCATATCTATAGCTTCAAGGAACGCACAGAAGCTGAACGAATGGCGCCCGATAGTTTTAACTGAATCGGGTACAGTGATCTTTTTCAGCGATGACTCAGCGAATGCGGCGATGCCTATCTCCTCGACTCCGTCGGGCACATCATAGCTCGTGCCCTCCTTTGAGGCAGGATAGTGCGCAAGCACCTTCATATCCTTGCTGTAAAGCACGCCGTCCTTCGAGGTGTAGTTCTTATTGTCCGGCGAGACGTTTATCTCAGTGAGCGCAACACAGGACGAGAACGGGTCGTCCGTTGAGATGTACTCGACGCTTGCCGGAATGCTTATCTTCTGTATTCTGCTGCGGAGGAATGCGCGCGTAGCTATCTCTGTTACGGGCTTTCCGCCGAGAGTATCGGGGATAGTTATCTCCAATTCGCCGAGCGTGCAGCCGATGACTGTGGCATTCCCGTCGGAATCGACAGTATAGCGGAAGCCTGCGTCCTCCTCGCCCTCTTCCTCATCAGAGGCGGCTTCGGAAGCGGCAGTGGTGACCTCAGTATCAGCGGCATATCCCGACATCACGGGAGCAGCGGTATTTCCGAGACAAAGCAGCAGTCCCGCGAGGAGAGCTGCCGTTTTTTTATGGTCTTTCATGTTTTTCCCTCTCTTTATGCATATTTATGCTTTTAACATTATATCACAAACGCTTCCGGAATGCAACGTATTTCACATACATTTCCGCTTTAACACATTATTATCATACACTCCGGCAGCGGCGCCCGTCATTTTTTGTCCGCGCCCTTTCTGAATGCGAGGGCTGTAACGCCGTTTTTCTTCTTGAACAGCTTCATAAAATGTGCGTGGTCGGAATAGCCGCATTTTTCAGCTATCTCGTTTACATTCAGAGATGTGTTCGTCAGCAGCCGCTCAGCTAAAGCCATGCGTGCGGCGATGATGTCGGATTTGAAGCTTATCCCGAGGTGCATACGGTAAAGGTGCTGGAAATATGAGGCGCTTATGCCTATCTTCCGCGCCTCGCCCTCAACAGAGCGCTCGGTCTGGGGAGTTTCGTATATCTCATAGTGCAGCTTTCGGATAACTGCTGAATAGGCGTTGCTGTTGACGCGGCCGGTGCGCCTGAAGCTTTCGAGCTTCTCAGTCAGGCTGTCGAGCAGTCCGTCTGCGGCTGAAACGGAGACAAAGTGCTCCATATCCGAAATTATCGGCAGACCGATGTGCTTTTCCGCTGTTTTCAGATTCGCCATGAGCGTGTTGATGAAGAGCTGCTCGGGGTGGTCTGAGCCGTCACATCTGCCGATTATCACAAATTCGCGGCTGCCCGTCCTTGATGCGAGCTCTCCGCTGAGGCAGGACAGATTTATCGCCTGAGAGAACGGGATTATCAGCTCGTCGGGCTCGTCGCTCTCGGTCCCGAGACAGAAGATAACACCGAAATACTGCACGTCTGCTCCGAGCTTTTCTATCTGTGCAAGAAGTCCCCTTCGGCTGTACAGACCGGTGATGATATCGCGCTCAGAGAGCTTCTGTATCCTCTCGTTGAGGTAGCTCTCGTATTGCAGCATTCGCACCTTTTCAACGGCACTTGACGCTATCTGGCAGAATTCTCCGAAATACTGCTCAAAAACTATCTCTCCGCTGTAGCGCCTGACGCAGTAGCCGAGACTTCTTTCGAGGTAGTGCAGCGGCGTGCATACGAATGTCATCGGCGGAAGCGAATCAATGTCGGGAAGTATCTCCTCAAGCCGGAAGGTGCGGACCTCTGCGTCTATTTTTCCGTCGGTGTAGGAGATAAGGCATTTCATCTCGTCCGGATACAGCTCGCTGCGCTCATCGTCTGTCCTGTCCCAGTCGCTGCAAAGGCAGAGGTAGAAGCCGCTTTTCGGCGAGAGAAGGTATATATTCTGAGCCAGTACCATTGCGAGGTCCCACAAATTCTCGACCTTGTTCATCATCGAGGTGTAGCTGCAATGGAGGTATACCTGTGTGTTGAGGGTGTTGTCGAAAACAGACTGGCTGTTCTTCGCCATTGCCGGGAAATCGCTCTTGCAGCCGCAGGTGGCACCTGTCCGGACTGCGACAGGAATGTCAGTGATACAGGCTGCCTTTTCTCCTGTGATAAGCTCGTGTATGCGGCAGACAGCTCCGGCGGCATTCCGCTGGAATTCGCCTCCGAACGTCGTCACCGAGGGGTGGTATTTGAGAATGTCGGGGTTCCCGTCGAAGCCGCCGACTGCTATGTCATCGGGTATGCTGATACCGCCCTGACTCAGCGAGAGACATAGCTGGAACGCCATATTGTCGTTTCCGCAGACAACAGCCTGCGGCTTTCTTATCCTCCCCGCAAGAATGTCCGCCGCGAGCTTCTTCGGCGAATCCACCCAGAAATCACCGTAGAAGATATTGCCTGTACGGACCGGTATGCTGTTTTCGCGGAGGGCGTCCTTGTAGCCGTTTATCCTCTCCTGCGAGTGTATGTCGCCCTTCGGACCGCTGAGGCAGTAAATATCGGTCAGTCCGTGTACCTTTATGAAGTGGGCGGTCAGCCTGCGGAAGGCATCGCGGTCGTTCTGCATCGAGCTCTCGAAGCGCCTGCTCTCGTAATCAAGTGCGATGACAGGTATGCCCTTCGCAGCGAGAAGCTCCTCGATATTATCGGCGAGGTCCTTGCGGTAGAAGGTGTTATACGAGAGTATCGCTCCGTCAAGCCGGAAGCGGTCGATGAGGGAATAGATATTCTCCTCGCCCTTGAGGTAGCTTCCGCCGTTATCGTAGTTCACAAAGTGTGTCAGCACTATCAGGTCATAGCCGAGCAGCTGCGACTGGCGGGACATAGCCCCGATAATGTCCTGCTCATAGAGTGTGTCGATACTTGCGGCAATGTAGGCGATACGCTTTTTCATTCTCCTCAGCTCCTTCCGCTGACATTATATCACTTTTTTATGCGTTTTTCAACCAAAAAAAGCTGAAAAATGCATAAACTCAGCTGCAATTTACATTGAAATTCACATTTTTGTTATATATAATAAGTGAAGCAGAAGACATAAGCTCTAAAAAAACATTATATTTGATGATATAAATAAAACTATTGAACAATAGCACTCAGAGTTAAGGACAGCCCCGGTATGAGGGCTGCCGGAGATGAACCGACAAGGTGACAGCGCTCCCTGCACTGGAGCGTTTCATAGGGAAATTTGTTCTGTAAGGGGAACAAATCAGGGAACAGGCTGGATACGGATTTTTTCCCTGCTCAGCCTGTTTCAGCAAGGTATCATAATCAGTATTATGACGGAGGGATGTAAGATGAACAGATATGTAAAAAGCACGGCAGCGTCCGTATTGGCGGCGGCACTGTCTGCAAGCGCTGTACCATATGTTTCGTACAGCGAAACTGCCGATGCGGCAGATGCACTGATGACGCGCGATGTCTGGTGTGCGAATGAGGACGTCAACCGCTGGGAATCGGAGCATTTCCAGTTCATATGGGGCAAGAACGGCGCGGATTCACCGAAGATAACGCAGAGCTTTCTTGAGGAGAACGCGAAGAATCTCGAAGCGTGCTGGGACGTCTATATGAACGACCTGTCTATGGAGGAGCCGACCCAGTCGGTGAATATGCGCCTCCGCGACGGAAACAGATACAAGGTCAATTTCTATATCTCCGGCACGGGTCTTTCCCCGTTCACCGATGACTGGGCATATATGGGCTACGACAGTCAGGGCTATGCGTTTATGTTCTGCTGCGTCGGAGCTATGCAGAATTCGCCGAATCCTTCATGGGTGCTCCCGCACGAATTCGGACACGTTGTGACCGCTCATCAGCTCGGCTGGAACGAGAACAAGTACGTTCAGTCGTGGTGGGAGGCTATCGCGAACTGGTACCGCGAGCAATTCCTGTATTCCGATTATTACAGCAGTCAGTGGGGGAACGTGAGCGGAGTCACCGATTACTTCGAGACCTATATGAAAAATCTCTGCTTCACGCCTATCCTCGGGCGCGACAACTACGCTTCGTGGGCGTTTCTCCAGTACATCACGGAGAATCCCGACGGACTTCCCGGATACGGCAGCAGCTTCGTCAAGGACCTTATGCAGCAGGGACAGCGCGACGAGTATCCCTACGCTGAGATAGAGCGTATCTCAGGCGCGGATATGAAGGACACGCTCGGTCACTATGCAAAGCGCCTCGCTACCCTCGACCTCGCACACAAGAAGGATTATCAGGCGCTGCAGAACGAGCTCCTCGCACGCGGCGAGTGGAACTGGGGCGAGATATTCACGCTTCTTGAGAACACCTCCGGAAGGGAGAACTTCTACACAGTCCCGACTGAGCGCGCGCCGCAGCAGTTCGGCGTGAACATCGTTCCGCTCGAAGTGACGGGCGACACTATTTCGGTAACTCTCGAAGGTCTTACAAAGACTGCCGGTGCCGACTGGCGAGCCTGCATCGCTGTTGAGCAGATAGACGGAACTACACGGTATTCCGACCTTTTCAGTTCCGGCGAGACTATGACGATGAGCTTCGACAGCGGCAGAGATTCCGCCGCATATCTCACCGTCACCGCGACTCCCGACAGCTCCGCATGGCAGCAGATAGGCGTTCCGTGGGCTTACGGGAGCGGAGAGTTCGACGAGACTCACTACCCCTTCCTCGGAAAGACACGCTATCCGTGGGGAGCGACTATCACAGGCGCTGCAATAAAGCAGTCGCAGGATAAGACCGCTGCATCACGCGGTTCGCGTCACGCCAACGGCGGCGGATTTGTCGCAGCGACAGCAAATGTCGATGCCTCGGCATATGTAGGACCGGATGCGAAGGTGCTCGGTTTCGCGACAGTCAGCGGAAATGCGGTCATTGACGGTCACGCCGTGGTAACAGGAAATGCGAAGGTATCCGGAAATGCAGTCGTCACAGGACACGCAGTCGTTGCCGAGGATGCAGTCGTGAAGGATAATGCGGTGATCGCTGACTACGCCGGAGTAATGGGACAGGCAGTGATCTCGGATAATGCGAGAGTCATCGAGAGCGGACTCGTTTTCAATAAATACACCGTCAGCGGAAGTGCGACCGTGAAGGGCGTAGCATACTGCCTCAGCAGCGGCTCTGCAAGCGGTCAGGCAATGCCCGACGGCGATTTCTACGACGATTCCGGCAGAAGCATACAAAAGGGCTCCGTTTTCGGCTGGGCGAGCTATGACGATTATGCGCTCAACCGTCCCTACACGGACGGTCAGCTCGCTGCGCTCGAATTCACAGCTGACAGCTCCGACATCGCCGCAGATGTGTACACCTCCACATTCGGCATAGCTATGGGAGCTCCGAGCTGGGGCGAAAATGTCACCTCCGGAAAGGGCGTGCTCACATTTGACGGCTCACAGTACATCATCGCTGACAGCTCATACGCTGCACTTCACGATGCTGAATATCAGACGGCAGTTCTCCTCCGCAGCAACGGCAGGAACGAGATATTCAGCTTCGGCTCGTCGGATAAGAGCATTTCGCTCGCGGCTGAGAACGGCTCGATAAAGCTTTTGGGCGTGAACGGCGAGAGCGTCGTGCTCGAAAATGCGTATGCTCCCGGCGAGTGGGCTACAGTAAGCGTGCTCATTTCCGGCGGAAAGGCTGAGCTGAAGATAAATAACGGAGCTGAGACAAAAACGGCTTCCGGAGCATTTTCCGCTGAGCCGGTCGATGTTATCAGCTCGGACAGCTCTTACCTCATCGGCGCAGGAATGAACGGCTCGATGGACTATTTCCGCGTATTCGGCAAGGACGTTGAAGACGCTGAGTATTACTACACCGAAAAGGAGGACATCTCCTCCGCACCTGTGACCGGCTTCGTCGGTGACCTCGACAGCGACGGCAGAGTCGATTCCTTCGACCTCGTGCTTATGAGAAAGGCTGTTGTCGACATCGGCAGTCTCACGGACAGAAAAGCCCTTGCGGCGGCAGATGTGAACGGCGACAGCTCAGTGAATGTTGCCGACCTCGTCGCGCTCAGCGGCTATCTTCTCGGCAGAGAGAAGAGCTTCGGCGCAGGCAGCACGTATATAATATGAACGATACGGGGAGCTCAGTTATGGGCTTCCCGTTTTTCTGCATTTATTCTCATTCTGTGATTGACAATTTGTGCGGCAGATGATATAATGTATGTATCTATGTTTATCAAACAGAAAAGAGGACTGTGTAAATGGCAAAGGATAAAAAACTTGTTACCGCGATAACCTCTATGGACGAGGATTTCACACAGTGGTACACCGACATATGCAAAAAGGCCGAGCTCGTTGAGTATACGAGCGTAAAGGGCTGTCTCGTTATCAGACCCTACGGCTACGCTATCTGGGAGAATATCCAGCATATCCTCGACGGTATGTTCAAGGCTACAGGTCACGAGAACGTATGTATGCCTATGTTTATCCCCGAGAGCCTTCTCCAGAAGGAAAAGGACCACGTTGAGGGCTTCGCTCCCGAGGTAGCATGGGTAACTCACGGCGGAAGCGAAAAGCTCGAGGACAGACTTTGTGTACGTCCTACATCCGAGACTCTCTTCTGCGAGCACTATGCAAACATCGTTCACTCCTACCGCGACCTCCCCAAGCTCTACAATCAGTGGGTAAGCGTTGTGCGCTGGGAGAAGACGACCCGTCCCTTCCTCCGTTCAAGAGAATTCCTCTGGCAGGAGGGACATACTATCCACGCAACAGCTCAGGAGGCTATAGAGGAGACCGAGCGTATGCTCAACCTCTATGCTCAGTTCTGCGAGGAAGCTCTTGCAATGCCTGTTGTAAAGGGCAAGAAGACCGAGAGCGACAAGTTCGCCGGAGCTGTGTCCACCTACGCTATCGAAGCTCTTATGCATGACGGCAAGGCTCTTCAGGCTGGTACATCACACTATTTCGGCGACGGCTTCGCAAAGGCTTTCGGGATAGAATACACCGACAAGGACAACAAGCGCGTAAATCCCCACCAGACGAGCTGGGGCGTATCCACACGTCTCATCGGCGGCGTTATAATGACTCACGGCGACGATAACGGTCTCGTTCTTCCGCCTGCTGTTGCTCCGATACAGGTAGTTATAATCCCCGTTGCTCAACACAAGGAGGGCGTACTTGATAAGGCAAACGAGCTCAGAGAGCGCCTTGTCAAGCTCGGTCTGCGCGTAAAGCTCGACGACAGCGAGAATTCTCCCGGATGGAAGTTCGCCGAGTACGAGATGAAGGGCGTTCCGCTCCGTGTCGAGATAGGTCCGCGCGACATCGAGGAGGGCAACTGTGTCATCGCTTCACGCTGGAACGGCGAGAAGGTAACTGTGTCTCTCACAGACCTCGAGACCTCCGTTCAGGCTAAGCTCAAGGAAGCTCACGACGGTATGTATCAGAAGGCTCTCGACAATCGCAACAGAAGAACATATTCCTGCACAACTCTCGATGAGATAACAAAGTCCCTCGAAGCCGGCGACGGCTTTGTCAAGGCTATGTGGTGCGGCGATGAGGCCTGCGAGGACGAGATAAAGGAGAAGACAGGCGTGGGCTCACGCTGTATCCCCTTCGAGCAGGAGCACCTCTCCGATGTGTGCGTCTGCTGCGGCAAGCCTGCCAAGCATATGGTCTACTGGGGCAAGGCATATTGATCAGGATCAGCATCAGCCCCGAAGCAGCGCTCTGAATAATTACAGGGATAATGTAAACGATCATAGAAGAAGGACCCTTTTCTGAAGGGTCCTTCATATTCTGTCTGCCATATTGCTTTATTAGGTAAAACTGCACAAATTTGTTGTAAAAAATAGTACACTGCAATTTCTGTAAACCTATTGTAATAAAGTTACAAATCTGATATAATAGTAATATCGCGGATTATATCACCGCACAGCATAGTAAAACAAAGGAGAAAAATTTATGAAGTTCGGATTTTTTGACGACGTCAACAAGGAATATGTTATCAATTCCCCTAAGACACCCTATCCGTGGATAAACTACCTCGGAAACCAGGGCTTCTTCTCACTCATCTCAAACACAGCAGGCGGCTACTGTTTCTATAAGGACGCTCGTCTCCGCCGTATCACACGTTACCGCTACAACAACGTTCCGATAGATATGGGCGGCCGTTACTTCTACATAAACGACAACGGCACGATCTGGAACCCCGGCTGGTCCCCCGTTAAGACCGAGCTCGATGAATATGAGTGCCGTCACGGTATGGGCTACACCATCATCAAGGGCAAAAAGAACGGACTCAAGGCTGAAGTTACTTTCTTCGTTCCTCAGAACTACGACGGCGAAGTTCAGCAGGTAGTCCTCACAAATGACAGCAGCGAGGCAAAGAGCTTCTCTATCTTCTCTCTGGCTGAATGGTGCCTCTGGGACGCTCAGGACGACTGCACAAACTTCCAGAGAAACTTCTCTACAGGCCGTGTTGAGATCGAAGGCTCCACTATCTACCACGTGACTGAGTACAGAGACAGACGTAATCACTACGCTTTCTATACTGTAAATGATACTATCGACGGCTATGACACGGATCGTGATTCATTCTTCGGAAGCATCTACAACGGCTGGGCTGACCCCCAGACTGTTATCGCTGACAAGCCCTCGAACTCCTTCGCTGACGGC
>JAFXVT010000026.1 GCA_017534835.1 Ruminococcus sp.
ACGTAGTCCTTGGAGTGACCCCAGTCGCGCTTGGAATCCATATTTCCGAGCTCAACGTGATCCTGAACACCGAGCTTGATGCGTGCAACAGCGTCAGTTATCTTTCTTGTAACGAACTCGATGCCGCGGCGCTCAGACTCGTGGTTGAAGAGGATGCCCGAGCAAGCGAACATACCGTAGCTCTCACGGTAATTCTTTGTTATCCAGTGACCGTAGAGCTTAGCAACGCCGTAGGGACTTCTCGGATAGAAGGGAGTTGTCTCCTTCTGGGGGATCTCCTGAACGAGGCCGAACATCTCAGATGTGGAAGCCTGATAGAAGCGGCACTCGGGCTTCACGATACGGATAGCCTCAAGCATATTCGTAACACCGATAGCGTCGATGTCAGCAGTTCCGAGGGGAGTGTCCCAGCTCGTAGCGACGAAGGACTGTGCAGCGAGGTTGTATACCTCGTCAGCCTGAGAGATCTTCATAGCAGAGATGAGGGAAACGGGGTCGGTCATATCTGCGTAGATGAGAGTCACCTTGTCCTTGAGGTGAGCGATATTGCCGTAATCGGCAGTAGCCTTTCTTCTCCAGATACCGTAAACGTTGTAACCCTTCTCGAGGAGCAGCTCAGCGAGATAAGAGCCGTCCTGACCTGTGATTCCTGTGATAAGTGCGTTTTTCATTATTATTCTCCTTTGGATTTTGATATACGGGAGCGTGTCCCGGAGCTTTTCAGACTAATTCGTTCCTGCCCTGCTCCTTGAGCTGAGCGATGACCTTCTTGACGTCCTGAGTGCTGTTCTTCGAGCATACGAGCACTGCATCGTCGGTGTCGACAATGATGACGTCTTCAAGTCCTACGGCAGCGATGAGACGCTTGCCGCCGCATACTGTAGTATGCTTGCTTGCGACGGAGATAACGTCGCCGGTGATATAATTCTTGTCAGAGTCGGTCTTGTTGATGCGCTCGACAGCGAGCCAGCTTCCGACATCGTCCCAGCCGAAGCTGCCGGGGATAGTGTAGATATTGTCAGCCTTCTCCATAATGCCGAAATCGACGGATTCGCTGCGGAATGCGGTGAATTCCTTCACGAGGACTTCATTGAACTGCTCTGTTCCGAAAGCTTCGCCTATCTTTACAGCGCCCTCATAGATGTCTGGCATAAGGCTTTTTATGTTGTCCATAATGGTCGAGAGCTTCCACACGAACATACCGCTGTTCCAGAGGTATTTGCCGGATGTGAAATACTTCTCAGCCGTCGGGAGGTCGGGTTTTTCGACGAAGCGCTCGACCTTGTAGGCACCGCTCTCGTCCTCTGCGCCGAAGTTGATATAGCCGTAGCCGGTCTCGGGGTAATCGGGAGTGATACCGATGGTTACGAGGTTGCTGTTCTGCTCGGCTACCTTTACAGCCTTTTTGAGGGTGTTGATGTAGAGATCCTCACGACCGATGAGGTGGTCGGACGGGAGCACCATCATAACCGCATCGTCGTATTTTCTGTTGATAACGGCTGCCGCGAATGCGATACACGGAGCTGTGTTCCTTGCAGCCGGCTCGCAGAGAATATTCTCCTCCGGTATATCGGGGAGCTGGTCTGATACGAGCGTGCTGTATGCAGCATTTGTAACGATGTATATGTCGCTCATATCAACGAGCGGAAGAAGTCTGCGGACAGTCTTCTGTATCATCGTTTCGCCGTCTGCCGTGAGCGACAGGAACTGCTTGGGGCAGGAATTTCGGCTCTTCGGCCAGAAGCGTTCGCCGCGTCCGCCAGCCATTATAACTGCTGTAACCTTCATTTATTATCCTCTTTTCTTCTGCTCTCCTGCACGATGAGACCCTCGCTCGCTTCAGAGTTGGTCTTGGGCGGAAAGAGCATAGTTTTTATTGTCATAAGAATTATCTGCATATCCATACGGAATGAGTAATTCTCAATATACATAAGGTCCATTTTGAGCTTGTCGTAGGGAACGGTGTCATATGCGCCCGTTACCTGGGCATAGCCTGTAAGTCCTGCCTTTACCTTGAGGCGGAACTCGAATTCCGGCATTTCCTCCTTGTACTTCTCAGTCAGCTCGGGACGCTCGGGACGCGGTCCGACCACGGACATATCGCCCTTCAGTATGTTCAGGAGCTGTGGGAGCTCGTCGAGACGGACCTTTCGCAGGAATCGTCCTATCGGGGTTATGCGGGGATCATCGTCAGAGGCGAGGACCGGTCCGCTGAGCTTTTCTGCGTCAACTACCATACTGCGGAATTTGAGCACATCGAATTCTCTTCCGTCGATGGTGAGGCGCTTCTGCTTGTACATTACAGGACCGCCGTCGTGGAGCTTTATCGCCAATGCCGCGATGAGCATGAACGGCGAAGCGATGATGAGCGCAAACAGTGAGAATACGATGTCGAATGCGCGTTTGAGCGTTCTCTGCTCGACATCAAGACCGTAATTCCTGCAAAGGAGCAGGGGCGTATCGAACAGGCGTATGTCATCTGCGCCTCTGATGATAATATCGGATATTTTCGGCGCGATATACGCTCTTACCGATCTTTCGTAGCAGAATTTGAGATAATCGTTTCTCAGCTCTGCCGGTATATCGCAGATTATCACGCCTTCATATTTGAGTATGAGCTTGCGTATCTTATCTCCGGGCTCGGTGATGCTTACGGATTCGCATATCATATACTTGTCCACGCGCTGGCTCATTTTCAGCACGAGCGAAGCTGCCTGATGGCTCCCGTAGAGGATTATCAGCTTTCGCGGAGGGTATATCATAAAGTACACCCTGCCCATTATGAGCGTCCATGCTGTTATGAAGACGAGGTCTGCGAGCGTCAGACACAGCATAGGAGTTGCGTTCATAAAATGGCGTCCGATAAGGCTGATGAGGAAATACGAAACGAAGTCGACTGCCGCTATGGATATGAGCTGGGAATACAGCATATCCGTCTTTTTGAGGTAGCCGAGCTTGAAGCCGCCGTAGACCTTGAAAAACAGCCATACCAGCAGCGCATATATGCCTATCAGGACCCAGTTTCCGCGTCTGTAGTACGGGAGCGCTATCGCTGTGCTGTAGTATTCGTACCATACATAGCCGAATCCAGCCGCGAGTATCACCACAAGCACTGCCGCAGACGATATGGAAATGAGCCGTTTATATCTGTCTCTTTTACTAACCATTATTTTCGCCGCCGTTGTCTCTTTTTGTTTCTCTTTTACGCGGAGAGGCTGCACCACCCCCACGATATACTATATATGGACATTATAGCAAATTGTTGAATTTTTGTCAATAGAAAGCGCGGACTAAAGCAATATCTGCGTATCAAATCTGTCAGGTTGCACAAAAAAGTCCTCTCCCCCGAAAACGGGGAGAGGACCGGATAATCAGCTTAGCGGCTTTCCGTCGCGTTCAACGACCTTCCAGTTGCTGAAATCGGAGGAATCGCCGGTTATCTCGTATTTCAGAACATCTTCTATCCTGCCTATGCCGTGCCAGCAGTATACCTTCAGATAGCGCTCGGGAGCCTTGTCCATAGCGATAACATCGTCGAATGAAGGACCGAAGCCCTCGCGGTCAACACCTGCATAATCGAGGACAGCCGATGTGAAGTACGCATTCGAGAGCTCAGCCTTGCTGTCGGTCTTCAGTTTTCCGTGCTCTGCGCCTGCGCGCTTTACGAGAACTGCTGTTCTGACTGCGCCGTCGAGGTCTCTTTTGCCGTCGAGTTCTATCTCAGCCGGCGGTCTGCCGTGGTCGCCGATGATGATGATAGTGGAATTGTCGTAAACTCCGGCTTTTTTCATACCCTCGAAGTACATATCGAGCAGCTCGAAGCCGCCGCGTGTGGTCTTGTACTTGTCGACCGGTGCGGAGTATCCGTCGTAGAGCTTGGCGATAGGCTCGTTGCTGTCATGTGAGAAGTTGAGGTGGATGAAGCTGAATGTCTTCTTGCTGCTGTCAGCGGTTATGCCGTTGGCTTTCAGATATTCGTAGAATTTGACGTCTGACGCCTTTCCGATAGAGCCCTCAAGGCAGGATGGGTCATTGCGCTCGATGATGTAGAATTTGTTCGAGAAATCGGACTTCAGTGCCCAGAGGAAGTGGTTCTTTGCGAGATACGGCGAAAGTCTTCCGAGGGATATTTTCGCCATAGTCTTGAGGATACCGTTGGGTCCGAAATAGTTGAAATCGACGTTTTCGGGCGATTTGCGGATATTGTCGCACTGGTCCTCTATCTCGCTGTAGTTCATATAGGTCGTGAGGTTGTCCATAAGGAGGTTGACCTTATAGCCGTTTTCATGGAGACGACGCGGAGCGGTATCTCCAGCCCAGCAGTCAGCGAGGTAGTCTGCCCACTCCTCGTTTTTGTACTCATTTCCCGTGAGCATACGTGCAACAGAGGGGAATGTGTTCGTGTAGCAGGCAACGTTGTTGGAGTAATAGGTGAAGCCTTCCAGCTCATCGGCGAGCTCGGGGTAGTCATTGAGTACCTTTTCCATCCATGAGGCATCGAGTCTGTCCGTCAGAAAGACGATAACGTTGCCCTCCTCGCTGAGGTCGAGCGTATCAGCCATTGACAGGTAGCTCTCAAGCTGGGAATCGTCCTTTTTCTGTATGCCGGCTTTGGCGAAGCGGCTCGCTATGCCGACGCCCTGCATAATTATGAGCGCGGTGGAAATATAGGTCAGCAGCGGCATTACGAAGTGCTTGCGCTTTCCCTTTCTGAGGTCACCTGAGGCCAAAAGCAGTATCAGCGGAGCGAGTATCAACACGCCGTAGATGACGAGATTGACGATGTTTGCGGTCGATCTTTCGGTATATGGCGCGGAATCACCGGTTATCTGCACCATTCGTCCGTTCATGAACATTATCTGCGAATATCCGGCGATGAGCACTCCGCTCATCAGGCAGGAGCATATCTTCCACAGTCTTACGTTTATGGCAAGTATCACATTGAGGAAGACGAATATCGCGATAGTTGCGCCCACAGCCGAAGCGATCAGCGGCAGGAGCACACGTGCTGCACATACGGTGAATTCGTGCTGATTTGCGAGGAAGGTATCTCCCGGCACGAAGAAGCAGCCCGTGAGACCGAGTGCGGCGCTGAGCGCGGCGATAGTGAGCTCGCGCTTTTTCGTGAAGCGTTTTTTCTTCTTTTTCTTTTTTGTTTCCCCGAAGGGAGCAGCTTGCTCTGCCGGAGCATTATCCGCTGCGGGTTCGCCGGCGGCTTCTAACTCCTTCTCGGGTCCGTTGTTATTGATTTCCATATCTTTCCCTTCTCTGTCTGCGGCATATATGTTTGCGTCTGAAAATAAGTATGTTAAAATTGTATCACGATTTTTCTCCGATGTCAATATCTGAGCGGGTATCTGTCCTGACACAGCAAAAGCCGCCAATAAAAGGCGGCTTATCAGGCGTTATTTTCTTCTTGTACCGTTCTTGCGGTCGGTGCTTCTCTTGAGGTCGCCGATGCGCTCCTCGCTTGACTGCTTGAAGTGCGACATCATATCCTCGAAGGACATCTCTGACTGCGGAACGGTTTTCTTCGGCTCCCATACAACAGGCTTGCTGCGGCGCTCCTTCGGAGGCGCACTGCGCGGCTTTTCCTGCTGCTCACCGGTGGGTGCGGCAGCCTTCTTTATGGAAAGGCTCACCTTTCCGGCGTCGTTTATACCTATCACCTTCACGCGGACTTCCTGTCCCTCGGTGAGGTGATCGCGTATCTCGTTTACATATGTATTGGCTATTTCGGAAATATGCACCATTCCGTTGCCGCCGCCGTCGATATCGACGAAAGCTCCGTACTGCGTGATACCCTTTACCTTGCCTGTGTATATCTTTCCTATCTCAAGCTGCATACTGCTTTAATGCTCCTTGCTGTGATTGATGACCGGACGTTTTTTCAGTCTCGTGATGTGTCGTAGAAACGGCGCTCATTCGGGTAAGCGTAGCCTCTTTCTTCAAGTGCGATCTTCTCCATATAGGCAGAAAGGTCATCGCCCTCAAGAGTACGCTGCATATCCTCGTTCTCTATCTTGTAGGCGTCTATCTTTGCCTGTATACGGGTGAGCTCCTTTTCCTTCTGACTACAGTCCCGCTCGGTAGTGAAGACGAGCGCTGCACAGACGGAGATGCTCACGATGACAGCGAGATTGAAAAGTCCCTTGTTGAACAGCCCTTTCTTCGGCGGTTTATTTCTGATCCTTTTTGACAACGTTATCCACGTTCTTTCTCTTTTTATTTTCTGTTTCATTATACAGCATCTTCCTATGTTTTGGCAATAGCAAATCTGATATTTTGATGTCTTTTTTTAAAATTTTGGAACTTCCCACAAATTTGACCTTTGCTTTTTTACGTAAAAGTACATAGAAGCGCCGGAGCGGAGACGTTACGAGCCGCAGGACCGAAGCTGCGGCGGAGAAGAATTTGCGGAAGATGCGTATGACAATGCTGCCGAGGGTGAAGAAATACAGCGCAAAGCCGAGAAAATTTCCGGCAGCGAAGTAAAATCGGAGCTCTCCGCGTGCCGCGGCGGAGGCAAATGCGGAGAGGAATACCGCATACAGCGCAAGAAAGCCGATGTCCTCCGCGGCAGTGAGCCATATCCCGTGCCGTAGTGCGAGCCGCAGCGCCCGCAGTACATCGTAGCAGACGCCGATAGCGGCTCCGGCGAGGACGGACAGCCCGAAAAGCGTGAGCTCCTCGCGGACGGAGAAGAAGGTCTCCGGCACGTTCATCTGAACAGTCTCCCGAGGGCGGAGAGCGGTCCCCGGCGGTCGCGGTCGCCGTAGACGACAGCCCATATATCGCCGGTTATGGTCATATCTCCGGTCTCGACGCTCATTGAGTCGATATGCAGCTCACGCCCCTGAACAGTGAGCTCGCCGAGCTGAGTGAAGAGGCATATAGCCTTCTCGTCGAAGCTGTCGACGTCGGTGATGCCCGAAACACTCATACTTTTGCGGTTCTCGATGATTATGTTGTGGTCCTTTTTCACAGTCTTGTCCTGCATCGCTCTACCTCCTGCGTGATACGCAAATATGATACTACGATGATATTCAGGCGGCGCGGACAATATTACAGTTGTGCGATATTGACAAATCCGTGGAGAAAAATTCTTGCGCTTTTTCGGGATTTTACTCTTGAAATCCTTTTTTTGATGTGGTATAATAAAAAAGCTAATTGAAATGTCCGGCAGATGCCGTTCTATACCAAATCATTTCGGAGGTCACAAAATCATGGCTATATGGGAGATCATCGGAGGAGCAGTGCTCCTTCTCATCGCAATCGTTACTATCATCATCTGCCTCGCTCAGGAGCAGAAGTCACAGGACAGCATGACAGCGGCACTCACAGGTGCGAGCACGGATTCATTCTACACCAAGAATGAGGGCAGATCGCGCGAGGCTATCCTTGCTAAGATCACAAGATTCTTAGGCGTGCTGATATTCATTATCACACTTGCGCTCAACATCGTGCCGATCTTCATCAAAAAGTAATTGCTCAGCCCTGTGACTTACGGTCACGGGGCTGTTTTACTTAAGACAGCACCGCACAGAGCTTGTGCCGGGCTGCATTCAGGAAAGAAAAGGGGATATATGTCAGGAAAATCAAAGAAAAAGGCGCCTGAAAAGAAGGGCGCAGGGATAAGTGTCGAGAGCTACAGGAACAAGATAGTCACGTTCCTGAGGGTGAACGGGAAGAAAACTATGCCGCTCGCCGCGCTTGAGACGAAATGCCGTACAAAGAAGAACAGAGAGAATTTTATGACCGCGTTCACTGAGCTTCGCGACGAGGGCGTGATTACCGTCAGAAAGGGTATGAAGGTGGCGCTGTGCTCCGCTCTCGGGCTCAGACCCGGCGAGATAACCCGTCTTAGCCGCACATTCGGCTTTGCAAAGACCGACGACGGGGTCGAATACTTCATTCCCGGAAAGTGTATGCTCGGCGCGATGCCCGGAGACAGGGTGCTGATCGCCGACATTGCCTCACGTACAGGTGAGCCGGAGGGAGAGGTCGAAGACATCCTCAGCTTCGGCAGCTCGGTGATAACCGGCAGGATAACGGAAGCCGACGGCGGTCTGTATCTCGTGCCTGACATCGCTCAGCGGAACCATATGATCATCGTCCGCGAAGGCTCAGTACCGTTTGCAGAGGGCGACAAGGTGCTTGCGGAGATAGTTTTCCGCGGCAAGCGCCACGCTGAGCACAAGGTGAGGATAACGTCTGTTTTCGGCAGCAGCGAGCTTGCAGCTTCGTGTGCGCAGTCGATACTGTGTATGCACGGAGCTCCGGGAGAGTTCCCGGAGGAGGCGCTCAGAGAGGCAAAGAAAATATCAGAGGGCGGCGTGCAGGAGTATTCATTCAACAACCGCGAGGACCTGCGCGGTATGCCGATATTCACCATTGACAGCGCTGAATCGAAGGACCTCGACGATGCAGTGTCCGTTTCGCGGACGGAAAATGGCTATCTGCTCGGAGTACATATCGCGGACGTTTCGCACTATGTCAAAGGCAACAGTGAGCTCGACAAGGAGGCGATGCGCCGCGGTACGAGCATATACTACGCTGATAAGGTCATACCTATGCTCCCGGAGGAGCTCTCGAACGGCATCTGCTCGCTCAATCCGGGCGAGGACAGACTCACGATGTCCGCATTCACTGAGCTCTCTGCGGAGGGCGAGATACTCGGCTTCCGCTTCTGCAAGAGCGTTATCCGCTCGCGCGTGAAGGGCGTGTATTCCGAGATAAATGCGATACTCGCAGGTACGGCGGACAGCGCCGTTACCGGGAAATACAGCTGTGTTGCGGACGAGCTGCCGCTGATGAACGAGCTCGCGGACGTGCTCATCGCAAAGAAGCAGCGCAGACACGCTCCCGAGCTTGAAACGACCGAGAGCAGGCTCATCATAGACGAAAACGGTGTATGCTGCGATGTGCAGCCGCGCGAGAGAGGCAAGTCCGAGCGTATCATCGAGGAGTTCATGCTGACCGCTAACGAGTGCGCCGCAAAGCTCGCGAAGGAAAAGAATGTGCCCTTCGTATACCGCGTGCATGAGGCACCGCCGGAGGAAAAGACAGCTGCGCTCTGCGAGGCTCTCAGGAAGGCGGGCATAGAATATCCCAATTTTCAGGAGTTCAAGCCGGCTCACGCTTCGGAGATACTCAAAAATGCAAGGGAGTCCGGCGCGTTTGAAGCCGTAAATATGATGGTGCTTCGCTCGATGGCAAAGGCGAAATATTCCGAGGAGCCGCTCGGTCACTTCGGTCTCGTGCTGGAGGACTACGCGCATTTCACCTCGCCGATACGCCGCTATCCCGACCTTGCGATACACCGGATAATCACAGATATTCTCGCCGGCTACAACGCGGAATGGCTCAGCAAGCGCTACAGCGGATTTGCCGTGAAATCTGCCGAGACATCGACAGCTGCGGAGCTCCGCGCAGTTGCGATAGAGCGTGAGTGCGAGGACTGCTACAAGGCTGAATATATGAAGCAGCACATCGGTGAGAGCTTCACTGCCAAAATATCGGGCGTTTCAGAATTCGGCTTCTATGCCGAGCTGCCCAACACTGTCGAGGGGCTCGTCCACATAAGGACGCTTCCCGAGGGCGAATATGACTACAGCGAGCCGGTCGCACTGACTGAGAAATTCAGCGGCGTGTCCTACAGGCTCGGAGATACGGTGCAGGTCCTGTGCGCTGCCGTGAATGTCAGCGACGGTACTGTTGACTTTGTACTCGACGACGAGGAATAAGAAAGGGGAAACAAATATGAAGAAATACATTTCAGCTGTTCTTGCAGCGGCTATGCTCTGCGGACTCTGCTCCTGCGGAGAAAAGGTTAAGTCCGAGAGCGCGGGACAGACTCCCACAGAGGCTTCGACTGAGACATCGGCAGAGACGACCGAGGCTGCAACAGACGCTTCCGAGGCTGCGGAGAGCTCCGCTTCTGCTGAGGCTGCGACGACTGCTCCGGCAGCGACTACCGCTGTATCGCCGGATTCTGCTCCCGAGGGCGCAGACCTGTCGGTATTCCACAGCAATGCCGACGGAGCTGTCGTATTCGATGCTCCTGCCGGCGATCAGTCCGATGCGACCCTCATCGCGGCGGCTCAGCTGCTTTACAATTCCGCACATGATACCTCGCTCAGGTTTTCGGTCGGCTGTCCGTATGATGTCGATACGAATACGACCGTAAAGGGCAGCTTTGACTGGGATTTCTGCCTCGTCACCGAGGAAGGGATAAATTCCGTCGCAGATGTCAAGGCTGACTATCACCGCGTGTTCAGCACCAAATACCCCGACCACATCGAGGAGACCTATATGGACAGCAACGGCAGAGTTTATGCGCTTTGCGGCGGAAGAGGCTCGGATATCCTCTACGTGAAGTCTGAGGTCATCAGCTACGACGGCAAGACCGACGACGAGCTCTTCTTCACTGTCCGCAGCTACTATGACGGCTCTGACTGGGGCGACGAGGCTTACACCGTGGACCACAGCTTCTCAGCTGTTATCGACGCCGACGGCACATGGCGCGCAGGCGTTTTCACTCTTCCCAACTGACATCATAGCAATAAATGGTCAGCAATGTGCGGCTCTGCCGTATTACAGCCCTTTCCGGAGCTTTTCCGGAGAGGGCTTTTTTATATGCTCATATAAAATATGAATGTTAAATCCGTGTAAAATAAATGCTGTTCCTATTGACTCAGGGAACGGAGCAGGTATAATATAAGATAGAGAAATATAAAAGGGAATTGTAAAAAGCAATGGAAACGAGGTAATTATTGCTATGACTGGAACAGAATTTTCCATTTTCAACATCTTCACGATGCTCGGCGGACTCGCCTTCTTCCTCTACGGAATGAACGTTATGTCCACAGGTCTTGAGAAGCTCACCGGCGGAAAGCTCGAGGTAGCGCTCAAGAAAATGACTTCAAACAAATTTATGGCTATCATACTCGGTATGGTCGTCACTATCGCGATACAGTCGTCGTCTGCGATGACCGTAATGCTGGTAGGCTTCGTAAACTCAGGACTTATGGCGCTCGAAGAGACTATTGCGGTCTGCTTCGGCTCAAATATCGGCACCACCTTCACTGCATGGATACTCTGCCTCAGCGACATCAAGGGCAGCAGCGACGGCGGCGCGCTCCATTTCCTCACTGAGCTTATGAAGCCCGAGGCTTTCTCGCCTCTCATCGCCCTTATCGGTATCGTTATGATAATGGGCTGCAAAAAGAACAAGCACAAGGACATCGGACGCATTATGGTCGGATTTGCCGTGCTTATGACCGGTATGACACTTATGTCACAGGCAATGGCTCCGCTCAAGGATTCGCCTGAATTTCAGGAAAAGCTCACCGCCTTCAAGAATCCGATACTCGGCGTTATCGTTGGTGCAGGCTTCACCGGAATTATCCAGAGCTCTGCCGGCGCTATCGGTATACTGATGACATTCTCCGGCGGCTCGCTCACATACGGTATGGCGCTGCCTATCATTATGGGCTGTAACATCGGAACCTGCGTAACAGCGCTCCTCTCCACATTCGGCGTAAGCAAGGACGCAAAGCGAGTTGCGTGGATACACATTCTTGTAAAGATAATCGGTACTATCGTGCTGCTTCCGATAATCCTCCTTCTCCAGAATTTCACCGGCTTCGGCGACATAATGAACGAGAGCGTCGGATATGTCGGAATCGCGGTAATGCATACGGTGTTCAACGTTGCTACAACTATTATGTTCCTGCCGTTCACATCCCTGCTCGTAAAGCTCTCGCACATCGTTGTCCGTGATAAGAAGGGCGGCGAGGTCGAGGTCGAGGAGAACCGCCTCAGAGGTCTTGACGAGCGTTTCCTCAAGACTCCTGCCGTCGCAGTTGAGACCTGCCGCAGCACTACTATAGAAATGGCAAATATCACGAGCGAGTCGATAAATGATGCGCTTGAGCTCCTTATTTCCGGCTATGACGAGGAAAAGGTCAAGTCCGTCATCGACGCCGAGGACCTCATCGACCACTATGAGGACAAGATAAACAGCTACCTCGTAAGACTCTCAAAGAGCAGCGTTACAGGCAAGGACAGCCGCCGTGTATCGAAGATGATGCACTGTGTCGGCAACTTTGAGCGTATCTCTGACCACGCCGTGAACCTTATCGAATCCGTGCAGGAATGCAAGGAAAAGGGCATAAAGTTCTCGGACGAATGCATAAATGAGCTCAAGGTCATCACTGAGGCTATCTCGGAGAATATCTCTATCGCATTCAACGCATATATTACCGACGACCTCGCAGCTGCCCACAAGGTAGAGCCGCTCGAGGAGGTCGTGGACAACCTCAGCACAGAGCTCAAAAACCGCCATATCCGCCGTCTCCAGAACGACGAGTGTACCGTTGAGCTCGGCTATATCTTCCAGGATATACTCACAAACCTCGAGCGTATCTCCGACCACTGCTCAAATATCGCCGGCTGCCTCATCGAGACCGACGAAAAGACCAATATCCACGCTTATCTCCACGACGTCAAGGAGAACGACGAGACCTTCCGCAGGGAATACCGTGGCTATTCCGAGCGCTACTTCGCCCGTCTCGACGCCGCTATCGAACAGGAAAAATAAACAGCCGCTTCTGCGTGACCGCGCCTTTGGCTGCTTAATGCGTACCTATCGGGGGAGAACGTTTCTGAAGAAAGGTTCCGCCAACAGCGGCGGTCCCCTCTGTCGCTGTGCGACATCTCCCCACACTGTGGGGAGTCACCCCCGAGCCCCATTCCAAAGACTTCCAACTTTGTTTTTACGCCAATACACCCCCGGAACGGAATCAGTAGGATTTACTGATAAGTTTCCGGGGGTGTATTGGCGTAAAAACGGAGCTAAAAGTTTTAGGAAAGGAGTTTGAGGAAGAACCCTTTTTCAAAAGGGTTTTCCTCAATA
>JAFXVT010000027.1 GCA_017534835.1 Ruminococcus sp.
AACAAAAGTCGGCACTCTCCCCCTGCCTACGTTTCCCCCTCGCGCTCCCCCTTCCTCTCCTACCCCCTCTCGCCGACTTTTGCCCCTTCTCCGCCGTCCTTCGACGGCTGGGTTTGATACGCGAGTTGGGATAGTTTTGTATAGCGTATCCCAATTTCGTGACGTTCGCGGAGAAATACTTCCGTCTCAGACAAATCGTCAGCGCGAAGCCGGTTGGGTTTGATGCCTGAAATCAGATAGTTTTGTGCTATGTTTCCCGGTAGTTTATCGTTCGCGGAATGGAATGTCCGCTTTTGAAACAGTATCAGCGCGAAATTGGGTGCAGCGACACGCTGCCGCCGCGCCTCTTGACAAATCTTTTTTGCAGCGGTATAATTACATTGAGGTATTCTACCTTACTATTTTTTTCTCGTTATTTTGGAGGAATTATGGAAATTATTATCGTCGGCGGCGGCAAGGTTGGCTGCGCACTCGCCGAGGTGCTCTGCGACGAGCACAATGTGACTGTCATCGACAGCAATGAAGCAAAAATAAACTCGATCGTAAACGATTACGATGTAAAAGGTATCGTCGGCAATTGCCTCCAGACAGATGTTCTCGATGAGGCAGGCGTCGAAAAATGCAACATCTTCATCGCCGTAACGAGCTCGGACGAGGTCAATATCCTATCCTGTCTCATCGCCAAGAAAATGAAGGCACGCCACTGTATTGCGCGTGTGAGAAGTCCCGAATTCGACAAGCAGCTCGTATTTATGCGTGAAGAGCTCGGTATCAGTATGATGGTGAATCCCGACTTCAATGCCGCAAACGAGATAGCGAAGGTTCTCCGCTATCCCGAGGCTATCAATATAGAATCATTCGCAAAGGGCAGGGTGGACCTCGCCGAGATACGCATAACAAGCGGCAGTATCCTTGAGCACCTCGCGCTCTCGCAGCTTTCGCGCAGACTCAGGCTCGATGTCCTCATCTGTGCCGTACAGCGAGGCGAGCAGGTCGTTATCCCCGACGGAAGCTTCGTGCTCCAGGCAGGCGACAAGATACATATGACCGCTTCGCACAGCAATATGGTCAAGTTCTTCAAGAGCATAAGCGCCGCATACAGAGAAAAGCGCGTAAAGTCCGCAGTCCTCATCGGCGGCGGCAGAGTCGGCTATCATCTTGCTCAGCAGCTCCGTGAAATGGGCGTGAAGGTGAAGATAATCGAGGTCGACGAGAAGCGCTGTCTCGAGCTCAGCGACCGCCTCAACAAGGTCAGTGTCATCTGCGCAGACGGTACAGACCACGATATTCTCAAAGAGGAGCACGTCTACGACGCCGATGCCGTAGTCACGCTCACAGGCATAGACGAGGAGAATATCCTTCTCTCGCTCCTTGCCAAGAATAACGGCGTAGACAAGGTCGTTACAAAGGTAAACCGAATGACCCTTATGCAGCTCACCGACACGCTCGACCTTGACAGTATCATCTCTCCCAAGGGCATCACGGTCAATCAGATACTCCAGTATGTCCGCGCGAAGCAGAATTCCGCCGGAAACAACGTCACAACGCTCTACAGGCTCGTGAACGACAAGCTTGAGGCGATAGAATTCGTTATCCGCGAGCACAAGGACTACGTCGATGTCCCGCTGAAGAAGCTCGAGCTGAGAAAGGATATACTCATCGCAAGTATCGTCCGCGGCAACGAGCTTATCATACCGAAGGGCGACGACTGTCTCAAAGTCAATGACAGCGTCGTTGTTGTAACGACTAACCGCGGCTTCGGAGACCTCAAGGATATATTCTCGAAATAAGGGAGACGGGACAGTAATAAAATGAACTACAGAATGATAACCTACATAATGGGTCAGATACTGAAGGTCGTGGGACTGTGTATGCTTCTCCCTGTGGTCGTTGGAGTATGCTATCACGAGCACCATATCCTGCTTTCGTTTCTGATACCGTTTGCGATAACAATGGTCATCGCGTTCGCGTTCACCATAAAAAAGCCCAAGGACAACACCGTTTACTCGATGGAGGGTTTCGTGAGCGTTGCTGCTTCGTGGATAGCGATGTCCGCGATAGGAGCGCTCCCGTTCGTTATATCGGGCGAGATACCAAACTATTTCGACGCACTGTTCGAGACCGTTTCCGGCTTCACGACGACGGGCGCAACTGTGCTCGGAAATGTCGAGGCGATGTCGCGCACGTGCCTGTTCTGGAGAGCCTTCACTCACTGGCTCGGCGGTATGGGCGTGCTGATGTTCGTTCTCGCGATAATGTCGAGCAACGATTCGCGTACAATGCATATGATGCGTGCGGAGTGCGCCGGACCTAATGTCGGGCGTCTCGTTTCAAAATCGAGCTTCTCCGCAAGGATACTCTACTGTATCTATATCGCACTCACACTGCTTGAGATGGCTTTTCTGATGTTCGGCGGAGTTCCGCTGTATGACGCTGTGATCCACGCCTGCTCGTCTGCCGGAACAGGCGGATTCTCGATGTGGAACGACAGTATCGCTCACTATAACAGCGTTTACGTTGAAATGGTCGTCGCGGTATTCATAATCCTCTTCGGTGTAAACTTCAACCTGTACTACTACCTGCTCATAAAGAAGTTCTCGCTCGCCTACAAGAATGAGGAGGTGCGCGTGTACTTCGGCACTATCCTGCTCGCAACAGGCGTTATCACGATAAGCGTGCTGAAGATATACGGAAGCGTGCCCGAGGCGCTGAGAAGAGCGTTCTTTATGGTCGCTTCGACTATCACATCTGCCGGTTTTTCGACAACTGACACCGGACAGTGGCCTGTATTTGCCCAGACTCTGCTCCTGCTGCTGATGTTCATCGGCTCGTGTGCAGGCTCGACGGGCGGCGGTATGAAGGTCGCACGTATAATGATAATCGTCAAGACCGGTATCCGCGAGCTCAAATACATCGTAAGTCCGCGTGCTGTCGCAGCTGTAAAAATGGACGGCAAGCCCGTAGAGAAGGACGTTGTGCGCGGTGCGACGAACTATTTCATACTCTTTATGCTGCTGATGGCAATTTCAGTGCTGATACTCTCACACGACAGGTTCTCGATAGAGGAAAACCTCTCGGCTGTCATCACGTGTATGAACAATATCGGCTTTGGTGTCGGCAGGTTCAGTCCGTCAGGCAACCTCGGCGGTCTCGATTCGCTCTCGAAGGTAGTGCTGTGCTTTGATATGCTCCTCGGACGCCTTGAGATATACCCTCTGATACTCCTTTTTGCAGCAAAGAGGAACAGCTGAGACTGCATAAAAGCAATTTTGCCCTATATGTCTGCCGGTGCGGCGGACCGGACTGTGCAAATATCCAAATATAACGAAAAAAGCGGCTTTTTTAAGGATTTCCCTTGACAAGCCGCCTTTTTTTGGATATAATATTTTAGTGTGCTGTAATATGCGCACATAATACTTAAAAAAGGAGGAAAATCATGCCAACATTTAACCAGCTCGTTCGTAAGGGAAGAAAGGTTCTTGAGACTAAGTCTACAGCTCCTGCTCTCCAGAAGGGTTACAATGCAAAGAAGAAGGTAACTACAGACCTCAGCTCTCCCCAGAAGAGAGGCGTCTGCACAGCTGTAAGAACAGCTACACCTAAGAAGCCTAACTCAGCTATGAGAAAGATCGCAAGAGTTAAGCTCACAAACGGTTACGAGGTTACTTCTTACATCCCCGGTATCGGCCACAACCTTCAGGAACACAGCGTCGTTCTCATCAGAGGCGGACGTGTAAAGGACCTTCCTGGTGTACGTTACCACATCATCAGAGGCGCTCTCGATGCTCAGGGTGTTGCTAACCGCGGTCAGGCTCGTTCCAAGTACGGTGCAAAGAAGCCCAAGCAGAAGTAAGTTCCTGCACACAGCTCGCGGATACGCTGTATAAACCGTTCCGCAATCATCAGAATAGGATAACTACTGCCGCAGATCATGCGGAGTTCATATATAGATATAACGCTGTATATTACTCTGCATCGGCTGTAAACATACCGTGCGGCGAAGCGTTGCTCCCCACACGCGGAGCAGTAACCGCAGCGGTACGAGTACCTATGAATTCATGAATCTATGTGAAGGAGGGAAGCGAAATGCCAAGAAGAGGTAATATCGCAAAGCGTGATGTATTACAGGATCCTGTATACAACTCAAAGCTCGTAACACGCCTTATCAACAACATTA
>JAFXVT010000028.1 GCA_017534835.1 Ruminococcus sp.
GGGGATGACGAGACCAATAGCCTTAGCAGCACCTGTGCTGTTGGGAACGATGTTAGCAGCGCCAGCTCTTGCTCTTCTGAAGTCGCCCTTTCTGTGAGGACCGTCGAGGATCATCTGATCGCCTGTGTAAGCGTGGATAGTGCTCATGATACCGCTCTGGATAGGAGCATAGTCGTTGAGAGCCTTAGCCATGGGAGCGAGGCAGTTTGTTGTGCATGAAGCAGCAGAGATGATCTTGTCATCAGAAGTGAGAGTCTTCTCGTTTACGCTGTATACGATTGTGGGGAGATCGTTGCCTGCGGGAGCAGAAATAACGACCTTCTTAGCGCCGGCATCGATGTGAGCCTGAGACTTGTCCTTAGAGCAGTAGAAGCCTGTGCACTCGAGGACAACGTCAACACCGAGAGCACCCCAAGGGCAGTTTACAGCGTCCTTCTCAGCGTAGATCTTGAGAGTCTTGCCGTCAACAGTGATTGTACCAGCCTCGTCATCAGCAGTTACAGTGTGAAGATTCTCACCGATCTTGCCGCAGTAGCCGCCCTGAGCTGTATCATACTTGAGAAGCTGAGCGAGCATAGAGGGCTTTGTAAGATCGTTGATAGCAACTACCTCATAACCTTCTGCATCAAACATCTGTCTGAATGCAAGACGACCGATACGGCCGAAACCATTAATAGCAACTTTAACTGACATTGGAAATTACCTCCTAAAAATTTTATATTTATATTATAACTCACTCCGGGATTTTTTGCAAGAGGTTAGATAAAAAATTATCAGGATTTTATGCAAAAGTACAGATTATACAAAAACAGATAGAAATTGTTGTTAAAAATTACGTATGATATAATTGACTGTTTGGTATTCCATTTTTGAGTTATTTGTAGTATAATATAGGTGATCAAGTGACCCTCGGAGGTGAATGAAATGAGCTGTGAAAAGGATCTGACAGAGCTTTTCGCTGACCCTGTTCTGCGTGATTATCTTGAACTGACTGACAGGTCTATACGTCTTGCTGTTTCGCGTATATCAGCGGATTGTGAACTGCTTGCTGAAAATGGTGCGGAAAACGGCTGTGCGGCAGATATTATGAATATGTGCTGCCGTCTTGTCCAGGTTTCGGAGCTATACGGGATGCTTACCCGTGAGCCTGAAAGGGAAGGGAGAGGAGCCGAAGCGACCGAGCTGTGCTCTTATATCAGGAGCTTTGCCGATGGCTGCTCGGAGCTTCTGACAGGTACCTGCTCGTTTCGCACTGAGACGTCCGGCAGCGTCTATATCGAAGCAGCACGCGACATCCTCACTTATCTTCTCCTTGCATTTGTGAGGAGGTCAGTCCTCAAAGGAGCGTCCGAGATAGCTGTTTCTGTTTCCAAAAATGAAAATAAAGCTCATCTTGCGCTTGCGGTGACTGCACGAACTGAGCTGCGCTATGCTCATTTCGATGACTTCCAGAATCTCCATTTTGAGAGCGTGTCAGCAACTCTCTGCAAAAAAATCGGAGCAGTCTGCGAATTGACAGACAAAAGCTTCACCGTCATTCTTCCGGAAGCAGATGTGGCCGGCGAAGCGGGATTCAGCTCGCCTGTGACAGATTATGAGCCCGAGACGTTCTCACCTTTTAAAGTGATGCTCGGCGACCTGTGCAGCAGAGATGATCTGTAAGTTTTGTGAAATTGTTGAATTGTGTTGAAATATAACGCTATATAAAAAAACTATGTAGAATTATCATTTTGTGAAAGGAGAAATCGTAACTTTTTGTTGACAATCATCAAAAACTGTTGTATAATATATTTGTAGTTTTATGTCTACAGGCTAATTATGCCCATTTTGAGACATTATCTATCAATATATGGAGCGTGGATACAACGGAAAATTTAGAGATCGAAAGAAAATTTCTTGTAGAATTCCCGGATACTGCTGTCCTCGGAGCGAGGAGAACAGTTTCTATCCTTCAGACCTATCTCACGGACGGTGAGAACGGTTCACAGCGCCGCGTCAGGAGGATAACGGAAAATGGTGAAGTCAGCTATACCTATACGGAGAAGGTGTTCCGGACGGCAGTTGTGCGCGAGGAGAACGAACGCACGATAACCGCCGGCGAATACGACGAACTGATAAAACAGGCGAAGCCCGAGCTTGCGCCTGTAGATAAGACCCGCTACTGCTTTGATTATATGGGGCAGTATTTCGAGCTTGATACCTATTCCTTCTCGGATAAGCTCGCGATAATGGAGCTCGAGCTCCGCCGTGAGGATCAGCGGATACTCTTCCCGGACAATATAAACGTTATCAGGGATGTGACCGGAGAGCACGCCTATTCTAATGCATCGCTCGCAACTGCCGGTGCTTTCCCGGAAGAAGCAAAGGGGGAGCGCTGATGTCAGAGAGGATCATAACGGTCGAGAGCGAGGATCAGCTTTCCGAGCTGTTCGGACAGCTTGACGGCAACCTCGCGAATATACGCAAGCAGTACGATGTCAAGATAGTCAGCAGGGACGGCAATATCAAGGTCATCGGCGATGAGCCTTATGTGACCGAGGCTGCGAAGGCGGTCGATGCACTGCTGATGATGAGCGGACGCGGCCAGCCTCTAAGTGAGCAGACTATCCGCTACGTCACATCAATGGTCGCTGACGGCATCGAGCAGCAGCTCGAGGAGCTCGGCGGAGACGGCGTGTGCCTTACCTCCTCCGGAAAGATAGTGCGTCCGCGCACTGTCGGTCAGAAGCGCTATCTTGATTCGATAAAGAACAATACTATCGTGCTCGGCATCGGACCCGCCGGAACAGGAAAGACCTACCTCGCAGTCGCAATGGCGGTCAAGGCTTTCCGCGAGCACAAGGTAAGAAAGATAATCCTCACGCGCCCTGCTGTCGAAGCAGGAGAGAAGCTCGGATTCCTTCCGGGCGATATGCAGGACAAGGTCGACCCGTACCTTCGTCCGCTCTATGATGCGCTTTTTGATATGTTCGGAGCCGAGAGCTTCGCACGGTATATGGAAAAGGGCATAATCGAGGTCGCACCGCTCGCATATATGCGCGGAAGAACTCTCGATGAAGCATTCATTATCCTCGACGAGGCACAGAATACGACCTCCGAACAGATAAAAATGTTCCTCACCCGGCTCGGCAGCGACAGCCGTATGGTCATTACCGGCGACATCACGCAGATAGACCTTCCCGATGCTCGCAAGTCGGGACTTGTAGAGGCTATGAAGATACTCAAAGGTATCGATGACATAGACATTCACAGATTCACAGAAAAGGATGTAGTGCGGCACAGGCTCGTACAGGACATCATCAAGGCATACGAAAAATTCAACGAAGGGAGAAAAAATCATGCCTAAGCTTAAAGTTTACGTAAAAAACAATCAGTCAGAGGTAAAAGTTCCTGTTGGTATCCGTCTTCTCATAAGAAGATGCTGTCAGGCTGTTCTTACGACTGAGAACTTCGGCAGGGACGCCGAGGTCAGCGTTTCTTTCGTAAGCAATAACGAGATAAGGAATCTCAATAAGATATACAGGAACAAGGACAGCGTTACAGATGTTCTCTCGTTCCCGCTCACGGGCGATGACGGCGCAGTCGAGATAAATCCCGAAACAGGCGCTGTTCAGCTCGGAGACGTAGTTATCTCTCTTGAGACTGCCGTAAAGCAGGCTCAGAATTTCGGCCATTCGCTTGAGCGCGAGATCGGCTTCCTTACTGTACATTCGATGCTCCACCTGCTCGGTTACGACCACGAGACCAGTCAGCTCGATCAGCGCATAATGAGGGAAAAAGAGGAATCCGTCCTCGAGAAGCTCGGCATATCACGTGACGTGACCTTTGTAACACGCGGAGAAGACGAATAATGTCAAGGACAGCTTTTATCACAATCGCCGGACATACCAATGCCGGCAAGTCCTCGCTGCTCAACGCGATGGTCGGAGAGAAGATAGCCTCTGTCAGCAGCAAGCCGCAGACTACTCGTACACGCATAACAGGTATCAGGAACATAGACGACGTACAGCTCGTTTTCTTCGATACACCCGGACTTCACAAGCCCGTGAACAAGCTCAGCGAGCATATGCTCGATACTGTGAAGGAGTCGGTCAGCGACATTGACGCTGTTGTGTTCGTGCAGGACTGCACAAGAAAAATGAACCAGCAGGAGCTCGACCTCCTCACATCGCTCAACAGCTCAAAAATGCCGGTCATCCTCGTACTTAATAAGATCGACCTGCTCAGGAGCATGGATGAGCTCGCGCCCGTTATCGCAGAGCTCACCTCCAAGTTCGATTTCAAGGCGGTCATCCCAGTCAGCGTGACCGAGAACAACGGCGTTGACATCGTTATCGACGAGCTCATAGGTCTCGCGGAGGAGAACGTCCACTTCTTCCCCGACGATATGATAACAGACCAGCCGGAAAAGGTGCTCGCAGCGGAGATGATACGCGAGAAGCTGCTTGAGCTCCTCAAGGACGAGGTGCCGCACGGTATCGCAGTCGGCGTAGAGGAAATGACAGAGCGCGAGGATAAAGACATTCTCGATATTTCAGCAGTCATCTACTGTGAGAGAGAATCTCACAAGGGAATAGTCATCGGCAAGGGCGGAGCTATGCTCAAAAAAGCCTCAACTGCCGCAAGGATAGAGCTCGAAGATTTCTTCCAGATAAAGGTGAATCTCAAGTGCTGGGTCAAGGTCAAGGAGGACTGGCGTAACCGCGAGAGCATCATCAGAAGCTTTGGGCTGTCAGACAAATAATTCCGGAATAGTGACACGCTCCGTGCAGATAATAACTGTGCGGAGGTGTTGGTATGTCCGAGGAATCACTATGGAACAGATTCGCAGAAACAGGCAGCGTAGGTGACTATCTGCGCTATTCTGCGCTGAGGGATACGCTGCATGATGATAATAGAGGGGATCGTCCTGAAGGAACGCCCGGTAGGGGAGCAGGACAGATTCATTGACGTCCTTACAAAAGAGAAGGGCATTATCGAGCTGTCCGTAAAGGGCGCACGCAAGATAAACGGCAAGTCCGGCAGCTCGACACAGCTTTTTGCATATTCAAGATTCTGCTGCGATAAGCGCGGCGAAAGGCTCTACCTCAACAGTGCAGAGCCTATACATATATTTTACGATCTCAGGAATTCACTGACAGGTATCTCGCTCGCGAGCTATTTCGCCGAAGTCTTACGCTACTGCATATCTGAGCGCACTGACAGCGGATACGTACTGCGTCTGCTGCTGAATACGCTGCACTGTCTCGAAAAGGGACTTCGCAGCGAGCAGCTGCTGAAGAGCATTTTCGAGCTCCGTCTTATGGCTGAGATAGGCTATATGCCGGACGTTTTAGCGTGCCGCGGCTGTGGAGCGTTCGAGCCGGAGGAGATATTTTTTTCCCTGAAAGAGGGAGATTTTTACTGCTCCGACTGCTATGAAGATGACGGGAGCAGAATGAAGCTTCGCCTTCCGGAGCTTTCGGCGATACGCCACATCGTCCTCGCAGATTTTGACAGGCTGTTCAATTTCAGACTGTCAGAGGCTGCCGGTGACAGGCTTGCAGTCTTCACAGAGAATTACCTGCTGACACACATTGAAAGGAATTTTAAGACACTTGATTTTTACCGGTCAATGAAAAACGGTCAATAATATGAACAAATATCTCAGAACATTAGAACTCGACAAGATACTTGAAATGCTCGCCGGTCTTGCTTCAAACGCCGAAACTAAGCGTATGGCGCTGGCGATACGTCCGGATACCGACCTCGAAAGAGTGCGCTATGAGAACCTGAAAACAAATCAGGCACTCACTCTCTCGATACAGTTCGGACTTCCGCCGTTCAGCAATTTCAAGGACATTTCAACGGCAGCGAAGCGTGCGAAGTCAGGCGCGGTGGTCTCACTCCGCGACCTTATGGATATTGCCGCGATGCTGCGTCAGATAAAGAGCCTTTTCGATTGGTACCGCAGCTGCGAGAACGTTGAAACTGAGCTCAGCTACCTTTTTTCACAGCTCTCACCTAACGACTGGCTGCTCGAAAAGCTTGAAC
This sequence comes from Ruminococcus sp., assembly GCA_017534835.1. GTDB lineage: Bacteria > Bacillota > Clostridia > Oscillospirales > Ruminococcaceae > Ruminococcus. The sequence goes on from JAFXVT010000028.1 coordinate 6,034, forward strand.
GTTCGATCATCTCCGAAAACGAGATAGCTGACGCTGCGAGTCCCGAGCTTGCCGCTATCCGCCGCAAGATCAACCGCGCCGGTATGCAGCTCAGGGAAACGCTTGACAAGATGGTGAAGAACAAGACCACGCAGCAGTATTTGCAGGAGAGCAACGTCACTATCCGTGACGGACGCTTTGTTCTGCCGGTCAAGTCCGAATACAGGGCACAGGTCAGCGGTCTCGTTCACGACACATCCGCTACCGGACAGACTATCTTCATCGAGCCTATGGCTGTCGTTGAGGCGAACAATGATATTCGCATCCTTCAGGGCAGAGAGCAGGAGGAGATAGAGCGGATCATCCGCGAGCTCTGCCGTGAATGCGGTGACTATGCGGACGTCCTCTGCGAGAATTACAAGGTCTGCGCTGAGCTTAACCTGTATTTCGCCAAATCAGAGCTTGCAGCACAGATGCACGCTGCAATGCCGGAAATAACCGATGACGGCATAATTGACATAAAAAAGGCGCGTCATCCGCTGCTCGACAGGAAAAAGGCAGTTCCGATAGACCTGTCTCTCGGCGGAGAATATCAGGCACTTATAATTACAGGTCCGAACACAGGCGGTAAGACTGTTGCGCTGAAAACAGCCGGTCTGCTCGCCGCAATGACTATGTGCGGACTGCTCATTCCCGTTTCGGACGGAAGTAAAATATCAGTATTTGAGAATATCCTCGTTGACATCGGCGACAGCCAGAGCATTGAGCAGAATCTGTCAACGTTCTCATCTCATACTAACAAAGTCATTGAGATACTCGGCACAGCTGACGAGCGTTCGCTCGTTCTGCTCGACGAGCTCGGCTCCGGCACAGACCCCGTCGAAGGTGCAGCGCTTGCTGTTTCCATTATCAAACGTCTCATTTTCAACGGAGCACGTCTGATGGTCACGACGCATTATCAGGAGCTGAAGGTATTCGCGATAGATACGCCGAATGTCGAGAATGCTTCCTGTGAATTCGACATAGATACCCTCCGTCCGACCTACAGACTTATTGTTGGTTCGCCCGGAAAATCAAATGCTTTCGCTATCTCGGAGAGTCTCGGGATGCCGGCTGATATAATCGAAGAGGCTAAGTCATTCGTGAGTGACGCTAATACGCGCCTCGAAGATGTTATCGGCAAGCTCGAGGCAGCACGTTCCGAGCTTGAGCGCGAACGTGACAAGGCTGCAAAGCTGCGGGCAGAAGCAGCTGAGCACGAGGCAAAGATACGCGCTGAAAAGGAAGAGCTCGAAAATGCGAAGGCTGAGCTGCTCGAAAATGCACGCCGTCAGGCTATGACTATAATCGAGCAGACAAAGGCTGAGTCCAACGAGCTGATCGACGAGCTCGAAAAGCTGCGCAAGGAGAAGGATAAGAAGGATTTCAGCACCAATGTATCCGGTGCGAAATCAAGGTCGAAGCAGAGCTTCAACAAGATGTACGAAACTGCTAACCCTATAAGCGGCGGAGACCCGAATGAGGGCTATGTTCTGCCGCGAAAGCTCAAAAGGGGAGACACGGTCTACGTTGTCGACCTCGGCAGAAAGGGCATAGTTTCGGGAGAACCTGACGGCAGCGATTTCGTATTCGTCCAGATGGGCGTAATGAAGACCAAAATGAACATCTCACGTCTCCGTCTTGAAGAGTCACCGAAGGTAACTGTCGGCAATAAGCCTGTGCAGAAGCAGCGCGGCGGCAAGGTCGGCAAGGTGGGCGTGAAGGTGGAGCGCCGCGGCAAAATGGAGCTCGATATAAGGGGCTGTGCCTGCGACGACGGCATTTATCAGCTTGACCAGTTCATCGACCAGGCTGTTATGTCGAATATTTCAATTATCTCGATAATCCACGGCAAGGGGACCGGACTTCTCAGAGCAGCCGTACATAAGCGGCTGAAGTCTCATCCGTCCGTCAAGAGCTACCGTCTTGGCGTTTACGGCGAAGGCGAGGACGGCGTGACCATTGCTGAATTAAAGTAAGAAGAAGGCGGTGAGCGCATATATGGGCAGAAGAAAACGCATTGCAGTTCTTGCAGCTGATATTGCCAATGACTATATGAACAGGATATGCGCCGGTATAGAGGCTCAGGCAACGGCTATCGGATATGATTCGATAGTTCTGCTGATGTCGTTCAATATCAATACATCGCCTGCTATCGAATCCGGTGAGGAGAATATATACCGCCTTCTCAGTGCCGAGAATATTGACGGAGTCATTTTCCTGACCGGGAATATTGCGAGCTTTTCGCTCATAAACTGGCTCACGAAGCACATCGAGGATCTCGGTGTGCCGGCTGTAGCTATTGACAACGACTACCGCTCATTTGACAGCATCTACGCTGACGACACTGAGATTTTCGAGAAAATGACCGACCATTTCATTGACTATCACGGCTGTAAGAAGGTCATCTTCCTTTCTGGATTTCAGGGCTTGAAGCCGTCCGAATCGAGAGCGGAGGGCTATCGCCGTTCTATGAAAAAGCACGGCTTCACAGTTGGCAGGGGCGATGTGATATACGGCGACTTCTGGAAGGATTCCGCGGACTCACTCGCTGAGGAGATAGGCAGCGGAAAGCGCGAAAGACCGGACGCTGTTGTTTGTGCGAACGATGCAATGGGCATATTTCTGTGTCAGGGACTTTCACGCCGCGGCATAAGAGTGCCGGATGACATTTTGGTTTCAGGATATGACGGCTCGCGTGAAGCACTTGAAAGTATCCCGGTGCTGACGACTATCTATCCCGAGAACAGTATGCTCGGGGCGAGGGCAGTTCTTGCGCTCCATAAGAAGATTACCGGCGAGGAAGCAGACCTCGTAAACTGCGGCGAAAGCTCGCTTATACTCGCTGGGAGCTGCGGCTGCAATGAGTCGATAAAGGAACTTATGGACAGGCGTACCGCCTACTCTCAGAGACTTGGTCAGCTCGAACTCTACTTCAATAACAGCGGTATGGCTGAAGGACTTATGCAGTCTGAGAATCTCGATCATCTCCTGCATCTGCTTACGAATTATATGTATATCATCGACAATGTCGATGTGTTTATGGTGAACCTCTGCCGCAACTGGGACAGCTTCGAGAATCTCGACGAAACTGATTACCTCCGCAAGGGCTACACTGAAGAAATGGACACGAAGCTGATATACCACAATACGAAGTTTTATTACAACGAGAGAAGATTCCTCTCGAAGGATATTATCCCGGATCATATGAACGAATTCTACGACGGTCCGTCGATGTATTTCGTTCTTCCGCTGCACTTTATGGACAGGTGCTACGGATATTCACTTTTCCGCTTCAGCGATTTTAGCCCGACTATCAGCAAGGTGTTTACGCTCTGGAACAGAAATATCAACACCGCACTTGAATTTCTCCGTGTAAGGACAAAGCTTACCGCAATAAATCAGCGAATATCGCTCAGCTCGATACGTGATACTCTCACAGGTATCTACAATCGTCAGGGCTTCAACCGCTTTTCTGAGGGTATCTTCAAGAAGGCGAAGGCAGAGGAGAAGTGCCTGCTCATCATTGTTGCAGACCTCGACCTGCTCAAGCACATCAACGACAACTACGGACACGTCGAAGGCGACAATGCGATCATCGTTGCAGCAAACGGACTCAACACCTGCTGCTCGAACAATGAGATATGCGCGCGTATCGGCGGCGACGAGTACGCAATAGTCGGCTGCTATGACTACTCTGACGAGATAGTAGCATCGTATTGTACCTACATAAACGATTTCTTTGACAGGTACAACGCTTCATCGGACAAGCCCTACACTGTCGGAGCAAGTATCGGTATGTACTGCGGTATCCCAGACCCTGATAAGGAGCTCTCATACTATTTCGACATAGCCGATAAGCGAATGTACGAAAACAAGCTCCTTCGCAAGAAAATGAGAACGGACTAAAAAATATGGAAATTTATCTCCGGGGAGACAGTCTCCGGAGATATTTCTTTTTATGTGTAACCTTTTGCAGAGTCATTGCGTACATACTGTCAGAAACGGAAAGGAGGCGTGCAGGTGGAAGATAAAAAGCTCGTCCGACAGCTGAAAAAGAAAAACGAGAAGGCACTTGTTGTGCTGGTGGAGCGTTACAGCGCATATATCAGTACGGTTTTGAGAAACATCGTCCGAGGTGTGCTGAGCGACAGCGACATCGAAGAAATGACTGCCGATGTTTTCATACGTCTCTGGAACAGCTCCGAGAAGCTCCGACCTGAAACTCTGCGTCCGTATATGGCAGCGATAGCGCGAAATCTCGCAGTAGACCGTCTTCGGGCTGAACATTTTACGATCCGGCTCGACGAGATTGAAATTGGGGACGGTTCTGATATTGAGTCAGACACAGAGCGACGTCTGCTTGCCGCGGAGCTGAACGATACACTGACCGAAATGGAGCCTCGCAGCCGCGAGCTTCTGCTGAGGTTTTACTACTGCTATCAGAAGATACCGGAGATAGCAGCTGAAATGGAAATGAGCGAATCTGCGTGCAAGACCGCGCTTCACCGCGCACGGAACAAGCTCAGAGAAAAACTTACTGAAAGGGGTTACGGCGATGAAATATGATCTGTATGACTTGTTCACTGAATATGACGGCGAGCTCCCGGAGCTAAAAGGTTCAGCGTGTGACACTGAAAAAATCAAGCAGCTCGTACTTGAAGGCGTGCGGAAAAAGCAGCCTGTAAGACGTATAAAGCCGAGGTTTTTCATTATCTGTGCGGCGGCAGTTCTAACCGCGGTTTCAGGGCTCACTGTTACCGCTGCGAACGGAGGATTCAGCCATTTCAGAGAGATACTCAGTAAAACGAAGCCGGAGCCGGCTCTCTCAGACGAGCTTCCTCTTATGCGAAGCGGCGATGTGAGCGGTATGGAGCAGAACATCAGTGAAAACCGCATAGATTTCACCGGAAATGACAATGTCAAGGTATCAACTGCCGGTATGTACTACGATAACAATACACTTATGCTCTCAGTCGAGATGAAGACATCGTCGGACGTTCAAATACCTGATGATGCGCTGATAATGCCATATTTTTACACACTAAGCGGCAGCGAACGGAACGAGCTCGTGAATCAGAGCGGTATCGCTAATGCGGCTCATCTGATAAAAGGCGGCGAGCCTGATACCTATTATGCTACATTTTATTTAGCAGCACAGAATATGTCGAACAGCAGGCTCGGTGTCACATTGAAAAATGTCATCACCGAATCCGACACTGCAAAGATACAGGACCTTATCATAAATGAGCAGGCTAAATGGCGCGAGGAATACGATTTCGCTTCACATAGCGTCAATGACTGGAAGCAGTATTGGAAGGATAATAACTTCGACCTTCGTACACGTAACAAGCTTGAAGAATACATCAGTGAATGTGACAAGGTGATCGATGGCGAATGGTCGGCGGAGCTCAGTATACCGGATACTTCGGGAGCTGCGGTGTTCAGCCGCGACGGATTCACAGTCGCAGCCGATACTCTCTCACTCACTCTTGAAACAGAACGTGAGCTCTCTGCGGACGAAACTGCGTTTCCTGTCGTGACTCTGAAGGACGGTACAGTTATCCTCGAAGCCGGCACGAACGAACTTGACTGGTTCGCTGAAAATGACATTATCCGTGATAAAAAGTACAGCCATTTCGCAAGCATATACGCGAATGTTTTCAGCTACAGCGAGCCTCACCCTGTGAGCAGCATCGCAGATATAAGCGTATATGTTTTCAGTCGGAGCAATGAGGGAACGGCAGTTCAGCGCCGCATTATCTACGAATCGGAGGAAAACAAATGAAGAAGACAGCTTTGATATTATCGCTCGCAGTAATGCTCAGTGCCGTATCGTGCAGCGATATTTCAGACGGAACATCAGGTATATCGGACAGCAGTTCATTATCCGCTTCAACGACCGAAAGCGGAGTGAAGACAAGCATTACCATCGCAATAGCTGAGTCGCCGGATTCGTGGTTAGGTTGGCAGAGAGTATGGGAAAAGGCTGAAAAAATGAATTCCGGCAGCGGACCGTATTCCGTCGAGATAAAGCACTACGAATTCGATGAGGACGACAATATGGGCGATTCCTCAGTCAGCCGGCTTTCAATGGACATTCTCGCCGGTAAAGCTCCTGATATTATTTCGGCATCACCTTTTCAGCTCGATAAATTCCGCAAAAACGGCTACCTTGCCGACATCGGAGCACTTATGGACAGCGGAACAGGTCTGAACCGAGAGGACTTCCTTGACAACGTGATAGACAGCGTTGAGCAGGACGGCAAGATCAGTGTGATATATCCGGCTTTTACGATATACACAGCCGCTGCAAAAACTTCGCTTGTCGGTGATCCCGGGAACTGGACGATGCATCAGGCAATGGACGCCTGCAATGATTTCGGCGGCGACTTTCTTGCGGATATGTACACGAAATATGATATGCGCCACTACTTCTTCCACGGCATTATGATCGACTGTATCGACTTCAGGGGACACACCTGCGATTTCAGCACCGAGCTTCCGGAGGTCATAGATTTCCTTGACTCTTTGCCTGTTATGGAAAAGCGATTTGGTGACAGTACGGCTGTGATCGGGCAGATACACGATAATACGGCGCTTGTCAAGGAGATGTGGATACCGGGTATCAGCTATTATTATGCAGACGAGATCCTGCGAAATTTTGCAGACGAGTCTTTCACATTTGTGGGCTATCCGACAAACAGCGGCAGCGGGACCTATGCGTCTGTACCGTCCGCATTCGGCATAATGGCAAATTCAAAGCATAAAGACGAAGCTTGGGTAGTTCTTTCCGAGCTGTTCTTCGGAACGACTTTCCAGACCGAGATAAGCGATAATGCCTACGGGATACCAGTCAGAAAAAACGTGGTCGAGAATCTTCTGAGCCTCGATGCCGACGCCGGACAGCCGTCAGAGAGCGAAGAAGAAACAAGTCCCAAAAAGCCTATGCCAACGTCGATAAGGGCTCCGGTCGAGCTGCCTGACGGTACACAGATGAGACTTTCGGACGCGCAGATAAAGCAGCTTTCTGACTTCATCACTTCTCTTGAGATAGACCCGTTCGTAAGTCCAAATATGGAGTGGATGATAAAGGAAGAGAGCGATTATGTTTTCGAGGGCGAACGCTCAGCAGAGCAGTGCGCCGACATTTTGCAGAACAGGATAGGTCTGTATCTGAGTGAGACACAATAATCTAAATCGTTATACCGAGTCCGAAATAGTGGGCTCGGTTTTTTTATGAAAAGTGTTGCAATTCCGATGTTTCATTGTATAATATATAGAGAGATTCTCAATAACCTAACGGAGGAATCAAAAAATGAAAAGACTATCAATTTTTCTTATGGCAGCAATGACAATGCTCGCAGGCTGTTCAGACAGCGGAGCATCAAAGAACTCATCGGTGAGTGATACAACGGAAGCCTCTGCATCTTCCGCCTCTTTTGAAAGCACAACGACCGAGAAGAAGCCGGACATCGTTCTTACAATGGCGATGTGCTCAGAGCCGTGGAAAGATATGAAGGCGCTTATTGACAGATTCAATGAGGAGGATAACGGAGTTCGTGTGGAGATTAAATCTTTCTGGGACGGTCTGGACGCGGAAGGCAACTCTACAGGTATGACAGACGAGATACAGGAACAGATAGACTTTGCTGTTACGCAGGAGCTGATAAACGAGGACACTATCGACCTCGTCGGTCAGTTTTCCTTCGGCAACGCCGCAAAATATGAGATATTCAAGCGCAAGGGCGGATTTGTCGACCTGTATGAGTTTATGAAGGACGATCCCGAGGTGAACCGCGAAACGCTCAACAGCCACATTCTCGACTTGTGCGAGCGCGACGGAAAGCTTTATTCTATACCTACCTATTATACCGCATATACTATGATAAGCAAGTCTGAATACGGCGGTAATAAGCGAAACTGGAACATCGACGAGTTCATTGACCACTGGGATAAAATGCCGGAGGGTTCAACTGTGAACTGGTCTATGACATCTGAGGGTATATACTATGATGTCCTCAGAATGAACACTCCGGCTTTCATCGACTATAAGAACTGCGAGGTACACTTCGACCACCCGGATTTCCGTAAAATGCTCGAATTCTGTCACAGGTTCGACAGCAATATGGGACAGAAACGTGACGGAGATATAGCTTACGATAATCCGCAGCTCGTAGAGTATCTGATACTTGGTGATTACAGTCAGGCGCTCGTGGAGGAGGAGAACTACACCAACAATACCGTTGCTTTCCCTCACCTTCGTGACGGCAGCTACACTCTTGTCGGCTACGCCACATCTGACAGGAACGGTGCATATCTCTGCGGAATGGGGGAATGCTCTATCCGCTCGAATATCTCGAAGGAAAAACAGGAAGCTGCGTGGAAATTCCTGCGTGAGTTCTACAGGGAAGAGTATCAGGCAGAGAACTATGCCTTCTGCGACAGGATACAGATGCCGGACGGAGAGGTAGTTCAGTATACGATGAGGGGAGGCTTCCCGATAAACAATGCCGCACGCAAAACAGTTGCGGAAAAAACGATAAAAGACGAGTATCTGTCTGATAGTCATAAAGAGGGGACCCTGACTTTTGGCGATCCGAATGACCCGGCGACCTTTCTTACTGATCAAAAGATAACTCAGGCGGACATTGACTACATTGACGATTATATCGCCTCTATCGACCGCTGGGAGCAGCCGCATACAGACCGTGCTCTTTTCAATATCATAGAGGAAGAAGTCCTTACATACTTTCACGGCGAACAGGATGTTGACACAGCTGTCGACCACATACAGAACCGTGCATCTATCTGGATAAGCGAGCAAGGATAATACCTGTCACAAAACCGACCCGAACATCGTTATATTATACAGGACGTCCCAAAAAGCAAACCGGAGGTGATGAGATGACGAGTGCAGAATCCGAAAAGCTGCGGAAGCTCTATGATATTTATGAGCAGCCGATGTACAGGATAGCCTTTGCTATTCTTGGTGACGCAGGTGAGGCAGAGGATTCGGTATCAGAAGCATTTCTGCGTATCATAAGACATCTCCGGCGTATCGGCGAGCCCGATTCTCCAAAGACGAAAAAGTATATCGTCAAGGTAATACGAAGCACCTCGATAGAGCAGTACCGCAAGAGGAAATACTTCTTCACGAGCGAGTCTCCGATAGATGAGGAGACCTTGCAGATACCTGACGTTGGATCCGACGTGGAGCGTGAGGTGTTTGCCCGTCAGCCGTCGGAGATACTTCTGAGTCTTACAGCCGAGGAGCGGCGGATAGTCGACCTTCGCTGCGGATACGGTCTTAGCTGGAAGGAGACAGCCGACCGGCTTTCGATCACGGAAGCTGCCGCACGCAAGCGATTTGAACGCATAAGAAAACGACTTATCAGTGAGAGGGGAGAGCCTGATGATGAAAACTTCAAGATTACCTGATAAAAAAGAATGGGACAAGATAGTGAGCGATGCATTTGGATCTGCGGATACGCACGTATTCTCGCACAGCTATAATGTCCGGAAAAACAAGATGTTCGGAGGCATAACTATGAAAAGACGCAAAGTCGGTAATAAAGACCATAACGGAAGGATAGCTCTGTCCGTAGCTGCTGCGGCAGCTGCATTCACGCTCGTACCTGCCGGCATTTTCCTTGCAGGCAAGGGCGGCGGAGTTCCTGTGCCAATGGCGGATATGGACGAGCTGACCGGCACAACATCTGCGGAAGAGACCGCAACAGAAGAAGCAAATGCTGCGTTACTCACAGACAGAACAGTAATTGACACCATTTCGTATAAGGACGTAGAATGCTATGGCTTTATGAAGCCGCAGCTCAACTACGTTCCCGAGGGACTGGTATACAATGAGGACGGTCCTTACTGCGGCAAATATCACGATGACAACACAGGCGGCGGTATGAGCTATGCTCGTTTCGTCACAGATGGAAATGCCGAATTTATCCACGAGAATTTCCAGTGGGATTCCGAGGAGTATGACCTCGAAGGCAAGCACGTTATAATCAGATACGCTCGCTCGTTCAATGATACAGACGAAGAAGCAGCTCATATGTACAGCCGTTTCGTATTCGTGCTGTTCAACGATTCGCCCTATCTTGTTACCCTCCATATCGACAACAGCTACTCCAACGAAGAGCTGAAAAAGGTATGCGAGGGAATGGAGCTCGTTCCCTGTGACGAGAGCGAATTCGATATGGTCATCTGGCACGATACAGTCAGCGATACAAAGCTTTCGCCCGAGGTATATAATGACTCCATTTACCACAAGGTCGACCTCGATGACGCACATCTCTATCAGATAGGCGACACGTTCCAAAACAGCATTCGCGGTGAAAACGTATGTGATATAACGCTCAACAGCGCGCGCATACAGGACAACTTTGACGGTATCACCACTGATTCCTGTGGATATGAGGCTGATTACAGCAGCTTCCTTGATGAGAACGGCAAGCTTAAAAAGTCGCTCCGCACGTGGTATTCGTCAACGCCCAACGGCGACCCGAACGGTGTTGTGACCTCAGCTGAAATAACGAAGTTCATAGTCGTTCTCGACCTCACCTACACCAACAACACCGACCACGAGATAGAGTATGGCATATCGCCTCATATGTATTGCTATGAGGACGGATATTTCAGGGAAGTCGGAGATACTCCGCTTATTGACGGCTCTGACGAAATGAGAGATTCACGAATATCTCGCACACGCGGCGGATTCTTCTCATTTGATTCTGACAAGAAGGGCAGCAAAAACAGCGTTATCCTCGGAGCAGGCGAGAGTGCGGAAGTGCAGATAGCCTGCGAGATAGATGACGATGACATCGGCTATCTCATCTACGGTGCTGATCCTGTATGTTCGAGCGGTACAGCAGCTTCGTACTACACAGATAATCCGATAGTCGACCTTCGCGGACTTGACATCGAACGCAGCTGAATAAAAAGCAACAGCGGTACTCCGAAGAGTGCCGCTGTTTTTGCTGTATATGTGTCAGCTTCTTTCGCTTACAAGGATAGATATGCGGTTCTGGATATGCTCGGCAGCCTCTTCGGCTGTGAGCTCGCCGTTGAAGTAGGACTCCGCCTCTTCAAGACATATGCCATACATATCGTCATCGTAAGCGGTTCCGAGAGTGTCGCTGTTGAGGATGAATTCACGGATCATTTTCTCCTCGTCGGCGGTGAGAGACTTAGCTTCTATGCCGTTGTAGGTGTGCTTCGTTGACAGATCATTTTTGAAGTATTCCTCGTACTTGTTTTTCAGCGTCGGGAATCCGCCCTCGCCGGCTTCGTACTGCCAGCCGAGATGATCGGCACCTGCGAGAAACTTGAATACTTCCCAGGCGCCCTGCTTTTCATTTGCTTTGGCATTAATACAGATAAGCGTGTTCGGCATAAGCTTACCGCCCTTGCCGTCGCTTGACGGGAAGCCTGCAAGAGTAATGTCAGCACCGCCTGCCTGTAGATTCTTGACCTCGCTGAATGCGTTCGGAGTATAGAGTCCGAGCATTTCGATGATAGCTTCATTGTTCCGGAGCCTGTAATGTTTTTGTGTATACCACTCCTGATGAGCGTATGGATCATCCATTTTATTCGGCTGGTCGACCTCGCTTACGAAACGGTTGCAGAATTCGAGCATTTTTATGAAATCGGGAGAATCGAAGTGACATTCAGCCTTATCATAATCAATAAGTCCGCTCATCGGTCGGAGCATATATTGCAGCATTTCCTCCTTTGTGTCGTATGCGTAAAGCTTGTCGGAAGGGATAGGCGGATCATCATAAAGCGCAGTCATATCATCGAATGACCAGTTCAGCTTGCTGTTCACATCAGTTCTGGTAACGAGAGTCTGGATACCGAATGAAAGAGGCATACCGTAGAGCTTTCCGTCCGGTGACTCCATAGCCTTAACGATATTGGGCATAAACGAGTCTCTGTTACAGGTCGTATCTTTCTCCATATATGTATCGAGGTCCGCGAAAGCGTCCTTGCCGCGCAGTGTGAAGAAATCGCTCATATCAACGTTATATATAACGTCGGGAGCTTCATTTTTCAGCATAGCCATACCGAGCGGACTTGCTGCATCGGTATCACTTTTTATTTCCTTGACCTTGATACGATAGTCAGAATGAGCGGCATTGAATTCATTTATAGACTGTATCGGAAGTCCGTATGTTCCCTCTGTGCAGCCGATAGTCACAAGCTTTACATTGGCGAATTCAGCCGGGTCACGCCGCGTGAGCTTTTTCAGTTTGCAGTCACCGAACTGAGAGGTCCTGTCATAGTATAAACCGATGAATTCATCATTCCCGAGTGGTATTACTTCCATAGCCTCTGTGTCGGAATCCATCCAGTTGATGATCTCCTTGCGCTCGCCGCTGTCGGTAATGCCGTAGAGGGCATCGTCGCAGGTGATAAGCAGGCGGTAATCTCCGTAGCCGGCAGTCGGCTTATATGTCTGCATCGAATTGCCTTCTTCGTCTGCGGTGTAAAAGGGTTCGAGCGGCTTGCCGTTTTCGTCTGTATCGCAGTAGCTGATCTTTGTGGCATCGTACTCATACCCGTCAGCTTCGGTGACTTTGTAGATAACGGGGACGCAGGCAATGAGCTTTCCGTCACGGTCACGCATATACGAAACATATTCTTCGACAAGATTTATACCTGATAAGTTGTTTTCGGGAGCTTCCATTATCTGGGTGAAAGTACCGTCCGCGCCGATGCTCCAGACAGAACCGTCCTCCGGACAGCAAAGCAGACGATCACCGAAAGCGCTGTACATACATCTCGGCTCATCATTCCATTCATTGTAGAAGCTTTCCGGATATTCTATATTAGCGGTCGACACGATATTCATATCCTTGTCGTACTTCACAAGCAGATAGGAATAAGAACAGTTGGCGTAGTAAGAGTCGTAGTCGAAATTCTCATCATAGCCGCCCTCCGGTATTTTTACTCCGCCGTGGTCTTCGAGAATAAAAATAGAAAACAGGCTGCCGTCGGGATTATAATAATCCATGCTGTTGCAAGCATCAGCGGACAGAGCTTCCTCAGGTTTTGGAATATTTATCTCTGTGAACTTTGTCAGTGCTCTGTCAGTTCTGTATTGAGTTGATGTATATTGCATATTTTCAAAGTCGTCACTGTCACGGTAGTTCACATCGAGAATGAGCTCATCGGTATCAGATAAAACGTCCTTGACGTAGAATGAGGAGTATTTTACCGGGACGCTGTAGTCCTCGGCTTTGAATGCTGTCGTAAAATCGGAGACGGGAACGATCTCAGCGTTGGTGGTATCCTCAGTTGAGCTGATCCCGGAGCTGTCTGCTCCGCTCTTTTTTGTATCGGAGCATGATGCAAGTGAAGCAACAGTGGTCAGCGTGAGTGCGAATGCAGATATTTTTGAAATGTTCATAGTATGCCTCCTTTTTGTTATTACATTATATCATCTGCCGGATATGATTTCAATGATTTTTGCATTAATTTTGCAAATAATTTGCAGCAGCGATCATAGGATTTCAGGCGTGATAGTCAAACTATCATTCGAGAACAGCTTAAATGATAAGCGGCAATTGTAAAATATGCACAAACCAAGACCTCGAATGTAATGAAAAATGGTCTTTGGACGGTCGAAAATGACTGCTTTGTTGTCGATATTCACAAAAATCGTTTTTGATGATAAAGATTTCTTGATTTTTTTGGGAAATTATGCTATAATTCTATTGATGTATTCATTTTTTCTTAAAATTCATCCGGAGTGATATATATGAAATTAACTAAATGTCCTGAAGGACACGGTTACGACGCGGAAAAGTTTGCGAGCTGTCCGATTTGTGCACGCGCAAAGGACGGGGCAAGGAAGTCCAAGGTCGTAAAAGTCAAGGCTGTAAAACGCGGTGTTCCCGAGCCGAAGGCAGCTCCCGTCGCTGAAAAGCCGGTCGAGAAGAACCCGGAGCCGAAGGCAGCACCCGTCGCTGAAAAGCCGGTCGAGAAGAAGCCCGAGCCGAAGGCAGCTCCCGTCGCTGAGAAGCCGGTCGAGAAGAAGCCAGAGCCGAAGGCAGCTCCTGTTGCTGAAAAGCCGGTCGAGAAGAAGCCTGAGCAGAAGTCAGCTCCCGTTGCTGAAAAGCCGGTCGAGAAGAAGCCGGAGCCGAAGGCAGCTACCGTCGCCGAAAA
>JAFXVT010000029.1 GCA_017534835.1 Ruminococcus sp.
CACGCCGCGTATCTTTTCTGCGGTAACAGCATTGCCGTCCGCGAATTCGATAATAGGTCTCATACCGAGCAGCTCACCGGCAAACGCACGTGTTTCATCAATGCTTCCGGACATTCTTGCGAATTTAAGGCTGTAGGGAACGACGTAACCTCCGCTGACATCGAACCAGTCCTGTATATATGCTACAAGTTCCTCAGCCGAAGCTCCGCGTATAGCCTTCTTTGCAGCCTTCATTACAGGATAGCCGTAGAACAGCGAATAGCAGCGCGAATCGAGGTTGAAGATACGCAGCTTTCCGTTTGCGTCTCTATTTTCGGCAAAGAAGGTCTTATTTGCAGCAACGGCATTCTCGTATGTTTTTGATGCAACGCTTGTCATTGACACGCAGATAATATCGGTATACCCTGCTTCATACAGCTTAGTGTAATACTCTTTGAACGTATCAGCTGAGACAGGGATATGCCGCGGTATATCCTCTGTGCTGCTCATCATTTTATAGAATTCCTCAGGAGCCTTATCTGTATCCTTGTATATCTTACCGTTTATCTTCAGCTCTATCGGTATCACGAAAATACCAAGCTCATTCACGACTTCTTTCGGGAGGTCGCAGCAGCTGTCGGTGAGTATTGCGATTTTAGCCATATCAATGTCTCCTTTACCATATATATTTTGTGAGCCTACCCTCGCGGGAAAGGTCAGGATAGTCCCATTGCCTCAGTGTTTCGTAAACCGCTATGGCAACTGAATTTGAGAGGTTCAGACTGCGCAGCTCGTTCCTCATCGGTATTCGGACGCAGGTGTCGGGATTATCATACAGAAGTTCCTCGGGAAGTCCCTTGTCTTCACGTCCGAAAACGAGGTAGCAGTTGTTCGGATATTGCTGCTCGCTGTGGACTTTGCGTCCCTTCGTTGTGAAATAGAAAAAATTGCCGTCGGGATTCTTCGCAAAGAAATCAGCGAGATCGTCGTAATAGGTTATATCGAGCTTGTCCCAGTAGTCAAGACCGGCGCGTTTCAGCTGTTTGTCAGTCACCTCAAAACCGAGTGGTCTGACAAGGTGCAGCTTTGCTCCGGTAACGGCGCAGGTGCGGGAAATGTTCCCCGTATTCTGCGGTATCTGAGGTTCTACAAGGACGATGTTAAGTTCATACATTTTCGTTCCTCGCGAATAAATGAAAATAGTTTTCACACAATAAATGCGGCTGCGATCGCAGCAAATGATATTAAAGGACTGAAATAATATGGATATGAAGGCTGTAGTCAAGGGAATGACAGCAGGCGCAGCTGTCGGACTTGCATACTATGCATTCTCGTCGGCAAGCCCGATGAAAAAGCGCAGTATCAAGCGTGATGCAGGAAAGACGATGCGTGCTGCCGAGAGCCTGATACAGGACATCACATCTGTTTTCTCATAAGCAGATACAGGGGCGGAGTGCGTCGATCAGCGGACGCACTTTCCGTCCGTTTTTTCTTATTCGGGAAGCTTTGGCTGATATTTGCTGTTGCGTCTGAAGGCAAGGTAGCTTTCAAGGATAATAACAGCTGCAACTGCGTCTATGACGGCTTTTCGCTTCTTTCCGCGTGTATTTGTTTCGTTCAGGAAATTGTGTGCGGAAACGGTGGTGCAGCGCTCGTCCCACAGCTTTGTCGGGATACCAGTCAATGCACCGAGCTTTTCTGCGAAGAGAGTGCATTTTTCGCACCTCTCTCCCATTGTACCGTTCATATTCTTGGGATAGCCGACAACTATCTCCTCCGCGTGCTGTTCTTTTGCAAGAGCCGCGGTCTTTTCTATACATCTGTCGAAGTCCTTTTCCTGTATGACTGTTACCGGAGAGGCAATGAGCTCGCTTTTGCCGCATACAGCGATACCGGTGCGGGAATCCCCGAAATCAACTGACATAATTATCATATCGCTTCACCACGGCTTGACTGCACCGATGATCTCGTTTACAGAAGAGATACCCTTGCTGTCGAGCCATTCGTTCATTTCCTCAACTATGCGGACAGGCGCATACGGGTCAGTGAAGATAGCAGCTCCGACCTGTACGGCGGAAGCTCCAGCCATCATCAGCTCAATAGCGTCACGTCCGGAGGATACACCGCCCATTCCTATGACGGGGATATTAACAGCATTTGCGACCTGCCATACCATACGTACAGCAACAGGGAAAACTGCCGGACCGCTCATTCCGCCTACGTTGTTGCGGAGAATGGGTCTTCCTGTGTTTATGTCTATCCTCATACCGAGGAGAGTGTTTATAAGGGAAACAGCGTCAGCGCCGGCGGCTTCAACTGATCTTGCGATGTCTGCGATACTTGTAACATTCGGTGAAAGCTTCACTACGAGAGGCTTTTTTGTGACCTCGCGAACTCGTCTTGTGACCTCCGCAGCCATATCGCAGCTTGTGCCGAATGCCGCTCCGCCCTGTTTTACATTAGGACAGGAGATGTTGAGCTCTATCATATGAACGTCGGTATCTTCAAGTTTTGCCGCTACTTCAGCACATTCATCGGGAGTTGAGCCGGCAATGTTCGCAAGGATAACGAGATCCTTTGTGAGCAGATACGGAAGCTCGGTCTCGATAAAGTGGTCGATGCCGGGATTTTGGAGCCCTACAGAATTGAGCATACCGGAAGGAGTCTCGGCGATCCTCGGAGCAATGTTTCCTGTGCGTCGGTGGAGAGTTGTGCCTTTAGTGGCTATACCGCCAAGCTCAGACAGAGGAAACAGCTCCTCGTATTCTCTTCCGTAGCCGAATACTCCGGAAGCAGGGATTATCGGGTTTTTGAAGTCAACACCGCAGACTTTTACTGAAAGGTCAGCCATTACCAGAGCACCTCCTCTGCATTGAATACAGGACCGTCCTTGCAGACGTGTGCGAAGTATTCTTCATCGTTTCTGACAGTCCGGCAAGCGCAGCCGAGACAGGCTCCGATACCGCAAGCCATACGCTCTTCGAGCGAGATCTCACAGCGTATGCCGTTTTCCTTGCATATAGCAGCAATGCCCTTGAGCATCGGCATAGGTCCGCAAGCATAGACCATATCAATATTGCCGGATTTTGCAAGCTCAGTGAATGGCTGTGTGACAAAGCCGTGTATACCTGCCGAGCCGTCGTCGGTGCAGAGTATCGTTTCGGCACCGGCAGCTTTGAAATCGTCCTGTAGGATAGCTGCCGCAGAGCTGCGGAAACCGGTTATGGCAACTGCTCTGCTGCCGTAGATCTCAGCAAGCGGAAGCATTGGCGGAGTACCGATACCTCCTCCGATGAGAACGACTTTCCCGAAGCTCTCATCTACAGTGAAGCCGTGACCGAGAGGGGCGAGCATATCTATGAGGTCGCCCTTGTTGAGCTTGGCGATCTCAGCTGTTCCCTCGCCGCGTATCTCGAATACGATGCGGAGAGTACCATTTTTGCGGTCGATACCGCAGATAGAGATCGGTCTGCGGAGCGTGAAGCCGTTCGCCCTGATGTGTACGAACTGACCGGGCACAGCGACGGACGCGACTTCAGGACAGGCTATCGTGAAGCTGTAGATCTCACGGGCTATAGCCTTTTTTTCTGTGATTATAAATTGACCCTGTGTGTATTTCATATTAACTCCTGATAATTAGTATTCTTTCTTTTTTCCGCAGTTCTTGCATTTGTTGAACATACCGAATTTGCTTCCGCAGTTGGTGCACAGCCCTTGACTGCGCAGATATGTATAAAGGCTCTTGTGGCGGAAAACGTCAGAGGCGTTAAAGCTCTCCTGCTTGAAGAATATCCTTCCTACGCCGTTGCCTTTGCCGTTTTTCTTGACCCAGAACGACGGGTTGGTATATTCGTTATCAGCCTCCCATGTCGTGTAGCTGCTCTCGAAAACGATCTCCTCGAGTCCGCAGCACATCGCGTTGTACATTATCTGCTCAACGCTCGCGGGGATAGTTATTTTTTTCAGCGAATCACAGCCGTTGAAGGTCTTGTAGCTTATCTTCTTGATATTTGGTGAAAGACGTACATCTGTAAGTGAAACGCAGTCCTCAAAAGCGGAATCTGCAATTTCAGTGACAGAATCCGGGATAATGACGGTTTTTATCTTTTTGTTACCCTTGAATGCACCTGAAGCAATAGCACATATGTAATCAGGTATCTCAACATCTTCGGAATTTCCGGCGTAACGGTAGAGGGTATCGCCATTGTACTGGAATTCCTCACCCGTCAGCTCGGGAAGCTCCTTTTCCTTGACAGCCGGCTTTTTTGTGCCTGCTTCGGTCCTGTCGATCTTCTCGCCGCAGTGACCGCAGTACCAGTAGTCCATATCCTTGTCCGCCATAAGAAGCGCCTTGCACTTCGGGCAGACTATCTGTGTGAAGTCCTTGATATCGATATAATCCTTGAATAACATCTGATCCCTCCTGAATTTTGTCTTATCTGACAATGCTGCAATGCCTAACACAGCTATACATTATTTACATTATAGCACAAATTAATTATAAATGCAATATCTACAAAAAAATATTCTCAAAAAGTTCACGGTTGACGTATTTTATACAAAATTAGAGCTGTTACCGAAACTTTCGCCGATAACAGCTCTTTTTATCATTTGATTATGGGGTCTGTCCAGTAAGCCTGGTCGTAGATGTCGGTGATACGGTAGGTTATCTTGATAGCTCCCTTTCCGACGTCGTTATTGAGTACCTTCATATCGCTTGAATATGTGAGGGTGTCGCCGAGATAGTAGCTGTCCTGATATTCGCCGTCGTAGGTGTAATAGTCGCAGATGAAGTCTATCTTGTCGCCGTTGTTGATCTCAGTCATACTCTTGGCGATCGTATCGGTCTCACCGTTCACGTAATCCGGAACAGCGCCTGCGATGTAGCCGGCATCGTGCTCGTCATCGAATACTATAATGAGGTTCACGCGCTCGTTGTTCAGGTAAGCAGGTGAATAGCCGGTTATGCTGTAGCTTCCGTTGTTCTTGACTATATCTGTGAGATAGAATGCGATAGTCTGACCGTTTATAGCAGGCCAGTTCCTGCTCGTATCTGCTACGAAGTTGCCCTCGTCATCGTATGAGAATACGCTGTCGAGACCGAGGTCGATATAGCCTTCGCCGTCATCGTAGAACATATTGAGGTCGAATGAAGTGACGAGCTCCATCTGATCCTCAGGAAGAATGAGCTTGTAGTCATTGCCGGACTGCTTCCACTTGAGAAGTGAAGGGTCAATGTGATTTTCTGCTATGAATTCGGAAGCTGCCTCATCTGATATACCGCTTTCCTGCATAAAGCTGGTGTTGGACCTGTCAAGACCGTCGATAGTCACTGAGCGTCCGCCTCCGAGGAATGCACTGAGGAGCGAGCCGATAGAATCAGCGCTTCCGGAAGCTCCGGAATAGCCTGAACCAAAAAGTGCACCGAGCGGTGAGCTCGAACCGCCTGCCGCTATCTGACCGCTCGTTTCGAGCTTGGCGAACTGACGGATACACTTTGAATATGAATCGTCCATACCTATCTGCGAATAAGTGGAGCAGGCAGGGTCGACATAAGATGTGCGCTTGTAGGGGAAGTAGATAGAGACGCCGTGAGCATCGGAAATATTTGAAGAGGTGAGATTGTACTTGACTGCGCTCTTGATGGCTGCTGCAAGCTCCGCTCCCTCCTGAGTAGCTGTATTCTCAGCGAAGTTAACGAGGTCTATCTGGTCTATCTTGCTCTTCTGTGCGAATTCTCTTGCGCCGTTTCTTGCCTCAGCGACAGTCTGATACTGATTGCTTGAGATAAGGCTGCTGACGCTGTTGGAGAATGCCTTCAGCTTGGAGGGAACTGTTGCCGAGAATTCAGCGAGGTCGATGACTGAGAGAGTTGTCTTCTGTCCGCGGCACTTCTCTGCACAGGTCGCAACGAAATCGTCAACGATCTGCTTGCCGAGCTTGGTCGTGGGGATAGAGGTGTCTCTTCCGAGAGCAGTCACCCATTTCGTGTAGTACCAGCCAACGCCGGGCTCTGTCTCCTCGGAAGCTATGAGGTAGTCGGCATACTGGTCGAGCATGAGTGCATTTTCAGCTGTAGCCATAAGGCACGCATCGAATCCGATGAAGTCGAATTTGACTCCGCCGTCTTTGAGCGCCTTGCTTATACCGGCAAGACTCATCGAGCCGTTGCCCTTCTTTTCATCGTATCCGTATCCGCTTACGGATCCGCCGCCGTGATCCCAGAGAATGAGCTCGTATCTGTTAGCCGGAGCTCTGCGTGCACACTCCTTGATGAAAGCGGAAAGAGTATTCGGGTCAGTCATAGCCTTGTTGCCGTCATCGGAAATGAGCTGCTTAAGGTGACCGGGATTAGCTCCGTCTCCGCCGATTATCTCGTACATCTGATTTGTCTTGCTGCTGATACCCTGTGTCTTCCAGTTGCTGCAGCCGCCTGTATAGACGAGTATGCGGACATTGTCGCCGTATGTTGCTCTCGCTATCTCGCCCATATCAGATGATGCCATACCGTACTTGGATTCAAGGTCGGTACCGCACATATATATCATCATTGTGACCTTGTCTTTGCCGCCGCCGAGAATCTGAGTTCTCTTTGCGCGTGCAGATGAAACGACGGTATTATCGACCTCTGTGGGAGTATCGAGAAATTCGCCGGAAACATCGCTGTCTTCCTGCTGCTCCTGCTGAGAATAGCCGGACTGCATATCCCCTGCTCCGGTGAGCAGATTCTCAACGAGGTCGTTCACACCTGCATTGTGTCCGCCGCCCATTCCGCCGCCGAATAACTTCGGGAGAATGAAAAGCCCGACAAGCATCAGTATCAGACCTATACCGCCGCCGCCTGCTGCTGCACGGGTTATGCCTCTTCTTCTGCCGGAGTCCTGACCTCCTGTAGGACGTATCTCGGGCGCAGAGCCTGAGCTGTGTGCGTTTTCAGAGCCGACAGGACCTGTTCCGAGTCCCTCACCTCTTCTGCGGGCTCCCGTGCCGCCGGTAGCCACATTCTTTTTACGCGGAACCGGTCTGTTCTGTTTAGGATCCATAATTTGACCTCCCTGATTTTCATAATTTGTGAACACAATATTACCTTCATCATTTTACACTAATAAAGTGCTGTTGTCAAGTGAAAACTAAGATGTCAGGCTGTTGCTGTTTCTGTCGGGACCGGAGCCGGCTCTGATGCTGACTCTGTACCGGACGAAGCCGGGACCGCTGCATCACTCTCCTGTTTCAGAGTGCAAAGATAGAAGTGAAGATCCTTTTCGTCATTGGACTTGCAGTTCACGAAGAGATAAACGTTTATCGGATAAGTCTTGCCGCCTTCCGTGTATTCGCCGTGAATGACATACAAGCCGTTCTGGAATGAGCTGTCAGTGAGATCAGCTTCAAGTGTGCCTTTCCTGATATCGGCTTTGCAGCTCAGATCGGCGTATTTATCATTGTTTGAGACTATCTTCAGCTCTGTGCATTCTCCGCCTAAGCTCTCGACTGCAAGCTTATTACCGTTCTTTATCTCGGCGGAGATACCAATGTCGGACTTCGTGTTTGTAACGTCTGCACTGTTGATGTATGTATTGAATGATGTTGCGTCCCCACCCTTTCTGACAGAAGCAACGGAACTGTACCCGAACTCGTTCAGTGTCCACCTGTCACCGTTGTAGATATGCAGTACGTCGCCGCTGTCCTCAACTGAAAGAACGTATTTTACGTCGGGTGCTTTTTCTGTGATAGTTTCGTTGAAGCCGTGGTATTCTGTTCTGTCAAGTGACTTTGCGGCTGCGGTCGATGCGGCAGCAGTAGTCGTTGTCACCTCTGATGTTGTCGTTGTTTCTGCATCGGTCGATGTCTCTGTCGGGACAGTTCCTTCCTCTGATGGCTCGGTATTTTCGTATGTTGCCTCCGCTGCCGCCGGCTCAGCTTCGATCTTCTCCGGCTTATGGACAACAGTGTATACTCCTATTCCAGTTAGCGCTCCTGCAAGCAGCAGTGCTAATATACAAAAGATCAAATTAATCCCTGCTCCTGAACCTTTTCGCATTTCATCCAGCTCCTTTATAAAATGTCCTTTATCAATATTTTACGCTAATCATCAGGAATTGTCAAGGTCTGCGGAAATATTTGCGGACAGGTCTGCGAAGATTTATAAATGAACTATTTATGTACGAAAACACTTGACGTTTGAGGAAGTTTGTGCTACAATTTATACAGTATGGAACGTTACATCCACCATAAACTGAGAGGAGAAATCATTATGATTAAGAAGATCATCTCCGGAGCTGTTTCTGCGGCTATAGCCGCTTCGTGCCTTACGTTCACGGCTCCGGCTGTTCAGGTCGGCGTTACTGCCGCATCTGATCAGAACTACGTTGACGCACTCGATAAGTCGCTGTTTTTCTACGAAGTACAGCAGGCAGGTCCGCTCCCCGAGTGGAACAGAGTCGAGTGGAAGACTGATTCGACAATGTCCGATGCTGTGCTCGGCGGCTGGTACGACGCCGGTGACCACGTAAAGTTCAATTTGCCGATGGCATACTCGGCTTCAATGCTCGCGTGGGGTCTCTATCAGTATCCGAACGGACTTGAAAAGACCGGGCTAATGACTCAGTACGCAAACAACGTTGAATTCGTTATGGACTATCTTGCTGCCTGTGACCTCGGCGATGAAGTCGTATATCAGGTCGGCATAGGCAAAGACGACCATACCTGGTGGGGACCTGTAGGTCTCCTCGAATACGGTATGATCGACAACGGTCACACTGTTGAAAGTGCGCGGGCTATACTCAAATCCTCGAAGGGCTGCTCGGCTGTATTCGGCGAAATGGCTGCTGCTCTCGCTGCCGGATACGCTGCACTTGACGGTCATACAGACGATGCAAAGCGCGAGGGCTATCTCAAACACGCAAAGAATATCTACAAGCTCGCAAAAACAAATCCGAGCGATGATTACTACAATGACAGCGATGCTCAGGGCTTCTATCAGTCGAGCCATTTCTATGATGAGCTCTTTTATGCTGCAAACTGGCTCTATATCGCTACAGGTGACAGCACATACCTTGACGATGCAAAGGGATATATCCCGAATCTGAGCAAAATGCTCGGCGAGGGCAATACTCTCGCATACGGCTGGGCTCACTGCTGGGACGATACCATGCAGGGCGGTATGCTGCTCTACGCAATAAATACAGGCGAAGATACATACAAGGCTCACGTCAGGAAGCACCTCGACCGCTGGGTCAATGGCGATGAGGCAAAGATACTTCCCGGCGGCTTCCGCTGGCTCACTGACTGGGGCTGTCTCAGATACGCAAATACTACAGCATTCCTTGCTGAAGTCGCAAGTGACACTATCTTCAAGGGTGAGGACAACTCCAAGTATCTCGAATTTGCTGAAACTCAGGTGAATTACGCCCTCGGCGACAACCCCGATCATTTCAGCTATCTCTGCGGATACGGTGATAGCTTCCCGAGAAATCCACACCACCGTACAGCTCACGGTTCGTGGAAGAATGACCTCGCTATCCCGGCTACTAACCGCCATATCCTCTACGGCGCACTTGTCGGCGGACCTACACAGACCGGTGCTTACGAGGATGACAGACAGAACTATATCAACAACGAAGTCGCTACCGACTACAACGCAGGCTTTACAGCTATGCTCTGCAAGATGGTGGAACTCTACGGCGGCACAAAGGATCCGAATTTCCCGTCTCCTGAGGCACACGACGGTCCGGAGTTCTATGTTGAAGTCCTCTCTAAGGGCAGCGATTCGAGCGGACAGACCGTAAGCTTCAAGGTGACTAACCACTCAGCATGGCCGGCAAGGATACAGGATAATATCTCTTTCCGCTACTTTATGGACCTCAGTGAGGTCAAGGCGGCCGGCAAGAATCCTGAGGACCTCGTCATCCGCTGCGACCGTGACCAGTCCAAGATGTACAGCGGAGTCACTCCGGCTGAAATATCCAAGCCTATCCAGTACAGCGGCGACATCTACTATGTTGAGGTAAAGCTTCCCGACGGCAGAGCTGTAATGCCTATCTCTGAGGGTCAGCAGCAGTGCGAGATACTTCTTGCTTTTGTAATGCCTGATTACGGCAGCGGCTGGGACGGCAAAAACGATTTTTCAAGCAAGGACCTCGGAAAAACGACCACCGGTACTGACGGATCGGCAAAGGGCGTAGTTTCACCTTATGTTCCTGTTTACATAAACGGTGAGCTCTACTACGGTGAGGAGCCGGACGGCACTTCCGCTGACGGACTTGGCGATGTAAAGCCCGATCCTTCTTTAGCTACAACAACAACTACTACCAGAACTGTAACAACGACTACTACAACTTCAACTTCAGGTACGACATCAACTCAGGAAATACTTTCGCCTCCTCCGGTATCAACTACTACAACTACAACTTCACCCAAAGGCGGAAACGACCCATCTATTCTGTGGGGCGATGCAAACCTTGACAAGAAGGTCAGTGTTTCGGATGCTGTTGCTATTCTTCAGAGTCTCGCAAACAAGGACAAATATGCTCTTACAAAGGAAGGAGCTCGCAACGGTGACGTCTACAACAACGGCGACGGTATCACCGCAAATGATGCGCTTACAATACAGAAGGTCGATTCACGCATTTATAAACTCGAAGACCTGCCGCTCAAGGGCTGATAAAAGATAAAAAAACATTAAAACGGGGAGCAAGGGGAAGCTGAATGGCAGATATTGGTCTGACAATATCTCTGTGCCATTGGCTGTTCCTCTGCTCCCTTTTTTCATCTGTAGAATGCATACCCGTCAGCTGTTGAGGACTTCACGAGCTCTATCTGGCGTTCGAGAATGTCCGGCGATGTGACCCATTCGTCCTTGCCTGCCTCACCTGCCCATTGGTCAGTCTTTCCGAGCTTGTATTCGGCAAGTCCGGCAATGAGCGAAACAGGGCTGTCTGATGTTAGATCTTCCCAGTCGCGAAGCGTCTGCTCAAAAGGACACGCTTCGTTCCGGAAACCGAAATACAGCTGCGGAACGATGTAATCGCAGTATGAAGTATCTGAGCACCAAAGCTCAACATCAGCGTAGAGCTTCTCACGGTCAGAGGCGATGTTGCCCTGTGGACTTATCCCGAATTTCAGTCTGTTTCCATGTGCGTGTACCGTTGAACACAGCTCGCGCACCATTTCTGTTACATTGTCGCGCCGCCACTGGGCAAGGTCGGTTTTGCCGCTTTCTGCAAATGCTTCTGAATCAAAAGATGTATCTGTTGTCGGGTAGAAATAGTCGTCGATGTGTATGCCGTCCACATCATATTTTTCCAGTATCTCTGCCGCACAGGAGCTTATCAGCGAGCGTACCTCGGGATAGACCGGAACGAGATACCAGCGGTCATTTACAAGTCTGACATAACCTTTTTCCGGCTGCTCAGTCCACTGCTTCACGACATAACTTTCCGGCAGCTCCTCCATTTCCGCGGCAGTCTGCATCCTGAGCGGATTTATCCATGCATGGACCGAAATCCCAAGCTTGTGAGCCTCTTCCGTTACTACGGCGAGAGCGTCCACATCTTCGCTCATACATTTTCCGCGCGGAAATATCGAGGAGTCATAGTATGCATCTCCGTTCGGGTGAGCGTGGAAATATACGGTATTTATCCCCTGCTCTGAAGCCTCTGAAAGATAGTCCGACATAACGGCACGGTACCCTTCTGCATTCATTCCGCACATCTGCTCGTCGAAATGAGTGTATGGCATCCACAGCCCGACCTGAGAGGTGTAATTAAGTGGAATATGACCGATCTCCTGACTATCAGGCTGTGTGCTCTCGATTGGGGCTGAGCTCGTTTCCGGTGCAGACGCCTCACTCCTCTGAGGTGTACAGCCGGTAAGAATAAATGCTGTGAGAAATAATATGATCTTTTTCATCTTGTCCCTCCCGATGATATGATATGCATCAGGGAAGATAAATATTATAAAAGGGTGATACTATGTTAAAGAAAACCTTAATTTCGCTTCTGTCGGCTGTGCTCATATTCCCGTGTGCTGCCTGCGAAAGCAATGCACCTGCATCGGGCACACCCGAGCCTGTTACTGTAGAAAATGCCGGTCTCGAAGTGACCTTCCTTGACGTCGGGAAGGCTGATGCTATCGTGCTTCTCAGCGACAACAGCACTGTTATCATTGACTGCGGCGAAAAAAGCAACGGCAAGGACGTTGTCAATTTCCTGAAGGAAAAAGAGCGGACCGTGATAGATTATCTTATCATCACACATTATGATAAGGATCACGTTGGTGGAGCAGGAAAGGTCATCAACAACTTTGATGTTAAGAACGTGCTCGCGCCTGATTATGAGGAGCAGAGCGAGGAAATGGACAAGTACAGGACTGCCCTGAACGGAAAGGGGCTTACTCCAACGCTTCTTACAGAGGATATGACGTTCGAGCTTGACGGAATGTCGTTTACAGTCGATGCTCCGGATAAGACTTTCTACGCAAAGGACGATGACAACGATCTCTCTCTCGTCACAAAGGTCGTACACGGCGAAAATACACTGCTATTCACAGGCGATGCAATGGAGGAAAGGCTCAAAGAAATAATGGATATTGGTGACTGCACTCTTCTGAAGGTACCGTATCACGGGAGAAAAATAGCTAACTTCGGCGAATTCCTCGACGCTGTGAAACCGGAATACGCTGTCGTCAGCACTTCACGCGACGAGTTCGCCGGAACGATACAAAAGCTGATGAAAGCACGGAATATCCCCTTCTGTTCGACCTGCTTCAACGGACGTATAACGGCTGTGAGCGACGGTAAGAACATCTCAGTTACCTCCGAAAAGGGCACATAATACATTGTATGCGGCGTTCAGCCGGCTTCGCTTTCTCTTTGCGAGCTGCCGGAATGCCGCATTTTTTCTTCATTTAGTAAAAAATATCCGCATTTTCCTTGACTTCAAAGCCGAAAAATGATACAATATCAATATATGCGTTAAAGAAGGTGTACACTTGAAAGTATTATTACTTGCACATACTCCCGACCCTGAAAAGGTCGTTGCCACTGCTGCAAAGCTTTGCTATTCAAGCAGTGATATAGGTTCGCTCAGAGACGGTCTCACTGAAGAAAAGACCGCCGGTTTTATTGAGATGCTCGCTTCTATCGGTCACGAGAGCGTTATGGAGCACGTCAGCTTTACGTTCGGTATCGAGGGTATCTCACGCGCCTGCTCACATCAGCTCGTCCGTCACCGTATAGCTTCATACAGCCAGAAGAGCCAGCGTTACGTGAACGAGAACGGATTCGAGTTCATAACTCCGCCTGAGATAGAGGCTGTACCCGAGGCGAAGGCTGAATTTGACCGCGTTATGGAAGAGCTGACAAAAAGCTACGAAAAGATCGCTGATCTGCTGACTGAGAGCCACAAGGCACGTTTTATAGGCGAAGGTGCAGACGAGAAAACTGC
Organism: Ruminococcus sp.; assembly: GCA_017534835.1. GTDB lineage: Bacteria > Bacillota > Clostridia > Oscillospirales > Ruminococcaceae > Ruminococcus. The sequence continues at coordinate 13,422 of JAFXVT010000029.1, forward strand.
TGCTTCCAAGGCGCGAAAGCTTGCAAATGAGGACGCTCGCTTCATTCTTCCGAATGCCTGCGAAACAAAAATTGTTGTTACTATGAATGTGCGCTCGCTGTTCAATTTCTTTGAGCACAGGTGCTGCAACCGCGCTCAGTGGGAGATCAGAGCTGTTGCGAACGAAATGCTGCGGCAGTGTCTTGAAGTCGCTCCGCACATTTTCAGATATGCCGGTCCCTCATGTGTCGCTACCGGAAAATGTCCGGAGGGCAAGATGAGCTGCGGCAAAATGAGCGAGGTAAAGGCTTATTACGCCGGAATGCTCCCTCATCAGGAGGTCTGAATGCTCGAATTCAGGATAATTGACATATCAGACAGAGACAGGATCAACGCAGCTCTTGCTAAATCTGATTTTATGGGCTGTGAATACTCTTTCGCCAATAATCTCGCGTGGAGAAGGCTTTCGGAGTCAAAGATAGCCTTCTATAAGGATTTCTATATCTGCGGCTCTTTCGGCGACGGAAGCTCCGCTCCGTGCTTTATTCTTCCTGCCGGCGAGGGCGATTACCGCGAGGTAATCACCGAGATGAGGCGCTATTCCGAAGCTCGCGGTTTTCCGCTCGTTATGTTCGGATTCACCGACAAGACTCTCCCTCTGCTCGAAGAGCTCTTTCCGGGCGAATACACAGCCGAGCTCGACCGTGACAGCTCCGATTATATCTACCTGCGCTCCGACCTTGCAGAGCTCTCAGGTAAAAAATACCACGCGAAACGCAATCACCTCGCGCGCTTCAAGGAGCTCGACTACGAATACTCCCCTATCACCGAAAAGGACTACGATGAGTGTATCGTCTATGCGGCACAGACCTACAACGGTGCTGACGTTCACGACCATTCATTTATAGCAGAGCAGTTCGCGATAAATACCTATTTCAGCTATTTTGAACAGCTCGGGCTCAGGGGTGGAATTATCCGCATAGGCGGAAAAATATGCGCTATGACCATTGGCGAGCCGCTCAACAGCGATACCTTCTGCGTTCACATCGAAAAGGCGGATACCTCTTACAACGGTATCTATGCCGGGATAAACAACCTTTTCGTGCGCTCAGCCACGGAAGGGTTCACATACATCAACCGCGAGGAGGACCTCGGGCTTGAAGGCCTCAGAAAGGCTAAGCTCTCGTACAATCCGGCGTTTCTCCTGAACAAATATGAAGTTATATTCAAGTAAGAAAGGAACTAATCATGATCTACGTTTTCCTTGCAAACGGCTTTGAAGAAATTGAAGCTCTCACTCCTGTTGACCTGCTCAGACGTGCAGGCAAGAAGGTCATAACTGTCGGAGTCGGTGACAGTGTTATCGTGGGCTCACACGGTATCCCGGTCGTTCCGGATACTATCGCGCAGGAGATAATCCTCGGCGATGAGCTTGAGATGATAGTGCTTCCCGGCGGTATGCCCGGAACTCTCAATCTTGAGGGTTCACCCTATGTACAGCAGGCTATCGACTACTGTATGGAGAAAAACATAACTATCGGTGCTATCTGTGCTGCTCCGTCTATCCTCGGACACAAGGGGCTGCTGAGGGACAGAACCGCTGTCTGCTATGACGGCTTCGAGACTCAGCTCGATTGCGCTCAGCTCGGAACAGGCTCTGTAGCTGTTGACGGCAATATCATCACCGCTCGCGGCGCAGGAGTTGCGGTACAGTTTGCACTCGCACTTGTTGAGCGTGCTGCTTCAAAGGCAGAGAGCGAACGTCAGTTCAACGCTATACTCTGCGAAAAATGACACGGGACAAGAAAGAGCTTCGCCGGTATTTCTCGCAGCTGCGAAAGGAAGCGAAGTCCGATGACAGAGACAAGCTCATCTCAGAGCGTCTGCTCGGTCTGAGTGATGTCAGGGAGGCTGAAACAGTCCTGCTTTATGCTTCCTTCGGTTCTGAGGCTGATACGTGGGAAATTGCTGAGACGCTCCTTGCGGAAGGAAAGTGTGTCGCTTTCCCGAGGTGCGGTAAAAAAGGCGTTATGACTTTCCATATCGTCAGACAGCTTTCAGAGCTGACCGATGGAGCTTACGGTATCCGCGAGCCTTCTGAGGAGCTCCCCTGCCCCGACCTGAAAAACAGGACGGTCTGCATCGTTCCCGGACTTGCCTTCACCGAAAAAGGCGGACGACTCGGCTACGGAGGCGGCTTCTACGACCGCTTTCTTGCGGAACATCCGCATATTATATCAGCGGCGCTCGCTTATGAGGCTGTGATAACAAATGCGCTGCCGGCTGAAAAGCACGACATCGCTGTAAAATACATCGTAACAGAAGAAAGGACGGTGCTCTGTAATGAGTGACAACAGAGACGCTATCAACGATATACTCAATGAGCTTGATAAGAAGAATCAGGCTCCGGCAGAGGGAGCTGCTCCGTCGGCAAATGCCGGTATCGACGCTCCTTCCGCTCAGGACGAAGCTCCGGTGAAGGAATACGAAGCTCCGGTAAGGGAATATAAGCCTTCGGAAGAGCCTCAGCAGCAGGAGGCTCCGGGATTGGGCGACCAGCTCGGCTACGGTCAGCCTCAGTACAGACCTGCTCCCGGCGAAGGTGCGCCCTATCGCGCAAATCCGGTACCTCCTCACAAGAAGAAGCGCAAAAGAAAGAAGCAGAGCAGCCGACTCCCCGGTGTTCTCATTCTTACAACTCTTATTTTCGGTGTTTCAATTATCCTCTCGCTCGTTATCATAAGCTTCGGCAAGGATATGCTCGGTATCGGCAAGAGCGACAAGACTCAGCTCATCGTTGTACCTGACGGCGCAACTGTCGAGGACGTTTCGTTTCTTCTTGAGGACGAGGGCATAATCAAGTCGCCGAAGGCTTTCCAGCTCTTTACAAAGCTCAGGAATGATAACTCATACTATATCGCAGGTCAGCACTTCCTTCGCCCGAATATGGCTTATGAGGCTATAATTGACGAGCTTACCAAGATCCCGACCGAGGAGAAGGGTGAATCTATCCAGATAACCTTCCCCGAGGGCATCAACCTCATCGACGCTGCACAGATCCTTCAGGACGAGGGAGTCTGCGACGCAGAGGACTTCATCTTCTACTTCAACTCAGGCGGATTCGGCTTCGAGTTTGAGGACCTCCTTCCGCTCGACGCCTCTATGAAATTCGAGAAAATGGAAGGCTATCTCTTCCCTGATACTTACTTCTTCTATCAGAACAGCGACCCCGAAGAGGTCTGCCAGAAGATATACTACAACTTCAACGAGAAGATGAATCCCGACCGTATCGCCAAGATGAAGGCTGCTAACCTCTCACTCGACCAGCTCATCACTCTCGCATCTATCGTTCAGGCTGAGGCACCGACACAGGAGGATATGGTGAAGGTCGCTTCCGTATTCTGGAACCGTCTTGAGCATAAGGACGAATACCCCTATCTCGAATCCGACCCGACATCAAACTATGCAAACGATGTTGTTCGCCCGAATATGGAGTATTTCGATTCTGCGTTCGTTGAGGCTTACGACACATACAAATCAACAGGTCTGCCGCCCGGAGCTATCTGCAACCCCGGTATTGAAGCTATCGACGCTGTCCTTGCTCACGAGCCGAGCGAATACTACTTCTTCGTTGCGAATATCAATACAAAGGTGACCTACTATGCTGCAACTGTTGAAGAGCACGATCAGAACGTTGCAAAGGTTGAACAGGAATATGCCGATGAAGCAGCAGCTGCCGCTGCCGCTGAGGAATAAGGAGACATTATGAACAAGCTTGAAGTCCTCGCACCTGCCGGTGATGAGGAAAGACTCGCCGCGGCGCTGAATTACGGCGCCGATGCGGTATATCTCGGACGCAAACAGTTCGGGATGCGTGCATCACCGATGAACTTTGAGTTCGAGCAGCTCGTCAGAGCTGTCGAAGAGGCGCACGCAAAGGGAGTAAAGGTTTACCTGACCTGCAATACTCTGCCGAGAAATAATGAGATGCCTTTCTTCGAGCGTTTCGTAAGGGAAGCGGTCGAAGCGAAGGTGGACGCTCTTATCGTTGCGGACATCGGTCTGCTGATGCTCATTAAGAAATACGCCCCTGATATGGAGATACACATCTCGACCCAGACCGGTATCGTAAACTACGTTACCGCAAGAGAGCTCTACAATATGGGCGCAAAGAGAGTCGTTCTCGCAAGAGAACTTTGCCTTGACGAAATAGCTGAGATACGTGCAAAGACAAGCTCTGATCTCGACATAGAATGCTTCGTCCACGGAGCTATGTGTGTGTCGTTCTCCGGAAGATGTCTGCTCTCACAGTACCTCGTCGGACGCGACCCGAACCGCGGAGAATGTGCTCAGCCCTGCCGTTGGAGCTATCACCTCGTCGAGGAGAAGCGCCCTAATGAATACTACCCCATCTTCGAGGACGAAAAGGGCACATATATTCTCAACGCAAAGGATATGTGCATGATAGAGTACATCGATAAGCTTGCTGAGGCTGGCGTTTACAGTCTGAAGATAGAGGGACGTGCGAAATCCGCTTACTATGTTACGGTCGTCACGAATGCATACAGAATGGCTGTGGATGAGTATTACAGGGATCCTTATAATTTCAAGCTCCCTGACTGGATACGCGATGAGGTCTATAAGGTCAGCCACAGACAGTATTGCAACGGCTTTTTCTTCGGCAGACCCGATAATTCACAGTATTACGAGAGCAGCGGATATATCCGCAATTATGACGTTGTGGCAGTTGTTGATGATTGCAGGGACGGGATCGTGTACTGCACTCAAAGGAACCGATTCTTCTCGGGTGATACAGTCGAGCTGCTCGCTCCGAAGAGCAAGCCTGTAGAGATGAAGCTCGATGAGATATACGACGAAAACGGCGAGCGCGTCGAAACTGCGAACCGTGCGATGATGAAGTTCAGCTTCCCGTCTGAGCTCACATTTCCTGCCGGCACTGTCATACGCAAGGCTGCTGAGGAAAAGGTATGAACGTAGAATTCGGGATAATGCGTGAGGACGAGCTTGAGGAGACCTTCGAGCTCTGCAAGAGCTGCTTCGGAGAATATGTCTCGTTCGAGAGTATCAGCGAAACATACCAGTTTTGTAAGAACGACGATCATTATCGTTTCATAGTCGGCAGAGCTGACGGAAAGATCGTTGCATACGCAACAATGGTCATGTTCTACAATCTCTTCGACGGAAAGTATCCTATAGCATCGCTCTGGTATGTGTGCGTTCACAAGGACTACAGACGCAAGGGTATAGCGCGTGCGCTGTTCCGCGAGATAGACCGTATCGCTGACGAGAACAGCTGCGAGATAATAACTCTCACCTGCCTCAGAGACAATTCGTCAGCACACAGCTTTTACAGGTCTGTCGGCTTTTCTGACGATCAGGAGATAGCATTCGTCAAGAACATCTACGAACAGTGGGATTAAAAAAGAGCTTCCGTGAGGAAGCTCTTTTTTGTATTTAAGGTATGCTATATCTGTTGTATATCTGTTCAGAGAGAAAAATCCGCGGCTCAGAACAACTGAACCGCGGATCTTCGTGCGCCTGCTCGGCACTGTGTATGTGTTACAAATTAGATACGGTATGGAACGCGGAAAAAAAATCGCGGCTCAGAAAAACTGAACCGCGAAACCGCGCGCGCCCGCTCGGCGCCTGGAGCTGATGATCGGACTTGAACCGACGACCTACGCCTTACCAAGGCGTTGCGCTACCGACTGTGCCACATCAGCACCAACGATATATATTATACAGTATAGACGGACGAATGTCAAGTAAATGTTGATATATTTCAATATATTAACTATCCCTAATCTCTTGACAAGTAAGATTTTATGTGTTATCATATAATAAATTCGTAAAATGACGATGAACGGACTAAACCTGTACATTCCTCTTTTCAGAGAGCTGCCGGTCGGTGTGAGGCAGAAAGGGCGTGCAGAGAAATACTTCCGGGAGTTGCTGTACTGAACGACAGTAGGTGCGGACGGGTATGCCCGTTATAGCTCAATGAGGCCGGTACTTCCGGCGAATCAGGGTGGTAACACGAGTGAATTCGTCCCTGTACAGTTTTTGACTGTACAGGGATTTTTATTTTTTGGAGGTTGTTTGATGATCCTTTCTGATAAGACGATAATGAAAATGCTCAACGAGCAGACTTTGATAATAACGCCTATGACGCCGGAACAGATACAGCCTGCAAGCTTTGATATAAGGCTCGGAAATACGTTCAGCGTCGTCGAGGATACACCTTCCGGCATAATAACTCTCGGCGACGAGATAAAGTATAGAACGATAACTACTGACACTTATCTTATCCTCCCCGGACAGTTCGTGCTTGCAACAACGATGGAATACTTCGAGCTCCCCGATGACCTCACTGCTTTCGTCGAGGGAAGGAGCTCGCTCGGACGAATGGGACTCTTCATTCAGAATGCCGGCTGGGTAGACCCCGGATTCAAGGGAGAGATAACGCTTGAGCTGTACAATGCGAACAGGTGTGCTATAGAGCTCAGAGCGGGGCGAAGAGTCGGACAGCTTGTTTTTGCGAAAATGGACTCCCCTGCCCTGAATCCGTATAACGGAAAGTATCAGGGACAGACAGGAGCAACAGGTTCAAGGGTTTTCCTTGATTCAGATAAATAATAAAAAGGAGAAGTAATTATGACAACTTTTGAAGAACTCAGACGAAGAGGTCTCCTCGCCCAGCTCACTGACGAAAAGGAGATCGAGGAGCTTGTGAACGCAGGCAAGGCTACATTCTATATCGGCTTCGACCCGACAGCCGATTCCCTTCATGTCGGTCACTTCATGGCTCTCTGCCTTATGAAGAGACTCCAGATGGCTGGCAATAAGCCCATCGTCCTCATCGGCGGCGGTACTGCCATGATCGGCGACCCTTCCGGCAAGACTGATATGAGAAAGATGATGACTCCCGAGACGATACAGCATAACGTTGACTGCTTCAAGAAGCAGATGAGCCGCTTTATCGACTTCTCAGATGACAAGGCTATCATCGTAAACAATGCTGACTGGCTTATGGGACTCAATTACATCGAAGTTCTCCGCGAGGTCGGCGCTCATTTCAGCGTAAACCGTATGCTCTCGCACGAATGCTACAAGCAGCGTATGGAGCGCGGTCTCACTTTCCTTGAATTCAACTATATGATAATGCAGAGCTACGATTTCTACAAGCTCTTCCAGGACTACGGCTGCAATATGCAGTTCGGCGGCGATGACCAGTGGGCAAATATGCTCGGCGGTACAGAGCTCATCAGAAGAAAGCTCGGCAAGGACGCTTATGCTATGACTATCACACTTCTCCTCAACTCCGAGGGCAAGAAAATGGGTAAGACTGAAAAGGGCGCTGTATGGCTCGACCCCGAAAAGACTTCTCCCTATGATTTCTTTCAGTACTGGAGAAATGTTGATGACGCTGACGTTATCAAGTGTCTGAAAATGCTCACATTTGTTCCCGTTGAGCAGATCGAGGAAATGGAAAAGACTATGGAAGGCGCTCAGTTCAATGCTGCAAAGGAGCTTCTCGCATACGAGCTCACCAAGCTCGTTCACGGCGAGGATGAAGCTGAGAAGGCTAAGGCGGCTGCAAAGGCGCTCTTCGGAGGAAATGGCAGCAATGAGAATATGCCCGTTGCGGAGATCAGCTCAGCAGACCTCACAGACGGTGCAATGGGAATCCTCAATGTTCTCGTAAAGGCAGAGCTTGCACCTTCGATCTCAGAGGCTCGCCGTCTCGTTCAGCAGGGCGGTATCACTGTAAATGACGAGAAAATAGCTGACCCGAAGACAATGATACAGCTCGGCGGCGAAGTTATCGTCCGCAAGGGCAAGAAGGCATTCAAGAAGATAGTAATAGTATGATTTCACAGCCCGGAGGCAGTATCGCTTCCGGGCTGATACTTTTAGCGGCGCTGTGTCCGCGCAGCATAGTGCATTTTAAGTCGGTGAAAACGCTTTTCCTTTTGCAGGCAGGAAAATAACTGTTGCCTGATCAGACTCAGAGTTTCAAAATAATATTATATTGGAGCATCAGGAACAAAATGGAGTTGAAACATCTTTCTGTCAGTGGTATAATATGTAATGGTCTTGGACGAAGACTTATTTTTATAGCATTCAGTTAGCTGTGCCTAACGATATAGGAGGTAATTATGAAAGGCAAAGATCTCATTAACATCGGTATTTTCTCGGCGATCTATTTTGTTATCGTATTCATTATCGCTATGCTGGGCATGATACCGATCTTTCTGCCGCTGCTGTCGGTGCTTGTCCCGATCATCGGCGGTATCCCGTTCATGCTCTTCCTGACAAAAGTCAGAAAATTCGGTATGATATGGATCATGAGTATTATCATGGGCATTCTGATGCTCCTGACCGGTATGAGCTGGCCGCCGCTTGCGGTATCGTTATTCACCGGACTGATCGCAGAGCTGATCTATAAAAGCGGAAACTATAAGAGCGCAGCAAAGGCAGTCATCACAAACGGCGTATTCAGCCTGTGGGTCGCCGCAAACTATCTGCCGCTGTTTTTTGCTGCGGAGAAATACTGGGCTTCCCGTCAGAATTTCGGACAGGATTACATCGACACCGTTACGAAACTGATGCCGACATGGATGTGTCCGGTCACATTTATTGTGGCATTTCTATGCGGCATCATCGGCGGACTTATCGGCAGAAGACTTATGAAAAAGCACTTTGAAAAGGCGGGCATCGCATGAATCGTGACATTTTCGATACACTCGACAAAGCCGGCTTCGGCTCTAATGTCCACGAGATCGCAGCCGAGGGCGAGTGCCGGGTGCTGCGGCTCGATGATGAATCGGGCGAGGGATTCATGACGATGTACCGTGTATTTGACGGCATATATCTTATGTATAACGATTTTCACTTGAAGCACTGTGTATCGGAGTATCAGAATGCGGATACTGTGCTTTGCATAGATCACTGCCGTGAGGGACGGATCGAGCATGAAAACGCCCTCGGCGAGCGCTACTATATGGAGGCGTGCGATCTGCGTATAGACAAACGTGTGCATCACGCAGGCAAGGTAGAGCTGCCGCTTTCTCATTATCACGGCATAACCATAGGTTTTTTGCAAGGGGCTGCGCAGGAATCGCTCCGGCAGGAAATGCCGTTTCTTTCAGTCGATCTGGATATGCTTGGCAAAAAGTTCTGCCCTGAGAATAAGGAATTTCTGCTCCGTACAAATGAACAGCTGAATGTTGTTTTTTCACAGCTGTACCATACGCCTGAGAGTATCAGGCTTGGATTTTTCAGGGTAAAGATCGCAGAGCTGCTTCTGCTGCTTTCTGCCGTTGACACCGCTGCAAATCCGGAACAGCGGCTGTATTTTCCCGCGAGCCAGACTGCAAAGGTCAAGGAACTGCATACTCTTATCACAGGCAGGCTCGATAAGACCTTTACTGTGGAGGAGCTTTCCGAAATATCAGGGATGCCGCCTGCTTCCCTGCGAAAGGTGTTTAAGGCTGTATACGGCACACCTGTCTATCAGTACATTAAAAGTTACAAGATGAAAGCTGCGGCGGAAATGCTTATCTCTGATCGGAGAATGAATATCGCTGACATCTCACAGCGGTTCGGATATGACAACGCTTCAAAATTCTCGGCAGCTTTTCGTGATGTCATAGGCGTAACACCGCAGAATTATCGTAACAGACAGGAGGACCAATAATGGTGAAGGATCAGAATGGCTCATTTGGCTGGCTGCTCAGGCAGTCCGGTGAGCGGAAGGGAAAGTTTGCCGTAAGCGTAATACTTGCGGCGATAAGTATGCTGTGTGGTATCGTGCCGTACTATTTTATTGCGCGTATCGTTAAAGACCTGCTTGCAGGCAGCACCGATAAAAGCGCATACATCATCAATTGTGCTGTGATACTTGCACTGTGGCTGGGACACTCGCTGTTTCATGCTCTGAGTACGGCAAATTCTCACCTTGCGACATTTCATACACTTGCAGTGATACGCAAAAAGGCGCTTGATAAGCTGGCGAAAATGCCTCTCGGCAATGTCATCGGTCAGCCGTCGGGAGCTCTGAAAAGCACGATCGTAGAGCGCATCGACAGTATCGAAACTACGCTTGCACATATTCTCCCCGAGTTCACGACCGGTATCGGTGCTCCGATAATTATACTGATATATGCGTTCGCTGTGAACTGGAAGCTGGGACTTGCGGCGCTCATCACGGTGCCGTTAGGGGTTATCTGCTATATGCTAATGATGTTCGGATATGAGGAGAATTACAGCAGGACCGTCCGTGCCACAAAGGCGCTCAATGCGGTCACAACGGAATATATAAACGGCATTGAAGTCATCAAGGTGTTCGGCAAGGCACAGTCCAGCTATGAAAAATTCGCTGCTGCCGCCAAAGAGAGTGCGGCGAGCTTTGTGGACTGGATGCGCAAATGCAACGTGTATATGACCTTTGCTATGTGCATCATGCCTGCGACAATGCTTTCCGTTCTGCCCATCGGCGGTATTATGACCATGCATGGCACGATCAGTACAGTCGATTTTATCACGGTCATTATTCTGACGGTCGGGCTCATCGAACCGCTGCTCGGTATCATGTCCTATTCCGATGACATTGCTCAAATGGACACGATCGTGACAGAGGTCAGAAATATCATAGACGCACCCGAAATGGTACGCCCCGAAAAGCTGACAAAAACGATGAGCGGCGGCGATATTGAGCTGCATGATATCCACTTCGGCTATGATGACAAGGAGATCATCCACGGTATTTCCTTGACGATCCATAAGGGCGAATTTATCGCACTTGTCGGACCTTCCGGCAGCGGAAAATCCACTGTTGCAAGGCTTATCGCGAGCCTTTGGGACGTCAGCAGCGGAAGCATTTCGCTTGGCGGCGTAAACATCAAAGACATTCCTCTTGACGATTATAACAGCAGGATCGCTTACGTTTCGCAAGATAATTATCTCTTTGATCTGACTGTACGTGAAAATATCCGTCTTGGTAACCAGTCAGCGACCGACAGTGAGGTTGAGGAAGCGGCAAGGAAATGCGGCTGCCATGAGTTCATCATGAGCCTTGAAAACGGCTATGATACAGTTGTCGGCTCGTCAGGCGGACATCTTTCCGGCGGCGAACGGCAGCGAATAGCAATTGCAAGGGCAATGCTCAAAAATGCGGAGATCATTATTCTCGATGAAGCAACTGCTTACACAGATCCCGAAAATGAAGCAGTCATTCAGAAGAGCGTAGCAAAGCTCGTTGAAGGAAAAACGCTTATTGTTATCGCACACAGGCTCTCGACTGTGAAGAACGCCGACAGGCTCTATGTCATCAAGGACGGTATTGCAGCCGAACAGGGAACGCACAAAGAACTGCTCGCACAGAACGGACTGTACAGCAAAATGTGGGCGGCACATATTTCAGCAAAGGACGGTGAGGACGATGTTTAAGATACTGAAAAACTTCTTTGATTTCTGCAATGCGGAGGACAGAAAACGCTTCTATATTTCCATTGCCCTGAACCTGTTGCAGGCAATGTTTGAAGCACTGAAAATACCTGCTATCGCTTGTATGGTGACTGCACTCCTTGATAAAAACGTGACCTCAAAAACCTGCCTGACCTGTCTTTGTATAATGCTTGTGAGCGTGGTCGGTGCAGGCATTGCAAAGAGCAAAGCGACTATGCTCCAGACTGAGGGCGGCTATAACACCTGTGCTAACAAGCGTATGCAGCTTGCGGAGCATCTGCGTTATCTGCCAATGGGCTATTACAACGAAAACAGCCTCGGGCATATCATGTCGGTGACGACAAATACTATGCAGAATCTAGAAAATGTAGCGACCCGTGTCGTTATGCTGGTTTGCTCGGGACTGCTTTCTACTGCGGTCATTACTGTTATGCTGCTGTTTTTTGACTGGCGTATCGGACTGATCCTCTGCGGCGGACTTGTGGTATTCTTCCTGATAAACAGCGGAATGATGAAAGAATCGGCAAGTATGGCGAAGCAGAAAGTTGAGAAGGATTCTGCGCTCGTTGCAAAGGTCATTGAGTACATTCAGGGCATTTTCGAGGTCAGGACATTCCGGCTGACCGGCAAACGCAGTAAAGATCTCAACACTGCAATAGACGAGAACGAACACGCAAATTCGGCTATGGAGTTAAAGCTTATTCCCTATATGACACTGCAAAGCTTCTGGCTGAAAGCGCTCGGAACGATCATCGTGCTGGTATCGGTCCTTCTGCATATCGGCGGAAGAATGGACTTACTCACAACAATTATTATGATCATCAGCTCATATCTGATCTACGCACAGCTTGATAATGCCGGCAAATATTCCGCACTGCTCAGAACAGTCGATGTATCGGTCAGGAAGGCGCAGGAGATCCTTGCAACGCCGCAGATGGATATTTCCGGGCAGGATATTGCACCTGCACATTTTGACATAACAGCGGAAAATATCGGCTTTGCATATGAGCAGAGAAAGATAATCGACGGCATTTCACTGCATATCCCCGAGCGGACAACTACGGCTATCGTCGGGCCGTCCGGCGGCGGTAAAACTACTTTGACTTCACTTTTATCCCGCTTTTGGGATGTGGACGAGGGCAAAGTCACTCTTGGCGGCAGAGATGTGAGAGAATACAGTATGGACGCGCTGATGAAGAATTACAGCTTTGTGTTCCAGCGTGTGTACCTGTTTGCGGATACCATAGCCAATAATATCCGTTTCGGACAGCCTGATGCCCCCATAGAAAGGGTCATAGATGCGGCGAAAAAGGCCTGCTGCCATGACTTTATCATGCAGCTTCCCGACGGGTACGATACCGTCATCGGAGAAGGCGGCGCAAGTCTCTCGGGCGGCGAAAAGCAGCGCATTTCCATTGCCCGTGCTATTATGAAGGACGCTCCGATAATAGTCCTTGATGAGGCGACTGCAAATGTTGATCCCGAAAACGAAGCCGACCTGATGAAAGCGATAGACGCACTGACCAGAGAAAAGACCATTATTATGATAGCACACAGGCTGAAAACCGTCCGAAATGCCGATCAGATACTTGTTATAGATAGTGGCAGGATAGCACAGCAAGGTACACACGATACGCTTATGCAGTCGGACGGCATTTACCGGAGATTCGTTGAAAGCAGACGTGAAGCTGCCTCGTGGAGACTATAAATGGCAGGACTTTTTACGGCAGACATTGAAAACAGAGGACTTGTACTGGATCCACGAACAAAGCTGATCGTGATGATAACACTTGTAGTATTTGCTCTCGGCGGTACAGGCAGCGATATTGAGACTGTCCGATATGGTACGACAGCTTTGAGCATTCTGCCGCTTATTTTTCTCATGACTGCAAAGCAATACAAAAAGGCTGCTGTGTTCGGCAGCCTGTATGCGTTGATAAAGTCAGCGGAGATCTTCCTCGTACCGCATATCACAGGTGCCGTACTGAGCGTTATCGGACTATGCTGTCTGATATTTGTCCGGCTGATGCCCGGGCTTATCATGGGCGCGTATATGCTCTCGTCAACGACGGTCAGCGAATTCATTGCAGCGATGCACCGGATGCACATTCCGCAGCAGATCACGATACCGCTGTCTGTGATGTTCCGTTTCTTTCCGACCGTACTGGAGGAATTTGCAGCGATCAACACAGCAATGAAAATGCGTGACATTCGCATCGGGGGCAAAAATGCAGGTAAGTTCATAGAGTACCGCCTTGTGCCGCTCATGGTCTGCTCAGTGAATATCGGCAGTGAGCTGTCAGCGGCTGCATTGACTCGTGGGCTCGGCACAAAAGTCAAACGGACAAATATCTGCAAGATCGGTTTTCATATTCAGGATATTGCCGTACTTCTGCTGACAGCGGCACTTTATATGCTATGGATTCTCGGAATGATCGGAGTTGTAAAATGACAGATACAGCTATACTGAAAAATGTCTCTTTCCGCTATGCAAACGGAGATACCGGAGCGCTGGATCATCTCGACCTGACCATAAAGCAGGGCGAATGCGTTCTGCTCTGTGGCAGCTCCGGCTGCGGAAAAACAACGGTGACAAGGTTGCTGAACGGACTTATCCCCCATTATTATGAAGGAACGCTTGACGGCGAAGTGTCTGTCATGGGAAAGAATATCTGTGATACCCCGATAGAAGATCTTGCAGGCATTGTCGGGAGTGTGTTCCAGAATCCGAGGAGCCAGTTTTTCTGTGTTGACACTACAGCCGAGATCGCATTCGGATGCGAGAATATGGGACTCTCCGAAACGGAAATACAAAATAGAATAGACAAAACCGTTGCAGATATGCGCATTGAAAAACTCCTAAACCGCAGTATTTTCAATCTGTCAGGCGGTGAAAAACAGAAGATCGCCTGTGCGGGTGTGGCGGCGATGCTGCCGGAACTGATCGTACTGGATGAGCCGACATCAAACCTTGACCTTGATGCAATAAATGAACTGCGCGACATCATACGAAGATGGAAGGCGCAGGGTAAAACGATCGTCATTGCGGAACACAGGCTGGGCTGGCTCAGCGGATCATGTGACAGGGTCATATATATGGAAAACGGCAGTATCTCCGCAGTGTTTACAGGTGAAGCATTCTTTTCTCTGCCGGAGGAAAAGCTAAGCAGTATGGGGCTTCGTGCGGTTCTGACAGCCAAGAATTACCTTGAAAGCAAAACGGGATTGACACAGATAAAGCTATTTGAGGGCAATGAAAAGATAACGCTCAATGGTTTCGTATATGGCTACGGAAAGCAAGAAGTGCTCCATATTTCGGAGCTTGCTATACCGAAAGGCGCAGTCATTGCTGTGGTCGGTCACAACGGTGCGGGAAAATCCACGTTCACGAAATGTCTGTGCGGACTGCAAAATCGCTTCAAAGGCACGGTCAATATCAACGGGAAAACATATCGCTCAAGGGATATGGTTCGGCTTTCATATATGGTCATGCAGGACGTGAATCATCAGCTCTTTGCAGAAACAGTACTGGAAGAAGTGATGCTCGGTGCCGATGATCCCAGTGAACAAACTGCGCTGAACATTCTTCAAAAGCTCCATATTTCAGAATACAAAGAACGGCATCCTATGTCCCTTTCCGGCGGACAGAAGCAGCGTGCTGCGATCGCTTCTGCATTGCTTGCAGGAAAGAAATTGCTCGTATTTGACGAGCCCACAAGCGGACTCGATCACCGCAGTATGGAATGTACGGCGGAGCTTCTGCGCTCGCTGGATAAGGATATTACTGTGCTGATCGTGACCCATGATATGGAACTGATCGACCGTTGCTGCACCCATATCCTACATATTGAAAACGGCGGTATCGAAAGCGGATGTATCGGAAATGGAGCAATATGAAACAGACGCTTTCTTTTAGGACACAGGCAAGCGTGAACATATCCCGAAAACGATCCGCATCGTCAGCCTTGTGTTCCCGTTTTCTGGACTGATACCTGTGTTATCTGACGAGCGTGGCAAGCTCTGCGTATCGTAAGTTATAGGATAGTATTGCATTTGTATATAATATGAGAACTTTCTCACTTTCTGTTGACAGCTCTTTGAGCTTGTGGTATATCAAAGGTGAGGGAGTTCTCATATTTTTTGGAAGGCGGCGTTAGTATGGGGTATATTGAAGCGAAAGCAGTCATCGGTACGAACTCATGGGGCGGCAAGGCTTACGGAAAAGCTGTCCGGGGCAGCTATGTTCCGGACAGCGTTATAAAGGACGCTATGCGTGAAGCTGTAAAACAGGGACTTATGATATACGATCTTGCCCGAGATTACGGACTTGGTAAGGCTCAGAAAATGTTCGGAGATCTTGCGGAGGAGATCGGTAAAGATCATATCATAATATCTGCCAAATACACTCCCTTTACCCATTACAAGAGAAACTGTGTCCGCAAATCTCTGGAAAAAGATCTTGCTGACTTCAGACGCAGCTATGTGGATATTTACTTGCTGCATTTGCCTGCGGATATCGAACAGCACCTTGCAGAGATCATTGAGCTTTTCAATGAGGGTAAGATCCGCAATATCGGCGTATCGAATTTCACACTTGAAGAATGCAGGCTTGCAAAGCGTATACTTGACAAAGCAGGAATACCGCTGTACGGTGTGCAGAATCATTACAGCCTGATCTCACGTGAATGGGAAAAGAACGGTCTGCTTGACTGGTGCAAAGAGAATGGCATATCGTTCTGGGCGTGGGCGGTGCTTGAAGAAGGTATGCTCACTGATCCGAGAGTAAAAACAAAATTCTCGCTGATGAAATTCTTCATGAACCGTCAAAAACGTAAAATGTTCGAGCTTTACAGAGTGATGATCGCAGTTGCAAAGCGGCATGATATCACCGTTCCGCAGGTAGCTGAGGCTTACTGCGTAAACAAGGGCGTTGTCCCGGTATGCGGCTGTCGGAAACCGAAGCAGGTCAGGGAACTTGCAGAAGCGGTGAATGTTAAGCTCACATCGGGAGAGGTACGCAAACTCGAAGAAGCGGCAGATAAGTCCGGTGCAAAGATACTCGGTCACGATCTGTTCAGATTCGCAGTACCTAAGTAAAGGAGCTGACATGGAGAAAAAGGTAAAGCCTGTGCAGGCAAGGTCGCAGAAAACGAGGGACGAACTGCTGAAAGCGGCGCTTGCGATGTATGAAAAGAAAGGCTATCAGAAAACAACGGTCGACGATATTGCGGCAGAAGCGGGAGTTTCCACGGGTATCGCTTACAGATACTTCAGGAATAAAAAGGATATCCTGCTCTCGGTCATATCTTACGGTGCGGAACATATCAGTCATATCGCTGATATAGATGATACCGCCATTCCCGAAGCTGTCACGGATATACGGCGGTACCTTGAAGCGATACTGAAAGCGTTTGAGGGATTTCATATCAAGTACCGTGATATCCATGAGGAACTTGAGGGCTTGAAGCATACGGATGAAGATGTGAGAAAGCTCTACAGCGAGATAACCGAAGATAAGATGAAAGAAGTCACATCAAGACTTGCGGCGTTCCTGCATGATGATACAAATATCCGCGAAAAAGCGTATGCGGCGATAAGCATTATGGAACAGCACTGCCATATGATGATGAATAATGAGCTGTACGGGCTGAATGCCGGCATCATGCGGGATCTGGCGGTAAATGCGGTGCTGAGCATTCTGAAAGGAGTAAAGTCAGATGAAACGTGAATACTTTGATACGAAAGAGGACGGCTTTTACGGAGCATACTACAAGAATCCCAGGACCTGCAACAAGGGTGTTATACTTATGCTCGGTGACAAGATCGACGATCTTATGGTAAAAATTGGCGTCAAATGGCTTCATCAGAATGGCTGCAATGTGCTGGCTATGGCTTCGGACACAAAGGACTACGCCTACCACGATTATCCGATAGAATCTTTTGAAAAAGCGATCAATGTGCTTAAAAGCCGGGGCAATGTAAAGTTTGGTATGATCGGTGCATCCACAACGGCAATGATATCTCTTGCGGCAGCATCGTATATCCCCGAAATAACACTGACGATCGCTCTTTCGCCGTCTGATTTCATCATGGAGGGCTTTTATCGTGACGGGCTTGACGGCGCAAGGGAACGTTCCGGCGATCGCGAATCCACGCTTTCCTACCGGGGCAAAAGCCTTCCGTTTCTGCCCTATGCCTACCGTCACCCCGAATACTGGCAGAAGCTCAGTGATGAAGCAAAACGCAGGGGCGATATGGCGGCAGCAAGGGATATGTTCGATCTTTCGGAACAGCTTTGCCCTCTGACCGAGGATATGAAGATAAAGGTGGAGAAGATAAAGGGCACTCTGGTGCTTGTGGGAGCGCAGGACGATTCATTGTGGGATACCTGCCGGTACATCGACAGAATGACCGAGCGTCTTAAAGCTACGCCTCATCAATGCCGTGTCGCAAAGCTGACGTATCAGTACGGCTCGCATTTTGTATTTCCTCAGTCGATGCTTGAAATAGTCCTGCCATTCGGCTCTACGCTTCTTTTAAAACTGGCATTCACGACCCTGAAAAAACACCCTGAGGAGTGCAAACAAACCCGTATCGACATTGACAGGCGGCTTAGCAGGATCATAAAAGAGTGGCAATGAAGTACAATTGCTTTCCACACGATCAGTGGATATACAAATGATAATGTTCTCTTTACGGTTGATGAGGGTAACGCCCTTTTCGGTAAAGGGGAAGTATATCGCCGCGTGCCCTTGCTATTCCAGACATAATATGATATAAGCGGCATGTCGCCGCAGCCTGTGTCGCGGCTGAGTTCTTCGGAACGGGAGTATATCGCCGCGCCCCTTGCTATTTCAGGTATAATATGATATAATCTACATATCAAATGTCCGGAGGGCTGCTATGAAGATAACTGATAAAACGGCTGTAACTGTTGTTGTACCTGCCCATAACGAAGAGAAGTACGTTGCGAGGTGCATTCGCTCTGTTCGTGAAGCTGAGAGATATTGCGGTAAAACTGTTGAGATGATCGTCGTATGCAACCGCTGCACCGACAAAACGGCTGAAATTGCTCAGAGCCTCGGTGCGCGTGTCCTGTTCAACGAGGACAGATGCATAGCAAAGGTAAGGAATGCAGGAATATTTGCCGCAAAAGGTGATGTTGTAGTAACTATCGACTGTGATAACCGTATGACTAAGGGTACAATAAAAGAGATACTATATCTCCTCGGCACCGGAAAATACATCGGCGGCGGTGCTCCGATGAGATTCGAGCGATATTCCTTCCCATTGTTCCTGAACGATATTATGTGTCGTGTTATGTTCGGTATCACCGGGCTTTACTGCGGTATTTTCTGGGCAGAGAAAAAGTCCTTCACCGAGACTGGCGGATTTGTCGAAAAGAAGGCCATGGAGGACGCTGCTACGGCGAAACGTCTTAAAGCATACGGAAGACAGCTCGGAAAAAAATATACAACACTCCGCCATAACTATCTCATAAACTCAACGAGAAAATACGACGACCTCGGAGATATGCTGTATTTCAGGCTTGTTTTCTCGAATCTGACCGCCTTTGCAAAAGCCGCTCTCGGTGACAGGAGAGAACTCGACAAGCTGCTTGACAGACTGTTCTATGACTATAATAAATAGGTGATACTATGAATGCAAGAATCGCAATAATAGAAGACGAACCCGATATACGAAAGCTACTTCGGGATTTCCTTGAAAAGAACGGCTGTACAGTAATGGAAGCTGCCGACGGTAAAGCTGCCTCAGCACTTCTTTCTGATGAGCAGTTCGATATGGTGCTGATGGATCTGATGCTGCCGGGTATCAGCGGTGAACGCCTTATCGCTGAGCTCCGCACACACTCGGATACTCCTGTCATCGTCATCTCGGCAAGGTCTATGACAGAGACAAGGATAGAGGTGCTTCGCCTCGGTGCGGACGATTACATAATCAAGCCGTTCGACCTCAATGAGGTACTCGTGCGAATGGAAGTCGTGCTGCGTCGTTCAGGCGGCTCACAGCTGCCCGAAAAACTCAGCTATGCAGGTTTGACGCTCTATCCTACAGATAATCGTGTGACATATAATGACAAGCCCGTCCCACTGACGGCAAAGGAGTTCGGGCTGCTCGTACTCTTTATGGAGCACCCTCAGAAGGTCTATTCTAAGGCAAATCTCTATGAATCCGTGTGGAACGAGGAATACTGCTTCGAGGACAATACCGTGAGCGTACACGTAAGCAACCTCCGCGCTAAGCTGAAAAAAGCGACCGGAGCTGACCTCATTGAAACTGTATGGGGTATCGGCTACAGAATGAAGGGAGCGCAATAATGCTTTATATCGCTCTCGGGCTCCTGCTTGTTGTATGTATCGTGCTTGTGCTGTATATCGTTATAATGAAGATGCAGATGAAGAATGTAAGGAAAGAGCTTGCACGCAATCTCGACCCTTCATACGATAAACAACTGTCAGTTGCGCTCATTGACCGGAGTCTGAATTCACTTGCAGCTGAGATAAATAATTCGCTTGACCATCAGCGCAAGCTTAAACGTGATGCGGTGCGTGCCGAGAATAATCTCAGGCTGTCAGTTTCAGATATTGCTCACGACCTCCGCACTCCGATGACTGTCATAAAGGGAAACCTCCAGCTTCTTGAACAGGAGGAGCTTTCGCCTCGCGGAAGAGAGTATCTTTCGACCTGCCGCGAAAAAGCTGATGCACTGAAGGAAATGGCAGATGCGTTCTTCGAGCTGTCAGTCCTTGAAAGCGACAGCTCCCCTGCCCTCATTCAGAAAGTTGATCTGACAAAGACACTTATGCAGTTCTTTGCGGACAGTGAGGCGGCAATACGTGTGAACGGTCTTGAGCCGGAGCTGGTTTTTCCTGAGAAAACGGTCATTATCCGTGCGGACGAGCAGATGCTGAACCGTATGCTCGGAAATGTGCTCAACAATATATTGAAGTATGCGAAGGACAGATTTCGTATGGAGATAGTTCCGGACGATGAGAATTGTATCCTGCGCTTCTCTA
This sequence comes from Ruminococcus sp., assembly GCA_017534835.1. Classification (GTDB taxonomy): domain Bacteria; phylum Bacillota; class Clostridia; order Oscillospirales; family Ruminococcaceae; genus Ruminococcus. Next base: position 33,929 of record JAFXVT010000029.1, read on the forward strand.
ATCCGGTCAGACACGGACAGATGCCGGATACATCGCTGATGTTCGAGCGAAGCTACCGGGCTGATTCTTCGCGAAACGGAAGCAGTGCCGGGCTCGGACTGTTTATCGTCCGGCTTCTTGCCGAGAAGCAGGGCGCAGAGGTAAGGGCATATACCAACGGTGATGTGCTGACGATAGAGCTGACGTTTCAGATGAAGGCTCGCATAGAATAAAAGAGGCGGTCGCAGTGTTAAGCTGTGACCGCTTTTGAGATTGTGAACAAATTGTAAACTTTTGGATTCTTAAAGAATTCTTTATACTTTCATTTTATTATGGAATTACAGAAAAGAGCTGATACGGTGAATTGCTGATAAGCTCTGCGGTACAAATATATCACTTCAAAGGAGGAGAACTTATGTCAGAAATAGTAATTGATGCAAAAGACCTGACAAAACAATACAAAAAGCAGAAGGCTGTAGACAGTGCGACATTTCAGATAAGAAAGGGTATGATTTGCGGACTCGTCGGTCCAAACGGAGCAGGCAAAACTACGATAATGAAAATGCTCGGCGGACTCGTACTTCCGACAAGCGGCACCTATTCGATTTTTGGCGGAAAAACCGAGGACGAGCTCGCAAAGGCGCGTTCGAGAATGAGCTTCATCATCGAAACGCCATATGCTAAAACTGAGATGTCTGCACGCGAAAATCTCAAAAAGCTGTGCATACAGAAAGGTATCCCTGACCCGAAGCGTGTCGATGAAGTTCTCGAAATGGTAGGACTACAGGACGCAGGAAAAAAGAGCGTTGCCAAGTTCTCGCTCGGTATGAGGCAGCGTCTCGGTATCGCCGGTGCCCTCCTCTCGAAGCCGGAGATAATGGTGCTCGACGAACCGGTAAACGGTCTCGACCCCGAAGGCATAATCGAGATAAGAAATATGCTCAAACGCTTCAATGAGGAGCAGAATGTAACGATACTCATATCCTCGCATATTCTCCCCGAGCTCTCACAGCTCTGCACGGACTATATATTTATCCGCAACGGGAAGATACGTGAGATGTCGTCCGCTGAGGAGCTCCACAAGCTCTGCGGTGAATACTTCCATATCCACACGGATAATGACTCTCTTGCACTTGTGACATTGCAGAACAAGCTTGGTATCGAGAAATGCGATGTTCTCAAGGACGGAAGTCTCAGGCTGTTCGAGAGGCTCGACGATATCCCGCTCATTTCAAAGACGCTGTACGAAAGCGGACTTGTCCCCGTTGAACTTCACGTTCACGAGGCTGACCTTGAATCTTACTATATGAAACTGGTAGGTGATGACAATGCTGAACATAATCAAAGCGACGCTGAGACAGTCAAGGCGTGATATATTCCTGAAAATTACCGCAGGCTATTTGCTGCTGATGGTCGTTCTGTCTATTTTAGGCGAAGAAATTGACTGGAAAGCACACGGAAGTATGATGGTCGGCACTTTAGGTATGTTTTTGCAGTTCGCGATACCGATAGTTACCGGTGTTCTGACAGGAAGAGCCTGCGGAAGTGATCTGCGCGACAAGACTGCCAACTATGAGATACTCTTCGGAAAGAAACGCTATGAGGTATATTTCGGTCGCTTCTTTGCTTCGCTCATATTTATGTTCGTGCTCGTCGCGCTGATACCGCCTATACCTGTTCTGTTTATGACGATCAAAAACGGCTGGGGTGCAAGTCTGGCTGTAAGCGAGGCTCTCACTCTCTATGGAATGCTGTTCCCGATAGTATTCCGAATGGTGTGCTTCTACACAGCTATTACATTTTTTTCTGGAAACGATGTTGTCACTATTATTCTGACAACTATAGGTCCGATGGTCCTGATACTTTCTGTATATATGCTGAAGGAGCTTGACTATAATGTGACATGGCAAACTGCAATGAGCGACCTGATGCGTCTGCTTGATTTCTCAAACGAGGGCAGCGGATTCTTTGAAGGCGAAGATACCACGGTATATAAGCTGGATCTTCCGGTAAGCCTGATCGTTCGTATGATCTGCACATCTGTCGGTATCGGTGCCGCATGGCTCTTCGGAGGCTATGCTATTTACCGCAGACGCGATATTCCATAAGGAGGGACTGCTATGCTTGATATTATGAGATCACAGTTCCGTACAATGACGCGAAAAACTATGGTGCACATTCTCGGTGTTCTTCTTCTCGCAGCTTCAACTATTATGCTCTTTATGAATAATGCAGTCAGTGATGATACCGGATCTGTCCCGACTGCTACCGAGATCATACCGGAAACAGCGACCCTTATCATGTCGCTCGCGATGTTCGGAACTACCTTTGTTGCATCTATCATTGCAGGTGATGATTTTCTTGACAAGACGATAAATAACGAGCTCATTGCCGGCAGAAGACGCTACACTTCATATTTCGGACGCGCGATCCCTGTTATGATAGCCGGTCCGCTTATCTCGATTGCACTTTGTACTCTCCCATATGTGATATATGGTGCAGTAAACGGTTTTGGCGATACTCTGCCCGTCGGTAACCTCATACTCCGCGTTGCAGTCGGCATATTCCCGCTCATAAGACTTTCAGCTTTCTGCGTGATGGTACTGTTCCTTTTCAGAAACCCAATTGGTGCCGTTATGTCCAATATGGCTATGCCAATGATGGGAATGGCGGTCGTTGTCGGTGGATCATCATTTCCCTTTCTGAAAGCTGCAAGTGAGAAACTGTGGCTCGTATCCCCTATCAATTTCGTCAGCCTCGGAAAGATAGAAAGCTGGTACACCTACGATCTTGAGCTCGAAACGTATTATACTTATTCAACGGCGATACCTGCATCAGATATTGTACTAACTATCATCAGTTCGGTAGTGATGACAGCTGTGTATCTCATCATCGGCTATCATTACTTCCACGTAGACGATCTTGAATGAAAGGAGGCGGCAATAAATGGATACTATTGATATTATCGCTGTAGCTGTATGTATTGCTGCCTGCGGCGGACTATGGTGGCTCGCTGAGCACGCTGAACGTGTCAAAAGCCCGAAATGGAAGATGTTCTGGCTTTGTGTACCTGTGCTCGCTCTGCTTATCACAAAGTACGGTCCGGACTGGTCGCTCCTGCCTCTTTATATCGGTTCAGTTATCGCAATGATTGGCTTTTTCACGGCTGCAAAGAAGTCAAAACAGTTCCTTGCGGCTGCCGGTGCTGTTTGTATGCTGCTGACGTATCCGGTATGCCTGCTGAATCCATACTATCGCGCGAAGGATTATTACGGCGACTTCAAAAAGCTGTTCGGCTGTATGCGCGGGCACTATGTACTCACAGAGCATAAAAACATCGACTGGGACGCTCTTTATGACAAATATGAACCGCAGTTCAGGGAGATACAGCACGATCAGGACGCCGCAGCAAACGCTCTCACGTGGGGAGCTTTATGCGGAGAATTCCACGACGGTCATGTAAGCTACAATTGCAGCATCAGGGACATTAAAGCAAATAATAAAGCTATAGCCGACGCTCTCGGAAACGATTACGGTCTGTCTGTGATGCGCTGCACTGACGGGAGCTTTGCGGCTGTGAATGTCGATGAGAGCCTTGCGAAATACGGTATCCGAAATGGCACTGTTATTACATCGTGGGACGGTAAGTCTCCGGACGAGGTAAGCAAGTCCTCACCGATTTACGGGAGCTCGCTCATGAACGTCAATTACAGCGAAAATAAAATCGTCCTCAGGCTTGAGGCTTTTCCTGACATCGACAACGAGATATTCTACAGCGGACTTCTCTGCGCAGGTATCGGCGGTGATTCAGTTGATGTCAGCTGCATGGACGAAAACGGCTCTGAACAGACTGTAACTCTCACGAAGATCGGGGATTATATAGACAGACTTTCCGAAACTATGGATATTCTCCATAAGGGAGTGAACATAGGAAATCTTCAGTGGAAAAAGCTGAGCGATTCTGTTGCTTGTCTGCGCATAAAGGGTATGAGCTACGACACCAAATCGTATAATTCATCGGACGATGAAGCATACAGCGAAATGAAGGACGAGATCCGCTCGACTATTCTTAAATATCAGTCCGAGGGAGTAAAGGATGTTATTATCGACCTTCGCGATAATAACGGAGGTTCGCCGCATATGGTAAACGGTATCGTTTCTATGTTCGCGCCGAAGGGTGATCATTACTGCTGCACAAACGGCGTATGGGACGAGAAGAAGCAATGCTGGGCTGTCGACGAAAACGGAAATTATGTAAAAGGCGAAGAGATCACGTTCAAGGGTGAGGATATTCTTGACGGAGGAAGGGTCATCGTTATCGTGAATGCGAACAGTGTAAGTGCTGCGGATATGATGACAAAGGAAATGGAAAGCATGGATAACGCGAGAGTTATCGGCTTCACAGGTCCAAACGGCTCCTCGCAGGCTATAGGTGTAAAGAGAGTATCGACCGGTCTCCTCTCCTTCTCGAACTGTGTCGTGCTTGACAAGGACGGCAGTATAATGATAGATTCCGGTGCCGACAGACAGAGCAGCAACGGCGACGGTGTTGAGATAATACCGTTCGATAATGATGCTATCCGTGGGCTTTTTGATGAAGGCAACGATTATCTTCTCGAAAAGGCGATCGAGATGCTTTCCTGATATTGAGGCAGAATTTCGCTCAGAGTGTTGATTTTTGGAAATGTATGTGGTATAATGTTGCTATAAACCGAAAGGAGGGATCTCGATGATCCTTAACAAAGACATTTACTACAACATTATGGACTATGTTTTCAAGCATCTCAGATTCATTGAAGAGTGTATGAACCCGAGTGAGATGATAAACATCGACACTTCCTCTGAGGAGGCAAATGTATGGCTCGGCGACCTCATAAAGGAATACGAGTCGGAAAAATGCACTAAAGAAGCCATTCTCTCCGCACTGCACATACTGCTACAGCGTGATATGATAAAGGTGCTTTATGTTGCCGGAAAGAAGGACTACCGCCTTATCGACCTCACAAGCAAGGGCTATGAGGAATACCTCAGAATGAATAAGATACTCTGATGAAATGACAGAGCCGCCAGATATGGTCTTTGACCTATCTGGCGGCTTTTTTTGCGGTATAGCGCTTTTCAGATATTGCGCTCCTGTGAAAAATAATTGCTGGATATGCTTCTGTCTATTGACAAAAGTTGACTTCTGCTTTATAATGAATATATATATTTAGGCAAAAATGTATAGTTTTACCTATGCAAACATACAAAGTTTTTTCATTTCAAATATGCAGCCCCCTCTCGCTGCGGATGAAGGAGTTTACTATGAAAGTATCAGACGGATTCTGGCTGAATAAGCCCGGCTTCAATGTCAGCTATGCTACACAGATGTACACTGTTGAGGCGGACGATACATCTGTTACGGTATACGCGACTAATCAGTGGATAGCCAATCGCGGTATGACACTCGGCGGTCCTATGCTGACTATAAGGTTCACCTCGACTCTTGAAAACAGTATCAAGGTCACTATTGAGCATTTCAAGGGAGCTCTCAGGAAGTCCCCTGCTTTCGAGCTCAATGAAGACAGCAGCTTCAAGCCTGTTGTCAGGGGCACAAAGGAAGACGGATTCGAGCTCATCTCCGGCAGGACGAGCGTTAAGATAGGCGCAGAAAAATCCGGCTGGAACGTATCTTACTGGTACGACGGCAGACTTCTCACAAAGGAAGGCTGGCGCACGACTTCTGTCATTGAAGAGGAAGAATGGCTGCGCAAAAATCAGACCGCCGTCACCGAAGGTACACGATTCTTTGCCGGTGCTGACAACGGTGATAACACATATATCCGAGAGATGCTCGGGCTCAGCGTAGGCGAATACATATACGGCTTCGGCGAGAAATTCTCGACCTTCGTTAAAAACGGTCAGACTGTCGACGTATGGAATAACGACGGCGGCACCTGCTCTGAGCAAAGCTACAAGTCTATCCCCTTCTATGTATCATCGCGCGGCTACGGCGTTTTCGTGAACCACCCAGAGAATGTCAATTTTGAAGTTGCGAGCGAAACTGTATCGAAGGTCGCCTTCTCTGTTCAGGGACAGCGTCTCGAATACTTCATTTTTGGCGGAGAGACTGTAGCAGATGTCATTTCGGCATATACCGACCTCACCGGAAAGCCTGCACTTCCTCCTGCGTACACATTCGGTCTGTGGCTGTCGACCTCTTTCACGACGAGCTATGATGAAGAGACCGTAAGCTCATTCATAGATGAAATGGAGCGCCGTGATATTCCGCTCGAGGTATTCCATTTCGATTGCTTCTGGATGAAGGATTTTCACTGGACCGGCTTTGAATGGGACAAGGATATGTTCCCTGACCCGAAGGCAATGCTTGCACGGCTCAAGGCGAAGGGACTGAAAATATGCGTCTGGATAAATCCGTACGTAAGTCAGTGCGCTCCGGTATTTGATGAGTGTATGGAAAAAGGCTACTTTATCAGGAACAAGGACGGCTCTGTTTTCCAGTGCGATATGTGGCAGCCGGGACTTGCGATAATCGACTTCACCAATCCCGATGCACGCAGCTGGTACGCTTCAAAGATAAAAGAGCTTGCAGAAATGGGCGTAGACGCGATCAAGACAGACTTCGGCGAGCGCATACCGACTGATGTCTCCTACTTCGACGGCTCAGACCCGTACAAAATGCATAACTATTACTCGTATTTATACAACAAGACAGTTTTCGAGGCTTTGCGCGGCGTAAAGGGTATGAACAATGCTTGCCTTTTCGCTCGCTCAGCGACGGCTGGCGGACAGCAGTTCCCTGTACACTGGGGCGGAGACTGCTTCTCCAATTACGAATCTATGTGGGAGACCCTTCGCGGCGGACTTTCGCTTTGTCTGTCCGGATTCGGATTCTTCTCGCACGATATTTCCGGCTTCGAGGCTACAGGCTCTCCGGACCTGTACAAGCGCTGGACAGCATTCGGTCTGCTCTCGACCCATTCACGCTATCACGGAAACAGCTCATACCGCGTTCCGTGGAATTTCGACGAGGAAAGCTGTGATGTTTCACGCCATTTCGTTAAGCTGAAGGGCAGACTTATGCCGTATCTCTTCAAAAATGCCGTTATCACCCACAAGACCGGTGTTCCTATGATGAGGGCTATGGTCGTTGATTACGGCTTTGACCGCGCTGCTCTCACAGTCGATACGCAGTATATGCTCGGTGACAGCCTGCTCGTTGCACCTGTTTTCAATGAGGAAGGTATATGCGATTTCTACCTCCCCGGTACCGGAGAATGGACGGACATCCAGACCGGTGAAAAGCTCAGCGGAGGAAGCTGGTATACGAGAAAGTATGACTACTTCGGTCTGCCTCTTTATGCGAAGCCCGGTTCGATCATCGTTTACGGAAGCTTTGAAAAGACTGTCGAGTACGACTACACCGATAATATGAGGATAGTGGTATACGGTCTTGAAGACGGAGAAGCAGCTGAAACTCTGGTCTATGATATGAATGCACAGCTTGCGGCAGAGATAAAAGCGGTCCGCAGCGGGAACTGTATCACAGTCACTGTAACCGGTACGGATAAGCCGTTCACTGCCGAAAGTGCTGACGGGCTTGAAATAGTTGTAAAGTAAAAAATGCGAGCAGTCCGAGTGAGATACTTCGGGCTGCTCGTATCTATTTATGAAGAAAAAATGAATGGTGGTCAACTTTGTCTAATGAATTAAATATATCGGCGATATATTGCTTTTTTTACCGATATAGTTTATAATAGATTTATTATCTATAAAATAATTTTCCGGTGCTGTTTTGTACCGGAGACATCTTTGAAAGGACAAGATAATTATGAAAAAGACGATCGCACTTTTATCCTCCGCTCTGCTCGCTTCAGCTGCATTTGCAGGCTGCGGATCAGGCGTTAAAGCTAATACGGTACACAGCGTTGATGATCTTAAAGGAAAGTCTATCGGTACACAGCTCGGTACTACCGGCTATATTTTTGCCGCTGATGTAGAGGACGCTAAGGTCGAGGCGTATAACAAGGGCGCGGACGCTATACAGGCGCTCAAACAGGGCAAGCTCGATGCCGTTATCATCGACAGTGAGCCTGCAAAGGTGTTCGTCAGCAAGAACGACGATCTACAGATCCTCAGCGATCCGTTCGCAGTTGAGGAATACTCTGTCGCTTATAAGAAGGGCAATGACGAGCTCGGAAAGAAGCTTGATGATGCTATTTCCAAACTCAAGGGCGACGGTACTCTCGACGCTATCACTGCTCATTGGGTAGGCGATGACGCTGACAACGTTCCATATGAGGACAAGAACAGCGATGTTTCAAACGGTACTCTTGTAATGGCAACAAATGCTGAGTTTCCTCCGTATGAGAGCATGAGCGGAAGCAATATCGTTGGTATCGACGTCGATATTATGAATGCTGTCTGTGACGAGCTCGGAATGGAGCTGAAGATCGAGAATATGCAGTTCGATTCTATAATCGCTGCTGTTGATTCAGGTAAGGCAGATGTCGGCGTTGCAGGCATTTCGGTCACACCTGACAGAGAAAAGAACGTTTCCTTCACTCAGGGCTACGCTACGACCACTCAGGTCATAGTTACACGTAAGGATTGATAGGTGACGCCAATGAACGAATTCTTACAGAAGCTTTATGACACCTTTATATATGACGACCGCTGGAAGTACCTGACAAACGGTCTGAAAACAACACTCGTCATCACATTCTTCGCTGTTATCATCGGTATGCTGCTCGGCTTCATCGTGGCTATAATTCGTGCTACCCATGATAAGACGGGCAAATTCCCGATACTCAATTTTCTTGCGAAGGTCTACCTCACTGTTATCAGAGGTACTCCCGTAATGGTTCAGCTGCTCATTATCTACTACGTTATTTTTGCATCCGTTGACATCAATAAAGTCCTCGTCGGTGTACTCGCATTCGGCTTCAATTCAGGAGCTTACGTTGCTGAGATAGTACGCTCCGGTATAATGTCTATCGACAACGGACAGTTTGAAGCCGGCACGAGCCTCGGTATGAACTACACTAAAACGATGTTCTATATCGTTATGCCTCAGGCTTTCAAGAACGTACTTCCTGCACTTGCGAACGAGTGTATCGTTCTGCTGAAGGAGACCTCGGTTGCCGGTTACATTGCTCTTGAGGACCTCACAAAGGGCGGAGACATAATCCGAAGCCTTACATACGAAGCTTTCCTGCCGCTCATCGCGGTGGCTCTCATTTACCTTGTAATGGTCGTTACGCTGAGCTCGCTCGTAACAAGGCTCGAAAGGAGGCTCGCTAAAAGTGATAGAGGTTAAGGGACTGAAAAAATCATTCGGTGAGCTGGAGATACTCAAAGGTATCGACACCACTATCAATAATGGCGAAAAGGTCGTTGTCATCGGACCTTCCGGCTCAGGCAAGAGTACCTTTCTGCGCTGTCTGAACAGACTTGAAAAGCCTACATCAGGCAAGATAATCTTCGAGGGCAAGGACCTTACGGAGCTATCCGACCGACAGCTGTGTGCTGTGCGTGAGAAAATGGGGATGGTATTCCAGCATTTCCACCTGTTTCCGCATCTGACGATACTCAACAATCTCACTCTCGCTCCCGTAAAGCTCAAGCTTATGAATAAGGCAGATGCTGCTGCTAAAGCAAAGGTGATGCTCGATAAGGTAGGACTCGCCGATAAGGCTGACGCTTATCCGAACCAGCTTTCGGGCGGTCAGAAGCAGCGTATAGCTATCGCTCGCGCGCTTTGTATGAATCCCGATGTTATGCTCTTTGACGAGCCTACCTCCGCTCTTGACCCCGAAATGGTCGGAGAGGTGCTCAATCTGATGAAGCAGCTTGCCGACGAGGGTATGACAATGGTGGTCGTTACTCACGAAATGGGGTTCGCACGCGAGGTCGCTTCAAGAGTGATGTTTATGGACGGCGGGCGCATTATGGAGGAGAATTCTCCGGAGGAATTCTTTGGCAATCCTCAGAATCCCCGACTGAAGGAATTCCTCTCGAAGGTGCTTTGATATGGATATTACCTGTAAATTCTACGATGAGCTCCACAAGGACTGCGTATATATCCGCGAGGAAGTCTTTGTTAAGGAGCAGGGCTTTCAGTACGAATTCGACGATATTGACCACCTCTGCCGCCACGCCGTCTTCTATATTGACGGTCAGCCTATTGCCACGGGACGCACCTTCTGCAAGGACGGTGTGTGGTATGTCGGACGCATCGCCGTTATGCCCGAATACCGCGGCAGGGACATCGGCAGCAAAATGGTCCGCACACTTGAAGCCGAGGCTCTCAGGCAAGGCGCAGAGAGTACAACTCTTGCAGCTCAGTGCAGGGCTGCCGGATTCTACGAAAAGCTCGGTTATATCCAGACAAACGATCATCACGATGAGGAGGGCATACCTCACGTTATGATGATAAAAAAGCTGTAAGATCTGACTGCAAAAGGGTGCTTGATCTCTCTTTTGCAGTCATTTTGATAGGAGGAAATATGATCTACACGAAGCTTACCGTAAAGGCTATGCAGATCGCGTATGCCGCTCACCACGGACAGACAGATATCAACGGCGTCCCCTACATCTTTCACCCGTATCACGTCGCAGAGCAGATGGACGATGAGTATTCGGTCTGCGCTGCACTCCTTCACGATGTTGTCGAGGATACCTGCGTGACCATCAAGGAACTTGAAGAGATATTTCCGCCGGAAGTTACTGAGGCGGTCCGTCTGCTGACTCACGATGAAGATGTCAGCTATGAGGACTACATAGGCGCTATAAAACAGGATCAGATCGCAAGAAAGGTCAAGAAAGCAGACCTCGCACACAACTCAGATCAGAGCCGTATCGTCGATAGTTCAGCTGTTCCGGAGGAGAAGCTTGAGAGCTGGAGAGAAAAGTACGCTCTTGCAAGGAAGCTGCTTGAAAAATGAAGGTGTAGAATTTTTCATAAATTTTCTATGAACGAATCGTAAAAAATGCCATAGTGACAAAACGCCTTTTGTATGCTATAATATTACTTACATCGAAATTATTTCCCGCAGCGAGGAGGCGTGACACTTGGATCTCAAAGCTAACTGCGGTATCTGGGGCACAATGTTCGGCGTGCCCTGTATTGTTGCCGATAATTTTCTGAAGCTTGCTACAGGCGAGCAGATAAAGGTGCTGCTTTATATTCTCAGAGCTTCCGGAAGGACCGTGAGCACGGAGGAGATAGTTGCTAATACCGGCGTTGATGCAAGGCAGGCTGAGGAAGCTGTTCTTTTCTGGCAGCAGGCAAATGTGCTTTCAGCCGACAGTAGCACAGCTGTTCCTAAGTCAGTTATGTCTGCACCTGCTCAGCAGCCTGTTCAGACTCAGCCGATACAGCAGAATACCGTTTCGGTCGAGGAGACACTTCTTGTGAACAGCTCTCCCCTGCCCAGGCGCAAAGAAAATCTCCGCCCGAGCGAGATAAGCGACATAATGAAGACCTCTCCCGAGATCGCAGAGCTTTTCAAGGCTGCGGAGGGAACTCTCGGACACATCAATAATACTATGCAGAATTCGCTTATATGGATGACTAATTATCTCGGACTCAAAGCCGAGGTCATTCTTATGCTGCTCGTTTACTGCGTGAAGATCGAAAAGACAAATGTGGCTTATATCGAAAAAATCGCAATGACATGGTCTGAGAAGGACATTAACTCCATTGACGCTGCACAGGACGAGATTGAGCGACTGACAAGCTCCAATGACTACGTAGGCGGCATAATGAAGCTGTTCGAGCTAAAATGCAGACCCACTTCAAAGCAGCTCGAGATCATTGAGGACTGGCGCAAAGCTGATTATAGCCGCGATCTGATACACTATGCGTATGAGAAATCTATCGAGAATACGAATAAGGTATCGTTCGCCTATATTAATAAGGTATTGATGTCGTGGAGCGAAAACGGCTACAAGACCTCAGATGATGTCAAAAGAGCTGAGTCGGATTACCGGAAGCGTAAGAAGTCCGGTTCGGAAAACGATTCTTTTGATGCGGACAAGTATAATTTCGTTATCAATAACTTTTAAAAGAGGTACTTGCCTTGAACGAAGAGATATATGATAAAGCGCGTGCTATCCTCTCTCAGCGTCGTAACAGTGCGATCAGTGAGAATGACAGGCGCATTCAGGAGATCAATGATACTATCCCTGAGATAAGGGAGATAAACGAAGCTCTTTTCAATACCGGAAAAGAGCTTATTCGTGCTGTAACATCGCATGAAGGCGGTGATATACAGACAAAGATAGAACAGATAAAGCGTGACAATCTGAGTGCGCAGGATATGTGCCGGAAGCTTCTCGTTTCAAACGGTTATCCGGCGGATTATCTCGATATACACTTCACCTGCCCTGTTTGCAGCGACACCGGAAGCAACGGAACCCAGATATGCGATTGTCTGCGGCAGGTCTACGGAAAGCTTATGGCTGAATCCTTCAATTCAAACGCTCAGCTCAGGCTTTCTTCATTTGATACGTTCAGCCTGAGCTATTACAGCGGCGACGATTACTTCACAATGAAGCGTATACTCGAATACTGCAAAAGATATGCAGATGAGTTCTCGCAGGATTCGGGAAATATCCTGATGTTCGGCAAAACGGGTCTCGGAAAGACCCACCTCTCCCTTGCGATCGCCTCTGAGGTGATGAAGAAGGGCTACGGCGTTCTCTACGACTCTGCTATCAATATACTATATAAAATACAAAAGGAGAATTTCAGCTATTCGAGCGATTCCGAGATGCTCGATTCTGTGATGACTGTCGAGCTGCTCATTCTTGATGACCTCGGCACCGAATATGAGAACAAGATCTACAACTCTACTATTTATAATATAATAAACACACGTCTAAATCGTGGGAAGCCTACTATTATAAGTACAAATATGGATTTCAAGCAGATAGCGGAGCGTTATGATGAGCGCGTCGTGTCGCGTCTGACTTCTATGTACACCTGTATGGAGTTCCGCGGTGAGGACGTAAGACTTCAGAAAAAGCACCAAAATGCGGACCTGAGGTGAACAAAACGACATTTTTCGCTATTTTTCGGGGACAGTGATTATATTGTCCCCATTTTTTGCGGATCTTAGCATATATAAAAGCCATATAATGCTATATTTCGGGACAATATAAAATTTGCCGTTAAATTGTACATAAAATCCTGAAAGTTAGTGTAATAACACTGCATAATGCACAGCAGTAACTTATCTGTAATTATGAATTAGTCAAAAAGGCTATTTTATGGCTGAATATTCACAAAATCCGACCTTTGCAATTTCTTTGCAATTACAACTGAAAGGTAACAAAAGCGTAAAAATGAAACTCAATCTATCAATCTACCTTTCGTACAAGTATATGCCCTATAATTCGACAATATGCACAACGAAATGTGTGCTGGTTTGTCACATATGGTAGTTTCCGGACGGTATTATACAATTTGTAATCAAGCGCTTTACCCTTGAATGTTACGAATTTGTAATAATTTACTGTTTATTATTTTGAATTATCCTCACTTACGCTATATTCCGTTCATAAATAGTACATATTATATGTGACATTTTAACCGGTTTCCACAAATCTAACAGTTCATTTTTGTTTGTAAAATGGAAAAAAATTCAAAACTGTTGCTATTCTCCGCCAAATGTGGTAATATTATCACAGTTCGCAAATCGAACGAATAACGAATGCTTTTCGAGGAAAGGATGAGTTGATGAGAAAAGCTAAAGTTGCAGCGTTTATTGTCGGAGGCGTTTCCACTTGCATATTTGGCGGACTTTTCGGTGTATATGCTACGGCACCCATCGTAAGTTCAGTCGCTCCGAGCCATGATGTTGAAAATATCTACGAAGTAAAAAGCGAAGAATTGGCAAATGTAGCTGCAGTAACTTCTATCAGAACAACAGCCACCACAACAAGCAGAAAGTTCAATACGACCACTAAGGCAACCAGTGCCGCTATCAAAAACGTAAATACTGATTCGACAGCTGCTTCAGCAGATGCTGATACAGCTTCCGAGATCCCGGCTCCTGTTCCGGCTCCTGAGGCTCCTACGGAAGTTATCACCGAGGCTCCTACAACAGTTGCCACAACTGTAGAGACCGTTACAGAAGCTCCTACAACAGAGTATGTTTACGTTGAACCCACTACAGAAGCTATCACTGAAGCTCCTACAGAAGCAGTAGTGACCGAGCCTGTCACAGAGGCAGTCACAGAAGCTCCTACAGAGGCTGAAGTCGTAGTTGATGTTCAGGTCAACGAAGCAGCAGCTCTTCCCATTACTGATGCAGAGTACATCATCTTATGTAACGCAGTTGCTCACGAGGCTGGCTGCTACTGGATCGATGAGTATGACAAGGCTAAGGTAGTTGAGGTAATAATGAATCGAGTATACAGCCCGAGATTCCCCAACACCATTGAAGGCGTTCTTACTCAGCCGGCTCAGTTCAGCGGTTCTTCGAGCTATGTATACCTCGGAACTTACTCAGCTTATGTTACCGAGAGCGTAAAGAATGCCGTTAATCTCTATTTCAATGAGCCCGATTCCTTCACACAGGGTTATCTGAGCTTCTACGGAGACGGCTATCGCAATTATTTTTCATAATCAGCAATACATTTCTTTATAATAAAACTTGTACAAAAGTTAAGGACCCTCGAACAAGAGAGTCCTTTTTTTTATGCCTGAGGTAATTATTTTCATTTACCGGAAGTTTCAGTGCCGAATTTTTCCATTTCACACAGATTTCACTTTTATCACATATTACCTGTTGTTTTTTGCTGCGAAATATGTTATAATTTTGTCATATCATCGAGAAGGAGTTGTTTCAATGAAAGATGATAACAAGAACTATGTCAAGCACATCATAAGCTTTGTCATCGTTTCTATTGTAGGTCTTCTTATCCTGAATGCATTTATAATGTCGGCTCTGAGCAAGACTCAGATAAAAGAAACGAATTACAGTTTCTTTCTGAATCAGGTCGAGGCTGGCAGAGTTACTCAGGTCAAGGTCGAGAGTGATGAGATACGCTTTGAGGTAAAGGACGAGGACGGTCACAAACAGCTGTATTCGACCGGTAAAATGGACGACCCTGAGCTCGTTTCGCGGCTCTACGAAAAAGGCGACATTATCTTCACCGAAAGCTTCAAGCAGAACAGCCTTCTGATAAGCTTCCTCGTGAACTGGATACTGCCTATCATCATATTTATGGTGCTCTGGAACCTGCTTTTCAAGGGTATGAGCAAGCACCTCGGCGGAAATGCACTCTCTTTCGGCAAGAGCAACGCTAAGATATATGTGAAGGCTCAGACAGGCAAGACCTTTGAGGACGTTGCCGGTCAGGACGAAGCAAAGGAAGCACTTGAAGAGATCGTCGATTTCCTCCATAACCCCAATAAATACGCTGACATCGGTGCCGACCTTCCGAAGGGTGCGCTTCTCGTCGGACCTCCCGGCACCGGTAAGACTCTGCTCGCTCAGGCTGTCGCAGGCGAGGCTAATGTCCCCTTCTTCTCTATCTCCGGCTCTGAATTCGTCGAGATGTTCGTCGGAATGGGTGCGGCTAAGGTGCGCGACTTGTTCAAGCAGGCGAATACAAAGGCTCCGTGTATCGTTTTCATAGATGAGATAGATACTATCGGCAAGAAGCGTGACGGAAGCCTCGGCGGCAACGATGAGCGTGAGCAGACTCTCAACCAGCTTCTCACTGAAATGGACGGCTTCGACGGCAAAAAAGGCGTTGTCATACTTGCAGCTACCAACCGTCCCGAATCACTCGACCCTGCGCTCCTGCGTCCCGGACGCTTCGACAGACGCATACCTGCTGAGCTTCCCGACCTCGCCGGAAGAATAGCTATACTGAAGGTCCACGCTAAAAAGGTCAAGACAGAAGATAATATCGACTACAATGCGATCGCAAGAGCTACAGCAGGCGCTTCCGGCGCTGAGCTCGCAAATATCATCAACGAGGCCGCTCTGAGAGCTGTAAGAAGCGGCAGGAGCCTTGTTAATCAGTCTGACCTTGAGGAGAGCGTTGAAGTCGTTATTGCAGGCTATCAGCGTAAAAATGCAGTTATCTCACAGAAGGAGAAGGAGATAATCGCTTATCACGAGATAGGTCACGCTCTTGTTGCTGCAAAGCAGAAGGACGCCGCACCGGTACATAAGATAACGATAATCCCACGTACAAGCGGCGCTCTCGGTTATACTATGCAGGTAGATGAGGACGAGAAGTTCCTGATGACCAAGGAAGAGGCTCTCGCACGTATCGCGACACTCACAGGCGGACGTTCCGCTGAGGAGCTCATCTTCAACAGCTGCACAAGCGGTGCTTCAAACGACATCGAACAGGCTACAAAGCTCGCGCGTGCTATGGTAACACGTTTTGGTATGAGTGACGGCTTCGATATGATAGCTCTCGAAACGATAACGAATCAGTACCTCGGCGGAGATGCTTCACTCGCCTGCTCGCCCGAGACTGCTGCTAAGATCGACGAGGAAGTAAATGCCATCGTCAAGAACGCTCACGAAAAAGCAGCACAGATACTCAGCGACAATATCGAAAAGCTCCACGAGCTCGCTAAGTTCCTGCTTGAAAAGGAAACTATCACAGGCGAGGAGTTTATGGAGATACTCAATAAAAAAGAAACACTTGCTATCGAATAGCATAGAACCTCTCCCCTGTTCGCACACGGGAGAGGTTTTTTCTTCGGAAATACTTGACTATTTCCGAAAAATGTGAGATAATAGATAAGATGTTTATCAGAAAGGACAATCGAAATGAGAGAACTTACAGAAACAATGACAACATGGCTCGCAGACCACGGGATACCCGAATGGCTCATACCTTTATTCGTATCGGTATTCCCGATAGTTGAGTTGCGCGGAGGCATAATCGCCGCACGACTGCTCGACCTCGAACTCTGGAAGGCTATATGGGTTTGTATGATCGGCAATATCATTCCCATACCGTTTATCCTGCTTTTCATAGATAAGATATTTGCCTTCATCAAGAAGCACAATATCCCTCTGCTCTGCAAATTCGTCACCTTCCTCGAAAACAAGGCTCTCAATAAGAGCGAAAAAATGGAGCGCGGAGAATTCGTCTTCCTGCTTCTCTTCGTTGGCATACCGCTTCCCGGTACCGGTGCGTGGACAGGCTCTCTCATCGCTGTACTGAGGCGTATACCGCTGAAAAAGAGCGTTCCTGCGATTTTCCTCGGACTTTGCCTCGCTTCCGCGATAATGTGTGTACTGTGCTACGGCTTCCCGGGATTATTTGCAAAGATGTTCGGATAATTGAAAAGGAGTACCCTGAATGCTGTCTATACCGTAGCTTTAGGGTACTCCTTATTTTTATATGAATGCCTGCTTTTTCAGTATGGATGTTATGACTCTTCCGAGCACGGTGAAATAGTTCATATCAGATACGGACCACTTCTTGAAGCGTCCGACATAGCAGAATGAGACCATTCCCTTTATTACGCTTTCATCCGTCATAAGGTACTGCACAGCTCCGCCGATGTTTTCTTCCGTGAGCTGGCGGAAAGCAGCGTCCTCGCGTCCTTCGAGCTCGTTTACGTTGTCGATGGCAAAAACGCCGTCTCCGGAAAAATGCGACGTATAGCTGCCGCTGAGCAGATATGCTGCATTCCGCGATGAGGCATTGCTGCAGCTGAGGATAAGGTCCATATTATTGCCGGCAAACACGCATATATCGTCAATATCAAAGGCAGAGCGTATCTGCTCGAGCAGGACTGAAATATCCGGCACACGTCCGAAAACAAGGCTCTCGGACAGTCGTGCTGCAAAATCGAGCTTCTCGGACATATCCTTCTGTGTGCTGAGATAGACTATCTTCTTGTCCATATCCTTTTCGACGGGTCCGTGCTTGGCGATGTCATAGATGACATACCGGTTCTGACCCTTCTGCTGGGCGATATACAGGGCTTTATCCGCCTGCATAAAGAGCTCGTCAAAATCCGTGCTGTCGGTCGGATAAGTGGAGATACCCATTGAACAGGTAAGTCGGAAATTCTCAAAACGGTCACTGAACGCAAGCTCGATGTTGGTGCGTATAGCACGCAGTATTCCGCGCAGATCCTCTTCATCGCGCGTATTCTCAAGGACTATCAGGAATCCTCCGCCGCTTATTCTGCCGGCGATGCCGCGTATGCCTATCTGGTCCTTGATTATCGCTGCGGCATTGTAAATTACCTCATCGCCGAAAAGGTGTCCATAGCTTGAATTGATGTCGGTGAAGTTGTCGATGTCGAGAATAACGATGTTTACGTTGCGATTGGGCTTCCCGGCGAGTATGTTCTTCGCAAAGGCGGTGACGGTGCGCTTGTTGAGGAGTCCGGAGAGCGAGTCCTTATTTGCTTCAAGTGCAAGGTTGGTGTCCTTTGTTTTCTGCCTTGAATTGATAACGGAAATAATACCAGTGACCTTGCGAGAATCGGGAGCATCGTACCGCGTGATACCGCGGAAAAGGCACATTTCACGGTTTTTGCCTTCGGTCAGTATAGATGATTCAAATTCGTAATCGAAGCGGTAAACTCCATTTTTGATGTCGCGGCAGAGCGTGTTGAAGGTCTCGATGTATCTTGAGAGTACCCAGCCGTTCTCTATCGCTGTTGACTGCCATTTTTCAAGCTCTTCGTCGGCAAGTATCACATCGCGGCAGCAATCGAACATATAAATGCGTATATGCCGCGTCTCAAAACTGTACTCGAATGCGAGGTCTGACGTAAGACTGAGAATGTATCTGTATTCATTAAGACTTCGCTCGCGGCTGCGTGAAATGCCTTCGAGAGAGAAGACGTCGCTAAGGTCGATCGAATACAGCGGCTCCTCCCCTTCTTCGTCGATAAGCTTGACGGAAGCAAGTACCCAGCGCAGAAGCCCGTTCACTCCCTTCATTCGGATAACTGTGCGGTGCACCGTTCCGGCTTCCGCCTGAGCGATACACTCTTCGATTCGAGGGATATCCTCATCGTCGATCGTCCTCTTTATGGAATAAGTGACATTATTGCCGAAATAGCTGAAAAAGGCTTCGCTTCCGCTCTGTGTGTGGAAGCTGCGGTCGACAACGACCCTGCCGATAGAATACAAAGTGCGGTCATTTGCAGATGTTCTGCCGTTCACGTACATCACCTCACTATAAATAATAACATATATAGATACAAATAGCAAGAGTCAAAAAAAATAAACTGACGCTGCGATTCATTCGTTATAAAAAAATTGTAATCGGCTATGTTAGTATCATATATTAACAAAAATACAGCTTATTAATATAGACTGTTTAGACCTTTCATCTCAAAATGATAGGCAAGAGCAATTGTTAAACAATTATCAAGTAAAATACCGTAAGTCGTTCATTAAAAATTAACAATTTATCGTAAGATATTCGCGTGACATAATCTGATTACTGTTGTATAATAGAATTATAGTATCAATATTGCGGATGCCGCCTGACATAATGGCTTCTGCAATAAAGCGAAGGAGTCCTGATCTTATGTTAGAGTATATCAAAGAGTTTCCCAGGGAATGGGAAGGTTTTACACCCGGAAGATGGTGCAATACATCGGTCAATGTCAGGAATTTCATCAAAAACAACTATACCCCCTATGACGGCGATGAAAGCTTCCTCGCCGGTCCTACAGAGGCTACAAAGCAGCTGTGGGCGCAGGTAAGCGAGCTGTCTCGTCAGGAGCGTGAAGCCGGCGGTGTCCTCGATATGGATACGAAGATAATCTCAACTATTACCTCTCACGGTGCCGGCTACCTCAACAAAGACCTTGAACAGATCGTCGGTCTTCAGACGGACAAGCCCTTCAAGCGCGCGCTTCAGCCCTTCGGCGGTATCCGTATGGCTCAGCAGGCTTGCAAGGAGTACGGCTATGAGGTCGATCCTGAGGTCGTTGAGATCTTCACTAAGTACCGCAAGACTCACAATCAGGGCGTATTTGACGCTTATACACCCGAAATGCGCCTTGCACGACATTCTGCTATCCTCACCGGTCTTCCCGATGCTTACGGCAGAGGACGCATAATCGGCGACTACAGACGTATCGCTCTCTACGGCGTTGATATCCTTATTATGGACAAAAAGCACCAGATAGATACCTCGCTCGTAAGAATGACCTCAAAGAATATCCGCCTCCGCGAAGAGCTTGCTGAGCAGGTCCGTGCTCTTGAGGACCTCAAGAAGCTCGGTGAGATATACGGATTCGATATCTCAAAGCCTGCCGCAAACGCCAAGGAAGCAGTCCAGTGGCTCTATTTCGGCTATCTTGCCGCTGTCAAGGAGCAGAATGGTGCTGCAATGTCACTCGGACGTACTTCTACCTTCCTCGACATCTATATCCAGCGCGACCTCGACCGCGGTATCATAACTGAGGAACAGGCTCAGGAGCTCATAGACCACTTTATTATGAAGCTGCGTATCGTAAAGTTTGCACGTACTCCCGAATACAACGAGCTCTTCTCGGGCGACCCGACATGGATAACAGAATCCATCGGCGGTATCACTGTTGACGGTCACCACCTCGTAACTAGGAACAGCTTCCGCTATCTGCATACCCTTGAAAATCTCGGTACTGCTCCCGAACCCAATATGACTGTGCTCTGGTCCACGAGACTCCCGAGAAACTTTAAGGTATACTGCGCAAAGATGTCCATTCAGACATCATCTATCCAGTATGAGAACGACGATATGATGCGTGAGATACACGGCGATGATTACGCTATCGCCTGCTGTGTTTCTTCTATGGTTGTCGGCAAGGAGATGCAGTTCTTCGGTGCGAGAGCAAACCTCGCCAAGTGCCTGCTTTACGCTATAAACGGCGGTGTGGACGAGCGCCTCGGCTTGCAGGTAGGTCCGAAATTCAGACCTGTTGATTCCGAATACCTCGACTTTGATGATGTTTGGGAAAAATATATGGATATGATGGAGTGGCTCGCAGGACTCTACGTGAACACCCTCAATGTTATCCACTATATGCACGATAAATACTGCTATGAGAGACTCCAGATGGCTCTTCACGACCGCGATGTAAAGCGCTATTTTGCTACAGGTATCGCCGGTCTGTCAGTCGTTGCAGATTCGCTCTCAGCTATCAAATACGCCAAGGTAAAGCCTATCCGCAAGGACATCGAGATAAAGGACAAGGCAGGCAATGTCGTTGACATCGCCAAGAATGTCGTTGTCGACTACGAAATTGAGGGAGATTTCCCGAAATACGGAAATAATGACGACCGGGTCGATGAGCTTGCAGTCAGCGTTGTAAGACACTTTATGGACTGCATCCGCAAGCATCACACTTACCGTGACGGTGTTCCGACAATGTCTATCCTTACTATCACTTCAAATGTAGTGTATGGCAAGAAGACAGGCAACACTCCTGATGGACGCAAACAGGGCGTTCCGCTCGCTCCAGGTGCAAATCCGATGCACGGAAGAGATACTCACGGTGCTGTAGCTTCGCTCTCGTCCGTAGCAAAGCTCCCCTTCCGTCACGCTCAGGACGGTATCTCAAATACGTTCTCTATCGTTCCGGACGCACTCGGTAAGGATATGCAGGTATTCGCCGGCGACCTCGACCTTGACAAGCTCGCTCAGGAGGCTGAAAATGAGTGATAATATCAGACCCGACGGTAAATCTCCCGAGGAGCTCGCTGACCTGATAGATACTCTTATGTCGCAGGGAAGCGGTCACGTAAACATCACTTCCGGCAGCGATAACAACGGTATCAAGGTCGATACAGTAAAGAGTACAGACATCTGCGGCGTTAAGGGTGCGTGCTGTCAGCCGACCGAAAACGCCATCGACGAAGACTAAGGAGGATAATTATGGCTAACGATAAACAGGTAGATAATCTCATTGAGCTGCTCGACGGCTATGTAGAAAAAGGCGGTCATCACCTCAATGTAAATGTATTCACAAGAGAGACTCTTCTCGATGCTCAGGCTCACCCGGAGAAGTATCCTCAGCTCACAGTCAGGGTCTCCGGCTACGCAGTAAACTTCGTAAAGCTCACAAAAGAGCAGCAGGACGACGTTATCTCGCGTACCTTCCATAACACATTATAAAAATCAGCAGTCAGCAACGGAAGCACACCTTGCTGACTGCATTTTTTCTTTTTAGAGGTATTGCCTCATATCAGCCGAAAGCTTCTCTTCTGAGCTGATAAGGCGTTTTGCGATGTCCTTCGAGCGCTCGTCTGCTGCCTTGTACTGATTCATATAACGGCTCAGGGATTTAATCCCCATATTGCAGCCGTCAATCATCAGCTCGGCGATCTTGCTGTCTGTGCCGTCGATGAGCATTTCCCAGTTCGTTTTGACCCACGACATACCCTGAACTACCGGATTCGGGTCCTTTCCGTCGTCGTGATAGTCGTCAAGGACTTTCTGAAGGTCAGTCTGAAGGCGTTCGTTTTCGCTCTTGCTGCTTCGGAGGATAGACTGTAATCCCCTGCCCTTGACGTGATCCATTACCTCATCAATAGCGGTTATACCCATTTTTACGCCTGAATCGCACTCACGGAGCAGACGTATCGTATCTCTTTCAACCATAAAAATAACACTCCTTTCGGCGTTATTATCCGCAGGAAAGGAGTGTTTATTCGTTTTATCGAGAATTAAAGCATCTTTGCTCTCAGTTCTTCACCGGAAAGCGGCGAGAGATAAGCAGGAGCGATGTCGAATGCTGTCTTACAGCCTGTTGCTCCCTCAGCCTTGAGACGTGCCATTGCTCTTGCAAAGCAGATGAGCACGCTTGCTGTGAACTCGGGATTTGAACCAAGCTTGAGTGAATATTCGATCATCTGATGTGTCTGCTCGCCGTCGCCTGTGAGACCGCTTCTCATTACGAAGCCGCCGTGAGGCATCGTGTTGTGCTTAGCATCGAACTCTTCCTCGGTGATGAAATTTACTGTTGTATCGTATTCATCGAAGTAGTTCTTCATTGTCTTTATATCGTTCTCGATCTTTGCAAGATCTGCGCCTTCCTTCGGAACTACCCAGCACTCACGGAGATGCTTCTGACGGGTAGTAAGCTCGGGCTGGCTTCCGCTTCTTACAGCTTCCATTGCAGACTCTATCGGAACTGTGTACTGGATACCACGCTTTACGCCCTCAACACGGCGGATAGCATCGGAGTGTCCCTGACTTACACCCTTGCCCCAGAATGTGTAGCTCTTGCCGCTGGGAAGGATAGACTCAGCATAGAGTCTGTTGAGTGAGAAGAGACCGGGATCCCAGCCGAGTGAGATGAACGCGAGGTGTCCGCTCTCCTTTGCAGCCTTGTCTACGTTTGCAAAATGCTCGGGGATACGAGCGTGAGTATCAAAGCTGTCGATAACATTGAAATACTTTGCGAGCTCAGGAGTCTGCTTGGGGAGGTCAGTTGCACTTCCGCCGCAGATGATGAGAACGTCAATGTCGTTCTGCTTAGACTGGATGTCATTGATGCTGAATACAGGTGCGCCTGCTGTGAGAGGCTTGAGAGACGAAGGATCGCGGCGTGTGAAAATGCCTGCGAGCTCCATATCGTCGTTCTGTCTGATAGCAAGTTCTACACCCTTGCCGAGGTTGCCGTAGCCGGCAATACCAATTCTGATCTTGCTCATTGGTTTGCTCCTTTGAAAATTTATTTGTACCGCCCTCGCCATTGAAGACGGAACATGGCAATGTTAGTTCAAGGCAGACGTGTGTCTGTCATATAAGCATCTGCATATCATAAAGACCGGCAGGCTGACTCTTCAGGAAGAGAGCTGCCTTTACAGACCCCTCTGCGAATACCATTTTTGAAGCAGCTGAATGCGAAAGAGTTATGACCTCGTCGTTTCCGGCAAAGATCACATCGTGCTCGCCTACGATAGTGCCGCCGCGGATAGCGTGCATACCTATCTCGCTCTTCTCACGCTTCTGACGGCGTGAGTGGCGGTCGTAGACATACTGCTTGGAGTTTCCGAAGGTCTCGTTGATCGCATTTGCGAGCATTATAGCTGTTCCGCTCGGTGCATCTATCTTCTGATTATGGTGCTTCTCAACGATCTCAATATCGAAGCGGTCTCCGAGGACTTCAGCAGCCTTCTTCGCGAGGTTCACAAGAAGGTTGATGCCTAAGGACATATTGAATGTGAAGAAGACCGGTATCTGCTCGGCAGCTGACTTTATCTGAGCTATCTGCTCGTCGGTGTAGCCTGTCGATGCCACTACGAGCGGTGTGCCTGTTGAAAGGCAGTATTCGAGAAGTCCGCTGAGAGAAGCGGGATTTGAGAAGTCGATTATTACATCGGGCTTTACGGGAAGCTCCGACGGTGCGGCAACTATCGGGAAATCTGCATATTCCTTCGTGTAGATGTCGATACCGGCAACGACCTTGCAGTCATCGCGCTCTTCGATGCAGCTATAGACATTCTTGCCCATTTTTCCGTTAGCTCCGCATATTGCTATATTTGTCATATTATTCACTTCCTTGCGGTTATGACCGCAGCAGATTTTTACTTGATAAGTCCGTGTCTTTCGAGTGTTGCACGGAGCTTTGCTCTGTGCTCATCTGTCATCTCGCACAGCGGCAGGCGGCACGGACCTGCATTCCAGCCGAGCATATTCATAGCTTCCTTTACCGGAATGGGATTGACCTCGATAAAGAGGTCGTTGATGATGTCGAGATACTTCAGCTGAAGCTTCATCGCCTCTTCAAAGTTGTTATCAAGGCAGAGCTGCACCATATCGTGCATCTCCTTGGGGATAACGTGCGAAGCTACGGAAATGACGCCCTTTCCGCCGAGTGACATAACAGGTACGACCATATCATCGTTTCCGCTGTATATGTCTATGTTGTCGCCGCACTCAGCCGCGATCTTTGCTACATAGCTGATATTGCCGCTTGCTTCCTTGATAGCAGCAATATTCTTATGCTTTGAAAGCTCCTTGACTGTTGCAACATCAAAGCCGCAGCCTGTTCTGCTGGGAACGTTGTAAAGAATGATCGGGATATTTACTGCATCTGCGATAGCGGTGAAATGAGCTACAAGTCCCTTCTGTGAAGCCTTATTGTAATAGGGCGTTACGTGGAGCAGAGCGTCTGCACCGGCTGCCTCAGCCTCCTTTGAGAGTTCAACTGCATAGCGAGTGTCATTGCTTCCGGCGCCTGCGATCACAGGAACTCTGCCGGCTGTGTGCTTAACAGCGAACTTGATGCAGTCGCGGTGCTCATCGTCTGTCATTGTAGCAGATTCGCCTGTGGTACCGCAAATAACTATTGCATCGGTGCCGTTTGCTATCTGGTCATCTATAACACGTCCGAGCTCATCGTAGTTGATCGAGCCGTCAGCGTTCATCGGTGTTATTATTGCGACAGCAGCACCGGTAAAAATCGTGTTCTTCATAATAGATCTGTCCTTTCTTAATTAGGAAAATCAGTCAAAATAGCCCTTTGCTGCGAGGAGCTCTGCAAGCAGAACACCGCCGCCTGCTGCACCTCTGAGTGTGTTGTGTGAAAGGCATACGAACTTGTAATCGTACTGGGTATCCTCGCGGAGACGGCCTGTCGAAACTGCCATACCGCCCTCGATATTTCTGTCGAGCTTAGCCTGCGGACGGTCGTTTTCCTCGAAGTAGTGGATGAACTGCTTGGGAGCACTGGGGAGCTCGAGCTCCTGCGGAACGCCTTTGAAATCAGCCCAGAGCTTGAGTATCTCCTCCTTGGAGGGCTTGTTCTCAAAGCTTACGAATACAGCAGCTGTGTGTCCGTCGGAAACGGGAACTCTGAGGCACTGTGTCGTAATGTTGGGAGCTGTAGCCTTGACGATCTCATTGCCCTTGATCTCGCCCCAGACCTTGAGCGGCTCCTGCTCGGACTTCTCCTCTTCGCCGCCGATGTAGGGAATGAGGTTGTCGATCATTTCCGGCCAGGTCTCGAAATTCTTTCCGGCGCCGGAAATTGCCTGATATGTGCAGGCAAGAACGTTCTTGAGCCCGAACTTTCTGAGCGGGTGAAGAGCAGGAACATAGCTCTGGATAGAGCAGTTGGACTTGACTGCGATGAAGCCTCTCTTTGTGCCGAGACGCTCACGCTGTGCCTTGATTATCTCAATGTGTTCGGGATTTATCTCCGGAACGACCATAGGTACGTCAGGAGTGAATCTGTGAGCGGAGTTGTTCGATACAATCGGGCACTCAGCCTTTGCGTACTTCTCTTCAAGAGCCTTTATCTCGTCCTTTTTCATATCAACTGCACAAAAGCAGAAATCTACCATTGACGCGATCTTCTCTATATCGGAGGTTGCGTCCAGAAGGACCATATCCTTCATAGCTGCTGGCATGGGAACTGCCATCTTCCAGCGGCTTCCTGCTGCCTGCTCGTATGTCTGACCGGCACTTCTCGGAGATGCTGCGAGCACCTTTACATTGAACCACGGGTGATTCTCGAGCAGCGTTGCAAAGCGCTGTCCTACCATTCCCGTTGCACCGATGATACCTACGTTGTACTGTTTCATAAAACTACTCCTTCTAAATTTTTTTCAAAAAAATAAGAAAACCGGTTGCAAACCGGTCGATCATGAGTTATAATAGAAATGTTAGCATAGCTTTTGTCAGTTATGCGATAGCTCTCCATCAAACACATGATGACAGCTGTAAACCTGTTCGATAATACAGCCAGAACGGGATTTACCGGAAACCGCTCTTCGGCAGCCTTGCCTTTCGGCACGCTTCATCGGACCGGTCGTCCTCCGCGTGCTTAATCATCGCAGCTGCACCTCTACCTTGTTTAATATAATATCACTTATAATGCGCGTTGTCAACAGTTTTTTGAGATTTTAAAAATTATTTTTCGGAAAGGAACCGCTATGAGCATATCCGAATACATAAAATCTGCTCTTATGGAGTTGAAGGACGATGAATTTGCCGTATTTACACAAAAAACTATCCCGAATATAGATAAAAAATGTTTTATCGGTGTTCGCACTCCCGACCTGCGAAAGCTCGCCAAAAAGCTGGTAAAGCGCGATGATACAGGCGAATTTCTCGCAGCACTCCCCCACCGTTTCTTCGAGGAGTATCAGCTCCATTCCTTCATCATCTCAGAGGTGAGGGACTTCGATGAATGTATCCGCCTTACAGATGCCTTTCTCCCGTATATAGACAACTGGGCTACGTGTGACCAGCTTTCCCCGAAGGTATTAGGCAGGTACAAGGACGAGCTTTTGCCTTATATCGACAAATGGCTCGGCTCGGAGCACACCTATACCGTAAGATTTGCGATATGCTCGCTTATGCGTTTCTACCTCGGACCCGACCTCAAAGTCGAGTATCCCGACAGAATAGCGCTGATACGCTCGGACGAATACTACATAAATATGATGAGAGCGTGGTATTTCGCGACCGCTCTCGCTAAGAACTATGATGAGATAGTACCGTATATCGAGGATAAAAGACTCGATGTATGGACTCACAATAAAACCATACAAAAGGCTGTGGAGAGCTTCCGCATCACTGACGAGCAGAAGCAGTACCTCCGCACGCTGAAAATAAAAGGAGCTTGAACTTGGAACTCTTGAGATCTGATTTTTATTATGACCTGCCTGAGGAGCTGATCGCTCAGACACCTATCGAGCCGCGGAATGCTTCGCGTATGATGTGCGTTGACCGCGAGACTGGCGCGATAACTCACGATCACTTCTATAATCTATGCGAGCACCTCCGTGAAGGTGACCTGCTCGTTATGAATGATTCGCGCGTTATCCCTGCAAGACTGTACGGCGAAAAAATCGATAACGGCACTTTTATCGAATTTCTCCTGCTTGAACAGAAGGGCGACAAGCTCTGGGAGATAATCTGCCGTCCCGGAAAGAAAGCAAAGGTCGGAACTCGTTTCAGCTTCGGCGGAGGAAGACTTGTTGCCGAGGTCGTTGAGGTAAAGGACGATGGTGACCGCATCGTTCGGTTTGAATGTGAAGGCAATTTCTTCACGGCGCTCGAAGATGTCGGACAAATGCCGCTTCCGCCCTACATAAAAGAAAAGCTTGAGAACAAGGAGCGCTATCAGACAGTCTATTCAAATGAGCTCGGCTCTGCTGCCGCCCCGACAGCCGGACTGCATTTCACAGAGGAAATGCTCGATGATCTGCGAAGCCGCGGCATAAAGACTGCATTTGTCACTCTCCACGTAGGACTCGGTACATTCCGTCCGGTAAAAGAAGACAACGTCCTTGACCATAAAATGCACAGTGAGCATTACTACCTCCCCAAAGAGACGGCTGACCTCATAAATGAGACAAAAGCCGGCGGAGGACGTGTTATCGCCGTAGGTACAACGACCTGCCGTACACTCGAGAGCGTCGCAACATTCTATGGAGACATATCCGAACATGAAGGATATACCGACATTTTCATCTATCCTTCCTATGAATTCAAGTGTATCGACGGTCTTATAACCAATTTTCATCTTCCCGAAAGCACACTTATTATGCTCGTCTCCGCTTTTATGGGGTACGAAAACACAATGAATGCCTACAAAACCGCAGTTCAGGAAAGGTACCGCTTTTTCAGCTTTGGCGATTCGATGTGCATTCTCTGACATATTTGATCTGATAAATTCTATAACCTCACCATTTACATTTTTAGTATCGACATAATTCAGAAGGGATTGATCTCAAATGGAACTTAACACTTTTTTCAGGAGCTATATCGAAACAGAAGAGGAACCCGTCGTGATCTGCGACCTCGACTACCGCATCATCTATATCAACAAGGCTTCGGCTGTAGCCAATGAACGCTTCGGAGGCTATGCTATCGTCGGAAAGTCGCTGAATTCGCTTATGGATCTTGAAACTCAGAGCAAGATAAATATGGTCGTCGAATGGTTCAAGGAGGGCAGGGAAAACAACAGGGTATTCGCTCTGAGATACAGCTCTACCTCCACCGATACCTATATCTCTGCACTAAGAGACGAAAACGGCGAGCTCATAGGCTTCTGCAACAAACGCAGATGCCGTATCCCCGATGATTCAGAGCCGTACAGTATTATCTGAGATCGTTACATATGTAATTCAGGACGTGACCTTTTTCACCTTGAGAACTCCTTGTTTTGCTGATATAATATAGAAAAACAAACAGGAGGTATCTCTTATGAAAAACGCCAGATTCAGAATGAATTTTGATTTTGCTGTCAATGCTGTTGGTGCGGCTCTGCTTATCATTGTCGGTGTATTCGTTATAATCGGCTCAGGTATAGGTATGGCTGAGGTCACGTCGTGGTTCGCTGATCTCGGAAACGACGGCGAATATATGACAGTGCTCTCTATCTTTTTCTTACCCGTGATGCTGATAGCTTATATCGTTTTGTTCGCGTTATGCTTCATACTCGGATATGTCCCCACCATACTCGGACTTACGATAGGCGCTCTCACCACTATTGCAAGATTCGTCCACACCAACAAGGGCACCGAGATAACCAAGCCCTACAGGGTAATGATGACCATAGCAAATATCATCACCTGCTCAACTTTTGTGATCTACGCATTCGGAATAGTTACTTTCATTTTATCATTGATGTCAAACAGTTCCGTAAACATCCATATGAATTAAGGAGACTTTATGTTCACACTACTCAAGAAAGACAATAAGGCACGCCGCGGCGTTGTCGATACAGTCCACGGCAGCTTCCAGACTCCGTGCTTTATGAACGTTGGTACGGCTGCTGCTATCAAGGGCGGTATCTCGTCCGTTGACCTCAAAGGGCTGAAAACTCAGGTCGAGCTCTGCAACACCTATCACCTCCACCTTCGTCCCGGTGATAAGGTAGTGAAGGAAATGGGCGGTCTGCATAAGTTTATGAACTGGGATAAGCCTATCCTCACCGACAGCGGCGGATTTCAGGTGTTCTCCCTCGCTCAGCTGCGCCGTATCAAGGAGGAGGGCGTATACTTCGCCTCGCATATCGACGGTCACCGTATATTTATGGGTCCCGAGGAGAGTATGCAGATACAGTCCAATCTCGGTTCTACGATAGCTATGGCTTTCGATGAGTGCGTGGAAAACCCGGCTACCTATGACTACGCAGCAAAGTCGATACAGCGCACCACCCGCTGGCTCTACCGCTGCAAGGATGAAATGGAGCGGCTCAACAGCCTTCACGATACCATCAACAAGAAACAAATGCTTTTCGGCATAAATCAGGGCTCGACATTCGATGACCTGCGCATCAGACATATGGAGGATATTGCCAGGCTCGACCTCGACGGCTATGCTATCGGCGGTCTCGCGGTCGGCGAATCCACCGAGGAGATGTACAGGATCATCGACGTTGTCGAACCCTTTATGCCCGTTGATAAGCCGCGTTACCTTATGGGCGTTGGTACACCGTCTAATATAATCGAAGCTGTCGCGCGAGGCATAGATATGTTCGACTGCGTTATGCCGAGCAGGAATGCCCGTCACGCTACAGTGTTCACGTGGAGCGGCATCATGCATCTCGGAAACAAGTGCTACGAAACTGATCCGCGCCCCGTTGACGAGCAGTGCGACTGCCCGACCTGCAAGAACTTCTCGCGCGCTTACATCCGCCACCTTTTCAAGGCGAATGAGCAGCTCGCCGGCAGACTCGCAGTTCAGCACAACCTCTATTTCTACAACACACTGACCGAAAAAATACGCGAGGCTATCGACGAGGACAGATTCGAGCAGTTCCGCGGACGCTATTCGCGCACACTTGCAACTCTTATGAAGTGAAACAGGAGAATTTATGATATTAGCAGTATTTGACCTTGACGGCACTATAGCCGATACGATAGAAGACCTCGGAGATGCGGTTAATTACGGTCTCCGCGTGCTTGGTTATCCGGAGCACGATTACGAAAAGTACAAGAAAATGGTCGGCAACGGAGCTCCGGTGCTGTGCTGGCGGGCTCTCCCGGATGGACACAAGGACGAAGCAGACAGGCTTCACGAGCTTTTCCGTGAATACTATACCGTCCATTATCTCGACAAGACACGCCTTTATGCCGGCATGGACAAAGCTGTCAATACACTTTCGGAAGCAGGTGTGAAGGTCGCTGTTGCCACGAATAAGCCGCAGGATGTAGCACGCAGTCTCGTTGCGAAGCTTTTGCCTGATGTCGGATTTGAAGCTGTTCTCGGCGGATGCGCAGAACGTGCAAAAAAACCGGACAGGGCTATCATCGACGAGATACTCTCTGCCGTGAACGGTGTAACGGAGATGTTTATGATAGGTGACAGCAATGTCGATATACAGACAGCTCAGAATGCGGGTATGCGTTCTATAGGCTGTGCATGGGGCTTCCGCGGAAGTGAGGAGCTTATCCTTGCAGGTGCGGATTACATTGCTGCTTCGCCCGGTGACATATGCAGATTTATCCTGAGGTGATAGTATGAGATGCCTGACTGAAGAAGAGCTCGTCCGCAGCATCGTCGAGCAGACAGAGCGCTCCGCCGCTGTTATAGGACAGACAGACCTCAGCCGAAAAGAGTTCGACCCGACTCCTGTTATAGTATCGAGCCTGTCTAATATTTTCGATTCCGCGCTTACCGTGCTCGCTCTCGAGGACGCTGCAAATGACCGCGATGAGTGCTACAGAAGTGCAGCTAAGCTCGTTATGAGCTCACCTGCCGTCAGCGCAGAGCAGAAGGGGTTCATCAGGAGCATCAACTCATTTCGCAGCGATATGTCCCTCGATTCTGAGAGCTCCGGCGTATTCGACAGCAGACGCTGCCTCGATTTTCTCAATTCCTACGACTGCTTTATGTTCCAGTTTTTCAAGAAGAGCAGAACTGTTATCCGTATGCAGTCCGACGGCACTCTCGGGAATGATTTCGTAAGCTTCAGAAATATCCTTGAAAAGCTGATAAAAAAGGAGCTGCTCAGCACAAAAACAGCGTCCGGCAGCCCGGAAAACGAAGTCCTTCTCCGCAGAGCACTCGAGCTCATCGAAAAGCTCTCGGAGGATAATCTGACGCTGAACAAAAAAATAGACGAACTGAATGCAAAGCTTGACTGGCTTATCACAGCCGGAAAGAGTGATATAAATGAATGAAATGAACAACTCTGATGTTATCATCTATCCTCCTCAGGAGCTCGAAGCTATCGAGGAGCATATAACTGAGAATTTCGGTGATTTTCCTAAGGTCTTCCGCGATAATTCACCGGATGGCATAAAGGTCGACATAGCCGTTATACCGCCCGACGAGGACAGATACTTCCTCACGCTCGTAACAATGGGACTTGGCGCATACAGAATGAATGTGCCTGACGAGCTGAAAGAGCAGAAGCTTGAACGTGCCGAGCTTGTGCTGTGTCTGCCGGCGAGCTGGGAGTTTGACCCGGAAGATCACAGGACTATGTGGCCGGCAGAGCTCCTCAACCGTGTCGCTCACCTCCCCTTCCGTCATAAATCGTGGATAGGCTGGGGACATTCTGTCGACTACAGCAAGCCGCTCTGTGAGGATACCGAACTCAGCGCCGTTCTTCTGCTCGGTACTGCCTTTGGTGAAAACTCGGCTGTCTGCCGCCTTCCGAGCGGCGAAGAGGTCAATTTCTATCAGATAATCCCGTTGTACGACATTGAGATGAAGTACAAGATAGATCACGGTACCGACGCTCTGCTCGACAGATTCGGAAGAGACCTCGATCAGGTCGTTGACCTCGAGCGCAGACCTGTCGTTGACGCTTCTACATTTGAGCTCATCGACCGCGTTGAAGATCATTCGCGCAAGATAGAGGAAAAGCAGCTTGACCTCAACGAGCTTTGCGGCGCAAATCATATCGCGATGTTCCTGCGCTGGTGTATCGAGCATGACCTTATCGACGAGGAAGTCACCGATTTCTTCTCTGAGGAGCTCGATGCTATCCGCTCCGGAGAGCTCGACATCCGCAAGTTCATCACGAATTCGCTCGGCGGCGAGCTGACAAAGGAGATACTCAACGAAAAAGGCAAGGCTTTTGCCTCTTTCTACTACGATTTCTACGCCGACGAAGATTCCCCGTGCTATCCCGAGGACGTCGATGCAGTCGCTCTCGATTATTTCGGGAAAGAGAAGTACGATTCGCCCGAATTTGCCGATGAAGCATATCTCTTCGTCCCCTACGGAGATGAATACTATACGAGGATAAGCGCCTATATCAGTAAAAACTTCCGCATTTTCATCGGAAGATGACGAAATACAGCCGGTTTGTCAGATTATCTGTGCTCAGGTATTGACAAACCGGCTCTTTTGTAGTAAAATATATTTATGTGTATATCTATATACAGTTTCATTGTAAATTTTTGTAAAGGCGGTAATCATTCTAATGGGTCTTTTTAAAAGCATTTTCGGCGCTAACGCTTACTCCAACAGGGAGCTGAAGCGTATCGAGCCAATTAAGAATAAAGTCCTCAGTCTCGATGAGGAGTATCAGAAGCTCTCCGACGCTGAGCTCAAAGCAAAAACTCAGGAATTCAAGGACAGACTCGAGACCGGCGAGACTCTTGATGATATTCTCCCCGAGGCTCTCGCTACAGTCCGTGAGGCTGCATGGCGTGTCCTCGAAAAGAAGCCCTACCCCGTTCAGATAATCGGTGCCATCGTTCTTCATCAGGGACGTATCGCCGAGATGAAGACCGGTGAAGGTAAAACTCTCGTTGCGTGCGTTGCTTCATACCTCAATGCACTCTCAGGCAAGGGCGTTCACGTTGTTACTGTAAACGATTACCTCGCTAAAACTCAGGCTGAGGAAATGGGCAAGGTGCTCCGCTGGCTCGGTCTTACTGTCGGCTGTATCCTCCACGGACTCAACAACGACGAAAGACGTGCCGCTTACAACTGCGATGTTACTTATGCTACGAACAACGAGCTCGGCTTCGATTACCTCCGTGACAATATGGTCACTCATAAGGAAGAGCGCGTTCAGCGCGAGCCTAATTTCGCTATCGTCGATGAGGTCGACTCTATCCTCATTGATGAGGCTCGTACTCCTCTTATCATTTCCGGCCGCGGCGACAAGTCGACCGAGCTCTACGCTATCGCTGACCGCTTCGCCAAGATGCTCACTCCTACAACTGTAGTTGAGATGGACGATAAGGTAGACCAGGATACTGTCAGCGAAACTGCCGACTATATCATCGACGAAAAAGCTAAGACAGCTACTATCACTCAGCGCGGTGTAAAGAAGGCTGAGCAGGCTTTCCGTATAGACAACCTAATGGACCCGGAGAATATGACTCTCCTCCACCACATAAATCAGGCTATTAAGGCTAACGGCGTAATGAAGAACGAGATAGACTACGTCGTTCAGGACGGCGAGATAATCATCGTTGACGAATTCACAGGTCGTCTTATGCTCGGACGCCGCTTCAATGACGGTCTGCATCAGGCTATCGAGGCTAAGGAAGGCGTAAAGATAAAGAGCGAGTCCAAGACCCTTGCTACTATCACCTTCCAGAACTTCTTCCGTCTCTACAACAAACTCTCCGGTATGACAGGTACAGCTATGACCGAAGAGGACGAGTTCAAGGAGATATACAAGCTCGATGTTATCGCTATCCCCACTAACAAACCCGTTATCCGTATCGACCACAACGATCAGGTGTACAGCACCGAAAAGGGCAAGTATTCCGCTATCATCGACAAGATAATCGAGTGTCACGAGAAAGGTCAGCCTATCCTCGTAGGTACAGTTTCTATCGAGAAGTCTGAGCTTCTCTCCGCTATGCTCAAGAGAAAGGGCATAAAGCACGAGGTACTCAACGCCAAGCACCACGCTAAGGAAGCCGAGATAGTCGCTCAGGCTGGTAAGTACGGCGCTGTTACTATCGCTACGAATATGGCTGGACGTGGTACTGATATCATGCTCGGCGGTAATGCTGAGTTCCTTGCAAGAGCTGCCCTGAGAAAGGACGGTATGGACGAAGACCTTATCACCGCTGCTATCGGATTTGCCGATACAAACGATCAGATGGTCCTCGAAGCAAGAAAGAAATACCGCGAATACTACGATAAATACAACGCCGAGATAAAGGAAAAGGCTGTTGCTGTCAAGGAGGCAGGCGGTCTTTATATACTCGGTACCGAGCGCCACGAGTCAAGACGTATCGACAATCAGCTTCGCGGACGTTCCGGACGTCAGGGCGACGAGGGCGAAAGCTGCTTCTTCCTCTCGGTAGAAGACGACCTTATGCGTATCTTCGCCGGCGATCGCCTCGAGAGAATGATGAGTATGCTCAAGGTCGATGAAACAATGCCTATCGAGAGCAAGTCGCTCACAAAGATAATCGAGTCCTCACAGAAGAAGGTCGAGGGCAGGAACTTCAGCATCAGAAAGAACGTGCTCAACTACGATGATGTTATGAACACTCAGCGTGAGATCATCTACAAGCAGCGTTCACAGGTGCTTGACGGTGAGGATCTCCACAAGGATATACTCAAAATGATGGAGGATCTCATCTCCTCTACTGTAAATACATACCTCATCGACGATGACAACCACGAGGACTGGAATATCGTTGGTCTCAAGGAATACTTCCTCGGCTGGCTCATCGACAACGAGGACCTCACGTTCACCGAGGAAGAGCTCAAGTCCGTTACAAAGGAGCAGATAACAAACGCTCTCAACGAGAAGTGCGGCGAGATCTATCAGGCTAAGGAAGAGGAATACGGCGGAGAGATCCTCCGTGAGCTCGAGCGCGTTATCCTCCTCAAGACTGTTGATACAAAGTGGATGGCTCACATCGACGATATGGAAGAGCTCAAGAAGGGTATCGGTCTGCGTTCGTTCGGTCAGAAGAACCCTGTTATCGAGTACAGATACGAAGGCTTTGAGATGTTCGATGCGATGGTAGAGTCTATCCGTGAGGATACTGTACGTGCCCTTCTCACAGTTAAGCTTCAGAAGAACGAAGCTCCTGAGCGTGAGCAGGTCGCTAAGCCTGATGCTCCGAATGCAGGCTCGGGCGACGGCAGCTTCGAGGACGAGCCTATCCGCGTAAAGAAGATAGGCGACAACGATCCCTGTCCTTGCGGAAGCGGCAAGAAGTACAAGAAGTGCTGCAAGCTCAAGGAAGAGAATAAGTAATCAATAATTATCCGGGCGGCTGTCAGAGTGCTCCCCTTAACGATATTTACTGGTCAATAGCCGGATTTCAGGCTTGCGTAGACCTGCGAAATTGGCTGAAGGGACACCTTCGGTCGCCCATTTAGCGTAAAACCAGGCAATGTGCATATTTCTATGAGGTGATGAAATTGAGAAAATCGGCTCTTATTGCTGTGTTTTGTCTCGGACTTCTTACCGGCTGCGGTAAAATGGATCCTGTCGAAAACAGTCAGGAAACTGTTACAACTGTAAACTCAGAGGCTGAGACCAATAATTCTTCAACTGCAAAAGCAGCTGACCCGACAACAGTAGAAAGAGTTACGGAGACAT
Source organism: Ruminococcus sp. (assembly GCA_017534835.1). GTDB lineage: Bacteria > Bacillota > Clostridia > Oscillospirales > Ruminococcaceae > Ruminococcus. Next base: position 70,365 of record JAFXVT010000029.1, read on the forward strand.
CGACCGAAACGACAGAAAATACAGATGTTTCGGAAAAAACTACGACTGCGACTACGAACGGCGGATCGCTTGTGCGCCGTACAACTGCTGCTGTTCCTAAGCAGACAGGCAATGCACCTGTTCAGAACAGCACAAAGAGAACAGGTAATGCTCCTGTGCAGTCTGCCTCAACAACAACGACAACAACTATAGTCGAGATACAGACCGATCCCTATGTTTTCAGCAGCGACGAGATTTACTGCAAGGTCACAAAGGACGGTATTGACGTTACTATCGACGGAGAAGAGACCCAGACAATTGAAATTGACACAGAAGAGCTCATAAACTTTATCGAAAACGAGACGCCTGACAAAAAAGGACAGATCGTTATAGACGACATAGACCTCGACGGTCATCCCGACCTCTTCATCCCTCAGCAGATCGCACACCTCAACACGTTCGGCGTATACTATCACTATGATGCTGAGCAGCGTAAATTCGTGTTATGGGAAGAGTTTGAAGAGATAGACTCCTGTGCTGAGGTCGACAAGGAAGAGAAGACCTTCACTACCGACGTAAAGCTCAGCGAAGACGAATACGAGATAAGGATATTCGGCTGGGAGGACAGCAAGCCTGTTCTGCGTTCTATGACAAAGCAGTACAGAAACACGGAAAATGACCTCATCATAGACACGTTCGACTACACAAGCGGTGAGGAAGAGCTTATCAAGCGTGAACGTGTACTGTTCGACAGCGACGGCGAAATTGCCGGTGCAGAAGTATTAGAGCTTGAGTGATGGCAGGATACAGTGTTTTTGCGCGGTATTACGATCAGCTCACTGCAAACATAGACTACCGCAGGCGTGCAGCCTATTTCAACGATATAATAAAGCGATACCGCCCGGCTGAAGGCGGTATCCTTCTTGACCTCGCCTGTGGGACAGGCAGCATTTCTGAAGAAATGTCACGGCTCGGCTACGATGTTATCGGTGTGGACAATTCTGACGAAATGCTCGGCATCGCGCTCAATAAGAAATTCGACAGCGGTCTGAATATCCAGTACCTCTGTCAGGATATGCGCAGACTTGATATGTTCGGCACTATCGACATCACGATATGCGCACTCGACAGTATAAATCACCTCCCCGACCTTCTTTCCGTCAGGGAGGTGTTCAGTAAGGTCGCTTTCTTTTCCGAAAGAGGCGGTCTGTTCATTTTTGACGTGAACACTCTTTATAAGCACAGGAATATCCTCGCAAGTAACACGTTTACCTACGAAACGGAGAATGTGTACTGTATATGGGAGAATTCGCTTGTGCCCGAAACTGACGAGGTGAAAATGCACCTCGAATTCTTTGAGCTTGAAGAAAACGGACTGTATTCGCGCAGCTCAGACTCATTCTCGGAAAAAGCTTACAGCGAAGATCAGCTTGAAGCTCTTCTGAATGAGACCGGATTCGAGCTTATCGCCAAATACGGGGACGATTCCTTCGAGCCCCCTGCCCCCGATACTCAGCGGATAGTTTATGTTGCCCGCTGTATCCGGAACGGACAGACTATATGAAAGGACATCACATTTATGGGTGAACTATACAGAGCAATCTCCGCCGACGGTTCGGCTTTTGCAGCTGTCCTTGACGCTAAGGACATAGTTTCGGAAATAGAAAAGCTCCACAAGACCTCTGCTGTCGTTACAGCCGGTCTCGGAAGACTTACGATAGCGGCATCGTTAATGGGCTATATGCTCAAGGGCGAGGAGGATTCGCTTACACTGCGCCTTGACGGAGGCGGTCCGGCTGGTCAGCTCGTTGCTGTTGCGGACAGCCGCGGAAATGTCAAGAGCTACGTTACAAATCCGGTCGTCGAGATCCCTCTCAACAGCAAGGGCAAGCTCGATGTTTCGGGTGCTGTGGGAAAGGACGGAACTCTTTCGGTAGTCAAGGACCTCGGTCTGCGTGAGCCGTATGTAGGTGTGATACCGCTCGTTTCCGGCGAGATAGCCGAGGACGTTGCCGATTATTACGCTGTAAGTGAGCAGATACCGACTGTGTGTGCGCTCGGTGTACTGGTGAATCCTGACCTCTCAGTAAAGTCGGCAGGCGGATTCCTCGTACAGCTTCTCCCCTTCGCGGACGAAAAATGTATTGATATTATCGAGAAAAACGTTTCTTCTATGCGTCCTGTTTCCGCTCTTCTCGATGAAGGCGTTACGCCGAAGGAGATAGCCGATATGCTGCTGAATGGTCTTGAACCGAATGAGCTCGATACTGCATCACCTGTCTACAAGTGCGATTGCAGCCGCGAACGTACGGAAAAAGTCCTTATCAGCATTGGACAGAAGGAACTGCGGGCTATTGCCGATGAAGGCAAGGATACCGAAGTAAAATGTCATTTCTGCGGAAAGAATTATGTGTTCACTCCGCAGGAGATCGCACGTCTCGCGGAAGGAGCGTCAGAGGAGTAAATGAGAAAACAACTGCTTGTAACAGCTGTTCTGCTATCTTCCGCATTCTTTTCCTGCGGTAAGAAAAATGATGATCCTGCCGCACACGTCAGGACTGAGAATTTTACTGTCTATACCTCGACCGCGATGCCGGAAACTGCTACTCAGACGATAACTGAGGCTTTCACGGCTCCCGAGGAAGAAAAGCGCTTCTCGTATTCACTCAACGGAACCAATGTCGAGCTCCGCATCAACGACAGGATAGTTAAAACTCTCGAATACTACTATGTTCCCGACGAGAAGTACATATCGGTCGCGGATTTTGATTTTGACGGATATAACGATATTTTTATCCCCTATGAGAATTCATATTCAGGATATGGCTACTACTACTGCTACCTTCCCGAAAAGAATGACTTCGTGCTGAGCGATGAGCTTATGGAAGTGAATATGCTGATGAAGATAGGTGCGGACAATACTCTTGTCCTTGAAGCTCACGACGGCTATATCGACAGGTATATCATCTATAAATGGGAAGGCAACAAGCTTGTAAAGATCAAAAAAACTGAGACCTATACCTCGGTGAATGACGGTAAGGTACACACCGATGTTTATAAATACGACTCAAAGGGCAACGAATACCTCGATGATACGATCATCAAAGAAGATACTACAGAGGATACTACTGCCGCTCAATAAGGAGCATTTATGTTTGAAAACAAAACTGATGAAAAGCCGGTAAAGGCTGTTCTTGCCTGCGTTGACACCGGTGAGTTCGACGCTTATACTTCTATAAATGAGCTCGAAGAGCTTGCCGAGACTGCCAATGCTGAGGTCGTGGGAAAGATATTGCAGCGAAAAGCCACCTACGACCCTGCGACCTGTATGGGTGCAGGGAGACTCGAAGAGCTGCGTGAACAGCTTGAAGCGCTTGAGGCTGAGCTCGTCATTTTCGACCATGAGCTGAGCGGTGTACAGGTGCGTAATATCGAAAATATCCTCGATGTGCGCGTTATCGACAGAACTACGCTCATCCTCGATATTTTCGCTCAGCGGGCACGCACAAAGGAAGGCAAGCTTCAGGTCGAGCTCGCGCAGCAGAAATACCGTCTACCGCGTCTTACCGGTATGGGGACATCGCTCTCCCGTCTCGGCGGCGGTATCGGTACAAGAGGTCCCGGCGAGACCAAGCTCGAGACCGATAAACGCCATATCCGCAAGCGTATATCCTACCTTGAAAACGAACTCGCAGAGCTGAAAAAGCACCGTTCTTTCTCACGTTCAAGACGTAAAAAGGACGGCGTTCTTACTGCTGCTATCGTCGGATATACGAACGTCGGCAAGTCCACGCTGCTCAATGCGCTGACCGATGCAGGTGTTCTCGCAGAGGATAAGCTTTTCGCTACACTTGATGTAACTTCGCGTGCGATAGAGCTTCCGGACGGAAGAAGCGTACTGCTTACGGATACTGTAGGACTTATCAGACGACTGCCGCACAATCTCGTGGAAGCCTTCAAATCAACGCTTGAAGAAGCGGCTTCGGCGGACATAATCCTCAATGTGCAGGACCTCTCCTCCCCCGAGCGTGAGGAACAGGCAGAGGTCACGATGAAGCTGCTGTCAGAGCTCGGCTGCGACGGTATCCCAAAGATAAACGTTATGAACAAGTCCGATGCTGCGCTTTATCCGGACACTGTCTTTGAGGACGATCATACAGTTATTATCTCCGCAAAGCATCACGGCGGATTTGACAGGCTGCTCGAATGTATCGCAAAAAATTTGCCCGAGACTGCAAAGCGTATGAAGCTTCTCGTTCCGTACGACAAGACCTCTTTCCTGAACCGTGTCCGCGTGGACGGAAAGGTCTTTTCCGAAGAATACCGCGAAAATGGTACTCTTATTGATGCACTTGTCGATGTTAAGCTTCAGAAAGAAGCTGAAAGCTATAAATTTACGGCTGAATGATCCGTCATTCAGCCGTTTTTTCATATTCTCGGGATTATTGTGTTACGCGGAGTTCCTTTGCTCGTTTTGCCGATCTTTTCGCTTCCGAGAAGGAAATGTCCGAGCTTCACAAGGTCTGCGATACCTGTCTCGCCGTCGTCATTCACGTCAGCTGCACTTGATGAAACTGTTCCTGTAACGCTCTTTCGCAGGAGTATCATATCGAATGAATCTACCCTGTCATCGCCGTTAAGGTCGCCGAACAGGACAAATTCCTCGACCGGTTCGAGGACCCACATCAAATTCTCGACAGCATTGCTCAGCTGGCGTCTGACATTGCCTTTTTCGTCTATGACCGCTTCGTCAAGTTCGATAGCGTGATGCCCACTGCTCTCCTTTGTCGCGATGTACATACCTCGCTCAGTCGCAACAAAGATGAATCTCTGAGTATCACTGCCGTCGGAAGAGGAAATGCCGGTATTGTAGTCGTAGCCCTTCTCAGGGTCAAATTCGAGAAGCAGCGAACTATCCTCGCCAAGACCTGAATAAAGCTCATAGCTTCCGTCCCCGGCTGGCTTGACATACCACGTATTATAATCTGCTGCGCCGTCCGCCTTGTACTGTATGACGCTTGCTCCCGGACGCTCTTCTCCGTTGATAACTGAAAGATACTTTCCGCTGCCTGCATTGCGTATACGGTATCTTCCCTCTGCGACCTCTATCCCCTGCACCGGCTGCTGCTTCTCCTGCTGAGGATAAATGCGTGTGAAGACTTTTAGGGACTCAAGCGGCTTTCCGTAGCTGTCAAATAATCCCTGATTATCGTAGCTCGAACCGCCTGACCGGTCTACGTCCTTGTCGTATTCCTTTGCGTAATCCGTCGCCCAGCCGGAGCCGTAAGTGTCCCACTGAGCCTTGCGCTGCTCCCACGAGATCTTGTCCGGTGTACCGATCCATGCTGGCTCCCAGTAGAATACACCAAGTCCCCATCTGCCGGTATCAGCCATCGCCTGAAATACATCTGTCAGGCACTCAGCCTGACCCTCAACTGAAATATCGTATCTCAGGTCAACGTTCTGAGACTGCGATGTTACATCGTTTCCGAAGTCATCGCCGTCCTCGTTGGTATATGGGTACGCGGTCTCAGCGACCATTACGTATTTATGGTAGGTGTCGCCGATATATTTCATCACAGAGGTGAGATTTTCAAGAGAGCCGTGCCAGTATGGGTAATATGAAGTCGCAAATACATCGTAATCAAGCTTGCACTCGCTCATCACCTTCGCGTACCATTTGTAGTTGTCTGCCTTGCCAGGATTTGCAAAATGGTGAACAATAAGGATACTCCGGTCAAAATCACGTACAGCCTTGTTTCCGCTCGCAAAGAGATCACATATCTTGTACATATCCTTCTCGCCGCAGAAAAAGCAGTTCGTCTCGTTGCCGACCTGCACCATTCCGATGTCTCCGCCGTCATTTGTTATGGACTCAAGTACCCATGAAGTCCATTTGTATATCTCACCCTTCAGCTTTTCGTAGTCGTGCGGCTGCCAGTATTTAGGACGTGTCTGCTTTGCCGGATCTGCCCAGAAGTCGGAATACTGTATATCCACAAGCAGCTTCATACCGTACTGAGCTGCGCGTTTGCCTATCTCTCCGGCTACTTTTACATCGTTGTTTCCGCCGCCGTAGCTGTGACCATTTCCGTCATTCGGTTCGTTCCAGACACGAACACGGATATAGTTCACGCCGTTTTCCGAGAGAGTGCGGAAAATATCCTGTTCCTGACCGTACTCATTGTAAAACTTCACTCCGGCATTCTCAATCGAGATGACCGAGGAGATGTCAACGCCGCGTATCGGCTCGCCGCCGTTGATATTAGTATCAAAATAGCTGAACGTAACGGACTGCTCTGCCGCCTTCGAGCTTACCTGAAAATTTGAATAAACAGGTGATAATGCGATCACTGCCGAAACTGCTGCTGATAAAAGCTTTTTCAGTCGCATAGGAAAACTCCCTTCCGCTTTTTTGATAATTATACCAAAAAAATCAGTATATGTCAACTGCAAAAATGAATCGTCAGTGTATAAAAAAGACGCTTCGTAAAAAGGCTGTGACCTTATCGAAGCGTCTTTGTTCTTGTTAAAGAAGAGTTATTCCGTGTTCAGCGCATTTTGCGACCATATCATCTGTCCATATCGAGGACTGCACCTCTCCGATATGTGCCTTGTTCAGAAGAAGCATACAGAGTCTGGACTGTCCGATTCCTCCGCCGATAGTGAGCGGAAGTGTACCGTCTGCTATCATCTGATGATAACGGTACTGCATCCTGTCCTCAGCGCCGCACTCTGCGAGCTGTGCCTTGAGCGAATCAGCATCTACGCGGATACCCATTGACGATACCTCAAGAGAATCGTCAAGCACATCGTCCCAGATGAGTATATCTCCGTTGAGCGACCAGTCATCGTAGTCCGGAGCGCGTCCGTCGTGCTTCTCGCCGCTTGCAAGCTTGCCGCCTATCTGCATCAGGAAAACCGTCTTGTGCTCCTGAGTGATAAGGCGCTCACGCTCGTGTCCTGTCTTGTCGGGATACCTGTCTTCAAGCTCCTGTGCTGTAATAAAATAGGGCTTGTCGCATATCTGTCCGGCTATCTGAGGATAACGGAGACTTACCTTGCGCTTTGTATAAGCGATAGCCTTGACTACCGATGTTACGGTATCTTTCAGGAACTGGATATTTCTGTCCTCGCGTGTGATGACCTTTTCCCAGTCCCACTGATCTACGAATATCGAATGCGTGTTGTCGGTGTTATCATCGCGGCGGATAGCGTTCATATCGGTATAGATGCCTTCGCCTGCCTTATAACCGTAGCGGTAGAGAGCCATTCTCTTCCACTTCGCGAGTGACTGTACAACTTCGCCCTCGCCGTCGATCTCTTTTATCGTGAAATCGACCTTGCGCTCAACGCCGTTAAGGTCGTCGTTGATACCGCTTCCCTTCTTGACGATAAGGGGAGCAGATACGCGGTCAAGAGTGAGTGCGAATGAGAGTGCCTGCTGGAAGATGTCCTTGATATACTTGATAGCGTGCTGAGTCTCTCTCAGTGTGAGAGCCGATTTGTAGCCCTCTGGGATATACAGTGACCTTGACATTTTTCATCACTTTCCTTTTCTTGATTTGATTCAGAGAACGGCGCCATTGACGAACTCTGTTTTACAATAAAATGTGCAGCTCTGTTATTCTATACAGCTGACTCATCTGATAGAGCCGACTGTTCTCGGGAACATTATTACGTCGCGGATATTAGCCATTCCCGTTGTGTACATAATAAGTCTCTCGAAGCCGAGTCCGAAGCCGCCGTGCGGTACTGTACCGTACTTGCGGAGATCGAGGTAATCAGAGTAGAGGTCGAGATTCATATTTCTCTCCTTCATCGCAGCTATGAGCTTGTCATAATCAGCTTCACGCTCGCTTCCGCCGATTATCTCGCCGACACCGGGCACGAGCAGATCAACTGCTGCAACAGTCTTGCCATCGGGATTCTGCTTCATATAGAAGGACTTTATCTCCTTGGGATAGTCAGTAACGAATACAGCCTTCTTGAACACCTTCTCAGAGATGTATCTCTCGTGCTCTGTCTGAAGGTCGCAGCCCCATTCTACGGGATATATGAAATTCTCACCGGACTCCTGAAGGAGCTTGATAGCCTCAGTGTATGTGACTCTGCCGAAATCATGTGAGATGAGCTCTTCAAGTCTTGCTTTGAGTCCCTTCTCGAAGTGTGCATCGAAGAATGCTACTTCATCAGGACAGGTATCAAGGAGCTCACGGATAACGAATTTAATCATATCCTCTGCTATCTCAATAACATCATCGAGCTCAGCAAAAGCTATCTCGGGCTCGATATGCCAGAATTCAGCAAGGTGCTTGGGAGTGTTTGAGTTCTCGGCACGGAATGAAGGTCCGAAGGTATATATCTTGCCGAACGCTGTAGCACCCATTTCGCCCTCAAGCTGACCGGAAACTGAAAGTCCTGCCTTTCTGCCGAAGAAGTCGTTTGCGTAATACTCCTCCTCGGTCTTGAAATCGTGAGTGAAGCCGTTTGTAGTTACTGTGAACATTTCACCTGCGCCCTCGCAGTCGCTTCCGGTGATGAGCGGAGTGTTTACATAAACGTAGTTGTGGCTCTGGAAGTATTTATGCAGTGAAGCCGCAAGAACTGAACGAACACGCATAACAGCGTTGAATGTGTTCGTTCTGCCGCGGAGGTGAGGGATAGTACGCAGGAATTCGAGAGTGTGTCCCTTCTTCTGGAGGGGATAATCTGTCGGTGCATCACCGAGGATTGTGATATTTCCCGGAACTGTATTTATCTCGAATGTATTGTTTCTGCCCTCGACTACATTGCCGACTACCTTTACAGAAGTGCCGACACGAGGCTCCTTGAAGTCTCCCTCGCCCTTCTCAACTACGACCTGTAAGTTCTTGAGGGAGGTACCGTCGTTGAGCTCAATGAAGGCTACGCTCTTGGAATTGCGTGAGGTACGTACCCAGCCGCAGACAGTTACTTCCTTACCTGCGAACTCACCTGAGGTTATGATGTCTTTGATGTCTGTGTGTTTCATAGATATTCGTTCCTTTCAAAGATTATTCAGACGAGAGAATAATAAAAGCTCCCGCCCTGAAACAGGACGGGAGCATAATACCCGTGGTGCCACCTGAATTTACCGCTTTTATCATAGAAGCAATAACTTCTCCGGTATACCGGACACAACAAAAGCAGTCACTCTTGTCCGCTGTAACGTGCGGAGAACGTCTCCCCTACTCGGCAATGCCTTTGGGTTTGCTGCTCGGAAGTGTTATTCACATCGGCTCTGATACGCGGCTCACACCTTTTCCGCGCTCTCTGAGAACGAACTCCGAAGTTACTTCTCTTCGTCATAGCATTTTTACTATGCTTTGATTTTATCACTAATGAAGCGGTTTGTCAAGGGGTTTTTGAAAAAAATTACAGTTGGTCAGCCAGATCAAGTACAAGCCGCTCGGTCTTTTCCCAGCCGAGGCAGGGGTCGGTTATCGACTTGCCGTATATATTCTCGCCTATTTTCTGGTTTCCGTCTTCGATATAGCTCTCTATCATCAGACCCTTTACAAGCTTTCTGATGTCCTCGCTGTGGCGCATACTGTGAAGTATCTCTTTCGCGATGCGTATCTGCTCGAGGTACTGCTTTCCGGAATTCGAGTGATTCGTATCCACGATGAGCGCCGGATTCTGGAGCCCTTTCTCAGCGTAGGTCTGAGCGAGACGATAGAGGTCTTCGTAGTGGTAATTCGGGAAGGACTGACCTCTGTCGTTGACGTAGCCGCGCAGGATAGCATGAGCGTAGGGATTTCCGTCGCTCTTTACGTCGCAGCCGCGGTAGATGAATGCGTGGCGGTGCTGAGCGGCGGTTATCGAATTCATCATTACCGAAATATCGCCGCCTGTCGGGTTCTTCATACCGACCGGGATAGAAACTCCGCTCGAAACGAGACGGTGCTGCTGGTTCTCGACGGAGCGAGCCCCGATAGCGATATATGCGAGCAGATCATCGAGATAGCTGTAGTTTTCGGGGTAGAGCATTTCGTCTGCGGCACTGAATCCTGTCTCAGCAAGCGCCCTCATATGGAGATTCCTCACTGCGATGATACCGCTTTTGAGGTCGGGATTTCCGCTCGGATTCGGCTGGTGAAGCATCCCTTTGTACCCGTCGCCTGTTGTACGCGGCTTGCCCGTATATATACGAGGGATCATAAAGATCTTATCCTTGACCTTTTCCTGCAATCCGCGCAGACGTGTGATATAGTCGAGCACAGGCTCTTCACTGTCTGCGGAGCAAGGTCCGATTATGAGCAGGAATTTATCAGAATCGCCGCGAAAAATAGCTTTTACCTCTTCATCACGCGCGTTTTTCAGTTCAATAAGCTCGGGCGAGAGCGGATGCTCAGCCTTTATCTCAGTGGGATGCGGGAGCTCCCTGATTATATTCATTGACATTTTATATCTTCCAATCTTTAAAATTTACGGTGCGAGCCAGTCTGTGCCGAATCGCAGAGCGAGCTGGTCGCAGAGCACAAGAGCTGTGATGCTGTCGGCAACTACTCTTGCGCGGTGAACGATCGCAGGGTCGTGTCTGCCCTGTATCTGTAATGTAGTATTCTCACCGGTATTCATATCGACAGTCTGCTGCTCCTTGTATATCGACGGAGTAGGCTTTACAGCGCATCTGAATACTATCGGCATTCCGTCAGATATGCCTCCAAGTATGCCTCCGCAGTTATTAGTAGCAGTTACTACTCTGCCGTTTTCTGAACGGAACGGGTCGTTCGACCGGCTGCCTCTCATATCAGCAAGACCGAAGCCTTCACCGAATTCAACTCCCTTTACCGCAGGGATACTGAACAGAGCGTGCGAGAGAACGCTTTCGAGCGTATCGAACCACGGCTCACCGACACCTGCCGGAAATCCGCATACAGCCGTTTCAAGGATTCCACCGACACTGTCTCCGTCAGTCTTTGCAGCGAGTATAGCCCCGACCATTTTATCCTTGCAGCTCTCGTCAAGGACAGCAAATGGCAGTCCGGCGAGCTTGTCTATATCTTCACTTATGTTGCCGTAAAATCGGTCTCTTATTCCTCCGCAGGCAAGTATATGTGTTCCGATCTTTATGCCTTTGGCTTTCAGAGCTGAGATAGCGACCGCTCCGGCAGCGACTATACCGGCTGTTATCCTGCCGGAAAAATGTCCGCCGCCGCGGAAATCCTGATAGCCGTGATACTTTGCCTGTGCGGTGAGATCAGCGTGTCCGGGACGCGCCTTGTATGCAAGCTCACCGTAATCGCGGCTTCTGGTGTCCTGATTCTCTATGATGAAGGTAATGGGAGTACCGGTCGTCCTGCCGTTGAACACGCCGCTGACTATACGTACAGCGTCCGCTTCCTTCCGGGCGGTAGATATCTCGCCCACCGACTTCCTCAGCGACATCTGTGAAGCGATGAACTCCTCATCTACAGGTATACCGGCGGCAAGTCCGTCAAGTATCCCACCTATCATAATTCCGTGGCTCTCGCCGAATATCGTGAGAGCTACACTTGAACCGAATGTGTTTTTCAATTATCTCAACTCCTGATATGAGATGTATAACGGAGATCCGTAACAATTTATTGTACCACATAAACGCTGAAATGTCAAGATAAATCAATTGATAATAAGCGGTATAGATTTTATAAATAAGCAAATTTATTAAATTATACTTGAATTCATACAAAACCTATGTTATAATAGGTATAAGACGTTTTATTGCCGATGACTTGCAAAGGAGAGTTTTTATGAAAATTTCAACTAAGGGCAGATACGCTCTGCGAATGCTTATCGACCTCGCCTCACATCACGATGAAGTGTTTGTCTCGCTAAAGGATATTGCCGAAAGACAGGACATTTCAAAAAAATATCTCGAGCAGATCGTCCCGATGCTCAACAAGGACGGTATACTCCGCACTAACCGCGGCAACCGCGGAGGCTATCAGCTTGCAAAGAAGCCTTCAGAAATATCTGTCGGAACTATACTTCGCTCGACAGAGGGCAATCTTGCTCCAGTTACCTGCCTTGAATTCGAGCCGAATGAGTGTCCGCGCAAGGAAGAATGTGCGACCCTCTATATCTGGGAGGGACTTTACAAGGTCGTAAATGAATATCTCGACGGTATCACTCTCCAGGACATAATCGACCGCTCGATCAATCTTAACGGCGGTGACTACTGCATATAATCCAAATGCCCGGCAGCGGTTAAGCTGCCGGGCATTTTTCTTAGTCAAACATAGGAGTTGAAAGGTAACGCTCACCTGTGTCAGGAAGAAGAGCAACTATTGTCTTGCCCTTGTTTTCCGGACGCTTTGCAAGCTGTATAGCTGCCCAGAGTGCAGCACCGGAAGAAATTCCGACGAGCACGCCCTCTGTGCGGGCAATAGTTCTTCCGATCTCAAATGCATCTTCATTCACTACTCGGATAACCTCATCATAGATATCGGTATTGAGAGTCTCCGGAATGAAGCCTGCTCCGATTCCCTGGATCTTGTGGGGACCAGCCTTGCCTTCGGAAAGAACGGGGGAGCTGTCCGGCTCAACTGCTACTACTTTTATGTCGGGATTCTGTGATTTGAGATATGCACCTGTACCGCTGACTGTACCGCCTGTACCTACACCTGCAACGAAAATATCTACCTTTCCGTCAGTGTCGTTCCAGATCTCAACACCTGTTGTGCGCTCGTGGATCGCCGGGTTAGCAGGGTTTGTGAACTGTGAAGGAATAAAGCTTCCGGGTATCTCAGCTGCAAGCTCATTAGCCTTTTCGATAGCTCCCTTCATTCCCTTTGCGCCGTCTGTGAGAACGAGCTCTGCACCATATGCCTTCATAAGGTTGCGGCGCTCAATGCTCATTGTCTCGGGCATTGTGATGATAAGACGATAGCCGCGTGAAGCTGCTACAGAAGCAAGTCCGATACCTGTATTTCCGCTTGTAGGCTCAATAATAACGCTGCCGGGCTTGAGAAGTCCCTTCTCCTCAGCATCGTCTACCATTGCCTTTGCGATCCTGTCCTTTACGCTTCCGGCAGGATTGAAGTACTCAAGCTTTGCAACGAGCTTAGCTTCGAGTCCGAATTTCTTTTCAAGGTTCTCAAGTTCGAGAAGAGGTGTGTTTCCGATAAGGTCTGTGATCTTCTTGTAAATGCTCATAATAATAATCTCCTTTATAGTTAATATTTACTTGATTACGATGAAAGAACGGATTCAACATCGCTTATCCATAATATACATAGTGATACCACCTTATTCCGTCATTATTTCCTATTGATTTGGTATGTTTATATTATATCAGCTGATCTTGCGTTTGTCAATACCTTTTTCAAAATTATTTTCTTTTTGCCTACGGAAATAGTATGTAAAATATTTTCAAACGGTATTTCCTCCTTCTGTGCAGGGGGATCAACAGAAAATGCGGGTCACCTCGACTTGAACCTTCGTTCTGATCTCGGTGACCCATAAAACCGGCTGAGGGAACTCCCCTGATAACGCCGCTTGTTTATTCAGTTATCTTTCCTTCATTTTTCCAGTCGCTGTACTCCGGAGCTGAGTAGCGTCTGCGTCCCTCGGTCTTTTTGCCGATGTTTATCGCTTCCTGCGGACACCTGTTCACACAGGAATAACAGCCGATACAATAGCTTCTGAACTGAGGTATGCCTGATCCTGAAAGCTTGATGTTGTTTACAGGACAGACAGATTCACACTTGCCGCAGCTCACACAATCTTCGCTGACTGTGTACTTGTCGCTGCTGATGAAGAAGCGGTTGAACATATAGTTCACCGTACCCGACGCAAGACCTGCAAACGGCGTGTCGTCGAACTTTTCTATCATCGCGCCCTGCATAATCCTGTCGGAAAGTGTCTTCATCAGCGGAAGCGAAGCGGTTATCTTTACCTCGGCTTCCTCGGGTGTCGGAAGCTCGCTGCCGTTGATGAAATTGTTCGGCATCGGCACTCCGCACGCGCCCATATACGCCATTTCCTTTGCGTATGCCAGCTTTTCGAGCGAATATTCAAAGTCGCCTGTCTGCGAGCCCATTGTTGCGATGTAGTATATCTGCTCACTTCCGGTGAGCTCTGCACGCGAGATGACCTTCTCTATCAGCTTGGGGAATCTCCACGCATAAATCGGTGCGCAGAATACGAACGGTTTTACTGAATTGAAACGGAGCGGACGTTTGAATTTGAGCACATCGTTAAGATTCACGCAGTCGTCGCCGACGTGGTCTGCGATATATTCAGCTACAAATTTTGTATTTCCTGTACCTGTGAAATAAAGTATCATAATTACGCCTCCTTATCAGGGTACGTATATTATAGCACAAGTATCCGGAAAAATCAACACTTATAGTCTTGTTCCATAATCGTTGATTTTCCAGCCCTCAGGTGTCCTGATGCACTCAAACGTGCAGCGATTGCCAAAGGTGTCACCGTTGAATACGTATTCGCTCTCGGGAATATCATAAACTACCGATACATTCACTTTGTTTTCATCTAATACGGCGATTTTCGTTTCATACTCTGCATCTGGCGGAAAATATGGAAATGCGGATAACATTTTAGTCGGATTTTTATAAATTGATCCTTTACTGCTCACAAACACATAACGAAACGGGGTTTGCATCATGTCTGCTGCATAATCTACAGCCCATATATAGTCATCAGGATACGGATCAAAATCCAAATCAGTACACAAAGCGTATGATGACTTGTCCGGGAACAGACGTGAATCTATCAGCTCGGAGGTAAATATCCTGTTCATTTCCTCCTCTATCTGTTCAGCAGATGTGTAATCGGGATTAACGTATTTGCGGAATTCAAAGCATTTTTCGCTATTCAGCCAGTATTTTTTTATATCATCATTGTCGTTGTATATGTCGGAGCATATTGCGTTGCCAAATTTGTTGCAGTCAAGTACAAGCTTTTCGACTGCCTCCATTTCTTCACGAGAGAATGAAAGCTCAGCGTCCTCATTGACCTGTACAACATCAGAGATCAGCCATTTTCCGTCAGAGTTTTTCCTCACTGTGAACTGATATGTCATAGGTATGGAGTTTATCTCAGCGTAATTACTCTGACTGCTGGTCTTTCTGCGGAATACCAGTCTATCTTCAGAATAGCTTATTATCAGCGGCTCGTCGGTAAATTGTGCAGGATAAGTATACTCCGTGGCTGACATAGACGCCTTGTACAGTTCTCCCCTGTATTCTATGATTATAGGGGCGAAAGGGAAACGTACCGAGTCTATACTTTCAGTTTCTCGGTATCCCGCAAATATTCTTGAAAACAGAGAGGCATATAATTCATTCTCCATATATGACTGTTCTAAGATCTCATTTAATGAATGAACGTTCCAGAATACATTATACAATTCGGAGTCCTCATCTGTTATTTTATTGTATTGCGTCTCAACCTCTCTTCCGTCTGCGTTATAAGTAAACGTCACCGGTTCGCCGGTTGCAGGGCGCTCGTAGATGTATTTATAAAGCTGTGAATATCTGTCCGAAAGTTCGAGAGCTATCTGGTCATATGCAGTATCTCTCTCCTGTACACTTTTTTCACAAGGTCTTGCATTGTTTATCCGCCATTCATTCGCGCTTTCGCTGCGGACAACTTCAAACTCATATTCCGTCTCGGAATGTTTCTTTCCTTTCTTCTCGTAAAGCTCGAGCAAAGCTTTCGCCTTGAACGAATCTGCACCGTTCTCGCTCACCGAAATATCCTTGCATTCCCAGCGGCAGGAGCCGTCAGAATAATCTTCGTTGAAGTATGTGTAAAGCTCTCCGTTGTACATAAAGAAACGAGCATTCGCATTTCCAGCGTACCACTCATCTGCTCTGATACTGCTCCCCTCGGCGAATCCGCTCTTGTCCGGGGCTTCCGAAAAGTCAAAATTGTTACCGAGGTATTCGTCAGTCATATACTTCTTTCCAAGCTCGCGGAAATCAGCCATACTGTTTATGCTTCTGTCTGAATACCGGGCTATCTGTATATCTTCGCCCTCAACGTTCAGTTTAACAATAGTAGCCTTGTCGCTTGCCGGATAATCAAATCGTGTACGGAAATCTGCATAGCCGTTTATCAGATATTCTGCTGTCTCCTGATGATCCGCCTCGTCAGATGTGGATGTCATATCAGACACAGTTGCGGTCTCAAAGCCGTCAAGCGTACCGTTCTTTACATAGTATACGAGTCCGCCAGAGCCTGCAAGAAGAACTCCGGCAGCAGCAACAGATGCAAGTCTGCGCTTCCACACCGGTCGGGAATAACGCTCGACTCCGCTTACCGTGTTGCCCTCTTTTACCGGTATCTCCCCTGTATCATCGCTGAACTTTCTCTCGCTCTTTTTGTACATTCTGTTTTTTTCCTGCTCTGTCAGCATAGGAAGCTGAGAGGGGATCTCACCCCCGGGAAAATCGAACAGGTCTTTCTCGTTTATCCTTTTACTCATATCTCTTCAACTCCTTTTTCCAGAAGAAGACTTTTTAGCTTTGCTCTTGCGCGTATACTTCGCTTCTGAACGGCTGATTCCGTCATTTTCAGTACCGCAGCGATCTCCCTTACAGTTCTGCCATAGAAATACTGCTGCGTGATGATAACGGAATCGGGCTCGCCGAGGCTTTCTATACAGCTGTAGAGGATACGTCTCAGCTCGGAACGTTCTGCATTTACGGCAAGGTTCTCGTCTGATCGGATCTCGGTTGAGGAGTCCTCGATCGCAACTGTCTTTCCGCTTCGTGAAGATAGCCTGCGGAAGTAGTCCGTAGACTTGCGCCGGGCGATAACACCGATGATACCGCGAAGATCGCCGTTGTAGCTGTTGCCTGACACGCTTGCCCGATAGATCTCAGCAAATACGTCGCTGACACATTCCTCGATGTCCTCACGGCTTCCGCAGCTTTTCAGTCTCATCGAAGCGATCGCGTAAACGTAAGCAACATATTCATCAAACAGAGCACGTCTGCCCATTTCCAGAGACTGCTCCATAAGAGCCCTGAGCTCGCTGTCCGTCATTTTTATCACCGCCTTTGAATCGATTCACTATATCTACTCGCAAATGCGTCCCTTTTCCGGACACAGAAAGTGAAAAAATCGGGTCTGAGTGAAAATTTTCAGACCCGATGTCGTTTTATTTTTCCTTGTATGATTCAGGAAGCTCGGATATTTGTTTTGCATCGAGCTTCTGGATCGAAAGAGCGTCCTTGCCTGTTATTCCGTCGCCGTTATTGAATACGTCGCCATTAATGATGCCCTGCGGCTTCAAGGAATACTTGTCCTTGTTTGCGATGCTCTGGAGTATCGCAACAGCGTCCGCAACGGATACCTTATCATCAAGGTTGGCATCGCCCCAGAGTATCTCTTCCTGCGATGAAGAAGCTGACGATGATGCAGTCTTTGTAGTTGTTGCTGTTGTTTTAGTTGTGGTCGGCTTTGAAGCTGTTGTTGTCGCAGGCTTTGTACCGCCTTCGTCCTGCATAGGATAGGTTTTGAGGTCAGGGAGCTCATCGAGAGTTATGCAGTAATCGCTGTTGTAGATCTCGATGAGATTATCAACGGGATTGTTCTGCTCGCTTGTAAGGTAATTCATATACCACGGGCAGAAATACAGCCATGCCGCTCTGTCGTTCTGGAGGTTTTCAAGCGAGGGGATCGAATCGTTTTCAGTCATCGCGACCATTTTCTGTCCCTCCGTCCCTTTGACAAGACTGTAGAATGTGGAAGCTATCGAGCTGAGATTAGGCACGCCGTCCATAGCGTTATACTTGTCATAGCCGATCATATCAACTACGTCATTTCCGGGATACCATTCCGCAGCAGCAGGAGAAGTCGAACCCGTCCACACCCAGATGAGATTATCGAGCCCGTATTCGTTCGTGAGCTTGTCATAGAGCAGACGGTAGAGCTTCTTGCAGGGCTCGGGACCCTCTGCGCCCCACCAGAACCAGCCGCCCTCAGCTTCGTGAAGAGGTCTCCAGAGTATCGGAACATCGGCGTCCTTCGCTTTTTTCAGCTCACCTGCGATAAGCTCAATGTCGGCAAGTATCTTTTCGTTCTCCCATGTGCCTTCTGTAACGGCATTTGTAACGCTGAATGTAGTGAACTTGGGATTTGCGGACTCTACATAGAAAGCGATCTCTTCGCTCCCCTTCTCGGTCGGTACGTTCCAGTGCCATGTAACAGTTGCAATACCGTGATATTTGTTCGTCCATTCGATGATACGGCCGGTAGCATTGTCGCGCCACGAAGTAGCGGTCGTATTGTAGGAAAGCATATCTATTCCGCGGATAGCAGGCTGTTTTCCGGTCTTTTCCTTGATGTATTCAAACTCAGCTTCGTTATCCTTGATGTATGTATCAGGATCATTCCACTGATTGTAGTTATGGTCACCGCAGTATTCCTGCTGTCCGGCGATGATATGATTGCCGTACTGATCGAGCAGGTAGCTGTAGAGCCTCTTTGCGGAATCAGAAGCATTCGGATTGCTGAGCTGCTTTGTAGGGGAAAAGCTCGAATACTTCGGATCAGCCGGCGTAAGTGTAAGGTAATCGAAGAATGTGTAGCCCCAGTATGCTTTAAGTTCGATGATGTTCTTGCCTTTCTTCAGGTTGACAAGTCCGGCTGAGGTCTCCTTAAATGAAAGCGTATAAGGAAAAGTGACCTCGCCCTGATTTGAGCCGTTTACGTTGAGATACTGCACCTTCTTTCTCGTGTCACCGGGCTCACAGTAGGAGATAGTCATTTCATACAGACCTGCCTCGGGTACATCGACCTCGACCTGCAAGGCTGTCCCCTTCTGTTCAAGATAAGCAAAGCCCTTGCCGGAAAATCCGCTCAGGTCAGTGCCTTCCGGCTGCTTTGACATATCGACCTCGCTGTCTCCGCCGGCGTAGATTATCGCTCCCTGAGATTTTGCATTCTCAAATTCGTACTTCATTTCGTCCTCCGCTTTTGCGCCGATGAGTTGAGTTGCAGGTGTGATGATACTACCTGAAATTGTGACCGCAGCAGCAAGTGCGGCAGAGATAAGCTTCTTAAATGATACGTAACTCATAATTACAGCCTCCTTAAATAAAGAGTAAACTCTAATTATAGTTTAACATAGTTTAAGCTGCAAGTCAAGTACATACAGTTGAAAAGTGATTTGAGGAAAACAACCTTCTGTTAATTTACAAGTAAAAAATAAACCGCCTTTTGAGAAAGGCGGTCTAAGCTTTTATATCTTTGTAATGTCAACGAGCTCGACATCGTTTATCGTCCTGCCGGATTCGAGTACCTTTGCAAGTGATTTTGCTGTGTCGATAGCTGTAAGGCTGCATATCGAACGCTCTATCGACTTGCGCCGCATCTTGACACTGTCTCGCTCGGGAAGTCTTCCCTTCGCAGAGGTCGAAATGACGTAGTGTATCTTTCCGCTTTCAAGGAGAGTCACAACGTTCGGCTCGCCGTCGCTTATCTTGCGGACGAGGTGAGAAGCTATCATATTTCGTGTCAGCACGCTCTGCGTACCAGATGTCGCGTAGAGCTCAAAGCCCATTCGCTCGAATTTATCGGCAATGGGAAGGACTTCACGCTTGTCCGAATCACGGACAGAAATGAGAACTCCGCCTTCGTGCTTGAGGTCAAAGCCGGCTGCGATAAGTCCCTTGAGCAGTGCATCTTCGAGATTTCTGCCTATACCAAGGCACTCGCCGGTGGACTTCATCTCAGGTCCGAGCATCGTATCGACGTCCGTGAGCTTCTCAAAGCTGAATACCGGCACCTTAACAGCAACATAATCGCCTGCCGGATAAAGTCCGCTCTCATAGCCCATATCCCTGAGCTTTGCACCAAACATTATCTTCGTTGCAATATCTACCATAGGGATACCCGTTACCTTGCTGATGTAGGGAACTGTTCTCGATGAGCGAGGATTTACTTCGATAACGAATACCTCGTGATTGTATACGACGTACTGAATATTTACAAGTCCGATAACGTTGAGCTCCTTCGCAAGCTTGCGTGTGTACTCAACTATTATGCGTTTGATGCGCTCAGAGAGATGCTGTGCAGGGTAGATGGATATAGAGTCGCCGGAGTGGACGCCTGCACGCTCGATATGCTCCATAATTCCGGGGATAAGGAAATCCTCTCCGTCGCATATAGCATCGACCTCGACCTCGGTACCCATCATATACTTGTCAATGAGCACGGGATTCTCTATGTTGTGGCTCATTATGATGCCCATATACTCCTTTACATCCGCATCGGAATGAGCGATTATCATATTCTGTCCGCCAAGCACGTAGGAAGGACGAAGAAGGACGGGATAACCGAGGTCCTGAGCTGCTGTAAGAGCTTCCTCGGTGTTCATGACTGTATGTCCTGCCGGGCGCGGTATACCGCACTTTTCGAGCACCTCGTCAAAGCGCTCTCTGTCCTCGGCTGCATCTATCATATCAGCAGACGTTCCGAGAATTCGGACGCCCATATCCGAAAGGTGACGGGTGAGCTTGATAGCGGTCTGTCCGCCGAACTGAACTACGACGCCATACGGCTTCTCGGTTTCGATAATGGCTTCGACGTCTTCCTTTGTGAGAGGGTCGAAGTAAAGGCGGTCGCCGGTATCAAAGTCGGTGGAGACGGTCTCAGGGTTGTTGTTGCAGATAACAGCCTCATATCCGAGCTCCTTCAGTGTCCATACGCAGTGTACAGAGCAATAGTCAAATTCGATGCCCTGACCTATCCTGATAGGTCCTGAGCCGAAAACTATTACCTTCTTCTTGCCCGTATCGGTGCGTTCTATGAACTGCTTTGCTTCGTTCTCTTCATCGAATGTAGAGTAGAAGTACGGCGTTTCAGCCTTGAATTCGCCGGCACAGGTGTCGACCATCTTGAATACTGCGCGGCGGCGCTTCGGGCATTTCTGTCCTGAGAGGCGCTCGATAGTGCTGTCGAGATAGCCGTACTGCTTTGCAGTATCGTACTTTTCCTCTGTAAGTTCACCCTCAGCGAGCCATTTTTCAAGCTCGACAAGATTGAGAAGCTTGTAGAGGAACCAGTTGTCGATCATCGTAATCTCGTGTATCTCTTCGGGAGTAATGCCGCGCTTGAGAGCCTCAAACACGCAGAACGAACGCTCGTCGTCGATGTCATGGAGCTTTGCTCTCACCTCATCATCAGTGAGCTTAGTGAACTTTTTCAGCGTCATCGTATCAAGTCCGAGCTCAATAGAGCGTACTGCCTTCATCATCGCCTGCTCGAAGCTCGTACCGATAGCCATTACCTCACCGGTCGCCTTCATCTGAGTACCGAGAGTACGCTTTGCGTAGACGAATTTATCGAATGCCCATTTCGGGAACTTTATTACCACATAGTCCAGTGCAGGCTCGAAGCAGGCATAAGTCTTGCCTGTGACCTGATTGATTATCTCGTCGAGAGTGTAGCCTATCGCTATCTTTGCAGCCGTTTTAGCTATCGGGTAGCCGGTAGCTTTTGAGGCAAGCGCGGAGGAGCGTGATACACGCGGATTGACCTCGATGACAGCATACTTGAAGCTTGTCGGGTGAAGTGCGAACTGACAGTTGCAGCCGCCCTCGACTTTGAGCTCCTTGATGATGTTTATCGCAGCTGTACGAAGCATCTGATATTCCCGGTCGCTGAGCGTCACAGCCGGTGCGATAACGATACTGTCACCGGTATGGACACCGACAGGGTCAAAGTTTTCCATTGAGCAGACGGTGATAACGTTGCCCTTTGCGTCGCGGATAACCTCGAACTCTATCTCCTTCCAGCCGCTTATGCACTTCTCGACAAGTATCTGAGTGATAGGCGAAAGACGGAGTCCGTTAGTTGCTATCTCGTGGAGCTCTTCCTCGTTGTTGGCGATACCGCCGCCGGTCCCGCCGAGTGTGAATGCAGGACGGACGATGACAGGATAATCGATGACCTTAGCAAAATCAAGTGCGTCCTCTACGTTCTCAACGACCTTTGAAGGAATGCATGGCTCGCCGATCTTTTCCATTGTGTCCTTGAAAGCTTGTCTGTCCTCAGCCTTGTGGATAGTCTCAGGGTCAGCGCCGAGGAGCTTGACATTGTGGGATTCGAGGAAGCCCTCCTCTGCAAGCTGCATCGAAAGCGTAAGACCTGTCTGTCCGCCGAGTGTGGAGAGCAGACTGTCCGGCTTTTCCATTTCGATTATACGTTTTATCACGTCAAGTGTGAGCGGTTCGATATAGACCTTATCCGCCATTGCCTTGTCAGTCATTATCGTTGCAGGGTTGGAATTGACGAGAACTACTTCAAGTCCCTCCTGCTTCAACGCGCGGCAAGCCTGTGTTCCGGCATAGTCGAATTCGGCAGCCTGTCCGATGACGATAGGTCCCGAGCCGATAACGAGCACCTTTTTAATATCACTTCTCAGCGGCATTTCACTTACCCTCCTTCATAGTCTTGACGAAATCGTCAAACAGATATGCAGTATCCAGCGGACCGCCGTGTGCTTCCGGATGGAACTGCACTGTTCTTGCGTTTACGGAGGTATAGTGTATGCCTTCGCAGGTCTTGTCATTTGCGTTTATGTGCGAAACTCTGCCGATAGCCGGGTCGATGCTGTCACCGATGACAGCGTAGCCGTGGTTCTGGCTCGTAACGTAGGTGAGTCCGCTCTCAAGATCGATAACAGGCTGATTCGCGCCTCTGTGACCGTATTTGAGCTTTTCGGTCCTTCCGCCGTTGGCAAGAGCCATGAGCTGGTGACCGAGACAGATGCCGAATATCGGTATACCGAGCTTCTGTATCTCGCGGATATTCGCGATTATCTCAACATTTTCCGCCGGGTCTCCGGGGCCGTTAGAGAACATTATACCGTCCGGAGCGAGCTCCTTCACCTGCTCCGCTGTCGTATAAGCAGGAACTACGACTACCTCGCAGCCGCGCTTAACAAGCTCCCGGCGGATATTTCTCTTGTAGCCGAAATCGAAAAGTACAACGCGGCACTGCTTCTCCTCCGGCTCATATGTGAGAGTCTCGGTGTTGGTAACGCTCTTTACGGCATCGCGTACAGCAAAGGCTCTTACCTGCCCGAGCAGCTCGTCCTTCTTTTCATAGACGTTGTCGGTCGTGATAACACCGTTCATTACGCCTGCCTCGCGGATAACACGGGTAAGGCTCCTTGTGTCGATACCGTGGATACCGATGATGTTGTGCTCAGTCAGAAAATCGTTGATGTTGCCCTCACAGCGGAAATTGGACGGTGCATTGCACCACTCCCTTACGATGTAGCCGCTGACGTATGACTTTGCCGACTCGCTGTCCTCGGAGTTGACGCCGTAGTTGCCGATAAGCGGAAAAGTCTGTGTGACTATCTGTCCATAGTAGCTCGGGTCGGTAAGAGTTTCCTGATAGCCGGTAACACCAGTCGTGAAGACGACCTCACCGATAACAGTTCCCTTTGCACCGAAGCTCCTGCCCTCGAATACCTGCCCGTTCGCAAGCATAAGGTAGGCTTTTTCGCTCATATTGAATAATGACATTTCTGTAAGTCCTCCCTTTTTGAAATATAGAGGTTTGTGGAATTTATAAACACGCCTCACGCCATTGTAAGGCGGTCTTAACAGAATTACTTGAGAGCGATATACTGACAGATATCGTCTCTCATACGGATCACCTCGCGGCGCGCCGCTTTTGCGAAATCGCGCTCATCGCAGCCTTCCTTCTTGTATGCGCACATAACAGCGCGTGAGGAGTTGACGATAGCACCGAGTCCCTTTTCGTCGAAGCCGCCCTTCAGACCCTCAGCTCCGCCGCCCTGTGCGCCGTAGCCGGGAACGAGGAACATCGTGTGGGGAAGTCTCTTGCGGAGCTCTGTCAGCATTTCGGGATAGGTCGCACCTACTACCGCTCCGACGTCGGAATATCCGAACTTGCCTATTGCCTCGCTGCCCCACTTCTCGCACATATCGCCCATTGCTTCATAGATAGTGCGTCCGTCTGCGAGCTTCATATCCTGAAGCTCTCCGCTGGACGGATTTGACGTCTTGACGAGCACGAAAATGCCCTTGTCGCGCTGACGGCATACATTGAGAAGAGGGGTGATACCGTCGCTTCCGAGGTAGCCGTTTACTGTTAGAGCGTCTGCACCGAAGGCTTCGAGCTCGCTCTCGCCGACTGCTGTAACACCAAGATGAGCATTCGTGTATGCTTCCATTGTTGCGCCGATGTCGTTGCGCTTACCGTCGGTCATTACGAACATTCCGTTCAGCTTTGCGTAACGGATAGTCTTTTCAAGAGTTCTGATTCCGTAGTGGCCGTACATTTCATAGTATGCTGCCTGCGGCTTGATAGCAGGCACAACATCGTGTATCTCATCGATGATAGCCTGATTGAAGTCGTATATCGCCTTTGCAGCTGCCTTGAGGGTCCAGCCGTCCTTGTCGAGATAGCGGCGCTGGATATACTCGGGCACGTATTCAAGCTTCGGGTCGAGACCCACAACAGTAGGATTCTTCAGTTCTATGATCTTTTCAATAAGTCTGTCAAATGACATAGTCTATACCTCCGGTTTTATTATTACGGACTCCTGTCCGGGAATTTCATCTTGCGTCGTAGCGGATAATGCCATTGGAGATCGTTACGAGCGGCTTGCCAGTGAGTGTCATACCCTTGAAAACGGTGTTATGTGACTTTGAATGGAGCTTGTCCGGATCGACTGTCCACTTCCTGTTAATGTCAGCAATAACAAGGTCAGCTTTCTTTCCGACCTGTATCGCCGGAATGTCAAGTCCGAGTATACGCCGCGGATTGACACACATAAGCTCAACTATCCTGTTGAGACTCAGCTCACCGGTGTGATAAAGAGCTGTGAGAGTTGCGGCAAGTGAAGTTTCAAGTCCGACAACTCCGTTCGGAGCTTTGAGAAAATCAGATTTTTCCTCAGCAGAATGTGGCGCGTGGTCTGTGATGATACAATCTATAGTACCGTCTTTAAGAGCCTCGATGATCGCCTTCACATCCTCTTCCGTGCGGAGCGGCGGGTTCATTCTGTAATCTGCATCGCGCTTTTCAAGGAGCTTATCTGTGAGCATAAAGTAGTGCGGCGCTGTCTCGCAGGTGACCTTTACGCCGCGCGATTTTGCAAATCTTATCATCGCTGCGCTGCCCTCGGTAGAAACGTGACAGATGTGTATGCGCGCATTGACCGACGCAGCAAGGATCATCTCACGGGCGGTGATGTAGTCCTCGGAAGCTCTGTCCATACCGGGGACCCCAAGCTTTTCAGAGATCTCGCCCTTGTTCATTTTGCCGCCGTTGATAATGCCGAGGTCCTCACAGTGTGAAGCAACGAGAAGTCCGTTTCTGTTCGAGAGCTCGAGAGCCTTGCGCATCTGCTCTGCATCGGCTACGGGGTGCCCGTCATCGGAAATGCAGATACAGCCGGCTTCCTTCAGAGCATCATAATCACAGAGTCCCTCGCCGTTCATCTTGCCCGTGATACAGCCGACGGGGTAAACATCGACTCCCGTGCCGGCAGACTTTTCCCTGACATACCGTATGATCTCCGGGTCATCACACGGGGGAACTGTATTCGGCATTGCAAGAACACCGGTTACTCCGCCAGCGAGCGCGGCAGAGCAGCCTGTAAGGATGTCCTCCTTGTAGGTCTGACCGGGATCGCGGAAATGTACGTGCATATCGAACAGAGACGGCATCAATACGAGGTCGGTACCGTCAATGATGTTTTCGGCGCCAAGTCTGATATTATTCTCGACCTCGGCGATCTTGCCGTCGCTGATGAGAACATCGGTCGTAATATCGTTCTTAGCGTCAACTGCTCTGATGTTTTTGATGAGTAGTGATGACATATTTCCTCCTGTCTGTCAGCCGTAGATAGCTACTGAATCGAAGCCGTCGAGCTCGGTTACCGAGACCTTCACGACTTCATTGTGCGAGGTCGGCAGATTCTTGCCGACGTAATCGGGACGTATCGGGAGCTCGCGGTGTCCCCTGTCAATAAGGACGGCAAGCTGTATCGAACGAGGTCTGCCGCGCTTGATTATCGCATCTATCGCGGCGCGGACGCTTCTTCCGGTAAATATCACATCATCGACGATGATGACGTTCTTGTCTGTTACCGGGAAAGGTATATCCGACGATTCTGCATCTGTACCCTCTGCCACATCGTCCCTGTACGGAGTTATGTCGAGCGTACCGAAAGGTATCTTTGCGTGCTCGAGCTCTTCAAGCTTATCGGCGATACGTCTGCCGATAGGAGCTCCGCGCGAAATTATACCGACAATGCAGATGTCATCAGTTCCCTTGTTCCGTTCAATTATCTCATAAGAGATTCGAGCAACTGCCCGTCCGACTGCTGCATCGTCCATAATGGTGTGTTTTTTCTCCATAATGCAGCTCCTTTCACGAAAAAATGCCCGTCTGAGGTGCAGACGGGCATACTTACAGCTATAGCATAGTTATATACGTAATGCAACGCGCCTTGTCAACCTCACAGGATCGAATTAAAGGGTAGTTAATACATCGCTTTACAAATTATATCACAGAAACGTTTCTTTGTAAAGAGGAAAAACGAAAAAAATCACTTTTTTGCTTTTGCTGCTTTTTTTGCCAGTTTCTTTTCCTTTTTCATTTGCTTTTTCGTCTTCTTTTTAAGAAGCTTGTCTGCTGCCTTCTTGCCGAGGAACAGCTTCACGATGACTGCTGCGACGATGATAAGTCCCTGAACTGCCAGCGTTATGGCAGCGGTCTTGTCGTCGACATTCTTCTCGGGCGGAGTGTGCTGGTCGGAAAGCGGACCGTTTCCCGCGACCTTCTCGTTTCCGAATCCGAACGAAACTTTCTTGAAATCCTTCTGATATTTCATATTACTGCTCCTCCTTTATCGGTTCAGCTATCAGGAACTTTATCTTCTTTCCCTCGGCTGTAAACATATTCTCGTGCTCTGTTACGAAGTTCTCGATCCCGGTCTCACTGTGGAGATCGTGTGTGCTGAACTTTATCCTGTATCCAGCCTCTGCGAAATACTCGAACGATTCCTCGAACAGCTCGTCGTCGTCCGTTTTGAACCAAAGCTCGCCTTTCAGGAATTTCTTGTAGTTCAGAAGCTGGCGCGTATGTGTGAGGCGGCGCTTCTTATGCTTCTTCTTGGGCCACGGGTTGCAGAAATTGATGTATATCCTGTTCGCGCGGTCGTTTTCGTCCCATGCAAGTTCAAGACGTTCGATGTTCTGTATCGCGATTCGGACATTTTCGGGCTCTCGTCCGGCTTCTTTATACGCTGCCTCAAGCTTGCGCTTCGCAAGTACGAGCATTTCATTCTTTATGTCCATCGCTATGAAGTTTATTTCAGGGTGGGCAGGTGCCGCCTGAGAGATAAAGCCTCCCTTTCCGCAGCCGAGCTCAACGTAGAGCGGACGCTCCGGCTCGGGGAACAATGAAGTCCACTTGCCCTTCTGCTGTGCAGGCTCATGTATATAAAACGGGCAGGCTTCAAGCTCGGGCTTAGCCCACGGTTTATGGCGTATACGCATATTGACCTCCGGTATGATTGATAGAATTAATTATACCACATTATCAGCAAAATAGCAAGAGGCGGCAAAAAAATCTTGAAAAATATATCGAAGCTCTGCCTGTGCGAATATCATAAAGCTTTCTGTACTCTGTCACATTATACACATTTTCACGCCTATAATACTATTATGGATTGCTTTGCATTCTTGTTCGTCTTGACATTTGAGTAAATCTTTGTTATAATACTTATATTATAGATAAGGAGGAAAACAATGAAACATTTTTCTGCGAAAATGCTGACCGCAGCTGCCGTTATCTGCGCTGTTATGTCAGCTCCTATATACGCTTCTGCCGCAACTCCCGAGGAAGCTGCCGAGCTTGCGCGTCAGTACGGCTATTCCGAGGACCTTATCCAGCAGGCTTGGAATGAATACTACGCGAATCCCGAGCTTTATCCGCCGGAGGTCATCGACCAGTATATGGAACAGCTCAGACAATCCGGAAACAAGATCGTCACAAACGTGCCTTACGACCCGAATGCGACCGTTCCCCCTGCTGCGACTCAGACTTCGCCTTCAACGACGACTACCGCCGCAGGAAACGAGACCACAACACCAGTCCGGTCGGACGTTATTACACTCACTATGCCTGACGGTTCAACGTTTACACGTATAAGCAAGGAAGCCTTCATAGCTCTTAGCTACGAAGAAAAGCAGGCTTACCTCAGCACATTCACTCCCGAGCAGCAGACTGTTTTCATTCAGAATCTCTCTCCCGAGGAGTACAAAAGTTTGCTCAAGCAGCTCCCGGCTGACCGTAAAATGGAAGTTATCGACGATATGAAGCAGATAACCGACGGTATGGGCTTCACGCTGACTGTCGATGAGGTATCCGACGAAAACGTTCAGATCTCGATGAAAAACAGTGACGGCGAGCTCGTTGCTGTCGGTCAGGCTAAGGACGTTGTAGAAAATACCGGCTATGACAGACGAGGTCTTTTTGCAGCTGCCGTGGCTCTTTTCGCTGCCGCTGCTGCCGGGATGATCTTTGTTGCAAAGAAATGCTTCGGCAGGGAGGAAACTGAACTCCGATGAGCAATAAGAAAAGATCTGATCTTCTGCCGCATCTCGCTGCTCCGTTCATAATTGCCGCTTTGTGCATTTCCGTAATTGCTGTTGCGATGATAAAGCCGTATGACAAGCTTAAAATGTACGCAGGCATCGCCTTTATGGACAAGCTCAAGACCGATCCCGAGGGCAGCTCCGGTCTCGTGATAAGAGAAAATGAGATCATAACCGAACACAATGGCGAGACATCGGAAACAGGAGAGGTCATCCGTCCGAAATTCGGCGAGCTGTATGCCGTCATCAAGTGCAGCGCATTCGATGTGGATGTACCGGTTTACTGGGGCAGCAAGGCTGAGCTTCTCGAAAAGGGAGCCTGTCAGTCCTCCGGCTCTGCTGTAGTCGGCTCTGACGGAAACGCTGTGATCAGTGCGCACGTTGATACATTTTTCGCAGATATGGACAACCTCAAAAAGGACGATGTTATCACGGTCAATACCAACTACGGCGAATTCACCTACAAGGTCAGTGAGCTTATCAGCTTCAAGAGCACTGACAGAAAATATATCGTGCCTTCCGAAAAGACCAAGCTCACGCTCTACACGTGCAAAAAGGACGTTCTCGGCAGCTCTGACCAGAGGATCGGAGTTATTTGTGAGCCTGTAGGTTCGGCTTTCTATACAGATGTAAAGGAGGCTGAATAACGATGAAAAATGCATTTTCCTATATCGCATCTGTCATTGCTTCGGTGCTGCTCGT
The DNA here is from genome assembly GCA_017534835.1 of Ruminococcus sp. Taxonomy (GTDB): domain Bacteria; phylum Bacillota; class Clostridia; order Oscillospirales; family Ruminococcaceae; genus Ruminococcus. The sequence continues at coordinate 99,677 of JAFXVT010000029.1, forward strand.
GTTCTGCATACTTGCTTCCGTAATATCCGTCATTGGCTATACAAGCGTCAATGAAAAGAAATTCAAAAGCATTGCCGCAAGTGAGCATATAGACGAAAAGGTCTGCTCAGAGCTCGGACGCTATTTCAAAGAACGCTCCTCCGCGTCCGGTATCCCGGCTGAAGTTTATATGAATGCTATTGACAGCGAATACGTATCGGGTATCGTAGATCAGAAAATAGACAACGGCTTCCATTGCCTGCGCGGCGGAAATCAGTCGATCGACCTGTCAAACGCTGAGCTTGACGCTTCGATAGAGAGATTCTTCAACGACTACGCCGACAGCATAAACTACGAAAAGGACGAAAAATTCGCTAAAAAGGTCGATGCAGCAAAAAAGAACGCTTACCGGGTAATAAGCGAATTCTCGGACGTTTACAAGTTCGGTGCCCTTGAAGAGCACGGCGTTCTTAGCAAGGTCTCAAAGCTCTACACCAAGCTCGATGTAATAATGACGGGCTCTGTTGCAGCTTCTGTTGTTCTTGTGATAATTCTGCTTCTGCTGAATCTTTCATCTAAGTCTGCAACACTTTATTGGACGGGTGTCTCCTCGCTTATCGCAGGTATCATCGGTCTTGCTCCGACTGCTTACCTGCTCGCGACTGACTATTTCAGCTCATTCTCTATCAAACAGCCGCAGATATTCACAGCTTACACCTCAACGCTCACAATGCTTACAAAGACGTTTATGTTCGCATCTGTCGGTGCTGCTGCTGCCGGTATCGTGCTCATTATCGTTTATATCATCATCAAGCCCAAGAATAAGGCTTCGGCTGCTTAATAAGATAAGGACCTCACAAGGGAATATCCTTTGTGAGGTCCTTTTGTTACTGTATGAATTTGGCTATGGGATCTGTTCCGCCTGTCGAGAGATAGCTGTAATACGCAAGTATCACCGATGCGTCCATCGAATCCGTCTTTCCGTCGGCATTGACATCAGCGGCGACTGTCTGCTCAGCTGTAAAGTCCGCAGCTGCTCCGACAGACAGATGTGAATACTCGCTGAGTATCGCCGATGCATCGGAAGAATCGGCTTTTCCGTCGCCGTTTACGTCGCCCATAGGATACTTCCAGCCATCGAGCTTACTCAGTGCAGTCGCTATATCCGAGGGCGTGAGCTTTCCGTCGAAGTTCAGATCACCGGTAACGGAATAGGCTGAATTCGCAATGATGTCTTCACGCAGCTTCGTCACATCTTCAAAACCGAACTCGGAGTCGTCATTCATATCGCCCATAAGAGTTACGCACGCCGGGATAGTTTCCGGCTGGAAGGAGTGAAGCACCGAGGGCAATGAAAGCTCCCAGACGTTGTGGAATTCTCCGGAATCTATCATCTGCTTGTCAGAGCGCAGGAACCAGTCATAACTGAATGGCTCGCCGTCGTCCCACGTCGTGTCGATGTGGAACCATTTTCCGTCAAGCTTGACAAGGTTCCACGCATGAGATTTATTTCGCACATATACGCTCTCCACACCTGCTTCGTGAAGCAGAAGATTGTAGGTTCTTGAATAGCCGTCACAGACAGCGACTCCGTCCATATATATCGACGAATCAACAAGATTTTTCAGGTTCTGCTCGTCCTCGGAAGCGTACTTCGTATTGTTGCAGACCCAGTCATGAAGAGCTTTAGCCTTCTGCATATCGTTCATCGAATCGTCGGTATATTCTGCAACTACCTTCTTTGCGTTGTTCAGCACAAAGGCGTTCACAAAGCCGAGATTATTCGCCGTCTGAAAGCTGCCGTAGAAGTAATCCCTGAGCTCCGGTACAGGCTCAGTCGCTCCCTCCGGAATGACCTCGATGCCGTTTATCTTCGTGAGCGAAGGGCAATTGTCGAAGCATCTGCCGGAAATGGGTGATGTAGTTTCAAGCACGACCTCTTTAAGCTTCGGGCAGGAAGAAAATGCGTTCTCGGCAACTGTGCAGTCTCCGATCAGTGTGACCTTTTCAAGCTCCGGACACTCTGCAAATGCGAGAGAACCTATATCAGCACCGTTCTTTATCGTGACTTCTTTTAGCCCCTGACATCTGCGGAATGCACCGAACTCGATATTCAGTTTGCAGTCAGGGAATTCGATAGACTCCAGAGATGAAGAATCGAACACATTCGAGCTGACAACAACTTCCTTTATCTCAGGGGCAAATATCAGCCTTTTCAGCCCGGTCAAAGGCTTCTGTCTGAAACCGTCGAAATAGACTCTGTCGCCTGCGCGGAAGCTTATCTCTTCGAGGGATTCCGGAAGTCCCTGCGGAGTAAGTGAGCAGTTTCCGGGGAGTTCAAGCTTTTCTATTGCAGTTTTGTAAAACGTGCTCATTCCTATCTCTATCTCGTCGCCCTCGAAAATGACCTCTTTCAGATTTTCACAACCTATAAAAGTACCGCTCATCCGCTTTATATTGGCTGGTATCGTGATAGATTCAAGGGAATGTGAATTACTGAGAATACTGCCGAGCTCAGATACACTTTCGGGGAGCTCTATCTTTTTAAGGTCAGGAGTTGAGATGCAAGGAATAACTGTTGCCCCTTCCTCAAACCTTACCTCGGTTATCTCAGCCTCTACACCGTCAAAAACGCTGATGTGCTGTTTGGGGTAGTTGATAACATATCCGCCTACTTCATTCGGTATCGTAACAACAGATGATTCCGGCACACCGACATATTGTACAAGTCTTATTCTGCGTCCCACTTCAGCTGTGTCTTCTCTTTCACGTCCAGCCAAGTTTTCAATTTCAATTCTCCAGTCACCTATAGTTTTGTCTATCAGATAATACTGTCCGTCATAGTGAGCCTGCGCATCTTCATCGAGGTATTTCTGTGGTATATCGGCAAAGCACGGACAATCCTCAAATGCAGTGTACGCGATAACATCAATATCATCGTGAAGGGTCACTTCCTTCAGTGAGGTACAGCCCCTGAAGCAGTATGAAGGGACAATAGTTACCGACTTTGGTATATTTACCGAGGTCATCGAACAGTTTCTGAACGAATCGTCGTTTAGGTAAAGCAAGGTATCAGGAAGTGTCAGCTTTCCGATATTCTTTGCGTTCGCGAAAACAGTGCTGGACATTATAGCGACAGGATAGCCGGCTACCATATCGGGTATCACAACATCACAGACCTCGTTTTCAGCCGGAACAGTTGTTGTAACGGAAGATGTCTGGCTTACACTTTCGGCAGTAGTTGTAACGGAAGTTGTCTGACTAACAGTTTCAGAAGTCGTTGTGACAGGAATCGCTGTCTCGCTGAGCGCCGGGAGCGTCCCAAGTTCAGCTGTTGCGCTCACAGGCATATCATCTGACCGACCGGTCGAGCGTTTGAACCAAGAGTCCAGCTGCAAACATTCTTTTTCAGTTATCATCGAGAAATAGAATTCGTCGGTCATTATCGTGCTGACCTTTGTGCCTTTCAGCCAGTTTGCATCGAAATCCACGGTGTTGTCATTTATTGTTAATGTGTACACATATTCGCAGCCGTCGAATGTTCCTGCTGCGAAAGATACTACCTTTTTTCCGTCAAGCTCCGTTGGCAGAGCAACAGAGTATTTCGAGGGGGCTTCGACTTTATACGTGTATTCGACAACTCTGACTCCGCCGTCTGCTGTAACATAATTCCAGTCACCGCTCGAATGCACCTCCTGCTCGTCAGCTGCAATGCTGAAAAGCGGAGCATACACTTGCGCTGCCGGGCTTGTTCCGCCGCAGAAAAGCACAGCCGCAGCTGCAATAACTGCTAATGCTCTTTTGGATCTCATTCATATTCCTCCCCGAAGATGTGATAATATATGCAGTTTTATGCGTTCGGCAATGCATAATATGAGTCAAGTATATATGTATCTTTGTCATTATACTTGTTATCGGTTATTATGGCTACACCGTATGCGGATACTTTGGCGCCTGCTTTTTCGAGCTGCTCAGAAGTCATATCATAGTATTTAGCATCAACTGTCTCGCTGCAAAGACTGCTCATATCATATACCGTGAATTTTACAGAGTGGCTGCCATTGGTCAGATCCTCGACGGAGTGTACGGAAGCCATATAAGTGTAAGACTCGCCCGAGCCGCCGGTGAAATGGAAATTGCCCTCTCTGTAGTAGACCTCAACGGAATTGTAGGGATTCTTCGTCTTCTTGATCTCATCCTCAGTTATGGGCTTGCCAAAGAATCTCTCAGAACGTTCACTGAGGTATTCAAGCGGAACTACGATGTCATTCTGTGCAACGAATTTATCATAGGTGCCGCGATCGTTTATCTTTGTATTGATGTATCCAAAGTACGCTCTTTCCCATACGCTCGGGGTTTCGCTGTCATATCCCTCTATCCCCTGCTCTGCGAAATTGCTGAGGAAGATGTTTACATTGTGAAGCTCTTCCGCAGAGAGATCTTCTGCATAACGGACATAATCATCTTCGGCTTCGGTAGTCACTGCGGTGGTAGTAGTTGTAGTTGCTGCTGTAGTTGTGGCTTTTGTCGTTTTGGTGGTCTTCTTTGTTTTGACAGTTGTTTGCTTTGTTGTTGCGGGCTCGGTTGCACGTGTCGTAGTTGTAATGACCGGTGCATCAGGAACGATAACGTCCTCATATGCTTCTTCCTGTCCACAGGCGGCAAGCGAGCTGAGACCGAGTATAACAACAGGTATGATCCATTTGTTCTTCATAGTATGAACCTCCACATACATTATTTGTTACATTATATCACATTATGTCTGAAATAGCAAGGGCTCGCAGCGACAGACCTCCGCTTTGTGGAGCCTTGCCGCGACACAGGCAGCGCGGACACCGCGCCGGCGACACGCCGCAATAAGTTTTTTGATGCCTCCCCTTGATATTTGCTGAAATATGTGTTATAATTGAATTGCACGTTCCGACGGAGCTTTTCCGCAACGGCTCAATTCAAATTTATGGAGGTCAAAACATATGGGAATGTTTGACAAGCTTATCGCCAATCTCAAGGCAAGCAAGAAAACTATCGTATTCACCGAGGGTGAGGACAAGCGCATCCTCTCTGCTGCTGACAGACTTCTCAGCGAGGGTCTTATGGGCGTTATACTCTGCGGTGATCCCGCAAAGGTAAAAGCTGCCGCTGCTGACGGCGGTTTCAATATCGACGGTGCAGAGATCATTGATCCTGCTGCATATCCTGAGTTCGATTCTCTCGTTGCTCAGATGTTCGAGCTCCGCAAGGGCAAGATGACTGAGGAGGAGTGCCGCGCTGCTCTCAGCAAGTCCAATTACTTTGGCACGATGCTCGTCAAGGCTGGCAAGGCTGACGCTCTTCTCGGCGGTGCTACATACTCGACAGCCGATACTGTTCGTCCTGCTCTCCAGATCATCAAGACCAAGAAGGGCGCTAACCTCGTAAGCTCTTCATTCATTCTCTTCCGTGAGAAGGACGGCAAGGAAGAGCGTATCGCTATGGGAGACTGCGCTATCAACCTCAGCTACTCCGACAAGCTCGACAAGGAAGGCAACGTTGTTCTCACAGCTGCTCAGCAGCTCGCAGAGGTAGCTGTTGAAACAGCAAGAACAGCTGATTACTTCGGTATCGATCCGAAGGTAGCTGTTCTCAGCTTCTCCACCTACGGCTCAGGCAAGGGCGGCACAGTTCAGCTCAGCCACGATGCTGTTATCGAGGCTCGCAAGCTCGATCCCGAGCTCGTTATCGACGGTGAGTTCCAGTTCGATGCAGCAGTTTCTGCTGAAGTCGCAAAGACTAAGTGCCCTGATTCAAAGGTCGCAGGTCAGGCTAACACTTTCATCTTCCCCCTCATCGAGGCTGGCAATATCGGCTACAAGATAGCTCAGCGTCTCGGCGGATTCGAAGCTTACGGTCCTATCCTTCAGGGTCTTAACGCTCCTATCAACGACCTCTCACGCGGCTGCACCGCTGACGAGGTATACAAGATGGCTATAATCACTGCCGGTATGGCATAATAAGATAACAATAAGGACGTCTCAACGGTCAGCTGCCGTGGGACGTCCTTTTTTTATTTTTCATCAACTATATTGTTCACCCATATATCGCTCCGCACCATAAAGAATCCGATGATGACCTTGACTATCTCTGCAAAATTGATTATCGCAAAAAGAGGTCTTATCGGAAGCTCGGTAAAATAAGCGAGTATCAGTGCGAGAGGTATCACAAGTATCCATGTGAATCCGAAATCGAACAGAAATGTTATACCCGTCTTTCCTCCGCTTCTCAGCGTGAAATAGCACGCATTCGTGTATGACCACAGTGGAAATACACATGCCGTTATCAATATCATATACGCTGCGATGCTGCGCACCTCATCTGTCGTGTTATAGACCATAGGGAACAGCTTTGCAAACGGTATGATGAAAAGTCCGACAGCAACGGACGCGGCAATGCTGAAAAACAGCAGCTTATTGTCTGTATCACGTGCATCGCGAAGCTTGTTTGCTCCGAGCTTTGCGCCTACTATTATCGCAATACAGGCACCGAGCTGCACATATACAGTGCTGAAAAGATTTGTCAGTGTTGTCGAGATATTTCGTACGGCAACTACATCAAGTCCGCGGACTGAATAGCACTGCGCGATGACCGACATACCGGCTGCCCACAGAAATTCATTTACGAGAAGCGGAAAGCCCTTCACTATCATTTTCACTGTCAGACGTGCAGGGATAGCGATACCGGTAAAGGCTCCCTTTATGTAGCGGTTGCGCGCCGGGTGAGCGTGTACCCATACAACAATGAAAGCTGCTTCTACGAACTTGGCTATGACGGTCGCTATCGCAGCACCTGCGACTCCGAGCTCGGGCATTCCGAAATGACCGAAAATGAGTCCGTAATCGAGCACAAGATTTACAGCTACTGCCGTCATCGAAGCTGCCATAGGTATCCTTGTCTCACCGCATTCGCTGACGACGCTCGCATATGCCTGACGTATGGCGTTTGGTACGAGGGAGATTATCATTATCTGCATATACGTCCTGCCATAGCCGAGAGTGGCTTTTATCTGTTCCGGAGAGTCGTCCTTGCTGAGAAAAAGCGATATGAGCTCTTCGTCGAAAAAGTGGAACAGTGCAGCCGCGATAACAGCGATAACAAGACATACAAACAGCCTGAATCTGAACGTGTACATCTGCCCCTTCGCGTCGCCCTTTCCGAAGAACTGAGCTCCGAAAATCCCCGGACCCGATACTGCTCCGAATGTGGAGATGATGAAAATGAAGATGTACTGGTTGACGATAGAAGCACCGCTCATCTGCTCCGTACCGACTCTGCCAAGCATTATGTTGTCGAGCATTGATACGAAATTCGTGACAAGCATCTGCAATATCATCGGCACCACCATCGTCAGTACACTTTTGTAGAATACTTTGCTTCCGATGTATTTATGCCTGAATCTGCTCAGGAAATTATCGTTTGCTATATCTATCAGACCTGCCTTTCTTCAATAGGCTCAATCCTCTATCTCACGAATAAGGTTAATCATCTCGATAGCTCCTTCAGCGCACTCGCTGCCCTTATTGCCAGCCTTCGAGCCTGCGCGCTCGATAGCCTGCTCGATATTCTCGGTGGTGATAACGCCGAACATTACCGGTATATCGCTGCTCATCGAGACCTGAGCAATGCCCTTTGCGCACTCGTTGCAGACGAGGTCATAGTGAGAAGTGCTGCCGCGGATAATAGCTCCGAGACATATAACCGCATCATATTTGCCGGACTTTGCCATTTTTGAGGCGATGAGCGGTATCTCGAATGCACCGGGCACCCATGCAACATCTATCGAATTGTCGGGAAGCTCGTGGCGTTTGAGCGTGTCGATAGCTCCGCCGAGGAGCTTATTTGTGATGAATTCGTTGAATCGTGCAACAACTATTCCTATTCTGACGTCCTTGGGGACAAGATTTCCTTCGTAAACTTTCATATTATTTCTCCTTGATATTTATTTGAGCGGACACATCAGTAATCGAGGATATGTCCCATTTTAGCCTGTTTTGTCTTGAGGTAGAAGAGGTCGTAGGCTGTTGCGTCCATCTGTATCGGGATGCGTTCTTTTATCTCGAGACCGAAGCCGCTGAGTCCGTAGACCTTTTCCGGATTGTTCGTGAGCAGCCGCAGAGTCTTGCAGCCGAGCTCGCGGAGAATCTGTGCGCCGATATAGTATTCGCGCATATCTCCGGGGAATCCGAGCGCAAGATTAGCTTCGAGCGTGTCCATTCCCTTGTCCTGCAATTCGTAAGCGCGGAGCTTGTTTATAAGTCCGATACCGCGTCCTTCCTGCCGCATATAGAGCAGTATCCCCCTGCCCTCTTTTTCGATCTGTGTCATTGCGGAGGCAAACTGCTGTCCGCAGTCACATTTGAGCGAGCCGAATGCGTCTCCGGTGAGGCACTCGGAATGTACTCGGCAGAGTATGTTTTCGCCGTCACCGATGTCGCCCTTGACAAGTGCTACGTGGTGCTCGCCGTTGAGCTTGTTCACGAAACCGAGAGCTCTGAATTCACCGTATTTCGTCGGGAGCTTAGTATTCGCAACACATTCAACGAGCTTGTCGTTCACCTTGCGATACTCCTTCAGAGCCTGTATTGTGATGAACTTCATTCCCCATTCCTGTGCCTTCTGCTTGAGCTCCTCAGAGCGCATCATAGTTCCGTCATCGCGCATTATCTCACAGCAGAGTCCGCAGCCCTTCAGACCTGCAAGCTTCATCAGGTCGACCGTAGCCTCTGTGTGTCCCTCACGTTCAAGGACACCGTTCTTTTTAGCGGCAAGCGGGAACATATGTCCGGGGCGTCGGAAATCCTCGGGCTTTGCTGTATCGCTCACAGCCATACGTGCGGTATATCCGCGCTCCTCGGCTGAGATGCCAGTAGTTGTATCAACGTGGTCTATCGAGACAGTGAAAGCTGTGCAGTGATTGTCGGTGTTGTAATCGACCATCTGTGTCAGATGAAGCTTCTCACAGAGCTCAATGCTCATAGGCATACAGATGAGTCCCCTTGCGTGGACTGCCATAAAGTTGACATTTTCAGTTGTAGCAAACTCCGCGGCGCATATCATATCTCCCTCGTTTTCGCGGTCTTCATCGTCGGTAACGAGGATGATCTCTCCGTTGCGGAGCGCTTCTACAGCCTCCTCGACTGTATTGTATTCAAACATATTATTCCTCCTGTCCGATAGTAACTTCTCCGACATCACATTCAAGCTTCATATTGCACTTGCCGTCGATGACGATCTCTTTCTTTGCTCCGACAGGCTTGCTGCCCTCATCATCGGATTCGTATTTCAGTGTGCCTGTATCTATACTGATATTCCCGACATCGGAGCTCAGCTTGACTTCGCACTCTCCGACCTTTTCAATCCCAAGTGAGATGTCGCCTACGTCTGATACGATCTCCGAGTCGCCGAGCAGCTCGATAGAAGTCATTTCGATATTTCCGACATCACATCTTACATCGAAGGTCCCGGTGAGCGAATCTGCCGTAATGCTGCCTACGTCAGATGCGACGTCGAATTTGTCGAATTTTTTCGGCAGCTTTACATCAAGGTCAACTGTGACCTCACTTGCCTTTGAGTTATTGTTCTTCCAATAGCTGAAAGGCTTGCCGGATTCCTTGTCGATGATACTGATAACGAGCTTGTCGTCCTCTGTCTCAGCCTTGCACGCTATGTGCTCGCCTATCTCGTCGACTACCTTCTGCGAAAAGCCCTGATACCTGTAATTCACCTGTATCTCGGCTTTTTCTCCTTCACCGTAAGAAAGACTTATACTTCCTACGTTGTGACCTATTTTCAGCTCAGTGACCGAACCGGTGTCAACAGTGAGCGATTCCGAGTCATTGACCGTAACTACCGGGTTCTTCACATCGACATCACACGAAACGAGCGCAAGCGCGGAAAGTACCGCGACCGCTAATGCTCTTTTTTTCATACTATCCCTCCTCACATAAATCCGTTCCTTGCAAGCAGCTCCAGCGAAACTCCGTTTTTGGAGCTTTCCGGCTTGATGAGCTTCTCGATATATTTTGCAACAATGTCATTTTCAAGATTTACGACATCGCCCTTTTTTCTGCTTCCGAGTATGGTATGCGCTGCTGTATGCGGGATAACTGACACGCTGAAGCTGCTATCTGTCACCTTCGCAACTGTAAGGCTGATACCGTCGATCGCTATCGAGCCCTTTTCCACTATATACCGCATTATCCCGGGCTTTGCTGAAACTGTGTACCACACCGCGATACCGTCATTTCTGATACCGGTTATCGTGCCTGTACCGTCTATGTGCCCGGAAACGATATGACCGCCGAATCTTCCGTCCGCTGCCATTGCACGCTCGAGATTGACAGGACTTCCGTTTGTGAGGCTTCCGAGCGATGAACGGCTCAGCGTCTCATTCATAACGTCTGCCTGAAAGGACGTATCATCGAGCTCCGTTACAGTCAGGCAGACTCCGTTCACGGCGATACTGTCGCCGGGCTTCGTTCCGGAGAGAACTTTTTGTGCCCTGAGCCTGATATAGGAGCTAACTGCGCTCCGCCGGATACTGATAACACTTCCGACCTCTTCAATTATTCCCGTGAACATTCTTCACCCTGCTTTCTATGAGAATATCCTCGCCTATAGTGCGAACAGAGACGGTTTCAAGCATAAATGCAGATTCCGGATCATCGGCGCCCCGTCCGGACACGGGAGTCTTTGCAGCAGCTCCGCCAAATATCTTCGGTGCAATATATGCCTGTACCTTATCTACGATACCGGCTTCAAGTGCGGACCAGTTGAGCTCGCCGCCGCCTTCAAGAAGTACACTGTCTATCTTCATTTCGCCGAGCTTCCTCATAAGCTCGCTGAGATCGACGTGCCCTTTTTTTTCACCAATAGTAAGAACGGTACAGCCGGATTCTTCATATACCTTTTTTCTTTCGTCAGAAACGAGAGTCGCGATGATCGTCGGGACACTTGTTGCTGTTCTGACGATATTGCTTTCCGTCGGTGTCCGCAGTCCTGAATCACATATTATGCGTACCGGGTCTCTTCCGTTTTCAAGGCGGCAGGTCAGCATCGGGTCATCGGCAAGGACAGTTCCGATGCCGACCATTATCGCAGAATGCTTCAGTCTGCTCCGCTGAACATCTTCGCGTGAAGCCTCTCCCGTTACCCATTTGGATCTGCCTGTATAGCACGCGATCTTGCCGTCCGCAGTCATTGCATATTTCATCGTGACGAATGGCAGACCTGTCGTGATATACTTGAAAAATATCTCATTTATCGCATCACACTCGCTGCGAAGTACGTTCTCGACAACTTCGATAGCGTGCTCGCGAAGTATCTGAACGCCCCTCCCGGCAACAAGCGGATTCGGGTCCGCAGAGCCGATGTATACGCGGCTGATACCGTGTCCGATAACAGCTTCGGTGCAAGGCGGCTGCTTGCCGTGATGACAGCATGGCTCGAGCGTGACATACATCTCAGCACCGGTGCAGTCGATATTTCGCGAGTCGCAGTTTGCAAAAGCTGTTCTTTCAGCGTGGAGGTCTCCGTATCTGCGGTGATAGCCCTCGCCAATTATCTCTCCGTTTCTTACGATAACTGCACCGACCATAGGATTCGGACTCACAAAGCCCATCCCGAGCTTTGCAAGCTCTATCGCGCGCCGCATAAACCTTTCTTCCATTATATCACATCCAAAAAGCGCCCTTTAGGTATACCTAACGATATACCCTTCGGGGCGCTGAATATCACATTTCATTGTGACATCTTCTTTCATCCGGACTATTGCTGAACATTTCAGCACGCTTGGTAATATCAAGCGACCGTCGGCTCCGGGATCTCACCGGATCAGCCCATTCGGGCTCGCAGGCTTTACTGCCGGTAGGGACTTTCACCCTGCCCTGAAGATTACACTAACATTATATCACTATGACAATAGATTGTCAATAGTATTTTTCATATTGACTTTCGGTCAGAATTGTAGTATCATATTATTGTCAGATTCTTATCACAGGAGCAGAATATGAAAAGGATAATTTATAAAGACATCAACAAGCTGCCGGTAGGTACGGCAACTACTAAGCTTACGCGAGGCTGTCTCGTTCTCGAGGGAGGCGGCTGGAAGGGACTGTACACTCTCGGTGTACTCGATTCGATGATGGAACACGGTATTGAGCTCACATCAGTCGTAGGAGTCTCGGCAGGTGCGCTCTCGGCTGTCGGATACGTTTCCGGACAGATAGGCTGGGGCGCGAGGATAGACCTCGCATACCGTCACGACAGCAACTACTGCGGCTTCGGCGCACTCAAACGTTCACACGGTATAACAGGGTTCGATTACCTCTATGACGACATATTCCGCGCTCATCCCCTTGATAAGCGCCGGCTTGAAGCTTCTCCGCAGAGACTTGCTGTTTCCGCTTCAAATATGCTGACAGGTGAGGTCGAATACTTTGAGAAGGACAGCTGCGATATTCTTAAAGCTGTACAGGCTTCTGCAAGCGTACCGTATGTCACTATGCCCGTCATTATCAACGGCATCCCCTATCTCGACGGCGGCTGCGTTGAAAAGATACCTTACCGCTGGGCAGATACGTCCGGCGAAAGCAAGGTCGTAGTCGTAAGGACACGAGAGCTCAGCTACAGACGCAAGCCCGGCACTTCACCGCTGACTAACATAATGTACCGCAAATATCCGAAGTTCGCAGAAGCTATGTCAAAGGTGAACGAGAACTTCAACTCTGACGTTGAAGAGCTGCAAAGGCGTGCGAAAAACGGTGATATTTTTCTTATCTCGCCGTCTGAGACAGTTCAGGTAACACGTTTTGACGGCGATATGAACAAACTCGGAGCTCTTTACTGGCTCGGCTACAACGATATGAATGCGTTAGCTCCGGCTCTCAAAGAGTATCTCGGGATATAACAGAAGCGGCTGTATCAACTGATACAGCCGTTTTTTTATTCTTTTTCGCCTATGAGCTTATGAAGGATACGGCACAGAAATGATACCTCTTCAGGTGCAAGATCGATCGTACAGGCGACCTTTTCCGGCACTTCGAGCGCTTTATCTCTGAGCGCGAGTCCTTCTTCCGTAAGCGAAACATTCAGCAGACGTTCATCGGAGCTGTCACGTTTGCGCTCAATATAGCCCTTCTGTTCAAGCTTTTTCAGAAGCGGCGTCAGCGTGCCGGAATCGAGATACAGAAGCTTTCCGATGTCCTTGACACTGATGACATTGTGCTCCCAGACAACGAGCATCGTGATGTACTGAGTATATGTCAGACCAATCTCGTCAAGCGGTGCTTTGTAGCGGCTGACTATCTCCCTCGAAGCTGCATACAGCGGAAAGCACATCTGATTTCCGAGTCTGAGACACTCATAATTCTTTTCCCCGCTCATTTTGCTTCGTCAATGAGAGACTTCATCGCTGCTTTGGGACGGAATCCGACTGCCATATTGACCAGCTTGCCTTCCTTGAAAATGCCAACAGCAGGAATGCTCTGGATACCAAACTTCATCGCAAGCTCGCCATTGTCGTCAACATCGCAGGCAAAGAACTCAACATCGTCGTATTCCTCCGAGAGCTCCTCGATTATCGGAGCGAGCATCCTGCAAGGTCCGCACCATGTCGCATTGAAATCCACCACCGCGATCTTTTCCTTTTCCACTGCCTGAAAATCGTTGTTCTTGATCTCTGTTATCATAATTCATACCTCTTTCTTCTTTATATCGTTCAGATAGGTGATAGCTGAAAGTGCAGCGATGTTCCCCTGTCCGGCTGCCTTGATATACTGATACGGCTTTCCGGCGATGTCTCCGCAGGCAAAAAGTCCGTCGAGATTCGTGCGCATCATATTATCGACAACGATATGTGCGCCGTCTGTTTCAACTCCGGGAATGAGCTTGTCCGGCATCACAGCGTCACGCAGAATGAAAACACAATCTATGTTGTACTCTCCCGAATCAGTTCTTACAGCCGCTACTTTGTTATCTCCCACGATCGCAAGCGGCTTTTCGCGTACTACCTTCAGATTTTCGCTTTCCTCGGGCTCCTCGCCGTTCATCGGGAAATACAGAACGCTGTCGACTATCTCTGAGAGGAACTGTGCTTCATTGACTGAATCAGCACTGTATCCGAGAACCGCGACAGGTCTGCCCTTGTACAGCCTTGCATCGCACGTTGCACAGTAGCTCACTCCCCTTCCGAGGAACTTGTCCTCGCCCTCGAGAGACTTTGCCTGTACAACTCCGCTTGCAACTATAACTGTAGTTGCTTCGAGCATCTCCTCGCCGCATTGCAGACCAAAATACTCGCCCATTGCATAGACCGAGCCGACCTGCTTTTCAGTTATCCCGACTCCGACCTCATCAAGATGAGCTTTGAGAGCTTTTGCAAGGTCACTTCCGCTTATCGCAGGAAGTCCGGGATAATTGTCTATCCTGTGAGCCTTTGAGATCTTCGGGCTGAGCGACCTGCTCCCGAGCAGAATAACGCTCTTATTGCGTATCTTCGACGTTATCGCAGCGGATACCCCGGCGGGACCGGTCCCGATAACAGCGACGTCATATCTCATTGTATATCACCTCTTCAAATTTGGTTGTGCGCAATTTAATTTTGCGATTTCAATATAACATAAATAAACGGACCTGTCAATAGCTTTTGCCGGAATTTACAATTTATTCACAATGGTAAGCTGCTGACAGGTCCTTCACGTTATTCAATTTTTCTCAACCGAGCTTTGTTTGTTAATATCAAGCATAGATCCTCCTTGTGACATCATTCACTATTTTGGATCGGTCAGTTGCGTACAAATCACATCAGCATTTTACCAAAAATTATGAATATTTTATGATTTTGAGGACTGAAACTGAAATTTTGTAATAACTGAACGAAAACAGCTCCGCCATTTGAACGAAATGTTAAATATGGGATTTATACAAATTGCCGATTGACATTTCCCTCGCAAAATGAGATAATAAACCTGAGTTATTTTCATCATAGTAAAGGAGCTATTTCTATGGAGAGCAAGGTCATTGTACTCGACATCGCAGGCGGCAAAACCGGAGATTACATAAAGTCTGCCTGTAATACTGATATTTCACTTTCCCATTCGGCGGATATACCGTCCGATTGCAGCTGCGTTATCGTATCAGATGAATTTCTCGGCGAGAACGCTTCGGAATTGATAACATCTCTGAATTGCACGGGAGTACCTGTATGTGCAGCTACATTCGACAGCTCATTAAGCAAGCAGGAGCAGCTCTCGCTGACAGGTGTGGACGATGTTTTCATACTGCCGATGTTCGGTGCTCTTATCGACAAGAAGATAGAGCTTCTCACCGACACCGAAAAGACCGAGGATCTTTCATTCATTGAGCAGCTCTCAGCAGATACTCAGGGACAAGGCTCCTTTACCGTCAACGAGAACGATTTCAAGCGGCTTTACGAATTTATCCAGCGTATGGTTGAGCGTCTCGACAAGGACGCCTCACTTGTGGTATTCAGCTTCACGACCCGTTTCTCCGCGAAAATAGAACCTGAGATAGTCAACGATTTTACAAGCGTTGTTCAGCGCTGTCTCAGACGAGGCGATATAAGCTGCAAGAGCGGTCACAGCATTTACGTTATCCTTGTCGGTGCTGACAGAAGCAGCTCTGAGAAAGTTGCAAAGCGTCTTATCGAGACTTTCTGGAGCATCTGCGATGATGACGCCTATGACATCGAATACAATGTCAAGCCTATAAACTCATAAAAAACAGGGAAGTACGCGGCAGTGTCCGGTACTTCCCTGATTTTTTTACTCTTTCTTTTTTATAGCCCGTCCGACAAGGTAAGCCGGAACTGTAAGTGCGAATATCGAAAGTACGATACCGCCGATTATCGCAGCATATCCCTCGCGAGTAAGGTATTCGTCCGTCAGCTCCTCTGTAGTGTAGCTGAACCCGGTCTCACGGAATGCCTTATCGACTTCATCGGCGATGAGCTGATGTCCGATGAAATTAGGGTGAATGTCGAAATCCTTGATGTTCGTCACCGTTTCAGCCTGTCCCTCAAAAGCAGCAGCAACATCTACGACCTTGTAGGCATCCCCTGCCCCGTTACGTATAATATCGTTCAGCCTGCCGATCTTGCTCTGTGAAAATTCAGGCACCTTCGGAACTTTTGAATAGTATTCGAGAGGGTCATAAAGAGTCTGTATGTAGATAACTCCGTCTGTTCTCGAATCAAGAGCCTTTACGATCTCGGGCAGATTCGTCTCAAAACCCGAAAGAGCCTCATCTGCTTCGGAATCCATTTCAGTAAGTGCATCGGCAGCACCGAATATATCTATCTTCTTGTAATCGAAGCTGCCTGAATCGAGTGAATAGCCAAGTCGGTCAAACAGCTCAAAAACGAGTCCGAGGAGGTCGTTGCCCCCGATAGAAACAACGACTGCATCGCAGTCTGCAAGGTCTGCATCAAGGTTCCCGCTGCTCACGAGCTGAAGCATCTCAGACGATGTATAGCCGGAAACAGCCTTATTTACCATTGTGTGACCGCATTCGTCCGCAAGCTCAGTCTTGTACTTGTCCCCGAGAATGTTCGCGTATGAGCGGCAGCTGTAGAGGTCGTCCTTAGAATAGCCGTCAAGTCCGTAGCCGGCAGCAATAGAATCACCGAGGAACAGCATCTTCGGCGGAACTTCAATATCATGCTTCACCTCATATTTGTCCCTTGCTGTCAGTGAACACGCAGTAAGCGTCAAAACCGAAAGAGCTGCACAGGCTGCTGCACAAATTCTTTTTATCATTTATATCTCCTTGTAATATGAAGAAGCTGAACAGTTCTCCCCTGTTCAGCTAATTATCATTGATTGCGTATCTTTATGTTTCTGTCTATCTCTCGCTTTGCATCACGCTTTGCAGCGTCCGCACGCTTGTCATAGAGCTTCTTGCCCTTGCAGAGCCCCACCTGCATTTTCACACGCGAGTCTTTGAAGTATATACTCAGCGGAATAAGTGATAGACCGTCCTGCTTGACAGTCCCGAAAAGCTTGTTTATCTCGCGCTTATGCATAAGAAGCTTGCGGACTCTCATCGGGTCACGGTTGAATATATTTCCCTTTTCATACGGAGAGATATGCATTCCCCGGACAAACATCTCACCGTGGTCGATAGAGCACCACGCATCTTTGAGGTTCACACTGCCCTGACGTATCGACTTCACTTCCGTACCTACAAGCTCTATACCTGCCTCATATGTTTCAAGCACGAAGTATTCGTGACGTGCCTGACGGTTTTCGGCAATTGTCTTAGTACCCTTTGAACGCATTTTCTCATCTCCTAACTCTACAATTATACTACAATATGCCGCTTATGTCAATAAACAGGAATGAAAAATCGTGTTTCTTAAAGCGTTATTTTGTTATATTATTATTTTTTATAAAAGGTCTTGATTTTTTTATATAGTAATGATATAATATATAAGTAATTTTGCAGTGGTATCGAAGTGGTCATAACGGACATGACTCGAAACATAGTCGTTTCTGAGCTTGCCTCACTTTGATTTATCCCTGTTCTGCGTGGTTTCGGCGGTGTTCGCAGTTGCGTTTGCAATTGGCTTTCTCGCAGTTTTCTCGCAGTTTTATAGTTAAATTAAATACGCAGTGGTATCGAAGTGGTCATAACGGACATGACTCGAAATCATGATGCCCCTTGAGGGACGTGGGTTCGAATCCCACCC
>JAFXVT010000030.1 GCA_017534835.1 Ruminococcus sp.
GACGAGATAGTCAGGGAGTGGAACAAGAAGAAGCCCAAATACGATAAAATGATAAAGGACTACACCGAGAAGATAGCCAATCTCAAGGTTCAGATCGAACAGGTGATTATTGAGCGTATCAATGACCGCGAACACGCCAAGGTCTACAACTCAATGATTGAGAAGCGAGAAGCTGAGATAGCGGAGCTGACACAGAAGATAGAGGACTGTAAGAAGTTCGACGAGCTCAGCAAGAAACGCCGTGACGAGCTGATGTCTACCGCGGAGCTTCTGGACGAGGTGCTCCTCGAACCGTACATCTCGGATGCAAATATGCGCCTGCTCGTTCAGAAGATAAACGTCCACGAAAACGCGGACGGCAGTCTTGATGTGACGCTTGAATTCAACGGCGACTTCAAGGATTCGAGCACGGTGTGCTTTGAGATTAACGATTGAAACAGAAAAAGCCACAGGGAGACCTGCGGCTTAGTATTTATACAATATAGTCTTGAAACAGTTTTGAGGTAATAGGTGATGTATTATCAAAACCGAACTCTTTTCCTATAAGCAGTAGCAATATATATAACGAAGCAATAGCATGAAGAATATTTTTGAGATTTGCCTTCTGATAGTTATAACGACCGCTGCTATCTTTTTCAGTTCGATTGTGCTTGATTTTATTATAGTCCGTCCACCATGAAGTGGTATTTTCTTCAATTTTGGTAAAAGGTACGAAAGATTGCTTTTCAAATGGATCTTTTGTATCAATACGTTTATTTCGTAGATTTGGGTGCTTAGAGATAATCAAATCGATTTTATTGACTATACCTCCCCAGTTCACATCTGAATCAGATGAGATAATATTACAGTATTCGCCTGCGAGCGAATCGATTTCGCTGCAAATTGATAAGAAAAGGAAAATATAATTTGAGGAAAATGTAGCGTAATTGTTACGGTCTATGCTTACATAGTCGGAAGAGTCAATTACCTTATCCTCAAGGATTCTGTAATTCGTACAGTAATGTCTGATAAAAGTAGTTTTATCCATAGCAATCGCTCCTTATAGTAAAAGCCCGAATAATCGGGCTGTTTATATGGTGCGGGTAACAGGAGTTGAACCTGCACGGATTGCTCCGCCAGAACCTAATGATAGTGCAACGACGTTGGTACTAATGCTCTCTTATCCGACTATTGTTCTCTCTTTAATCCGCAGGACTCCACGCTCCGAGACGCTTTTCCTGCTCTTCGAGTGTCACATTGTAGAACCGCTTTCCGCGGTCGAGAGCTCTGATTTCAGCCATTTCATCTGCGGTCAGCTCGAAGCCGAAGATGTCGAAGTTGTCCCTTAGGTGGACGGGGTTCGTTGTTTTCGGAAACACGATATTACCCTCCTGAATGTGCCAGCGAAGGATGATCTGCACATTGGTTTTGCTGTATTTCTCCGCAAGCCTCGCGAACACCGCCTCGCCTATAAGACCCTTGTCACCGTGACCGATAGGATACCAGCTTTCGATGACAGTGCCGTAACTTTCGATACGCTTTTTCAGCCCGTTCTGCTGGTAGTAGGGGTGACACTCCACCTGTAGCACGGACGGCTTTATCACGGCGGCTTCGCACAGCTCCTCAAGCCGTCCGCTCTCGAAGTTGCTGATACCGATAGAGCGCACCTTGCCCGCCTTGACCGCTCTCTCCATATCCTTCCACGCACCGAGGTAATCTCCGAACTGCTGATGAAGCAGGAGCAGGTCAACGCAGTCCGTCCCGAGCCTTGCGAGCATTTTGTCTATCGCCTCGGCAGTCCTGCCCTCGCCGTATTCGTTTACCCATAGCTTTGAGGTTATCCACACTTTCTCTCTCGGAATACCGCTCGCCCTGACAGCCCTGCCTACGCTTCTCTCGTTCTGATAAGCGTGAGCCGTGTCGATGTGTCGGACGCCGATTTTCAGAGCATTCAGAACGGCGTTGTAGGCCTGCTCACCTCGGGTATCATATATACACCAAGTCCGAACTGCGGTATCTTAGTGCCGTCATTGAGCGTGATGTATGTCTGCATAGCATTACCTCCTTGAATCGAGCTCTCGGCTCGGTCGGTGACGTCGCTTTCACTCTGTCTATTATAGCACAGTCTGCCCGAAATGTAAACTCGTTTTAGTGTGACTAATGGGCAAAAAGAGCACCCGAAGGTACTCTTTTTTGCTTGGTATTTTACGTACTTGCCAGAGAGACAATGAACACACTTTTCTATCCTTATCTTATCGGGAGCTCCGACTGCTTGTAGATACCCGCGTCTACCTGTTGTATCACGAGAGCATCGTTCGCGGTAAGTCCGCTTGCTCCGTCAACATCGCCATTTATTTTTGCCTGCTCGCCAAGTCCGTATCTGTCTCTGTTGCCGATGTACTGGAGTATCGCGACCGCGTCCGCGACGGTCACCTTGCCGTCGAGGTTTACGTCTCCGAGCATACCCGCTGCGGCTGTTGTTTCTGTGGCGGCAGTGGTCGTAGTCTCGGGAGCTGTGGTGACAGTAGTAGTTGTGGTAGTCGGTGCTGTTGTGGTAGTAGTCGTTGCAGCTGCCGACTGTGCAGTCTCGATGAACCAGCTCTGCGCCGCGCTGCCGTTGAGCGTCCACTCCTGCACATTGCCGCCCTCTCTTTCGGCAGAGATACAGGAAGCATCATTAGCCACCTTCGCGACCAGCTTATACGAGCCGTCGTCGTTCTTCACAGCCTTGAACTGCTGATTGTCGCCCTTGTTGAGCTCGTAGAGCTCGATGTTCGTGCCGTCGGCAGTCTTCTTTCCGTTGATGTCGATAGCGTAGGAAGCTCCGTCGCCGAGCTGCGACACGAAGCAGTAGTATCCGTCCCCCGCGGATACCGCCTTGAACTGCGCCTGTGCGCCGTTATTGCCGCTCTGTATTATATTTGTATTGTTCGCGGCATTGGCATTCTCCGCGCCGAGGTACAGTCCGCTCTCGGCATTGCGCAGCACATATATCTGACCGTCCTGAAGCTCAGCGGCAGGCTGCGGAGGATTTACAGCTATATCATTACCGTCAGAGGTAGTTTTTTCAAACTTTGAAGCAAAGAGCTCTGCGAGTTTGTCAGCACCTGTACGGTTAGGATGAACATTATCAATATACATAGAACCCGCCTTTGCAGCTCCGATTGATACGCAGTAGTCCTGCCAGAGGGTGAATAGATCAACTACCTGACAATTCTGCTCGGAGGCTATCTGGTCAAGCTCCGCTGCGAAGTATCTGCTCTTGAGCAGCGGTGAAAGAGAGGAATCGCCCTTTCTGCCCTGCTGCTTGACAAGGATAACGTCCATGCCCTTTGCCTTAGCTCTTTTTACCATATCGGAAACGACTTTCTTGTACTCGTCGCCTTTGTAATACTTTCCGTCGTTGATGCCGATAGATATTACGAATACATCTCCGCTCTTGCCGTATTTTTCAATACACTCAAAGTTACCGTGGTCAACGAATCCCTTCGCGTATTCGCCGCTGGCTGCCATATTTCTGATGTACCAGCCGTTATCGACGTACTTTCCGAGCATCTGTCCCCAGCCTGCCTGATTATTGGAATCGAGAGGGTAATAGTTGCAGACTGTGGAATCTCCGCAGAGCCATATTGTTGAAGGCATTGTGGTGCTGTCTGATATCTTGTTTATCTCGATCGCACTGATTGAGTAAGCGTTGCCTTCCTTGCCTGCTGCTGCACGGATATTGAGCTGACCGTCAGTTACAGGGAGTATTATCTCATCGACTGCGTTATTGCCCGTCATATTGACTATTTGCAGCATATTCTCCATGTATACGCTTGTGCGGGCTGTATTGCCGAGAGTGACTTTAACCCTGTACAGTCCGTTGGCAACATCTGCATTAAAAGTGGTTTTTCCTGTAAACTGGACTGCATCACTGAGTTCGTTCTTTCCGGCAGCTGCAACGTCCTTGACGTCGTTGCCTGAGAAGCCGTACCCCTTGTTTTTATCGTATTTATCTGCTGCCTTTACCGAGGTAAAGCCGTTTGCATTATTTGCGCCGAGGTCAAATTTCAGATTTACAGCTGTAACGACCTTGGTAGTCGTGGGAACAGTTGTAACAGCTGCGGCAGTCGTGGGAACAGTTGTGACCGCAGGCTCTGTCGTAGAAGGGATATCAATAACGGTGGTGTCGGGAGTGTTGTTGAGCTTCACGTTCGGTCTTGCGGGGAGAGCGGCGTCGCTGCTGAGGTAGTAGCTGACGTGGGGCGGCTGATTGTAGCAGCTCTGCTCGCAGGCTACCTGTGCGCGGTACTGCATATCGTGCATGAGCGTCGTGAGGCGTACCTTCGTCGTGTCCGTGGTACACCATATGCGCAGCTTGGAGTTGTCGCTCGTGCGGAGGATGAGCTCCTCGCGCCAGTCGCCGAACAGGTCGGCAGTGAGGCAGGGAACATTCTTCGAGCCGTTGTTTGCGGAGCAGTCCGCCGCCGTGAAGATGTTCTTGTACGTGCCTGCGCCTGTCATCTTGGTTATCTTTGTGCCGTCGAGTATCTCGCGCTCGAGGTCGCCGTCCCAATAGATGAAGAAGTTCTGAGCGGGCTTCGAGCCTGCTATCTTCTTGCCGCTCGTATCGTAGACGTTGTTGTCGGCAGCTCCCCAGAATTCAGCCCCCTTATTGCCTGCCCAGACGTTGTCGGCGGCACATCTTCCGGTATCCTTTGCACCGTTGATATGGAAGAGTCTCTTACCGGTTGCGGCGTCGTAGCAGGTCTCGCCGTACGGCTTGTCCTCGTGGCACTCCCACACCTCAAGTCCCTTGTTATCTGGGACGAGGTCGCCGACGTGCATGGCGTCGCCGTGCTTGTCACCAGAGCACCACAGCAGCTTGCCGTTGTCGTCGATACAGGCTGCGCCTGTTATCAGCTCCTGCTTGCCGTCGTTATCAACGTCGGCTGCCATTACGTTGTGGTTGCCGTTGCCGAAGGCTCCGCCCTTGTTGCCGCTGTCGTATACCCAGCGCTTGACGAGCTTGCCGTCCCTGACGTCCACAGCCGACCAAGTGAGCCGCGTATAGTAGCCGCGCCCGTAAACCGCAGAAGGGTGAACGCCGTCGAGGTAGGCGATACCGCTGTTCATACGGTCAACGCGGTTGCCGTAGTTGTCGCCCCAGTCACTGACCTTGCCACGCGGGACGGGATAATCTATGGTGTCGAGGCACTTGCCCGTCTGACCGTCGAACAGCGACAGATACTCGGGACCGTCGAGGATATAGCCCTTGCCGTTCGCGTAGCTCTTGCTGCCGTCGCCTATGGTCTTGCCTGTGCCGTCCTTAGTGCCGTCGGCGGTCTTGGTGATGAGCTCCGCCTTGCCGTCGCAGTCGAAATCAGCCACGCACATCTGGGTGTAGTGCTGACCCGCACGGATATTCTGTCCCATATCTATGCGCCAGAGCTGCTTTCCCTCGAGGGTGTAGCAGTCGATGTAGACCTTGTCGGTCTTGCCCTCCTGCGAGTTGTCCTTGGCGTTGGACGGGTCCCACTTCAGGAATATCTCGTACTGTCCGTCTCCGTCGACGTCGCCGACCGCGCAGTCGTTGGGCGAATACTGCGAGCCGGGTCTGTTGAGCTTGATGTCGAAGTAGCTGCTGCCCGATGTGAATTTGCAGCTCTGCGAGTTCACGACCTTTCCGCCCTCGATGCAGTCAACGCGGTACTTCGAGCTCGCGCTGCCGTCGTTGTCCTGATAGCAGGTGGCGTCGCCCGACTTGCTCGTGTAGATGAGCTTGTCGTCGCGGTAGAGCCTGAACTCCGCGTCGTCGGAGTCGTTGGCGTTATAGCGCCAGCTCACGAACATACCGCCGCCGTTCTTGACGGCGTAGATACCGCGGTCGAGGTACTCCATTATCGCCGTCCCGTTGCCGCCGACTCCGTATGCCGCATTTGCAGGGAGCGGAGCAGCGAACGAGCTACCGATGGAAGCCGTGACAGCGAATGAAGCGAGTGCTGCCGAAAGTTTTCTTGCCTGTTTCATTTTCTGATTCCTCCTCAAATTATTAATCATTCCCTCTGACATTTCGTCCTTCTTGTTAACACTATCATAACATTTGATTCACGATTTAGCAATGGACTTTTCTATCACGTACTTGTGTTTTTGTTGCATATTTTCTTGACACAATGTTGATATTATCGTATAGTATTAATAAAGATGCCGGAGCTTGGGAGGAGGAATACTATGCAGATAAATATGATCGGCAGCGGCTGGAGGCACACGGCGGATTTCGCGAAGGAGCGTCCCGACGGCATACACGGGATGCAGCTGATAGTCGTGCGGTCGAAGGCTCGTATCTGTATGGGCGGGCGCGAATACCGCGTCGGCAGCAACACCGCCTTCATCGTCGAGAGCTGCTTCCCGCACTCCATCTACGCGGACGGTGAGGAGTACACCGATGACTTCATCAGGTTCGACATTGAGGACGACGACAGCGACTTCCTCGACGCTCTCGGCATAGAGTACAACGTCCCGATAGCGCCCGATTCCGACGCAGCCTCGAAGCTGATAGCCGTGTGCGCGGAGATATACGCCGCCAACAAGCCCGAAAAGAACGAATCACTCAAGCACATAATGAGGGCGATATTCACCGAAATAAAAAGCTGCTTCGACCCGACGGTCAGAAGCAGGCACACCCACTACGATATAGAAATGGACAGCATACGCAGGCAGATTTACGACGCTCCCGCCGACGACTGGAACATTCCGCAGATAGCGGAGCGGCTGAGTATGTCGGTGTCGCATTTCCAGCGCCTGTACAAGCTCCGATTCGGCATACCGTGTACCAAGGATATCATTACAGGCAGAATGGAGCTCGCAAAGCAGCTGCTTTCAGGTTCGGACAAGACAGTGAGCGAAATCGCCGAGGAGTGCGGATTCACCGACTATGCTCACTTTTCTCGGGTGTTCAAAAAGTACGCCTGCGTTTCTCCCGCAAATTACAGAAAGAACAAGGAACAGGACTAAGGAGATGAGCCCATTGAAAAAAAGAAAGACCATAGCTCTGCTCACGTCCAATCCCGAGACTAAGCACGGCAAGCTCATAATAGACGGTATCTCCGGGCAGTGCAGGAAATACGGCTACGACCTCGCCGTTTTCTGCGCGATGACCTCGATGAACATAACCATAACTTCATATAAGGAGGGCGAGCAGAACATCTTCCGCCTTCCCAACTATGACCTGTTCGACGGCGTGATACTCGATACGGCAATGCTCACCGAGAACAACAGCACTGCTCTGCTCGACGAGCTTTACGCCACGCTGAAAAGCTCATGCAAAGCGCCTGTTGTCGCGCTTGATATGCCCGTTGGAGATATCCCGATGATAAGCCACAAGAACGAGAATATCCTCCGCGAGATGTGCCGTCACGCAATTGAAGTCCACGGCAGGGAGCACCTTTGCCTCATCACGGGGCCAAAGGAGGACTACGCTGCACGCTCGAGGATGGAGATATTCGCCGATGAGGTCCGCAAACACGGACTCGAGCTGAAGGAGGAGAACATCGTATACAGCGACTTCTGGTATACAGGCGGAAGCGTTCTTGCGGCGGACATCGGAGAGGGCAGGATATCTGCTCCCGACGCGATAATCTGCGGCAACGACTATCTCGCCATAGGAGCGATATACAAGCTCGGCAAATACGGCATACGCGTGCCCGAGGACATCGTGGTCCTTGGCTTTGAAGGCACGGACGAAGGCGCAGGCAATACGATATCGGTCTCCTCATATGAACCGAATGACGCAAGCTCTGCTGCAAAATGCGTCGACTATATCAGAAGCGTCATCGAGCCCGATAGGGAGATAATGCCCTATGAGAGCGAGATATGCTTCCACGCGGGAATGAGCTGCGGCTGTCAGCCCGACTATACGCGCGCGATACAGTCCCTGCATGACCACATCTTCTTCTCCGCTCCGAATTACGCGGACGAGGAGATGTTCGACCACATCGACATGGGCTTGCTGATGGAGAGCTATATGTATGAGGAATTCACGGGGGCAGACACTCCCGACGAGTGTCTCGGAATGATAAACCTGAAAACCTTCCTCATCTTCCCGTTCGTCAATTTCTACATCTGTCTCCGCGAGGACTGGACGGACGAGCACGCCGACGACACCGTAGGCTATCCCAAGAAAATGAAGATAGTGACTGCAAATACCGCTATCGGTGAATCGTATTTCCACACGGATAAGGAGAGCGTCACGTTCAAGACGGAGCTGATGCTCCCGAGAATGTTCGAGAACGATGACTCAGAGCCTTCGGTGTACTATTTCTCGCCCATCCACTTCGGCAGGAGTACTCTCGGCTATGCGGTCATGC
This sequence comes from Ruminococcus sp., assembly GCA_017534835.1. Classification (GTDB taxonomy): domain Bacteria; phylum Bacillota; class Clostridia; order Oscillospirales; family Ruminococcaceae; genus Ruminococcus. Next base: position 8,328 of record JAFXVT010000030.1, read on the forward strand.
AGCGCACTCTCACGGATAAGCACAGGCTGAATCTTGTGTTCAGGAACTGGCTGAGATTTGTGAACAACGCGCTTGAGATGATGCGCTCGAAGATGAAGCTGCTGAAAATGTCGGTGCGCGACGAGATGACGGGAGCTCTCAACAGGCGCGGAATGGTGATCGAGCTCGACAGGCTCCTCAGATCGGCAAATGCGGACGACAGCCTGTTCGTGTGTGTCATAGATATGGACAGGCTCAAATACATCAATGACACCTTCGGACACACCGAGGGCGATACGGGCATAAAAACTGTGAGTACGGCGGCTTCGTCGGTCACCTTCAATAACGAGGTGCTCGTCAGAGCGGGCAGAGATGAGTTCTACATAATCGGAGTCGGGAAGTACGATGAAACTTCGGGAGAAAAGCGCATAGCTGCATTTGAAAAGGTCATCGCCGCTCTGACTGCGGCAAACGAAAAGCCCTATCCCATTACCGCAAGTCTCGGAACAGCTGTCAGAGCACTGAACGAGCTTACGGATTATGAAGAAGTCGTCAACGAGGCTGACGAGATAATGTACCGCAACAAGACCGCGAAAAAGTGTCAGAGGTCGTAGCGGGCTATGGCACGAAAATGCAACTATATGAGATGAAACATCATTGCTTCGGCTGGGCAGAGAAGCTATAATTAATGTGTACTCAATAACCGCCGTTAGGCGGTTATTGCCCCGAACTTCGTTCGGGGTGCGCAAATTCTTTGATAATATATGGAATTTGCGCATCACATTAATTGATGTCAAGCTCATTTTGCCCTATTATGACGCAAATTCATAATGAATGAGAAAGAAGCTCCCCAATCAGTTGGGGAGCTTCTGTCATTTCCCTAAATCATAAATTAGTTTCATGAATTAGAGTTTTTTACAGTTTCGATGCTTTTTGTAGCCTAAGCTACAACTCTTGGAAATGCCGTAGTTTTGGCTACATTTCGAGGAATTATTGAATATTGAATCTCTCGCGGAATCGTGGTATTATAGAATCACGGAAGGGGAAAAGCCCCTCAGAAAATGAAAATCTTAAATGATAATAAAAGGAGAAATCAATCATGAAAACCAGAAAGATCACAGTATTCGCAATCGCTTCTATCCTCGGTGCAATCGCACTTGCAAGCTGCGGACGTGCAGTTGAGACATCGATGAACACAGGTAAGGCTCAGCCTACAACAGAGGCAGTACAGACCACTGAGGCAGCTACATCTGCTGCTGCACAGCCTGCCGCTGAGCAGAGCACAAACGCCGCTTCCAGCAACACAGAGAGCGTTCCTGTAGCACAGAATATTTCCTACGACGCAGATCAAAACACTTTCTCATATACACAGCAGGCTGCAGCTCAGGCTCCCGTTCAGAAGGAAGCAGTTCCCGCATACAAGGCAGCAACTCCCGCAGAGCAGGCAGCTGCTAACAATGCGCTCGCATACGCTGGCGGAAACGGTAAGATAGTCAGCTCCGAGGCTGTTCAGACAAACGACGGTTCCGCAGCATACCGCTTCGGTATCCTCCCTGTTGATAACGCAAATGCTTCTGCATGGTACTACATCGCAGGCGAGAACTTCGCAATGACTGAGGGCGAGTGGATAAGCAACAAGGACGAGCTTACGAAGAATGAATGGGAGCATTACTATGATTCCGCCGAGCACAGATTCGCTTTCGCAAGCCAGCAGGCTGGTCAGAATGCAATCGCTGCTTCGGGTATCGCTGACGGCATGATAGTAAGCTGCGACTTCGTGAACTATGACTACGACAAGCTCCAGTATGCTTTCAAGGTTGGCGTACGCTCCATGAGCGATGCGAACGCTCCTGTCTTGTACTTCATGGCTGGCACGGACTACGCTGAAAAGTGCTGATAACAAATCTCCTTAAATATATACACGCAAAAAGCTCCCCGAATCACTCGGGGAGCTTCGCTTTATTCTACCAGCATTCTTCTCATCAGGCAGAGGTCAAATACATCGAGCCTGTTATCTTCGCAGAGGTCGCCTGCCTGCCAGTCAGCGAGCTCCGAGTCAGGAGCCGCAAGCAGCCACCTCTGCAACAGCACAAGGTCGGACACATTGAAGCTGCCGTCAGCGTTCACATCTCCTGCGACGGAAGTCTCGCCGCGGAGCGTATCGTTTATCACCTTCAACAGGGATTGCTCGCCCTTCGCGTCCTGCGTGAGCTCCCATAAAGAATAAGGAAACTAACAATAGCCGTAACGGTCACAGCAAGAAAACTCTGCGTACCAGTATGGGCAAGGTAGATAACGAAGTCCCTCGTGACAGAAATGGTGAATTTGAGCCTAAGATACTGCCTAAGAATCAGACAAGCATATCCCAGGATACTGGTATCAGTTTTACCGCGACGTACAGGGTTGAAGCCTCTATCCCAAGCGACATTCTGTCAAATCTCGGAGCTGTTCCTCCGCCGACGTAAACGCCGTTTTCGAGGTTTGCCTTTATGGCAGTTTAGTCAATGATAAAGGATAAAACGGGAGGAATTATTATCCACAACAACGTTACGCCATCATTTTGTTATTCTGTGATTGAAAAAAGAGCAATCTTATACGTCATTTTGCAGTTATTAGAAATAATAGTCATTTTAGTGAACAGTTTCTTTGTAACCTGACCGTACTTTTCAGGGTATTACTTTTAAGAGCCTAAAAAGCTATCTTTTTCATGGAGTGATTTACTATGCCAAGAGATTACGAACAGGTCAAAAAGGATGTCTACAAAAGACTGCGCAAAATGCGTTTAGCCGGAGACTTCAAAGGAATGGCGGATTATTATAACAATGTCTGTGAACGTGCCATTATGGCGGAAGATATGAATATAGACGACTATGAAAACAGTGAATACAAACTGGAAGCAAATGCCGTTCAGGATTACTTTTCCACCATTTCGTCATATGACATGGATAGTGATCGCTATCCTTGCTTCGTAAGTGTCCAGAACGAGCTGTTGAAGAAAAGGACACAAGAAGGAGCAAAGCTGCTCAACTCGTATGAGTATTACCAAAAGCGTGTAGAAAACAACGAGATCGAGGGAACAGAGCTTCTCCGCGATGACCCAAAAACAGTATCGAAGCTGGGCAGTGGGCTTGCTTCTGGATCATCGAGCATTTCAGGATTTAAGGCTGCTAACATAGCTTTCCGTAGTTATTATGGTTTGTGGATGGAGACGGATACTATTCTTGAATCCTATGACAGCAGCAAACATGGAAAGAAGATAGATTATCTCGACAAGAAGCGAGCGCCTTCGACAAATGAACAAACAGATCTTATCAGGGATGAAGCGATCTACAATGATCCCAGTATTCCGGAAGATAAAAAAGAGGAATACAGGAAATCGATCCCGGAGCATCCTCCCATGGGAGATGAGCATATCATAGGCGGCATCCGCTTTGATTATAGTAGATTTGACCCCTCAAAGCCAATAGCTAAAGAGCCTGCTTATTTAAAAAAGATAAAGCAGATAGGCTCTGTAGAGGAAATAGATCGTTACATCGAAGAGCTTAAAAAGGATAAGGATGCTCTGCTCCTTTACGAGGAAGAGCTCAGGAAATTCGTTCTCGGTATAGAGCCGGAATCAAAGCAGCTCCTCGAAGAGCTGAAGGCTCGCGATGATGGAACCGATGAAGCAAGTCAAGCATTTGAGCAGTCCATTAGTTGTCTGGATAGCCTTTCAAAAACAGTAGATTCTGTCAATAGGGGAAAGCTTGACCCACTAAATAAACCAATTATCACGCGTTACAGTATTAGTAGTGACATAGAAAATATCCAAGTTGACAGTATAAAAGAGAGTGATCCCGAATTAGGTGAGAAGGTCAAAAGCTTTACTGAAAGAAAAATAGGTGAACTGGATAAAGTGTGGCAGCAGTATGGACAGGCTGTTTCCGAGAAGCCCGAATATTCTGGCACAAACTCATTCCTCACCAGCAAAATGATCGATAAGATCATCAAGACAGCCGAAAAGAAAAAACACCTGCTTGAATTAAAGCAGGCTTTCCCCGAGGAGACAGCCGATATCGCTGCCAAGCATAAGGAGTGCACCGAGCGCAACAAGAAGATAGACGCTGTAAATGACTATCTTTACTCTGCAAACAGATCAAAGGAGATGCTCGCCCAGCCTGCGGATATAATGGCTAAGGACAAGGCTACGCGTAAAGACAATCCTTCAGACACCTACAACAACTTCATAAGTCAGCTGGAAAGACTGCAAAGCATGGATCCGACCAAGGTCAGCCCCGAGCAGTACCTCGGACAGCTCTACCACGTTCAGAGCGCCGCGCTCGTATATGAAAACGCACACACCGGAGTGCTCCACCCGTTCACAGGATGGCGTGACGACGCAAAGGAGCGCATCGACTGTTCAAGGCGTACAAACCGGATTGTTTCTCTTATGATCAAGGATCTTGAACCGAAGGTAAAAAAGATCACTCCGTACTTGAATGACATGGCTCCGGATCAGATGATCCAGGAGCTGAATGCTCAGAATGATGCGGTCAGAAATGAGTGTAAAGCCAGAGAGCAGCAGCTTGAAGCCAGCTTTGCCTTTGCAAAGGATAAAGAGGCTTCCAAGGAAGCTGTGGCAGAGGCTTACCTGAAGGGCAAGTATGAAGCTGATATTAATAAGTATCTCGCCGATCATCCCGAGCTTAATGACGAGCAGCGCCAGCAGATTAGAGACAATGTCAGTGTCGATAATTATGTCCGCGACACTAAGCCTGAGATCATGGGAAATGAGGATTTCAGGAAGTTCATGGACAATATCAAGGACACCGAAACTCTTGAACAGATCAAGGCTATGGCTCAGAGCGATTCTTCAAAGCTGTATGATACTGTCAATACAGTCACTGCCCAGCGTAAGCAGGCTGAACAGGTCGAGCAGGCAGCTCACGTACAGCAGCAGGAAGAGCCTGAGATTAACGAGAAAAAGTTTTCACTTGATGCCAAAATCAAGGAAGCGCAGAAAAAGCTCAAACAGCACAATGATGCTCATCACGCTCCTCCGAACAAGCTGGTCGCTAAGTTTGAATATGCAACGATTGCAGTGGCTAACCTTGTCAAGGCACTCCAGAAAGAAAACCAGATGCTTGATATAGACGAAAAAGGCTTCCATGATCTCGTTGCTGATACCGCAGATACATCCAAGCCTTTCAATGCAGTCATTTCAAAGAACAGCGATAAGGAAATGTTTGATAAGGCAACGTATGATAACGGTCAGAATCTCTATTCATCGTACCGTAAAGCTCAGACGCAGTTCATGGAACATCAGCAGCGCAAGAACGCTCCCGACACCCGAACAGCAGTCAAGACCCATGAGCATGGCGGCCTGAATAAGAGGAATTAAGCTCTGTTTCAGATGATATCACATCAGCATAGTATTCAGTACCGGATCCTGTGCAAATAATAAAAGAGTATGCAAAAAAGACCGACTGTGGGAACAGTCGGTCTTATCTGCATATTAGCACATAATTATTTGATTGTCAAGATGAATATGTTATTCGGGTATAAGTCTATCCTAAAATTTGTGTAAACCTCCAAAGTAGTGTATAATAGAAGAGACACTACTTCGGAGGTTTTAATTATGAGCAGAAGGCGAAGAAACGAAACAGAAGAGCAGCTTGCAAGAAGAGAGCTTATAAGCGATTTTCTTTCGGCAGCAAATATCCAGAGCATGGACGATATTCAGGAGCTGTTCAAGGAAGCACTTTCCGGATTTATGGAAGGCAGCCTTGAATCAGAGCTGGATTCTGAGCTTGGGTA
>JAFXVT010000031.1 GCA_017534835.1 Ruminococcus sp.
AAGACCCCTCAAAGACTATGAGGTTGATAGGTGCAAGGTGTAAGCGTGGTGACGCGTTCAGCCAGCGCATACTAATCGGTCGAGGGCTTTTCCTTTTGATTCATGTGTGTGAGCTCTCTCAGGAGCGTTACAAGCTTATTCAGTTTTTAAGAGTCGGTGCATATTGCGGTGAGGTCACACCCGTTCCCATTCCGAACACGGCAGTTAAGCTCACCCGCGTCGATGATACTCGGCTGGCGACGGCCCGGGAAAGTAGATCTGTGCCGGCACTGATAAAGCTCCACCCATTAGGGTGGAGCTTTTTTGTGTCTATTCGATCGGTATTTCCCAGTTTCCATAGATCGTAAGGTCTTGATCAGCCTTTTTTCGGCTTATCAGTTCAGTTATGCATATTGAATCTGCGTCTGCAATATCAAGGAGAAATACAGCTTTGCCGTTTTCGACCTCCGATATTTCATCTGTTGAAAAATCCGTGCTTTCCCCTTTTGATATAAATGTGCATTTTCCGATTTGCAGCTGCTCACTGTCCTCATATGGCATTTTATTGATATACGGTTCAAGTATCTGCACAGTAAGTTCGATCTGTTCCGATTTTCTGACAGCCTTAATGCTTATTTCATCGGTCGCATTTTCGTATGTGACACCTGTTACAGTTCCGAAACCGTTTTTCACGTCCTTGAAATAGCCTGTGTTATGCGCTGTGTAAAGTCCTGCACCGAGCAGTATCGCAGCAGCAGGAAGTCCCAGAGCAGCCGCATAAGTCAGCTTTGAGCGGCGCGGACGGTACGCCTGAAATTCGGTAAACAGCCTGAAATTGACCCTTTCCGGAGCTCTTTCAGTCACCTTCATTGCGCTTCTGATAGTTTCATCTGTAATTCTCATAGCCCTTTTCCTCCAGTTCTTTTTTGATAATGCTCCTGCTTCGGCTGAGCCGGCTTTTGACCGTTCCGTTCGGGATGCGGAGAGCTTCGGAAATATCGCCGGTACTCATATCTGCATAGTAAAACATATACGTTACAGTCCTCAGCTTTTCCGGCAGTTTATCCACCGCTTCCCTTATCTGCACATTTAATTCCCGGCGTTCCGCTTCGTATTCGACGTCCTCACCCGAGGCAGAATTTGTCAGCCTTACCTCGTTTTCTTCGTCATCGACCCTGTGCCTGACAGCGGAGCTTTTTCTTGCGTGATTCCGGGCGAGCCTCACAGCTATCCCGATGATGTAGTTCCTTGCCGATAAATATGCTCGCTCGCCGTCAGTATCACAATTGATCTTTTTCAGCTTTGAGAAAGCTTTCAGCACACTGTCGTGATACAGGTCCTCTGCCTCATCTGCTCTTCCTGTGAGTTGGCAGCAGAATCCGTATATCGAATCGCCGTGAAGCTCGATCAGCTTTTCAAATTCAAGCTCTGTCATATCGTTTGCCTCCTTCCGTATACATATTGTCACGGAGGCGGAAAAGGTTCCATATATAAGGACAGCGGCGGTCGGATAACCGATCGCCGCTGAACCTGTTAGGGTGGTTTATATGAAATGTGGGGATTTCTTATTTTATGATGTTATTATAGTCCCTGTTTATGATACTTTCGTGAAAGAAAGCTGAAATACTGGAAAAATCAAGGCGGAAAAGGCTTTGCAGCCGATCCCGCCTTTTGTTGTATTACTTCATACCGGTCACAGTGAATGTGATAGTGATAGTCTTCCAGCTCTGAACACCTGAGAGGTCTGCGCCCTGAGTATATTCATCATCTGCACCTAATCCGAATAAATCATTTGCATAGATGAGAACTGCGAAGTAATCATCGCCCTGTTCAACTGTCATATCCTTGTTCAGCTCGTACTTCTTGCCGTCGATGTCAAAGGAGGTTATCTCTATCTTAGCGTCTTCCGCGCCCGTGAGGTCCTCGCAGGCAAGCATAAGGAGCGAGAGACCGTTCGGATATGCTGTTGAATGCTCCCTGTACTCAGGTGTGTCAGCGGAAACACTAACTGTGTATGTGCCGTCGCCTTTGATATCAGCGTACTTTGCACCGAATGAGAGATGATCGGAACCGTCGCCTGCGCAGTATTCCTTCATATCTGCGTCATAGAGAGCGATGTAAGCCTGACCCTCATCAGCTGCCGGACCATCTGCGGGATCGTAGTCCCAGTCGAAGTCATCATCGTCGATGTCGTCGTAATCATCGTCGTCGAAGTCATCGTCATCGTCGATGTCATAATCATCGTCGTCCCAGTCATCATCCCAGTCGTCGTAGTAGTCATCATCGTCCCATGTTCTGTACATATCCTCTGCACAGTCCTTCGCAGTTTCAGCTGCGAGCTTATCGTCTGCGCCGAGCTTTGTGAAGAGACCTGCGAGGAACTTCTCCATTTCGTCCTGAGATACATAGTCTGCCCAGAAGTCCTCCGGATCGTCGAGACTGCTCAGCATATGAGCGTTGCTCTTTGAGGGAACAGAGGGCTCAGCGCCGGTCTGTGCGCCGACTGTGAGTGTGAGCTTGCCGTAGTCAGTTCCTTCAATGACAATATTGCCGGAGACAGATTCGCTCTGTCCGTCTGATGTGAATGTGAGCGGGATAGAGCAGGTATCGTCGTTGTCAGTGATGGTGAGAACTGTGTCTGCGTTGAAATAGCCATACTCCTCGTCAACTATCTCAAGATCTGTGAATTCGAGCGAAAACTTTTCGTCCTCGTCTATAACGAAGTCGAGAGAGCCTGTATACTTCTTGCCGCTTTCTTCAGCTGTGAGGTCGAGAACATATTCGGGCTCTTCGCTGCCGTCGTAGAAATGGCTCTTACCGCGGACCTTGCTGCCGTCCTTGCCGACCGCGGCGAAGAATTCCTGATTCTCCTCGCTTCCTGTGAGGCGGAAGCCGCGGATAACGCCCTTGGCATCAATGAATGTATCGAATGTGACTGTATTTTCGTTTTCGGCGGTCGATCCCTGAATTTCCTCAAGCATATCATCAAGGGATCCGGAGTAGTCAGAAGCACTCATAAGGCTGAGTCTGTCAACAACTATCTCCTGAAGGAGCGCATCGTCCTTTGCAGATGTGATGAAGTTTTCGGAGATCTCCTTTATCTTCTTTTCTGTGAGCTCAACAGAGACAACGGTGTAGTTCATCTCAATGTCGTTGATAGTGACGGACTGCTTCTTTTCAAGCTGAACATCGCCGACTGATTCATTCCACACCTTTATATAGCGTGCAGCGATCTGCTCGATCTCCTCGGGAGAAACAACAGAGCGCGGGTCTGTCATTGCCTTCTTGTATGCGTCGATGACAGTCTTCTCGGATTCGTAGTAGCTGTTTTCCTCGATGAGCTTGTCTGTCTCAACTCCGAGCCATTTGTCTGTCAGCTCAGGGATACGGACGAAGTAGTCCATTGTCGATGTATCGGAAGCAAAATCGAATGTAGCGAGTCTGTCATCGTTCCAGTCGACAAAAGCCTTGCCCGAGAGCAGAGCGTCCTTTGAGCTGCCGTCTGCGCCGATAGTCACGCTGTTGAAGCTGTCGAGCACGAAACGCTCATCGTCGTGTATATTCAATTCCTCTTCCAGCCATTCCTTTGCAGCATCAGTTGTGTCGTATCTGAGCGATATTTTCGTCTGCTGACCTGCTTCATACCTGTCGAGCCCCCTCGCATATGACGTCGAGAACTGCTTTGCGGCTGCATCTGCGTTCTTCTCATATACCCACGCATAGTAGCTTTCAGGGCTTGAAAGGCGGAGCTTCACCTGATTCTTGATGAGGTCGGAAAAGCAGTAAGCTGCGATACCGCCGCCGGCGACCACTGCGACTGCACCGGCTGTGAGGACAGCGATACCGCCGACAATAAGACCGGTCTTGCTCTTCTTGACTGTTTCTACGCCGCTGACAACATCACCGGCATTAGCGTTGAAATCGTTGAATTCCGGCATAATTTACCCTCCTTTAAAAAGTCGAAAGTTTTTCTCTGTGTGAAATGATTTGACAATTATGTGTCTGTAATAATATTAGCATAAAACAGGCGCAAAGTCAACACAGTTTCCGGTTTTTCCCCTGTTTGTATTACAATTGTATCCAAAGTAATTACAATTGTAACCATTTTGCACATATTGCGTAAAATTGCGAAAAATAAAGGAAATCGACGATAAATGATAAAAAACACTGCAAATCCTGCTTGTGTATCGCCTGACGACACTTGCGGTTCACGTGAACTTATGATATAATCGTTGTATCATTTTTGGAGGTGCGGTATGAAACGAATTATCCCCGGCACTACTATCGGATTCACCGAGCAGGCAAGAAATTCTGCCTTCTCACTTATCTCACCCGTTCTTGAGGCTACCGGCGGACTCACGCTGTCGCAGCTCTCGAAGCTCACAGGGCTTGAGGGCTCGACGATTCAGAACTGGATAAAGCGCGGCTGGGTCTCGTCCACGAAGGGCAAGCGCTATTCGGAAAAGCAGGTCCTGAGGATACTGCTCATAAATATGATGCGCAGTGCGATGAAGCTCGAGAATATCGTAAACCTTATGACCTACATCAACGGCGATGTTGAGGACACGTCTGACGATATAATTGAGGATATACTGCTGTATGACATACTTTGCAGGATAATATTCGCAGCCGAGGATAAGGGCATTTTCGCTCCCGAGGGAGTACGCGGTCTTATCCGCCGCGAGCTGAAGTCCTGCGACAGCAGCGCTGTTGCCGATGAAGCAAAGCTCAGCAAGGCGATGTATGTTATGGTGATGGCGTACAGAAGCGCCTATCTCCGCTCCGAGACTGACAAGGGGCTTGCCGAGATACTGGCTGAGCTGAAACAGCAGGACTGATAATTCCCGATAACTGTGTACAATAATACAAGCGCCGGAGCCGAAGGGAAGTCCCTTAGCTCCGGCGCTGTTTCTTTATACCTTGAAGCCCTGTGCACGGAAGGAGTCGATGACGTCGCCGAGTATCTCAGCGTTAGTTGCCGAGACTGAGTGCAGGAGCAGTATCTCTCCGCCGTGAGCCGACTTTGTGAGCTTTTCGAGTCCCTCCGCCGGGGGCGGCTGGGCATCGGTCTTCCAGTCGACATAGGCATAGCTCCAGAAAACGGTCTTGTAGCCGCACTTCTGTACGGTCTCAAGTGCCTGCTCGGAGTATTCGCCGCATGGACAGCGGAAATACTGCATCTCATAGCCGTAGTTGTTCAGAACGAAGCTGTGGAGCGACATTATTTCCTTTTCTGCCGCCTCCTCTGAGAGGGTCGGCAGGCTTGCGTGGGTCATCCCGTGGTTGCCGAGTGTGTGACCCTCCGCTATCATACGCTTGACGAGTGATTCCTCGTTTTTAGCGTAGTCGCCCGTCAGGAAGAATATCGCGTGGACGTTCTTCTCCTTCAGTGTGTCGAGTATCTTTGAGGTATAACCGTTCTCATAGCCCTGATCGAAGGTGATGATTATCCTGCTTTCATCTTCCGAAAGGGCGAAGGCATCAAGGTCGCCGTATCGGTCGTTGAATTGCAGAGCGCCGGTCGGACGGTTGAGACTGTCAACGTCCCTGCCCTGTCCGTAGCCTGTCCTTGTCGAATCTGCGGCACAGACCGACACAGCCGGAACTGCGGCGGCAGTTATGAGCGCTGCTGCTGAGTGAGCTATTCTTTTCATTTGCGTTATATCCTTACTTTAGTTGCAGAATCTCTCTGCGGGATTAGTATGCCGCGGAGATGATGAGTTATGATTTGAAAATAATGTGCAAAATTTATGATACAAATGCTAAAATTCAGATATTGTAATATTGCGGACGCTTTAAACTTGTGGTATAATCATCTTGTAATTTAGCCACAGGAGGTTGTATCTATGATCAACGTAAACGGAAGATGGGCGCTTATCACGGGCGCAAGCAGAGGTATCGGATACCTGTCGGCTAAGTTTTTGGCTGAACAGGGCTGCAATCTCGTTCTCCACAGCAGAGACGCCGCGCACTGCGAGAAGGTGCTCGCGGAGGTAAGAGCTCTCGGAGCAGAGGCATACGCTGTTTCAGCTGAGCTGTCCGAACCGGAGCAGGTTCAGAAAATGCTCGGAGAGATAGACGCGAAGGGTACTCCCATTGACATCGTCCTCAACAACGCCGGACTTCAGATCGCCTACAGAACGGAATATCTCAGTACTCCCTACACTGACTATGATATAAGCTTCCGTATCAATACTGTAGCGCCGATGATGATATGCTACCATTATCTCCCGAAAATGGCGGCAAAGGGCTTTGGCAGGATAGTCAATACCACGAGCGGCATCGACCTTGAGCCGGAGCAGGCTGGCTATTCTGCTGCAAAGGCTGCTCTCAACAAGGTCACTCACGACCTCGGAAAGGTGTATAACGGAACTGACGTTATGCTCAATCTGACGGATCCGGGCTGGTGCAGGACTGATCTCGGCGGACCAATGGCCCCAAACAGTCCGGAAAGCGCCGTTCCAGGCGTACTTGTTGGAGTGTTCGCGGACGATAAGAAGTCCGGACGCATCTTTTCTGCTCAGGAGTTCTCGGGTATGACACTTGAGGACGCAGTCGCAAAGGCTGAGATGCAGGACAGCGATTATTGAGAATAGAAAACAGAGAGATATTGCACTGCGTAAAAAGAAAGCAAGAGGGGAAATATTGCTGACGCATGGCGAGGGATCGTATCCGGTCGATTAGGCTGGGACCGGAATTTGGACGCAAGGGGGTCGCTACCCCTTGACGTCCTCTTTTTTTATAATACCGTTGTAAGTCGGGGAGTTTCCGCATCGCGGAGCTGCTCAAGCGTATGGTGGAGCTCGATCAGCTCGGGAATCAGCTCGTCGCTGGCGGAGCCCGCATAGCAGCTGATACGTGTGCAAATGCGGTCCACCTCGGAGAGCCGGCTGCTCTTGACGAGTACGGCAGCTGCGGCGCGGAAGTCCTCCCAGTCCTGTTCGAGCTCCTTTGCGGCGGATACTGCTTCCTCCTGTGAGCCGGACGAGTAGAGCTCCGCGACCGTGTCTGCTGCTCCGATGAGCCGGCTGACACGGACATTCACCCACACTCCCGACACTATGCTCGCGATGATGAGAAGTGCGAGTATGGCGAGACTGATCTTAAGCCTTGTCACGTTTATCGCCTCCGTGAGTCATTATTGGTCTGCTGCCTTTTTTCAGCGATATATAGCAGGTGCCGGAGCTGTCGGCGGTCATGATGAAAACGTCCGCTGTATCTGCGCCGCAGCGTTGGGCGGTGCGGCGGGCGAAGTCCGGATCGAGCCCGAGAGAGCGCAGAGCCGCGGTCTGCACAACGCCGTCGGAGACGATGACCTGCGGTGGATCGGAATCGCCCGTATCAGTTCCGAGCTCCGCCTTTGTGGGCGTGTCTGCGGACGGCTTCTTCATTACGGACATACTCCCGGTGGTTTCGACGATAGCGAACTGCACCTCCGAAAGGTCGAACACGCTGCTGCCGCGCAGAGCCATCATCAGGTCATCGACCGAGAAGCGGAGGTCGCGCATCGCCTGACGGTCTATCGCGCCGTTCTTTATCACTATCTTGGGGCTTCCCGAGATGAACCGCCTTATCATCGGGAATTTCAGGCACAGCCACGATACCGCGACCTCGAAGCAGACGAGCGCAAGTATCGGCGTCATACCCACAGTCAGCGGTATATCGGCGTCCTCGAGGGGGAGAGTTGCGATGTTCGAGACGAGGATAGTTATGACGAGCTCGGAAGGCTGGAGCTCGCCGAGCTGGCGCTTCCCCATCAGCCGGACTGCGAATATGACGAGTATATACAGTATCAGCGAACGTATCAGAATTACGGACATTTTTTCAGCTCCTTTTAGGTTAGTATGGCTCGGGAAAGTCAAAATATGTATAACATATCGGCGGTGCGATGTTAATAATAACATCATATCATAGAATCACAGCTGTATCTTTGATTTTTCAGGATTTCTGAATAATCCGGCGCCGACCGGACATACTATCAACAGCTTCAAAAGCTAATAATCCCCAAAGGAGGCTTGTATTATGGATAACAAGCACAAGAACGACTGCATCAGATGCTCAGTGTCACAGTGCCAGCACAATATGGTGACTGAGAATTTCTGCTCGCTCGATTCCATTTCCGTCGGCACTCACGAGGAGAACCCCACCGTTCCCGAATGTACCGACTGCAACAGCTTCGTGAAGAGAACAGGCTGCTGCGACTGACGCAAAGAAAGCACGTCCGCGCAGGACGTGCCGTACATATCTCATTGGTGAACATAGACAAATCCAACAGCCGAATACAGTCAAATCGGGAAAATTTATTCCGCGCTCTTGCATTGACGGCGGATTTAGTGTATAATTATTATGAGCTTCTATTGAAGTATCTTTTCCCGTCAGGAGGCTGATATAATGTTCGATATGGACAAAACAATGACTTTTTCCGTTAACGAAGATAAGGAAGCGGAACTCAAAAAGAATCTCACTATCATCTACGACGCTCTTGTTCAGAAGGGATACAACCCCGTTAATCAGATCGTAGGCTATATCCTCTCAGAGGATCCGACCTACATAACCACATACAATAACGCGAGAAATCTTATCCGTCATATTGACAGAGACGAGCTTTTGCAGGTGCTCGTAAGGTCTTACCTGCAAGCATAAAACAGAGTTCCGGAGCTCCTGCGGACAAGCAGGAACGAGGGGGACTGAAATGAAAAATAACAGCCATAAAGAGGGAACATCCTTCTTTATGGCTGTTTTGTTTTTATCCATTATTTCTCAGCGAAGCCTTCGTCGCCGTCATCGCTGAATTCGAGCAGGTCGCCGGGCTGGCATTTGAGTGCGCTGCATATCGCGTTCAGTGTAGAGAAGCGTATCGCGCTCACCTTGCCGGTTTTCAGCTTTGAGAGGTTCACGTTGCTTACGCCGACGCGCTCACTGAGCTCGTTGAGGCTTATTTTCCTGTCCGCCATTACGCGGTCAAGTCTGAGGATTATCGACATATCGCGCACCTCCTTATAATGTCTCGTCGGACTCTCTCTGGAGGTCTGTGCCGTGTGCGAATACGAATGCGAGCATAAGAACTGCGAGACCGGCAACTATAGTTGTGAGGACCAGACCGGTGAAAACGCCGTAGCCTATCAGTACGCCGCCGAAGATCTTCATATTCCTTACTGTAGTCTCGGTGAAAGGTGTTTCGCACTTTGCGAGCTCTCTGAATACACGGCGCGCAAAGAAAAGTGTTACAGCTGTAGCTATGACAGAGATGAATGCTTCGAGCATTTTGAGCGAGAGCTTGCGCTTTATCGCACCCTTGTTGAATTCGCCGAAATCACCTGTGAGCTTGAAAGTTGCGCCGTTGTCAGTGGATTCGACCTCGTCGACATCAAGTGACCAGATACCGCCGAAGTCGATCTTGTCGTCCGAAATAGTGATACCCTCCTGGTCTACGTCGACACGGAAACCGTTCTGATTGTTTTCACTGTAGTGGTAATTGGCTGTCCTGATACCGAAATCCATATCCTCCGCTTCGAGCGTGACCATTGCATCTGCTGTGCCCGAAAGCTTTATCTTATCCATAGGGAATGCGAGTATCCCTATCTCTACGATTATGATGCTTACGAGGCCTACGATGCAGAATACGAAGGCGATCTGGCTGATTATCGAGCAAGCCTTTCCTATCCCGTTGATTGCTTTCATGTTTGAGTTTTTCATAATAGTTTCCTCCTTTTATTTGGTGGCGGGAGCCGTTGTTCCCTCCGTTGTGCTTATAATACCACAGCTATTTACGTTTGTCAATAGATATTTATCGTTTAACGATAAATATTGTATGTTTGCATATAAACGGCTGATCTGAAATAGGCTTTGCTTGTGCAATATAAACGATAATTATTTATCGTTTATCGTTAAATCAAGGAGGCAAAAAAGCTCCCCCCGAACAATATCAGGGGGGAGCAGGTTTTGAAATTTTCAGTTAAGGCAATACCGGACAAAGCTTGTGCTGGAGATGCGCCGACAGATTTTTCGTCAGATTGTATAGAAATTCCGCAGGCATACTGACGTATGTCAAGGAATTTATGTGCAAGATGACGGAAAATATGCAAGCATATCCAGTACAAAGCCTTCAGGCGGGCTTTGTGCGGTGTTGCCTTAAAGCTTACTTTGCAGGCGAATAGGGAAGAGCGCTGATAGTCTTTGCATCGAGCATCTGTATCGCGCGTGCATCGTTTGCTGTTACGCCGTCGCCGGGAGTATAGCAGTCGGCGTTCTTCTTTGCCTCGGGCTTGAGGCTGTACTTGTCGCCGTTAGCGAGCGCCTGGAGTATCGCTACCGCGTCCGCGACACTAACTTTTTTATCAAGATTAGCATCCCCGTAAAGAACATCACCAGAAGGAACAGTATCGCTGCTGCTACTACTGACGGTAACAATGGGAGTGCTTGTTGTAGTTGTTGTAGTCGTTGTTGCAGATGTTGTGGTCGTCTGAGTTGCGGAAGAAGTTGTAGTTGTTGTCTTGGGACCCTCAGTTGTTGTGGTCGTAGTTGAAGGGTCAGCAATAATGGGAGTTCCGTTTGCCTTCTTGCCGCCGTCGAGGTTGCTTCCTTCTGTGTTGGCGTAGCTGCTGTAGAAGTCGTTGAGCGAGATGCCGTTCTTGCCGAGTGCGCGCTGGTGGTCGAGACCGATGTACTTGCCGGAAGAAGCTGTCTGCCAGAGAGCCTCCTCGAAGAGCTTGTACTTCTCCTCATTCCATGTGATGCTTGTACCTGTGCCGGCATTGAATCCGAGACCGTCCCAGAGTCCGCCTGTATCACCGGAGTTGGTGTTGAGGCACCAGAATGTGTGGTTGATGTGGTGCTCTATCATATAGTCGCGGAGAAGAGTCATCCACTTGAGGTTTGCGGCGTTGTTCATATGACCGCCCCACTCACCGATGAGCTCGGGTCCGATGTCCTCAGCGTTGATGTAAGCCCATGTATCGTACCAGTATTCGTCAAGGAGCGACTGCGTATCGAAAGCTTCGCCTGTTGCGCTCTTGTTGAGATGGAACCATGTCTGCTCGTAAACAGACGGGCCGTAATCGTGGGGTGAGTATACTATCTGTGAAGTGCCCTGCTTGGGCTTGATAGGATACTTTCTCGCGCCGCGGAAGTTGCCGCCCCACCATGCACCGATGTAAGGCGAATTGTCACGTCTGTCGGGCATACCCCAGTAGTCGCCCTCCATAGCTCCGCTCATCGACTGCTCAACGCCTTCAACGAGGATAAGAGCGTGGGGATTGACGTCGAGGATAGCCTCGGCACACTTTGTAGCTGCATAAGCCCAGTTGTTCTCGTCGGTGGAGCCGTCCCACTTGGCAGCGGCATCGCCCTCCTGACCCTTTCCGTGAGGCTCGTTCTTGAGGTCGTAACCGATGAGGGTATCGTCGTTCTTGTACTTGTCAGCAAGCCATACGAGCGAATCTATCCACACATCTGTGGTAACGCCTGCCTTGCCGTACCAGAGGTTGTAATTGTGACCGGAGTTGTCGGTATGGGGGCTGTGAATGTCGATGAAAGCCTTGATACCGTGTTCCTTGCACTTTCTCATCATAATGTCGAACACCTGCATACTGTCAACGGGTGTCTTGCCGTCGGGACCGCAGAAGTCGGCGTTGATAGTGTAAGCCGGGTCAGTGTTGCATGAGAAGCTGCTCACCTCGTTGGGTGTGCCGTTCATCCACGAAACTATCAGCTCTGTTGCGATAGGAAAGCGGAGAATATTGATGCCGCGGTCTGCTATCTCGGTGAGACAGTCATCTGCGTCGGCACTCCAGAGGTAGTGCGGACAGTTCTCGGAGCAGTTGAATCCGAACCAGTTTGCACCGGTGAGCCATACCTCGTTGCCGTTCATATCGTAGAGTCGGCTTCCTTCGGCGTGGAGCCAGTCGTCGTTGTTGTCATCCACTGCCGAAGCCGTAACGGCAGGTGATGACAGGACTGCTGAAAAGCCTGATGCTCCGCCTGAAACAGTCAGTGCGGCAGCAGAGGCAACAGCGGTCATTGCCTTGAATACATTCCTCATAGGATATTTCCCCTCTCGTGGACGCCGGAATATTTTTTTATGACGTCCTGTTATTTTTATTGTAACATCACAGCGTGGAATTGTCAACAGAAATATGCAATATTTCCGCTTATTTTCATCTTCGGGAGGACATTTTCCGCACTTTCTCCGCAGCCGGCGCATATACTGTAGCGTATCACTACGGCGTGCCGTATGCCGTGAAGCGGTGGAGAGAAGTATGTGTGGTATCGCAGGAGTTATCAGTTTCAGGGAGGATATGCGCGCGGAGCTCGAGGCTTGCAGGAGGATGCAGAAGGCTCTGCTGAGAAGAGGTCCGGACCAGCGCGGAGTCTATCTTTCGCAGGAGGCGGCGCTTGTACACACGCGGCTCGCAGTTATTGATATTTCGGGCGGAAGACAGCCGATGACGGTCGCGTCCGGCGGCAGGGAATACACTATAGTCTACAACGGCGAGCTCTACAATACCGACGAGCTGCGGCGAGAGCTTGGCGAAGAATTTGTCTCGCGCTCCGATACAGAGGTCGTGCTGCGGAGCTATATAAAATGGGGCGAGAGATGCGTGGAGCGCTTCAACGGCATTTTCGCATTCGCAGTGTATGACCCGGCAGAGCACAGGGTCTTCCTCGCACGCGACAGGATAGGTGTGAAGCCGCTTTTCTTCTTCGAGACGCCGGATAAGCTCATCTTTGCCTCGGAGCTGGCGGCGCTGCTCGAAAATCCGGATATTCCCCGCGAGATAGATGAAAACGGTGCGGCAGAGCTGCTGCTTATGGCGCCCGGACGAACTTCCGGCTGCGGTGTGATACGCGGCGTCGGTGAGCTGAAAAGCGGCTGGTGCGGCCATTATTCGGCGGAGGGGCTCAAATTGCACGAATACTGGCGGCTGCACGCATATGAGCTGAACGAGACCTTTGAACAGACCGCCGAGCACACCCGCGAGCTCGTCCTCGATTCGATACGGCGTCAGCTCGTTTCAGATGTGCCGGTCTGCACGTTCCTGTCGGGCGGACTTGATTCGAGCCTCATTTCATCAGTTGCGGCGGCTGAGCTGAAGAAGCAGGGCAAGCGGCTCAATACGTTCTCGGTGGACTACCGCGACAACGACAAATACTTCAGAAAGAGCCATTTCCAGCCGGACAGCGACCCGGAGTATATCAATATTATGGCGGAATATCTCGGGACAGACCACCATTGGGTAGTGGTGGATACGCCGGAGCTGGTCGGTGCTCTTGAGGAGGCGACGGAAGCACGCGGTCTGCCCGGAATGGCTGACGTGGACGCTTCGATGCTCCTGCTGTGCCGTGAGATAAAAAAGACCGGTACTGTCGCGCTCTCGGGGGAGTGTGCCGATGAGCTCTTCGGCGGCTATCCGTGGTACCGCGACAAGGACATTCGCGAGACGGACGGCTTCCCGTGGGCGCAGAGCACAGCCTATCGCAGGCGTTTCCTCTGCGAAAGGTATGCGCGGCTCATTGATGCCGATGATTACGTGTATTCCGCCTATCGCCGCACCGCCGACAGCGCAGAGAAGCTGCCTTCGGACAGTCCGCTCGAGAGACGTATGCGAGAGATGACGGAGCTGAATTTCCGCTGGTTTATGCAGAATCTCCTCGACCGCAAGGACAGAATGTCGATGTTCAGCGGACTTGAAGTGCGCGTGCCATTCTGTGACTACCGGATAGCGGAGTATATGTACAATGTCAGGTGGGAGTACAAGGACTACAAGGGGCGCGAGAAGGGTCTGCTACGTGAGGCTATGAGCGAATGGCTGCCGGAGCGTGTGCTGTGGCGGAAAAAGAGCCCGTATCCGAAGACGCACAATCCTGCATTCCTCGATGCCGTGACAGAGAGGCTGAGAGCGATACTTGCCGAAGATACGCCGATTACGGAGCTCGTCCGGCGTGAGGAGCTCGAGAGGCTGCTGCTTCACGAGGAGCGTGTGCAGTGGTACGGACAGCTGATGAATCTGCCGCAGACCATAGCCTTTTTCGTGCAGCTCGACTACTGGCTGAAACGATATGAGATAAAGCTCGTATGAGCAGTCCGGACCGCCTGTCATATGACCGGCGGTCCGGACTATATTATAATAGTATAAATCTATAATGGAATTATATTTACTCTTTTCGGCTGCCGGACTGCACTTCAAAGCACTTTATCAGTGCAAAATGACGAATTACAAGTTAATCGTTTTGCTATAGTTTACAATTATATAAAAAATCAGAAAAAATGAAGATTTTATGTTGCAATTTAAGTTGCGTTGTGATATAATATTTGTGTAAGTTAGACAACGGGCAGCATGGGGACAACAATGCTGCGTTTTGTTCTGCCTTGAGATTGTTTTTTGTAGAATAATCTTAGTATGCCCTGACGAATAATACAAATCGTATAAACGTTGGTGAATATTAATAAAATCCAATTGATTATTTAAGGCAAAAAAACGATTGAAAAGTAACTGTTAAAATGGTATAATTGTTATTATAGGGCAGTATGGATTGTTCCGGCTTAACCAAAAAACTATGGAGGTGGTTTTTATGAAGAGTTATTCCTACGTTGCTCAGGACGCAAGAGGCAAACAGGTCAAGGGCAAGGCAAACGCCGAGAATGAACAGGAATTCCTCGAAAAGATGAAAGAACGAGGTGTGTTCATCAAGGACTTTAAGGAAGACGATTCAAGTAACACACGATCAATCTACAAGTTCAACACCAAAGAGCTTTCGTTCTGCTGCAGACAGCTCAGCGCGATGCTCACGTCAGGTCTGACGCTCGTTAAGGCGATCGACATCCTGGTAAAAGAACAGGAGAACGAACGAGCGAGAGCTATCTGGCAGGACATCTACGAGAACGTACAGAAGGGTGAATCCTTCTCGTCAACTCTCGAAATGCACTCGGGCTCATTCCCCGAATTCCTTATCTCAATGGCAAACGCCGGCGAATCGAGCGGTTCGCTCGACGTAATAATGACGCGAATGTCCGATCACTACGCAAAGGAAAACAAGCTCAAGAACACTATCAAGGGCGCGATGGTCTATCCTATCATACTCGCTGTATTGTGCGTAGTTATCGTAATGTTCCTGTTTATCTTCATCATGCCTGTATTCATCGGAATGTACGAGGATCCCTCGACGATGCCGGCGCTGACAAAGATCATGGCGGCTATCTCGGACTTCCTCCAGCATCAGTGGTACATAGTTATCATAGCTGTCGTAGGCGGCTTCTTCGGCTTCAGATACGCAATGAAGGTCCCGAGCTTCCGCTACAAGGTCGACAGACTTATCCTCAAGGGACCAATGTGGGGTCCCCTCGTAACAAAGATCTATACCGGCCGTTTCGCAAGAACTCTTTCTTCACTTTATTCCAGTGGTATCCCTATGGTAGAGTGTCTGCAGAAGTCATCGGCTATCCTCAGCAACAGATATGTTGATGAGAAGTTTGTCGACGTTGTCGACGAGGTAAAACAGGGTGAAACACTTTCGGCTTCTATCACAAGAACTGAGCTCTTTGAACCGATGTTCTGCTCAGTAATCTACGTTGGTGAGGAGTCAGGTGCGCTCGACTCGATCCTCGAAAAGACTTCCGATTACTACGAGGAAGAATCTGACTCAGCTGTACAGCGTCTCGTAAGCCTTGTTGAGCCTGTGCTCCTCATCGTTATGGGCGTTATCATAGGTATGGTCGTTATCGGTATCTACCCCGCGCTCTACGGCTCGCTCGAAGGTCTCGAAAACGAATAATTACGGAAAGGTGGAAAAAGAAAAATGCTTTCATTTGATATAACCGACAGAAACGTCCGCGTTGTAAAGGGCGTTGAGAGCAACGGCAAGATCAAGATCAGCTCCGCTGCTACACTTAACCTCGAAGAGGGACTCATCGTTAACGGTCACGTAAGAGACGTGCCCAACGTCGCTACACTTATCAACGGCGTTCTCAAGAGAAACAAGATGCCTGACAAGGAAGCTATCGTCAGCATCTCCTCTAACCTCACGATATTCAAGGAAATGACAGTTGCCCGCGTCAAGGGCGTTGACCTCCAGAAGACTGTTAAGCAGCAGGTACAGGCAGAACTCAACCTCGATGATTCATTCAGCGTAACTTATGTTATCGTTGGTGATGCTGAGGAGAAGAGCGATTCCGGCGAGCCGATGGTAAAGATCCTCGCAACTGCTTGTCCTTATGAGATCGTAAACAGCTACAGAGAAGTGTTCAAGCTCCTCGGTATCTCACTCAGATCTGTAATGGTAGGATGCAACTGTATCACAAAGGTTCTTCTTGCTGATACTAAGATCAGATCTAAGATGCCGCTGCTCGCTGTTCAGATCGATAACAACTTCATCTCTCTCAACCTCTATGAGCAGGGTCAGCTTTCATTCTCACGTTTCGCCACCATCGACCCCGATGACTACGGCGGATCCGCTGACTACGTTTTCGAGGCTGTAAACGAGAACATCTTCCGTATGTTACAGTTCCACAGAAGCCGTAACACCGGTGAGACTATCGAAAACGTTATCTTCTACGGTGATACCCACGAGTATGTAAGACTTACTGATGAGCTCGAAAAGCTCGACCTCAACACAAGCCTTATCAACGTTCCTCCGCAGATCCACGGTCACGAGAATCTTGAGTTCTCACTTTACGCTAACGCTATCGGCGCTATGTTCAAGCGTAATAAGGATACCGAGAAGATCAACCTCCTCGATACTGACCTCGGCTCAGCTATCAAGAGAGCAAGCGGCAGCGCAGGCCGCAGCGACAGCGCTGGTACTATCCCGATGCTCGCACTCATCCTCGGTTCAGCTGTTCTCCTCGGCGGTGCATGGGGCGTTATGTCACTTATCAATCTCGGCATCAAGGGCGAGATCAAGGACATCAGAGAATACATCGATGATCCTGCTACTCAGAAGCAGCTTGCTCACCGTGAGAAGCTGCTCAAGATCAGAACAAATGTCAATTCTTACAACACAAGAATGGTAAATGCTCACGATGCATTCTTCTCTCAGCCTGTTATTGACGGAGATAAGTACGATACTATCCAGCTCGTACTTGATAAGACTGCTGAAGAGCTCGGTCTCAAGAATGCTCTCATTTCTACACCTTCATATTCCGGCGGCGCGTTCAACTTCAATGTTACTGCTGACGGAAGCAAGGATATGGCTCAGAAGCTCCCGTCGATGTTTGTTGATAATCTTCTTGATGAAGAGTACAGCGACAACAAGGGATACTATGCTAATGCAGCTTATACAGGCTATAATCTCAAGACAGCTTCTCAGAAGGAGATCGATGAAGGCGCAAGCGAAGAGGGAACAGTTTCGTTCTCTGTAGCTACAGCTATCAACGGACGCGAGAGCGCATACAAGCCTGAGAAGAAAGAAAAGTCTGATAAGGCTGAATAAGGAGGTAGATGGAAATGAAACTTAATTACAGAGATAAGATTATTCTTGGTATTCTTCTTGCATTCGTTATTTTACTCGGTGGCTTCTTCCTTCTTATCAAGCCGAGATACAATGATATCAAGGACAATCAGGCAACACTTGAAAAGGTACAGAAGGAAAAGGAAGAGGTCGATGCTAAGATAGCAGAGATCAAGCCCCTCAAGGAAGAGATCAAGAAGACATACGACAATGCACAGACTCTTGCTGATGATTTCGTTGAATACAACGATATGTTCAACGGCCGCAAGATCGACCAGTATATGCAGCATTTTGCAGAGGAGTGTGAGGTAAAGATCACTAACCTCTCAGTTGCAGAGCCTTCAACAAAGAACCTTGATTACTACTTCTTCAAGACAAAGATAGTAGGCGAGGATCAGCTCAAAAAGTCTGACATCAATGGCAACACTCAGAAGATGATCGACGAAGAGAAGGCTGAAAGCGATGCACTTTCTTCAAGAAACAAGGAATCCGTGATCTACAGCTCTTACTCCATCAAGGTCGAGGGCGACAAGGAGAATATCTGGAAGTATATGCAGGCTCTTGAGGAGCAGAAAGAAACAATGATCATCGATTCCGTTACGCTCCAGAATGTTGTAATAAGCGAGGAAGCAGCTAAGGAATTAGCTGATGCGGCTGCAGCAGCAGGCGAGGATGAGAAGAAGGCAACAGCTCAGTTCTCAATTTCACTTTATTCAGTATACGATATGGAAGAACCCAACTTAGAAGCAGATTGATCAACTCGCCCATTCGCTAACAGTTATTAGAGAAATATAACTCGAAAGGCGGTTAAAGAAATGAATTTAAAGAAGAATAGAAAATTACATGGATCAGTTCTTCTGACGGTCGTTTGTGTAATGTCGCTTCTCATAGTGTTCCTCTTCGGCACACTTGTACTTGCGACATCAACGAACAGCCGAGCACATGTCAACTATTCATCAGCTCAGACGAGTATCACCTCGCGCACGATCGTTGAGAGTACTCTGAAGGCTATGTCTGCTGACACTCAGTTCGGTTCTGTTGTAAACGCACTGGATGAAGGCGGCTCGCTCAGCGTTCCCGTTGAGATCGATACAAGTGCTCCCGGCGCTGGTGCACTTGGCCACCCGGACGATGTCACGATCGAATACGCAGGCACTAAGAAGTATTACTTCACAGAGGACAACGAGTGGAAGGATCGCTCGCTCCTCAAGATAACTTCAAAAGTAAAGCTTGCCGGCGCTGATTCGGTCACATCGGCTTACATAGTCAAGAATCCCCCCGAGAGTTCGACACCCGCTGAGGGCGCCGGATTCATCACTACCGGCGGAGCTGCATTCAAGACAGGTTCTATCCTGTTCGGCGGATCGTACATCAACCTTCCCCCTACAAGCTTCGTCAATACAATGGATTATGAGTATTCTGCAACAAATCCCGGCAGTGAGACATATCTCTACCACGATCCTGAATCACCGTTCTCTATTTCAGATAACAAGTTCAGTGTTGAAGCGGATCTCGTAATCTGGGGCGACCTGAAGCCCGATAAGATGGACTGCATCATCTTCCCCGCTCCCGGAAAGGGCGTAACAGTATGGGGCGGAATGGAGTTCTATACTTCCGATTCAGGTACGAACCTCAGCGTTATCAATAATATCCCTACCACAGATGCAGATGGCAATCCGATAACATATGAGTTCAAGGATATCCCCTACATCTATATTGACCAGGAAGTAAGAGTATCGACGTCTGATAGTGCTATCATCCGTCTCGGTACAGAAAAGACAGCACTTCACGGTGCTGTAGGAAGCGGCAAGCCGCTTAATATCTTCGCAAGAAGTATCAATGTTCCCGGCAATGCAGCAGATGCATTCCTCGGCGGCGACCTCTATCTTATGGACGGTAATGCAAACAATGTGCTCACTCCCAAGAACAGAGGCAGCAACACTCTCTATGGCTGGTCATCAAGTGTCATCAACAAGACAAGCGGAAGCGATGCTGAGTCACACACCGGCGGAAGCATCTATTCCAAGGGCAATCTTACACTTTCCAAGATGAAGATCGAGGGCGGTGTATACTGCGACAAGGATCTCACACTCGGACCTGAGCTCGAGATCAACGGCAATATCGCTTGCAAGGGCAAGCTTACTATCAACGGCAGAGTTGATGTAAACGGACCTAATGTAGACATTTTCGTAAGCGACGCTCCCACGATCACAGGTGCTGGTCTCTATATCAACGGCATCAAGTACGATCCTGCTGATGGTATGTCAACTCTGAAGGCTGGCTTCTCCTACCAGGAAAATGCTGTTGAAGATGAATTTGATTCTGCTAATTTTGAGCAGGCACCAAATACTTTGTACAACTATGAAGTAGTTCAGCAGGAAATGTGGGGCTCAATGCAGACAAGAGTATACAATATAAACCATAATCCTGCACCCGGACTTGAGTGGACAGGACGTGTAGAGGCTCTTGAAGCACAGGCAGCAGCAGACCCTGAATCGGTAAAAGCAATGACATATGCGGTTGTAACCAAGCCTGACGGAAATCTTTACGAGAATCCGTATGACGCAAACGCAAAGTATGTCATTACTGAAGATGCTTACTCATACTGGAGAAAGTCGAACGGCGAGCGTGTTACAGCAGACGCTGCAATGACACACTATTACAACCAGGTAGATTCTACCGGTGCTGTTGAAACACCCGTTGTAAGACTTCCTTACACAGAAGAGAACAGATGGTCATACTTCAATCCCGGCGGCGCACACGTAAGTGTTACAGACGCATACGAGAGCAAGGCTCTCAGCAGCGTTTCTACTCTTCCCTATGTATATCCTCCCTATGCAGAGAGAGATGTACTTATAGGCAAGGATAAGCTCAAGGTAACTGATCCTGTTACAGGAACAGTCAAGGAGATCGCAACCAGCGAGACTCAGGTAGTCAAGACTCTTAAGCAGCTCTATGAAACTATCAACCCCTATAAGTCGACAGTAATGCCTCAGGATATGAGACTCCAGCTCGAGAGAATGTCACTTGGTCAGACTGACTCAGTAACAGGTGAAGCATTCCCGACATATTCAAGCGTTACGGAGATACTCAATGGCTGTCAGACATATGCCGACGAACTCAAATCTGACGGTACTATCGGTTATAAGACCGGTACAGCTACAGGTCAGGGCTTCCCTGTTGTAACTAAGTCATGCATACTCACAGGTGATTTCAGTTCAGCTTCTGACTACAAGGACATTGACGGACAGCGCGGTATCGTATTCAAGCCCACAGGCAATATGCTCGTAGTCCTCAAGGACTTCACACTTGATACGCCCTATAAGCTCCTCGTTGATGATACTCTCGGCGGTACTGTATACTTCTACATCCCCGGCGATGATATTATCCCGGGCAGTGAGACTGATGTTACTGACGGACTTGTAACTGGAAATACTTCAGACGGCAAGGCAGTCAAGGACCTTGGCAACGGAAGCGGCGCTTCACACGTTAGTGTACAGGAAGGCTTCATAACATCAAGCTATAACATTCTCTTCAGATCCAACAAGGATTTCCAGGTAACAACCGATAGCGGATATGTTGTATCTACAGATGCTATCGAGCCCAAGAAGCAGAGCTCTATGATAAGATACGTCGATGATAAGATCGATCCTCCTCTCTTAGAGCAGATGCACAATGTTCTCGGTCTCAAGAACAAGCTTGGAAAGCCCAAGGCTTACGTTTACGGTGGTCACGGAAGCCGTATCGATGAGCAGAATGCCAAGCAGCAGTCAGTAAATATCCTATCATCTGAGCTGGAGGTATATATCCAGTGTTCAGCGGCAGATTTCTATAATAATCACACCGTATATTACAACGGAACGAAGATCAATGATCTTAATCATTCCAATCCTCCCGGAGTTATCGGCTGCTTCAACGCCAATACCGGTTCATCCGGAAACGAAGTTCTTGCGCTTTATGTAAAGGACGGCGCAGGCGGCGGTGACGACATCACAACAGATGAAGGCATCAACTACAGGATCCTTTACTACGACGAATATTAAGGAGGCGGTCTTATGAAAATTGAAAAGTTCAGAAAGAAGAAAAGCCTCAAAGGTATGACCCTTGCAGAGGTCATAATATCACTTGCTATACTGTCTGTTATGACCGTGGTGCTCGTAGGAGCATCCGGTCTGATAGACAAGTACATCAAGTCTGCAAACACCGTAAACCATACAGTTGCGACACAGCTGCCGGTCGCTGAGATGAAAGACATCGTCAACGCTCACAAGGTGACTAAACCGGTCGAGGGCGAGGCTGATGATGAGTATGTTGCAAGCATTACATTCAGTGTCGGTGGAACTACACCTACAGGTGCCACTATCTCAGACAGAAAAGTAAAGCTCAAGGGCATTCTCTATGAGGCTGAGGATCCGGCAAATGTAAGCACAGACAACCTCGGCGGCGGACTGAATATGCACTTCATCGAAGATATTCAGTACGACTCATCGACTGAATGATAAGCGGAGGTGGCAGCTTTGAAGATCAGAAACACAGTCAAAAAAGGCTTTACACTTATCGAGCTTATCATCGTGCTTGCGATATTCAGCATCATTATGGTGCTCGTTATGTCGTTTATCGATCCTGTTTCAAGGGTAATGACCAAGACATCGGTAAGAGAGCGTACAGCTTCTTATGTCGATAATATCGGTGAATACCTCGAAAAGTCGATGCGCTATGCTCAGTATGTCAGAGTGTTCGAGGGCGACTTCAGCGATCGCAAAAAGGCAGATTCCACCGACAGCTCTCTCAACATCAAAACGACAGAGGAGAAGGCTGTTATCCAGTTCGTCGATGACTATTTCGACGGCGCTATCGACAGCAGCGGTAATCCGCTCACAGGTAAGGTACACGTGCTCAAGCTCTGCAACGACAATACGATCGGCAGTGATAAGCCCGGTTCAATCTATGAAACTATCTACGATTTTACAGCCGGTATGAGCGTTGTATATCAGGTAGAGAATCCTACCGATCACTCAATGACTTATACAAGAAGATGGTTCGATGATGATGAGCCGGAAATGCAGGAGCCTGTTCCGCCTGCATCTCCCGCAGGCTATATCCCGGCACCTATCGGCAATGAGTTCCGTCATTCCACTATCACAGCTACTTCTGTTGTAAATCAGCCTGTGATCAACCCTGAGCATTTCGTAAATTACTCATACTATTACAGAATAGGCTACTTCAACTTCAATCCTGTACCTGCATCAAAGCTTTCAGAGTACAGCGGAGTTGATGAGACAACAGATAAGTTCTACAGCAGACTTGACCTTGAAAGGACCGGTTATGGTTCACAGAGCTTCTCGCTCTGCACTGTTGCTTATCAGAATGACAAAAAGGGCAACAATATGATCGATTCAACAAGGACCGATCCTACAGACAGCACCCTGACCGAGAATGTCAAGCTCTTCCTTTCACCTGCTTATATGAATATGACTGGTACTTCTCTTATCAACCAGAAGCTCCTCTCTGATACCAAGAGAGCAGAGATATTCCGCTATGAGAGAGTTATCGGTCCCGATGTCATTGACACGACTGCGGTAACGGACGAGGAGAAGGCAGAGAAGAACAAGTATGCTGGTCAGGTGGTATGGGCTGATGATGCCCACACTATTCCCAAGATGAAGGCACTTAATATCACTGATGTTGATGCACCTATCGGCGAGGCATTCACACATTATGTCGCTAAGCCCGATGATCCCGATAACCCCAGCGAGAACATCTACTTCATCTATGTAATACCCAGCGAAGTAACAGTTGAATGATCTATAATAAAAACAGGCAGCAGTAATAATTGCTGCTGCCTGTAATTTATTTTTGCGCTTTTTGACTTTTACTCAGGTTTGTATGTTATAAGGTCGATATACCAATCGACGAGCTTCGTTCCCCAGAGGATACCGAACATTATACCGATCGAGAGATAGGGTCCGAAAGCAAACTTTGAATCTTTTGTCATTATCTTGGTTATCACTCCGCCTATTGCTGCTGTGATGATACCGATGAATGCTGAAACGATAATAGCCTTTGTTCCGAGAAGAGCACCGGCGGCGAACATCAGGATAGTATCACCGAGTTCGATCGCACGAAAATCTTCCTCAAACTTCTTCTTTATGATGGGTCTGCTGACCTCTCCGATGATGAAGAAGGGAACGCTGACAACAAGAGCGCCGATTATGCGGTGCTTGAGCTCAACATCGTCCGTGAATATCGCGGCGGGGATCGCAAGAAGGAATACCAGACCAACTATTATGAGGTCGATCTCCTGTGTGTCCCAGTCCATAAACGCGATGACGACAAGAAGTGATGCGAGAACGCAGGTTATTATAGCTTTAGCATTTATGTCCAGAACAATGAATGTCAGTACATAAAGTAAGCCGTTGAGCGACTCGACGATAGGATACCGGACAGATATCTTTTCGCCGCAGGAGTGGCACTTTCCTCTCAGAAAGATCCAGCTGAATACCGGGATAAGGTCGATAGGTCTTATCTTGGCTCCGCAGGTCATACAGTGCGATGAGCGCTTGATGAGGGATTCGTGCCGCGGCAAACGAAGTATAACGACATTCAGAAAGCTGCCGATACAGATGCCGAAGAGAAATACGATGGATAAAAACATGATTTTGAAGGGCAGATCAGTAAATTCGCTGTGAAGCATATCTTCAAATCCAAACATGGTTTTTCCACACTCCTTTTCATTCAGAATAATACTATTATAACATATTCTGGATATAATTCAAGTATAATTTAAGAGTTTGTTCCCGCAGTGCGGCGGCAGATTCTAAAAAATAAGCGGAGGTTTGTTATGAGAAACGAGAGAATTGGCGACTACTTAGTTAGTCAGGGGCTGATCACTGAAGAACAGCTCCAGAAGGTTCTTGCGACCCAGAAGGAGTCAAATGGAGCCAAGAAGTTCGGCGACGTTGTTGTTGAGCTTGGATTTATGTCAGAGATAAACTTCACTAAGGCTCTTGCCGGAAAGCTCAGAGTACAGTATGTTGATCTCGACAATACGGACATCAACACTGACGCCGTTCAGAAGGTACCGGAGGCTCTTGCAAGAAAGCATACGGTAATCGCTATCGCTATCACAGGTAAGCGTCTCACAGTCGCTACAAATGACCCTGTAAACTTCATCGTTCTGGAAGATATCAAGGTATCGACAGGTATGGATACTGTTCCTGTTCTCGCTACTACTTCCGCGATCAACAAGGCTATCGGTAAGTGCTACTCAATGCAGAACGTTGACAGCGTGCTCGAAGGCGTTACAGCTATGGCTGGCGACCTCGGCGGCTCTATCGAGGATCAGGAGGCTAACGACCGTGTTGAGAGCGCTCCTATCGTTAAGCTCGCGACCACTATCGTTGAGAACTCATTCAGAGCGGATGCTACCGATATCCATATCGAGCCGTTCGATAAGTATACAAGGATCCGTATCCGTGTAAACGGCGACCTCGTTGAACTGATGAACATTTCTTCCGCAGTTCACAGCGCTCTTACCACACGTTTCAAGCTCATAAGCGGTATGAACATCGCCGAGAAGCGTATCCCTCAGGACGGACGTTTCACTCAGGTCGTTGACGGTACCACTCTTGATGTCCGTGTATCCTCACTTCCTATGGTACACGGTGAAAAGATCGTTATCCGAATCCTTTCTACAGGACAGATCGCTCTGCGTAAGATCACAGACCTCGGTATGTCCGATTATAACTACCAGCTGTTCGAGTCGATGCTCCGTGTTCCTCACGGCGTTATCCTCGTAACAGGACCTACCGGTTCCGGTAAAACAACAACTCTTTACGCTGCGCTCGGTGAGATCGCTAAGCCCAACGTAAACGTCGTTACTGTTGAGGACCCTGTCGAAAAAGCTATCGACGGTATCAACCAGTGTCAGGTAAACCAGAAGGCAGGCATGACATTCGCCGCTGCCCTCCGTTCTATCCTCCGTCAGGACCCTGATATCGTAATGATCGGTGAGATGCGTGATACCGAAACTGCCGATATCGGTATCCGTGCCGCTATCACCGGACACCTTGTTCTTTCCACACTTCATACCAACGACGCCGCTTCAACTGTTGTACGTCTCGTTGATATGGGCGTTGCTCCTTACATGGTAGCTACTTCACTCATCGGCGTTATCGCTCAGCGACTCGTTAAGGTCCTCTGCCCGAACTGCAAGAGAGCAAGAATGTCTACAGACGAAGAAAACGAGCTGATGGGTATTCCTTCAAGCATCCAGATATATGAGCCTGTCGGCTGTCCTGCGTGCAACAACACAGGCTACCGCGGAAGAACAGCTATCCACGAGATCATCCATTGTACCGCTAAGGTATCTGCTATCATCGCAGCAGGCGGCGGCAAGGAAGAGATCGAGGCAGCTGCTAAGGCTAACGGTACGAAGCTCCTCCGTGACAACGCTTCCGAGCTTGTTCAGGCTGGCGAGACTTCTATCGACGAACTCGTAAGATCCACATTCTCTGTTTGATCTATACACATATATATTAGGAGGAATACACCATGGGCATTATCAATATTCACAAGATCCTGGACGAGGTACGTCTTCTCGGCTGCTCGGACCTTCACTTTACAAACGCTATCGCTCCCGTCGTTCGTCTTAACGGTACTCTCAGAACTATGCGTTCACAGTACCCCGAAATGGACGAAGAGGAGATACTCGACATCGTAAACCAGATGACAAACGAGGCTCAGCAGACATCAGTCAACAACCACCACGATACAGACTTCTCATTCCAGACAAAGAGCGGATACCGTCACCGTGTAAACGTTTACTTCCAGAAGGGCAAGCCGGCTATCGCTATCCGTCTTCTCCGCAACGACATCCCTACTCTTGAGGACCTTATGCTTCCTCCTATCCTTGCGGATTTCGCTATGCGTCCCCGTGGACTCGTTCTCGTAACAGGTCCTACCGGTTCAGGTAAGTCGACTACCCTCGCAGCTATGATCGACTTCGTAAACCTCAACAGAAGTGCTCACGTTATCACAGTTGAGGACCCTATCGAGTACGTACATGACCACAAGAGATGTATGGTAAACCAGCGTGAGATCGGCGACGACGTTCCGAACTTCGCACTCGCACTCAGAGCTGCCCTCCGTGAGGACCCCGATGTTATCCTCGTCGGAGAAATGCGTGACTTCGAGACCATTCAGGCTGCCGTAACCGCTGCCGAGACCGGACACCTCGTAATGTCAACACTTCATACAACTTCCGCAGCTGATACTATCAACCGTATCATCGACGTTTACCCTGAGCATCAGCAGCAGCAGATCAGAACTCAGCTCGCTAACAACCTCGTAGGTATCATCTCTCAGACACTTATCCCGAAGAGAGACGGTACAGGACGTATCGCTGTAATGGAGATCCTCAATGTTACAGACGCTATCTCCGCTATGATACGCGATAACAAGATCCACCTTATCCAGTCCGCTATCCAGACAGGTAAGCAGCAGGGAATGATGTCCCTCGACCAGGAGCTTGCTCGTCTCGTTTACAAGAATGTCATCAACGAAGTTGACGCTCTTGAAAAGTGCCTGGACAAGCAGGAGTTCTACCGCTTCCTCACACAGATGGGCGGCGCTCCCTCCGGCGGTATGACTTCCGTTCAGCAGGCTGGCGTTGGAATCGAGTAATAATAAAAATATTTGTCACAAAAATATCCCCTGAGTATTTCAGGGGATATTTTATGATAGGTTTGTGAACAACACGTGAACAAATGTGTGGCAATGCAAAGCGTAAAAGTCGTACCAAAAATAACAGCTTGTATTTATCAGGACGATTCAGTTAGCGGCTGATCTATGAGCTGTAACCGAATTTTAACTTTTTGGAGGCAGTGAAACGGGTATAATATTTAGACAAAATAATACAAATGGTACAATTTCAAGTGATTATATTTAATCAATTCACAGAACGTTGTGCACTCTGACGAAAACCCCGTTTTTTAAATGGCTATTTACCGTTTCGATGTAAAAAATGAGCTTTTCGTGAATTAATTTTCGAGATTCTATTGACAATTTATGAATGAAATGGTATACTATAATCACAGGAAAGGGAAGGGGATATAAAGAACCCTCACCCAAAATGAATCGTGCTAACAGCACAAAAAATTTTATAAAGGAGGTTTTCTATTATGAAAACTACAAAGAAAGGCTTTACACTTATTGAGCTCATCGTTGTTATCGCTATCATCGGTGTTCTCGCAGCAATCCTCGTACCCACAATGCTCGGTTACGTAAGAAAGTCCAAGATCTCTTCTGCTAACTCTGCTGCTTCTTCTGTTTACAAGGGCATCAACTCTGCTCTTACAGAACTTGACGAAGAGGGCGTTGACGTAGGCGGTCTCTACATCCTTACATGGAATGGTTCAGCATGGGCAAATGCTGATGATGATGATCTCACTCTCGGTACTGCTGAACTCGTTGGTAGTGAAGGCGCTCGCTTCGATAAGAAGGTTGCTAACTTCTTCGCAGACATCAAGAAGGTTAAGTACGGCATTGCTGCTGTCAAGGACGGCGGCTGCGTAGCATTTGCTGGTGCTACAGACAAGACATACACAGGTACATATCCGGGCGGCGTTGTAACAACTGATACTTACAGCGAGTTCAAGAGAGGCAGCGATGATGCTGGTGTTAAGGCTGCAATCGGTGATGCTATCGCTGTTGCTTCTGGTACAAAGCCCAACCCTGATAATGCAGGCGATCTCGAAATTAAGTCAGGCGTTACTGATGAGGCAGACTTCACAAGCCTTCAGACAAATGCTAAGGCTGGTACAGCAGGTCCCATTTCCGCAGATTAATAGTAGTTTGCAAAGTCATAAAGAAAATTACCTCTCTCCTTCGGGAGAGAGGTTTTATTTTAGGAGATTCTATGGATAAGAATAAGATGACCGGATATATTGCCGTAGCTCTTGCAAGTGCTGCTGTTACATTCGGGGTGAGTTGGTTTGCACTCGATTACAGCCGCCGGGACGTTATAAAGCTTGGCGAAGAAATGAGCGTTGTAAATGAGTGCATGGATATGCTAAAGGAGAATAACTACCCGATTTCTGATGAAGACCCGGTAAAAGGGGCAATAGTTGGGTATATTTCTGCCGCAGCAAGTGATAAGTATACTAAATATACTCCTGCAAACAGTGATGAAGAAGATATGACTGCATACGTCAATACTTCGGGAACGGCGCTTGCAAGTGGTTTTCAGATTGAGAAGGCTGATGACGGAAATATCCTTCTGACTGAAATAACACCGGGACTTGCTGCTGATAAGCAGGGACTATGTGCAGGTGACAAGATAGTAGAAATCAACGGCGAGTCTGTAACTGCGAAGGGTTATGAGAATATTGCAAATAAAATGCTCGGCAAACAGGATACAAAGGTCAGCTTTACAGTCCTACGAGACAATAAGGAAATAAAGATCGAATTTGTCCGCGACCACAAATATAACAGCAGCTGTCTTTATGAATCGATTGGGGACGTTGAGTATATCAGGCTCAGACACTTTGAGGAGCTTACAAAAGGACAGTATGATGAAGCACTTAAAGAGGCTGAAAACAAAAGCAAGGTGCTGATCGACCTCAGAAACAATACAGGTGGAAAAACTGAGGTCGGGGTATACTTAGCAGCTCAGTCTTGCGGAGAATGTGAAGTCGTTAAACACGCTTACACTGGAAAAGATGAAATAGTTTCTATGAAACAGGAGCCGAAGCTCGAAGGAAAAAAAGTTGTACTGCTTGTGAACAATAATACGGCGAGCTCTGCTGAAATATTTACCGCCGCACTGAAACAGCATATTGAAGTGACGATTGTGGGCGAGAACACACGCGGAAAGGGCGTATATCAGATCGTAAACCTGCTCGATAACGGTGACCAGTTTAAGTATACAGCCGGAACATATACCGTCGGCGACTGGGAGTGCTATCAGGGCGTCGGCATAGCTCCCGATGTTGAAGTCCACATGGACAGAGAGCTTATCGGCACAGATGATGATATACAGCTGAAAAAAGCCCTCGAACTTCTTGACTGAAATGCACAATAATGTTCACTAAAAATTGGGCAGATTTTACGCTGTGATTTTGTTGACAAATTGTGAATTTTTTGCTATAATACTATTAGATTTGAATCGTGGATAGTTGGGAGGTTATCTTATGAGGACGAAAAAGGGCTTTACTCTTATCGAGCTTATAATCGTTATTGCCATTATCGGCATTCTGCTCGGCGTGCTTATCCCTTCTTGGGGATATTTCCTCCGCCGCGCTCATACAAGAACTCAGAACAGCAAGGCAAAGGCGATCTTCAACGCAGCTCAGACAATTGTCACGGATATGAATTTTGCTGAGCGCAAGCCTATCGAAGCTTATAACAAGGCTTCGGCTGAGGATAAGAAGCTTGAAGCTATGAAGGGCATATACAGCCATGTTCCGGGCGGGACTAATGAATTCTATTACTACTGGGACGGTATGAAGGGCTACAGAGTTGAGGCAAACGGAGATGAATTTGCTGCGACTCATACCGGCTTCACTGACCAGCAGTACAGTAACGCTAATATAGCCGAATGGGACAAGAAGATAGGCGATTCTATCAAGAGGATCGTTGACGACCGTATGGTCTATAAGATCTATGTCAAGGATTATATCGTTCAGTCTGTTGCTTCTGCTCGTTTTGCAAACGACAGGTACATCGGCGCTTATCCGACAAATCTTGATAAGATCGATGATTTTGGCGTAATAGATGCTGACGACATCAGAAAAGGTCACGTCTTATCAGCTACGATGACATATTTTGATCTTGATACTACAGATGTTGAGAGTGAATAATTATGAATGAATCTTACGCAGTCTTCGGGCTGCGTATTTTTTTGTCCGGTGTTGTGGTGAATATTACCAAAAAACCAGAAAAAATAATAACAACCTTTTAGTTGACAAGAGACGAAGTACGTGCTATAATAATTAAGTCGCCGCGAGAGAGCGACGAAAGAAAACGGCATCTTGAAAATTGAACAATGCAAGAAAAAGTAACGACCCTTGAGATTCTTTTGAGGAATCGAAAGAATAAAACTCAAGCAAGAGTAAAAAATGCGCAGTAATAACGCAAGCGTTATTGAACAGGATTAAGATATTTTAGTTGCGGAAACGTGACTGATATATACT
>JAFXVT010000032.1 GCA_017534835.1 Ruminococcus sp.
AACAACAACAACAACTACTACCATTACAACAACTACTACAACAGGATCTGCTGCTGTAACGACCACAACTTCTACCAACGCCCCCACCAAACTAAAGTATATCTATTATATCAGATTCCTTGACCCTGATACGAATGCTTCTATCCAGGGCGTCCAGTTCACTATCAAGACCAATGATGACGAGGATGAAGATTTCGGCATAGTTACCGCAGAGAACGGCATTGTTACGCTCCGCGGCTATGGCGACAGATTCACGCTTACGATAGTTGGTCTCCCGGAAGGCTACCAGCCTGCTGATCCGCCTTCGTTCACGACAGAGAACATAAAAGAGCTTACACCGACAATATACATCGCCAAGGACGGAACTGTTTCCATCAAAGACCGCGAAGCAAGCGCAGCAACAACTACTGCTCCCGCAGTTACAACAACTACTTCTTCAAATGCACCGGTCCGCACAACAACTACGATCGCTGCATTAGTCACCTCTACAGCTTCGGGATCAGCCACTTCAACCACATCTGATGTCACAACAACGACCTCTGCAACAACAACAGCAACAACAGCAACGACTCCCGAAGTCACCTCCGAGCCCACGCTCGCAGAAAAGGCAGTCGGCAAGTGGGAATTCAGTTACTTCACAAACACAAACGGCGAAGTGGTCGACCAGTTCGGCAATACCTCCGCAGTGGTCGAATTCAACAGCGACGGCACAGGAAAGTATACAGTCAACAGCTCTGATGTACAGTCCGAGGGTGACTCCTTCACTTGGACAGTTGACGGCGATACAGTTACAGCTGTCCTCGACAACCCAATTACAGAAGCGAACGGACTTTTCTTCAAATATACAGACGGCGAGCTTATCTTTGACAGAACAGACGGCAAGCTCCACTTCGTCAAGGAGGGCAGCTCCAGCCTCGGCGACGCCAACAGCGACGGAAGCATCGATGCTAAGGACGCTTCATTCATACTCGCTGCATACAGCAAGGCTTCGACAGGCGGCGATGACGGACTCACCGACGCACAGAAAACCGCAGCCGACGTAAACACCGACGGCAAGGTCGACGCAAAGGACGCATCTGCTATCCTCGCTTACTACTCTTACCTCTCGACAGGCGGAGATAAAAGCCTCATTGATTTCCTCGCATAACGACTTCACCAGATACGGAAAGGGACACCCCTTATCGTACTATCATTAACAGAAAAATCAGATTACCGAGCCTGAAAAATTGGGCTCGGTATTTCTTTGCTGCGGAGCTGCCCGAGGGGCTCCCCTCCGGCAGCTTTTTTGTGGTGCTTGCACATAACAGGCAGCCGTGATTTGTGCATTCGTACAAAGTTTGAAAAAATTTCGTCTAAATCGCCTCTGAATGTCACTTATATGTGAGCAGCCCGAAACTGCAACTATTGCTTTTCGCAGGAAAACATAGTAAAATTAGGGTAAAGCACCCGAAGGAGGAGTTTTTATGAAAAAACTGACTGCATTCCTGACAGCTGCCGCAATGCTTACCGCAATGTGCGGCTGCGACGACAGCAAGGAGACCGACAGCGAGGACTTATCCGGAGATGTCACAGTTTCCGGTGAGGAAGCGACCACAGAGCCGCTCTTCGCCGAATTCACCGAGGACGATTTTGCGCAGATAGATGCGCCTCTGAACATAGTACCGGACAAGACTCCCGAAAATCTGAAATGCATCGACCTGAGCGATCTGGATTTCGGCAGCCGCCTTTCTCCGTGCAAGGCACCCGACGTAAGTGACCAGTACGGACCGCGTATCGAAACCGGAAATGAGGATTTTCAGAAGCAGATAGACGCCGAACGCCAGCACACGATAGAAACACCGTCAGAGGGCGACGTCAGTAACTATGCGATGCTCGGAGATGACATCTTCTTCGTCGTGAACTATGACGACCTCTGCGGCGATCACGATTCTTCGGTATTCCGCTATAACATCAACACAGGTGAGCTGAAGGAGCTCGCTCAGCGCACTGGGCTTGAATATCATGGCGGATTCATCGGTCTCATCTCTGCTCACGGAAAGCTGTTTTTCTATGAGTCCGCCGGTGACTTCAAGAGCAGGATAAATACCATAGACCCCGAAACAGGCGAAATATCGCTGTTCAAAGAGCTTGATTCCTCCGCGAACTGGCTGCTTGAGAGCGCAAACGGCATTATAGTATACGAAACGAGCGGTCAGAAATACAGCCATACGACCGAATATGACGCTGATACGGGCGATGTCATCAGCGAAGGCGAGGGAGTGGTGACCCTGGGGCATCAGACCGCATATCTCTGCGACGGTGAAGCAGCTGAGATAACAGGCGGCTTTGACGGCAAAAGATGGCAGCCCGTCACGATAAAAACGCAGTATTACTCGCTTTCGACAGAGCTCAACAACTACAATGACATTTTCCTGTGGAAAAACAAGGTCTGTATCACCACCGAGGAGACAGACAAAACCTTCCTCTACACATACGACCTTGACAGGAATGAGCGGATAAAAACGAATTTTGACGGCTTTTCCGGTTCGCTCGTAAGATCAGGCGACGGAATGCTTTGTGCCGTCGGGGGCACCGGCAGCTGGAATGACAACTACACTGTCCTGTATTATGTGCTGCCAGAGATCGGTACAGCCTATCGCTTTGCAAGGAGTGAAGGCTGGAGCAATCCTATGATAAACAATAACAATGTCATACTGACTATGCAGCAAAACACAATATCAGGCGTGAGATCGGACGGCACGACCTACATTGGGTTCAGTCATGTCAGCCGTCCGGACAAGCTCTATTTCATCGAGGAATAGTTTTGGACACCCCTCTTCATCTGCTGCCCTGACGGTGAAAGTGCGGTCACCGTGCCGTAAAGCTCCGGCTCATATTCAGTTACCTGCGAAACCGGCGGAGGGGACACCCCCTCTTCATCTGCTGCCCTGACGAGGAAAGTGCGGTCACCGTGCCGTAAAACTCCGGCTCATATGCGGTGACCTGCGAAACCGGCGGAGGGGACCCCCCTCTTCACCTGCTGCCCTGACGGAGAAAGTGCGGTCACCGTGCCGTAAAGCTCCGGCTCGTATGCGGTGACCTACGAAACCGGCGGAGGGGACACCCTTCTTCACCTGCTGCCTGACGGGGAAAGTGCGGTCACCGTGCCGTAAAGCTCCGGCTCGTATACGATGACCTGCGAAACCGGCGGAGGGGACACCCCTCCGCTTGACATTTCGCGCCGGATTGCGCTATAATTGATGTGATGTCAACGAAAGGAGAAGGATATGTCAGCAGACCTTTTCTCTGAAATAGAATACCTGAAGGGCGTGGGCAAGGCTCGCGGCGAAAAATACCGCAAGCTCGGGATATGCTCGCCCTATGACTTAATATATCACATTCCGCGCGCCTATCTCGATTTCCGGGCACACGTCCCGATATGTCAGGCTAAGATCGGCGACTACAACGTGCTCCGTCTAACTGTCGTGCAGAAGAACCGTCCCCAGCGAGTGAGGGGCGGACTCATCATCTGCAACGCGATTGCGACCGACGGTACGGACAACATCGTCATCGTGATCTACAACAACATCTACGGCTTTCAGGCTTTGCAGGACGGTCAGACCTACTATATGTACGGCAAGGTGAACGGCAGTCTTATGCGCCGCGAGATCGCTGCGCCCGTCTTTATCAGGGCTGACGAAAGCG
This sequence comes from Ruminococcus sp., assembly GCA_017534835.1. Classification (GTDB taxonomy): domain Bacteria; phylum Bacillota; class Clostridia; order Oscillospirales; family Ruminococcaceae; genus Ruminococcus. Next base: position 3,685 of record JAFXVT010000032.1, read on the forward strand.
TGCTGATACAGCCGATATACCGTCTCACACAGGGACTTTCCGTGAATATGGTGCGCACGAATATGCGTCAGGCTCTCGGGATTATGGAGCAGTTCCCGTTTGAGACTCTTCCGCAGGAGATACTCGCGCGGTACCAGCTTCCGCCGCTGATGTGGTCGCTGGAGAATATCCACTTCCCCGAAAGTGACAAGGCTGCCGAGGACGCGCGAAGAAGGCTCGCATTCGATGAACTGCTGAAGCTTCAGCTCGGTATGAAGATGATGAAGCTCCGCAGCCGCAGAGAGACCGCCTTCGCTATGGACAGCAGCGTCACGATAGACGATTTTGCGCAGAATCTGCCGTTTGAGTTCACGGAGGGACAGAAAAGCGCTGTTGCGGATATTATCCGCGACCTGTGCCGTAAAGTCCCGATGAACCGGCTCTTGCAGGGCGATGTCGGAAGCGGAAAGACCGCCGTTGCAGCAGCCGCCTGCTGCTTTGCTGCGAAAAACGGCGTACAGTCGGCACTTATGGCTCCGACGGAAATACTCGCTTCTCAGCACTATACCACGCTCTCTGCGCTGCTTGAGCCGCTCGGCGTGAAGGTCTGCCTGCTCACCGGCTCGGCGACCGCTAAGAAAAAATCTGACATCCGCGCACGTCTCTCCGCCGGTGAGATAGACGTAATGGTCGGCACTCACGCGATAATCCAGAAGGACGTGGAGTACCGCTCGCTCGGGCTCGTCATCACAGACGAGCAGCACCGCTTCGGTGTGGCTCAGCGTGCAGCCCTCGCGGAAAAGGGCGATTCTCCGCACAGGCTCGTTATGTCCGCGACACCGATACCGCGAACGCTCGCGCTGATGATATACGGGGACCTCGATATTTCGGTCATTTCTCAGCTCCCCAAGGGCAGACAGCCCGTCAAGACCTACGCCGTCACAGGGAAAAAGCGTGCGGATGCATTCGGCTTCGTGCGCAAGCTGATAGATGAAGGACGGCAGGCACATGTGGTCTGTCCTATGATAGAGGAGAGCGAGAGCGACCTGTTTGCCGTCAAATCCTACGCAGAGGACGCCGCAAACGGCAGCCTCAAGGGATATTCTACGGCTCTGTTGCACGGAAAGATGCGTGCGGCTGAGAAGGAAAAAGTGATGAAGAAATTCCGCGACGGCGAGATACAGGCGCTCATCTGCACTACGGTCGTTGAGGTCGGGGTAGATGTGCCGAATGCTGCTGTTATGGTCATCGAGAATGCCGAAAGATTCGGTCTCTCGCAGCTCCACCAGCTCCGCGGACGTGTCGGCAGAGGTGAATATCTGAGCTATTGTATCCTCATAACGGACAATACAAATGAGGACTGCCTGCGCCGTATGAAGATAATGACCCACACCACCGACGGCTTCAAAATAGCGGAAGAGGACCTCAAAATGCGAGGCCCCGGCGATTTCTTCGGAAGCGCTCAGCACGGACTTCCGCCGCTGAAAATAGCGGACGTCGCGTGCAGTATGGAGCTCTCGGGAATGGCGCAGGAATGCGCCGCACGTATCCTCGCGAATGACCCGACTCTCAGCAAGCCGCAGCACCGCTCGCTCAAGCTCGACACCATGCGCCTGTTCAACAAGGACATAATAGGATGAACGCAAGGGGCGTCCCCTTAGCCGTTTTGGCAGGCTGCCGATCATTTACCGTTGGTTTACGGATCGGCAGCCTGCTTTTTTAAAGGAATCAGCCTGAGGGGTATCCCTTCAGGCTGATTCGTTTGTCACTGAGTGTATGCCGTTAGTTTATGACCCGGTGAACTGACTATTGTCCGTTAAGGACAGTGCGCAGAGGATGTCTGTTCAGCCTCTATTCAACGTAATACAGCTTATCAGGCATCAGGGCGTTTCCAAGCATATCATCATCAACGTTCCTCATCGTAAGGAAATAGCAGGAGCTTCCGCTGACGCTCTGGTCGAAGTGATCGCAGGTCGCATAGCGGTAGACGGTACCGATCTCCGGACGAACGTAATACAGCACACTTGTATCGCCGGCGAGCCACTCACCTGAGAGGTTTGTCACAGTATTGGTGCCGCACATCAATCCATCGCCTGCCTGAACAATTATACCGGTCTTGAAGCCGCTGAAATCCATCATCAGGCGCTCACGGGAGTTAAGGTCGTAGGTGTATATCCAGTGGGCGAAATCATTGTCGGAGATAATGCACACCTTGTCCTTCCACAGGAAGAGAGATGAGAAGTTGTCCAGCTCGGAGGAAAGCGTGTAATACTGCGTTTTTATGGTGATCGGCTGATAGCCCGTGCCGTCAAAGCCGCCCGTGACCTCCGCCGGCTGACCGTCGCAGAGGTATACCGGATCCTCACCGGGGGCAGCTGCTCCGGCTCCTTCCTCACGGCTGAGCTCCGCGCCCGTACTTATGTCGTATGTGACAGTTGCCGAGGAATAATCCTCAGTGTATTCATCTAACACTATGCAGTCGTCGTACACGTTCATATACACGATAGATGCATTTATCTCAAGGAACACCGATGTCTCGCCGGTCTCGGGATCGAGGGTGCACACCCTGCTGTGCCAATCCGGGAGCATCTCATTGTACCACAGCTTGCCTCCGCTGGCAGTAAGCCCGTTGAAGCAGCCGCTGCATTCGAGCCCCCTCTGAGCAACGAGCTCCTTCACCTCACCCGAATGCACATCAAAGCAATAGACCGAGGAGTCGTGAAGTAAACAGAGATCATCGTAGTTTACCGCAAAATACACCTTTCCGTCAAGCATTGCCTCGTCCCAGATATATCCGGACATCGGCTTGCCTCTGTAAAGCTCCTTTGTCTCATCATCGAAATATTCCGCATACTTGTCAAACACCTCCGGCTCCTTGCACGGCGAAACACGCTCGCCGAAACTGAGAGTGCTGAGGTCGATACATTTCACAGCGTCCGGCATCTTATCGGGTATGATGTTGGATTTCACACTTATCTTGGCGAAGTCGTCCTCGGTAAGCTCAGGGAAAGCCGGCTCTGTGGGAGCCTCCTGTGCAGAGACGGTCACATCGTCCTCGGGGCGCTCATCGCCGCTCACGTCAGTATCATCCTCGCAGGCACAAAGTGCTGTCAGCAGCGCCGCAGCCGAGATAAGGGCAGCTATTCTCTTCATTGGGATCCCTCCTTATAGTTCTTATATATAATAATAGCACATATACAAGTAACTTTCAAGGGCAAATAGGACGAGATCAGCCAAAATTGGTGCAGCTCATATCTGAAGTCCTGCGAGGCCGGCTGAAGCGGCTCCCCTTGCTGAGCATCAACAACAGATGGGGAGGGCACTGAACAATGCCCTCCCCATCGTCAATGTAAAACATCTGCCAATATCGTTGAAGCGTCGGAATCACGGAGAGCAATGACAGCTCCCCTGACAAAATATGCAGCCGGGTCGCCGGTGAAGCTCCTTTGAAGGCACGTTACCCGTGCTCCGGCGATGAATCCGAGCTCGCTCAGCCGCTGCCGCATTCGTCCGTGAGCCCTGAGCTCCCTGACGATGCAGCTATCTCCCTCGCGAAGGGAGCTCAGCTCTGTTCGTGCGATAGCTCTCACTCCCCATAAAAATAATACCGGGAAAACGTATGCGCTCTCCCGGTATCATTGTATGCAGCAGCGGCTTCAGGTGTTATTGACGAATTTGTCGATATAGAATCCGACCTGCGTGATTATCCCCTTGCTGCTTCCGACTATCTTCACTGATGTGATGTCCTTCGTCTCATCTCCGATAACTGCGCTGTCAAACAGGTCCTCGCCGCGGTAGCCGAGGTAGGTGATGAACCTGTTCCTCCAGCCGCGCATAGCCATTTTGTCTCGGAATTCAAGCGCCTTCTGAGGATCGTAGAGAAAGCGCCTGTCGAGCTCGAAATACCGGCTTCTCATCAGGTTCGCATTCCACGCATCTGTGTCTGTGAGAACATAATTCCCGTGTGTCCCGTCGAGGTCCTCCATACTCCAGTAATAGATGACCTCGCGCGAATCACGCTCCCCTCCCTCGGACAGAAGAGTGCTGCGGTCATAGGTGAAGGTCTGTGCGGAGGGCGAACGGTTTATCATTATGTGATTGTCTCCGCGGACGTAGGGATGCTTTCCGTAGAGCTTGAACGATATGTTCAGTATGCCGTCCCACAGCGTTGAGCCGGGCTTGACGTAGATATAGCTCGTCTCATATCCCCGCTCATGAGTGACGTACGGGATAGTCCTGTAATTGTCCATTATCATATTGAGGTTGATGTTGGTATAAAGTCCGGTCGCGAGCTGATTCTGCATATACTGCGATGTAAAGCCGCGCGAGGTGATATAGCCGTGCTTTATGCCGTTTATCTCCCTTATCTTTATCGTGTCGATATATCCGCGGTGGACGAGAACTCCGTCGAGATAGAGCCACGCAGTTTTCGCGTCCTGTGCAGCGACCTGTCCGGCGATGAATTCGATATTCAGCGTTGTATACGGCGTATAGGCGTCCTTGCTGAATGAAAATGCGAGTATCTCCGTTATCGGCTCATTTGTGGTTATCGAGATGACGGACAGCCTTATGTTCACTGAGCATCTACCTCCTCCACGTCCTCGGCAGGAGCTGTCGCCGCAAGAGTCAGCGTCACATAGAGCATATCATCTCCCCTGTCCTCAGCCGTGTAGCCCTGCACAGTACAGCCGGCAAATCTCACGCCGCGGTAGACGATGTCAATGCCCGGCGTGCCGTTCATATTGTTGAGCACGGTAAGCACGGTCAGTGCCGCGTCTCCGGCGCATATCCTGCCTGTAAGGACGAGCTTTGACGAGCGGACACACTTGTTCGTAACTACCGTGCTTCCGGTGACGGTCGGCTGCTCATAGAGCACAGTCGAGCCGGAAGCACGGAAGCTCTCGCAATAGAGTGTGAGCTGACCTATCGCAACAGGTACAGCCTCGCGTTTGCATATCTCACTCATGGCTCTGCCCTCTCTATCCGGCGTATGCCGCTGACAGAAAAGCCTGCCGTCAGCACGAGCCGTCTGAGGTTGCTGTCGTGCTTCATAGTGAGCCTGCAAAGTCTGCCGGACGTGCCGGAAATGCCGTCTATCGCCGGTCGGACGGTATCATCGAAATAGCTGTAGAGCTCCGACATCGGCTCTGACTCCGGCGCATAGACGCTTATCTCGACCTCCGCCTTGAACGGCAGGAAAACGATAGTCGGCGAATAAACGGGTGCGGAAGCCTCATAGCTCTTTATGCCGACTACGGTGAAGTTTTTGCCCTTCGTGCGCACCGGGAGCGCGTCAAATGCGAGATAGACCTCGTCATTTCCGGTGCTCTCGAGCGCCTCTTTGAACTGTTCGAGTATGCTCAGCATCAGGTATCCCCCTTTGTCGGTATAGTTTCAAATATGAAGGTCTTGGGCTTTATGAGATCGCTGCACAGCTCCATATAATCGCGCAGGAGAGCGGCAGCGAAGTCCGATGATGCACTCTTTCCGGGAGCGCTGATGCTTCCGGCGTACTCATATCCGCTCTTGCCCGATGAAAGGCGTATCGTCTGCGCGCGGCTGTTCGCAACGGCTGCTGCGAGGAATTCAAGCCTTACGTCGGTATCGTCCGTGCCCGGAAGCAGCATTTCCTCTACCTCACGGCAGGCTGCGGTTATGACGGAGAGCCAGCTGACATTCGCCGGCTCGCCCGAAAACAGCGTGAATATCTGCTTTACATTCATCACGTTTATGCTCATATCCTGCCTCCTTAAAGCTTGTACTGCGAAGGCTGCTCCGCCTCCGTCTCAGTCGAGAGCTGCACCTCTGTTTTGCCGTGACCGACAAGACGCTCAAACGACTTCATCAATCCTGCGAGCTGAGCCCCGTTCATTCCACGAGCCATAAGCTCTGCCGCAGCCGCAGCGTTCTTTCCGCCGGAAACGAATGCAAGGCGGCGTATCTCGCGGCGAAGTCTGCGCTCGTTCTCATCGGCTGTGCCGCCGGCGGACTTCGCGGTGCTCTCGTCCGTGAAGCGCTTCGTTACGCCTGCATTCACCTGCGCCGGAACAGCAACGAAGCTCCACTCATACGCATCTGTGATGTCGTCGAGCACGATGTGGCATTTTGCCCCGTTATAGCTCCTTCCCTTGATGTGAGAGCAGCTCTGGAGCGACTTATCACAGCCGCACACCGAGCAGCAGCGCTTGGCTGCCGCGCAGGAAATGCTTACCTCCTTCTTGATACCGCCGTCTATCTCGGCGATGAGGTTCTTGTTCTCCTCAGTGCGGACCATATAAGCCGACGCCTTGAGGTATCTGTACGGCTCGCCGGTCTTTGTGCGGCGCTGCTCATCTGTGACGAGCTCGGTCGCGAAGATACGGGCGTTCTGGTTAGAGGTCGAGGCATCGTGGTCGAAAATGCCGGTCTTTCCGACGAAGAGCGTCTTCAGCTGTTCGAGCGCTCCATCTGAAAAACGCTCGTTATCGCGGTCTATCTCATTGTCGCAGAGTATGACCGAGAAGGTGTAGAGCTCGTCCGCCGTGAACTCGCGGCGCGTGAATCTGTTTATCTTATCGAGAATCTCCTGTGTCATTTTTCCTCCTTGTATCGGCGCTCCGTGTGCGGCGCAGATGAAGGGCTGACCTCCGTCTGCGCCGCTTTTACGGAATATCTTTTATGCCCTTATGCTGTGATAGTGAGCACCTTTACTGCATCGGGAGTTATCTTTCTGAAGCCGCAGGTGAGCGACACAGTTATCTGGTCGAGCTGGCGGTCGATGAGCTTGTCTGTCTCGAGGACAAGACCTGTGCTTGTGATGAATTCAAGGGCGAAATCCCTGTCGATACCGATAACTGTAGCGTTATCGACTGCCGAAGACTTCACGAGCTCTGAGCCGAAAGGAAGGTACATCTTGCCGTTTGCCTCTGCCTTTGAATCCTTCATCTGCTCCATTGCCGCTATCTTGGAGGCGACCGCAGGAGAAGCGATGACCGTTGTCATATCGAAGCTGTCGAAGCAGCCGTAGAGGTCGGCGAGGTCAGCGTAGGTGAGGGCGCTCGTAGAGATGCCCGATGCGCTCGCCTTGAGCACTGTCATAGCCTGCTTTGCGACTGCATTTGCGAGCTTTACGCCGATACTTCTGAGCATCACGCCGAAAACGTCGAGACGCTGCTTGCGTACAGCCTCATAGGAAGCATTGATGAGTCTGCCGAACTTCTGGAGAGTAACGGCTGTTGTACCCTCTGTTACGCTCGCAGCTGTGAGTGCGACGGTCTGGGCTGTTGTGCCGTAGGCTGCACTGTCATCGAGGACACAGCCGAGATACTGGCTGCTCTCGCTGACCGTCCTTACCGCCGTGACTGCCGAGAGCACGGTCTCATCGAAGCCCTTTCTGATAGAGCGCTTCACGAATTCGGGGAAGAGCACGGCTGTCTCGGTGGATACGAAAAACTTCTCCACCATATCGCAGTCCGAACCGTTTACCCTGATATTGTAGCGCTTGAGCTGTCTCTCGTATGCATCGAGAGAGGCGAGCTCTGTTCCGGCATAGGCTGCCGAGGGGTCGAGCTCCTCAAGAGCTGCGGTGAATGACTTCCCGCTGAGGTTATAGAGTCCCTTTTCAAGCTTTACATCGTTATACATATTCTTTCCTCCGTTATTTCATCTGATCTTCGATGCGCAGCTCTATCTCGCGAGCCTGCGCGTTTCTGAGCCTTGCCTCTGCAAGGGCTGTTTCGTCCTGTAGGTTTATGAGGTCCCACTCGACACTGCAAACCGCATCTGCGCCGACCGAGCACAGATATGCCTCGCCGATGCTTCGCAGCACGGGCGTGAGAAGGCGGCGGTAGTATTCGAGCTCGGACGTGAGAATGTCTGCCTGCTGTGAGGACATACGCTCCGTAGAGCTCCAGTTGAGCCCGAGCAGGAAGGGCGGTATCGAGAGCTTTGATACCATCTGCTCCATCAGCTGACGGACAGGCACGTTCGTATCGAACAGCTTGTTGTCCGCGCCGATGACCTTGATGTCAACATCGCCGACGGCAATGAAGTCCTTTACTCTGCCATAGCGCGCGGAGTTCATACCGTCCGCCCATTCGTGCGCTATCTGCATAGCGTGCTCACGGGTCGAGGCGATGTCGCCTGTGCCGTTTCCGGGCTTGTAGGTGACGGCGTATCTGACATTTCCGGCGCGGTCGTAGTTCTGACCGATACACTGATAAATGCGCAGAAGTATGCCGCTTATAGCCGGAAGTCCGCGCAGGAGCGAATGTCCGCCCGTGAGCGAGGCGTAGAGCACGCGCTCCGGATGAGCTATCTGCTTCGCTGAGCCGTCCTTCAGACGAACGGCATATCTTCTCTCGAACGGCGAAGCTCCGGCTGAGACCGAAGTACGTGTCGGGTCGCCGTTCCATAATCCGGCGATGCGCCTTCCCTCCTCGTCGATGACTATCTCGCCGACGGCGCTTCCGTAGGTGAGCATACTGTCGAGGAAGGTATCGGCAAAGCTGCTTACAGTCTGACCTGTCAGCCCGACCGGTACCGTATCGCAGAAGCGGTCGAGCTCCTCCTGATACCTTTCATCCGAGCTGACGAGCCGGAATCCGCCGGTGAGACGTATTATCTTCATAATAGCCGCATCAATGACCGGAACGGCATATCTCAGCCTGTCGAACAGCTCCTTTTCGAGCGGACCTGCCTCTGCCGGAAGGGCGAAGCTGCTCCCGCACTCCCTGTCCGGCAGCATTATCTGCGGAGCCGCTCTTGTCTGTTTTTTCTTGAATAGCTTCATTTTTACTCCTTTTCTGACATCGGACGGCGGCAATACTTCACCTTGCCAGCGACATTACGAAGAACGTGTCCTCCTCTGCCTCCTTCACAGCGTATGCCACAAAGTATCGCATATCGTCCATAGCATGGTCGTTTTCCTTTACCGGCACGTCCGTCCCGGCTCTCTCGTTCCAGCAGTAGAGCCCGAATTCCCGTATGATGTCCCTGCACGATTCGTGTATGATGAGCCTGTTCTGCTTCAGCGCAGCGCCTGTACGCCTTATCCCTGTGACTACGTCGTTATCTGCCTTTGCCGCACGGAATCTGTTGTGTCTGCGGATACACTCGATAAAGCTTGCGGCTGACGGGTCTACGATAACGCGCTCGATACTCCGGCTGCCTGCCAGCTCCTCAAGAGCAGCATAGTGCTCCTCGTCCGTGCGCGGGACTCCCTCTCTTTTCGAGGAATAATAGTATTCCTTCACGCGGTGCCACACGCCGTTGTGAAGTCCCCACAGACCGAATGACGAAGGGTTGACAGTTCCGTAGTCGCACGAGATGACATACCTCTCACATTCCGGCTCAGCGCCCGAATATACGTGTATGCCGGGGTCGAACATCGGGTAGACGAGCCCCTCCGATGCAGTCCATTTCCCGAGCACGAAGCGCTCATAGAATGCGCCGGAATAGAGCTTCTTGTAGCGCTCCCTCACCTGCTGAGAGAGAGACGGGTTGTCGTCCATCGTGAAATGGATATAGCAGGCGTTTTTCTCCTTCGCCTTCTTTATCCATTCGCGGTAGAACCAGTGTGACGGCGAATCGGGATTGCAGTTGAACCACATCCTCGAACCGCTCACCGAGCACCTCGCAAGTGCCTGCTCCACGAAGGAGCGCGGCATCAGCACGACCTCGTCAAGAAAGACTCCCGAAAGCGTTATGCCCTGTATCAGAGCCGCCGAGCTCTCGTCCCTGCCGCCGAAGAGGTAGAAACGGTTCGTCCTTCCGGCGAGTGAGATGTCGACGTAGTTGCCGCTCAGCTTTTCCGTGCAGGTGAATCCGGCTGTCCTGAGAAACGGCAGGAGCGGTGCTATGACATTTCGCCGCAGCGATGTCACGGTCTTGCCGCACATCGCAAATGCTCCGCCGCTGAAGGTGACAGTCGCCCACAGCACGAAGCCCATCGACATCGAAAGCGTTTTGCCGCTTCTGACAGCTCCGTCGCAGATGACAGCGTCACAGCTGCACAGCTGCGGACGCCGCCACCAGTTCAGTACAGTCAGCTGCTTCGGAGAAAATTCAGTCACCATCGTCAGCGTCCTCCTCTCCGGAGTGTGAGGTCAGCGCATTTATCAGCGCCTCTGCCCTTCCGAGGTCAGCGAATGCCGTTTCGAGCTCATACAGCTTTTCGAGAGCCTTTATCCGGTCGAACACTTTGACCTCGACTCCTCCGCCGCGCACTCGCTTTATCTCCGAAACGTTGAACAGGTCGAGCCTGCCGAGCACGTCAGCGGAGGGCAGCTCGTCCGAAAACGCGAGCTGTACCGCATCGTTGCAGCTGCCGAACGCGAGCCTTCTCAGTCCGGAAATGACCGAGCCGGTATCGCCGGTAAGCTCGCGGAGCTCTGCGATGATACGCAGGCAGGAGCGGCTCCGGAGACACTTCATCGCCTCACCGAGCGCATTTTCCCTGTCGAAGCCTGCTCTTACGGCAGCCTCCTCCGGGTCGCCGAGCGTGACGTACAGGTAGCAGAAGCGCCTTCTTTTTGCCTCTTTGTCGATCCTCTCTGACATAAGTCCTCCTTTCAGAACGGTCGCTTTGTCTGCTCAGTGAGCGCTGCCGTTCACAAGGGGCGCGGAAAAGGCATTTTATCAACACTTGCCCGTTGATTATTGAAAAATTTCTTTTTCACTTTGTACGAATGCACAAAATCGTCCGTATTTTTTGTTTAAAAAGCAAAAAACCGAAGGTCATACCTTCGGCTCTTTATATCTGTATTAGATGTATCACTCAGCTCATTTCTCTTCCTTATCGGAGCGGTGCTCGCGGTAAAACTCCCTTGCCGCGGACTTTATCAGCTCGGAATTCTTCATCGGCAGCTTTCCCGAATAATCATCGAAAACCACATTCCGCACTGCTGCCATATCACTGAAATGCCGGAGCGCACGCTCGACATTCGCAGCCGTGGTATTCATCTTTTTCGCTATGTACGGGTAGAGACTGCCGGTTATATCCGACAGTATCTCCGGCTTCTCGATACATACCTCTATCGCAAGGCAGAGATACAGAAAGCCCTGTGTGAAGCGCTGCATCCCCTTTGCCTCGACAAAGGTTATGACGTCTGTCAAGAAGAGCCTGTCGTCCTTCGGTATCAGCACCTCATAGATGTAGCAGCTCAGCTCGCACAGCGTCGCCGGCATTACGATGAAGTGCTTCACGCCGCACTCGTACAGCTTCAGCTTGACGGAGAGCGAGCGGAAATATGATATTGCGAACAGCTCTGTATCCGGGAATTCCCGCGTCATCTTCTCAGCAAATCTGTAAAGCTCATCGCTTTCGCGGTAAAGAAAGAAAAGCAGTCCGTCCGGTGCAATGTTCCTGCATTCTTCCGCGAGCGCAGGAAATGAATTGCCGCAGCAATGAACTTCGAACCCGAGTGCAGCAAGGCGCTTTGACAGCGCAGCTCCGATACCGTCGATATTGTCGCCGGTCAGGATACTCCGTCCCATATGCACCTTCACCACCTCTTTCGTTGTCATTATCTGCGCAGATCGGCTTATATCGCCGAATCCCCCTATCTTTTAATCATAGAACAAAAAATCTGATTTGTCAACGAAAACTTGAATACAATTGTCGAAAATCCTTACAAAACGGAAAATCCCCCGTTTTCGAACCGAAAACAGGGGAACATAGGTCCATTAGGTTTTATCGTCTGACGGTCCGTCAGAGGGCTTTTCTGAGGAAGCTTCCTCCTGCTGCTTTTCAGCCTTCTTTCTTTCAGCGTCAGCTATCTTCTTCTGCGACTTTTTCAGCTCTTCGGGGTCGATGAACATCGTGCTTGAAAACTCCGCAACGCTCGCCCGGTCACCGTAGCAGTCTATCTCTATCTCCTCCCTTGAGAGGAAAAACCTGATGATGCCAAACAGCAGCGAGAAGCTCACCGCATTGATTATAACGCTGAAATACACACGTATACCGAATATCGCACCGAGCATACCGAAGAATATCAATCCGATACATACAACGAGCGATATTTCATACTTCGTGTTGTCAGGGTCGAGCTGAAGGAAAGCAAAGCAGACAAGTCCGGAGACTACTGCGTGGATTATCGCCAGCCACAGCGAATACGGGCGGTAAAAATCCAGCTTCGGCTCGTTGAGCTCAAGCACCATTATCAGCGCCTCGAGCACTATGTAGACCGTGTAGCTTATTTTCAGCAGCTTTCGCAGGCGCAGGCTCACACTCAGCAGATAATCCGAGTATACCAGCAGTCCGAAACCGAGGAATTCCGCGCAGTAGGCTGCCGCCTCAAGGATACGGGAGTGTACTGCTTCCGGCTTGTAGGTGAAGTAGAAAAGAGCGCATATGAGTCCGAACGCAACGAAGAGAATGTTCCCGATGAATCCGAACAGCAGCCCTTTATCAAGCTTTTCATGCATAGCGCTGCTCCTTAACCGAGAGCTTTGAGCGCTCTCTGTCCGATGTCTTTTCTGTAGTGAGCGCCGTCGAAGCTGATAGCCTCAACGCCCTTGTAAGCTGTCGCAAGAGCGTCCGGAAGAGTGTCGCCCTTCGCAGTGACGCCGATAACACGTCCGCCGTTCGTGAGGAAGCTTCCGTCCTCGCCGAGCTTTGTTCCGGCGTGATATACGAAGCAGCCCTCGACCTGTCCCTTCTCGTCGAAGCCGTTCATCTTTATTCCCTTGGGATAGCTCTCGGGATAGCCGCCGCTCGCCATTACTACGCACGCACAGCTGCCCTTGTGCCACTTTATATCCACCTTGTCGAGCTCATGGTTGTATATAGCCTCGAATATCTCATACAGGTCCGCATCGAGCATCGGAAGAACGACCTGTGTTTCTGGGTCGCCGAAGCGGCAGTTGTATTCGATGACCTTCGGTCCCTTCGGTGTGAGCATAAGTCCGAAGTAGAGGCAGCCCTCGAAAGTGCGTCCCTCGGCGTTCATCGCGTTCATAGTGGGAAGGAAGATCTTCTCCATACACTCCTTCGCGATGTCCTCGGTGTAGTAGGGATTGGGTGAAACTGTGCCCATTCCGCCGGTATTGAGACCCATATCGCCGTCAAGAGCGCGCTTGTGGTCCATTGATGAGATCATCGGCACCATTGTCTTGCCGTCCGTGAATGAAAGAACGGATACCTCGGGACCTGTGAGGAATTCCTCGATAACTATTCTTGCTGAGCTCTTGCCGAATTTGAGCTCGTCTATCATATCGTGAACAGCCTTTACAGCTTCGTCCTCGTTCTGAGCGATGATAACACCCTTTCCGAGCGCAAGACCGTCAGCCTTGATAACTGCCGGATAGCTGTTCTGCTCCCTGAGGTAAGCGATAGCCTTGTCGCTCTCAGTGAATACCTCATAGAAGGCTGTGGGGATACCGTACTTCTTCATAAGCTCCTTCGAGAACACCTTGCTGCCCTCGATTATAGCCGCATTTGCCTTCGGTCCGAAGGTCATGAAGCCCTCAGCCTGAAGCTTGTCGACCATTCCGAGAACGAGCGGATCGTCCGGTGCAACGACGACCATATCGGGCTTGAGCTGCTTTGCGAGTGCAACGATGCCGTCGATGTCAGTTGCCGCTACGTTGAAGCACTCCGCATACTTCGATATTCCGCCGTTTCCGGGAGCACAATAGAGCTTGTCCACGTGCTTGCTCTCTGCAAGCTTCATAATGATAGCGTGCTCGCGTCCGCCGCCGCCTACAACAAGTACATTTTTCATAAATAATTCCTCCGTTACTTTATCTCTATGGTATCTGTAAGAGCTGTGACCATTTCGCTGAATTCGTCAAAGCATTCCGTCGGCGCAAGTATCTGCACCTTGTAATTCGCACCGTTGCTGCCGAAATAGTAAATATCGCGCTTCAGGTCCATATATTCCGACTTCAGAACACACGATACCTTCACCGCATCTCTGCCAAGTATCTGAACGCCATCGGTCTGCTCGACATTTTCGATATTATCCTTCGTACCGAATTCCTCCGCGTCCTTTGCAGCAAGCTCGGCAGCTGCCGCTTCCGACTTCTCGGCTGAGATTTTGAACGAGCCGAAATGTCCGGCTTCGTCCGAAGCAATATTCGGACGGACCGTTGCCTCTGCGTCCTTCGCGGAATAGAAGTACCAGTCCTTGTCAGCGGTTATCGTGAAGAATTCCGTATCGTGAGTCTCGGGCTCGGATTTTGCCGGCTCGCCGTTGTAGGTCGTACCCTCCATAAGCTCATCAAGCGCCTTCTCTATTTCCGCCTTTGCGCCCTTCGGTGCTGTTAAGACCCATACGAGCAGCTCGCCGTTTCCGTAGCCTATCGCCTTGTGATAGAAGATGAGGTCATTTCCGCTCTCCTCGTCCTTGAATTCGGATTCGAGGATATGTGCCGGAAGTCCGTCCTGCTCCGACTTCGTGCTCGTTACCGTTCCGTAGAGCTCCTCATAGTGCTCCTTTATGCTCTCGCAGTAATACTCCGGAGTGATGTGAATACCAACGTTTTCCATAACGCCTGCCGAAATGTCCGTCTCCGTGTCGATGAGCATAAACTCGAAATCAGCCGGGAATACGCCCTCGTACTGGCTGAATCGCTCATTGATGTCGAACGAGAACTCCCCGGAGGTAGAATCGCGTTTTGTTCTCTTTGCCGCCTGTGTCGTCTGCTCAGCAGCCGGCTCAGATGTCGAGCTGCTGCCGCTGTCTCCGCAGCCGCAAAGCGCAAGCAGCACACCTGCCGCAGCAGCTGCCGCAATAATTCGTGTAAGCTTCATTTTTCTTCTCCTGAAAAATACAATATATGAACAGTATAACACAATTCATTCCCGTTTTCAAGGCTTAAAAGCAAAAAAGCTCCCCACAGCGATAACTGATATACTCATATAGAGGTTCTGCACGCATTTATCGGGTGAAACCTTTCTGAAGAAAGGTTCTCCCCCGAGCCCCCTTCCAAAGACTTCCAGCTTTGTTTTTCCCCTCCTATGGGGTCACGTTAGCAAAATCAGACAGGATATTGAATCTGTCAGCGTGACCCCATAGGAGGGGAAAAACGGAGTTAAAAGTTTTAGGAAAGGAGTTTGAGGAAGAACCCTTTTTCAAAAGGGTTTTCCTCAATA
>JAFXVT010000001.1 GCA_017534835.1 Ruminococcus sp.
CTCAAGCGCGAAGCCAATAAAAACAAGTGATATGATCAGAAACGCCGGCAGCTTTTTTGCACTGCGGCGTGGGGTTACACGTATCTATTGAGGAAAACCCTTTTGAAAAAGGGTTCTTCATCAAACTCCTTTCCTAAAACTTTTAGCTCCGTTTTTACGCCACTACACCCCCGGAAACTTATCAGTAAATCCTACTGATTCCGTTCCGGGGGTGTATTGGCGTAAAAACAAAGTTGGAAGTCTTTGGAAGGGGGCTCGGGGGTGGCTCCCCACAGTGTGGGGAGATGTCGCACAGCGACAGAGGGGACCGCCGCTGTTGGCGGAACCTTTCTTCAGAAAGGTTTCCAACGATAAATACGTATAATCCCACGCCGTAGCGCAGAGAAGCTGCCGGCGTTTTTGTTATATCGAGCTTGTGACGAAGTCGGAGCCGCAGGCTTCGATAGCTTCGGCAGAGCCGACAACACAGAGTCTGCCGGAGGTCCCGAGCGGACCGGCAGCTGCGAGCAGGTCATCGGCAGTAAGTGCGAGCATACGGCGTCGGTTATCGCGGCGGCTTTCCTCGGTGATACCGCGGAAATATATCTCGTCGGCGGTGCTTCCGTAGCTGCTGTCGGACATCAGCGGCTCCTTCTGAGCGATGCTGCTGATTATGTATGAGCTTATATCTGGCTTAGCTTCGCAGTAATCGCGGAGGAAAGCGTTTGCGTTCGAGTAAGCTGTGATAGCTCCTGAGGGCGACGGGTCACGGTATGAGTAGAATGCAGCCTCGCCGGTGTAGTTCACGCCGAAGCCGGTTCCGTAAGCTCCGCCCTTCACGCGCACCTCATTCCACAGGTACTCGTATGAGAGGATAGTGGAGAGCACGCCCCACATAGCTCTGTCGTGTTCAGGAGAGGGGAGAACAGCTCCGGAATATGATACACCGGAGGGAATGATGATACCCTGCTTCTCAGGCGTGTCGAGCGTAAATCCAGTAGAATCACACGCGGACTTTTCACCTGTCGGGAGCATTTCAGCGAGAGTTTCAAGCGGAAGCGCATCTGTTGATACGGTACCGGCAGTCAGGCGAGCCTTGCAGAAGAGCTTTGCTGCGATCGCCCTGAATTCGCCGATAAGACCGGCAAGCTCCTCGTCCGAGGGCTTGGCGATAGCGTGGAAGGTCTTGTATGCCTCATATCCGCTCAGGAGCTCATTCATTGCTGATTCAGCTGACATTCCGGCTCTTACGCGGCGCATCGCGACTCTGTGACCGTTAGTGATGATGTACTGCTTCATATCCTCATCGCACTGGAGGAGGAGCTCGCGTATCTGCTCGGGACTTTCATAGACGGTCTCGGTGAGCAGCTCGCCGATGAGCGAAAGAGCCTTTTCGGTATTGTGGTCGAGGAAGCTCGCCTTCACGTTCAGATAAGGAGTGCAGAGCCCGGGAGTTCCCTCGCGGCTGAAAACTGCGGTATTTATGCTGAGATTTCCGAGAGTGCCGGTGATTCGCTGCTGGAGCTCTGCTCCGGAGCAGTTCACAGTCGGGAGCTCGGAAATGAGCTCGGTCATGATAGAGAGCATTTCAAGCTCGCGCTTAGAAAAGTCGGCAGCATTGAAGTAAAGGCTGACGGTGGAGATACCCTTGCTGCGTGCAGGGTGGCGGAGAATGGTGAAGCCGTTTGCTTTTTCGATGTCTGTTCTGAATTCAAGCGGGAGCTCGCTGACCTCTGAAAGCGGCAGAGTCGGGAGAGTTGCGATGCTTTCGGGCGTATCGGGAGCTGCCTGCCATTCGTCGAGCTTGCGGTTGAGCTCGATGAGCTGTGCCTTTTCCTCTGCTGACATAGCAGAAAGCTCGGAATCCACGCGCTCCTTCTCGATTTTTTTCTGCTCGTCGCCGTAGGTGTGCGAGGGCAGCATATACAGCGTAACAGAGCCGTTTTCGTCGAGGAGCCATTCCTCAAGGAGCTTCTCGAAATAGTCTGTGTCGAGCTGCTTGCGGAGAAAATCGAAGATGTCGTCACTGTCGAGGTACATCAGCGGATCACCGCCGTAGAGCCATGAGCTCATAGCTGCGATACCGCGCGAGAGTCCCTTCGGCTCCTCCATTTCCTTTACACGGAATTCGAGCCTGTCGACAGCAGCAGCGAGAGCCGGTCTGCCGATCCCGTTTCTGACGAGTCCGGATACGGTTTCGCGGACAGTTCTGAGCAGGACTGGCGCGTTCTCCATATCGGTGTTGTATATCTTCAGTGCGCCGAACGGCTGAGCTATGCCGTCCTCGATACCGAAGGAAACATCGAGACAGAGCCCGGTATCGAGCAGAGCACGCTTGAGCGGAGCCTCATTTGATGCAGCGAGTGCCTCTCCGAGAACTATGCAGGCAGTGCTTTTTTTGTGCTCGTCCCACGATGCCATTATCTTTCCGAGAGCGATATGGGTGTGAGCTTTTTCTTCTTCCTCGGGAGCGATCTCGTAATAGCAGGTCTTTTCGGTAGGGGCAAATGGCTTCTGAACGCCGATCGTGATGGTATCATCGCTCTTTTCGTATGCGGAGATGTAGCTGTCGATGAGGGCGAGCACAGGCTCGATGTCAACAGCTCCGTCGAGGTAGAAGTAAGAATTCGACGGGTGGTAGTAGCGCTTGTGAGCGGCAATGAACTGCTCATAGGTCAGGTCGGGGATAGCTGAGGGCTTTCCGCCGGACTCAAAGCGGTAGCAGGTATCGGGGAAGAGCATTGTCATCAGCTCCTGCTCGATACGGTTGTAGATAGAAGCTTCAACGCCCTTCATCTCGTTGAAAACGACACCCTTGTAGAGCGGCTCGTCATTTTCCGAGCGCCATTCAGTGTGGTGACCTTCCTGATAGAATATCTCGGGGACAGAGTAGATGAGCGGCTTGAAAACAGCGTCGAGATAAACGCTCGTGAGGTTCATAAAGTCTCTGTCGTTGCGGCTCGATACGGGGAACATCGTCTTGTCTGAGAATGTCATCGCATTGAGGAAGGTGTTCATCGAGCTCTTGAGCATATACAGGAACGGCTCTTTTACGGGATAGCGCTCCGATCCGCCGAGAACGGAGTGTTCGAGGATATGAAAAACACCGGTATCGTCCGTTGGGGGAGTCTTGAACGAGACGGAGAACACCTTGTTCTCGTCGCCGTTGTCGAGCCACGCAAGGCGCGCACCGGTCTTGTTGTGTGTCATTTCGATGAGGTCGCCGGCGATGCTTCCGGCAGGGCGGATATTTGTGACGGTGAAGCCGTGGATAGTGTCGTTTATCTTCATAAATAACTCCTTTTCGTGGATTTCTGACATATCTATTTTAGCATATATAGCTTGAAATATCAAGGGGGCTCGGCGATAAACTACCGTTTCTGTCCAGCTATGCCGCGACACGCCGCTTTTGACATATAGTGTATTAAACAGTAAGGGGGGACGCGGTGAGGATCGTTCGACTCATTGCAATCTGCTGCGCCGAAAAGCAAGATCCCGTGAAACGTTGAAGTTCCACGGGATCTTTTCGTCATATCAGTCCCACTTGGGGTCAGCGCCTGTAGAAGCGGCAGTGTAGTAAACAAGGATACGTGAAGCGTCCTTTGCGTCGATGAGAGAGTCACCGTTTACATTTGCAGCCTTTTTGCCGGATTCCGAAAGCGAGCTCGTTCTGCCTGTAGACATTGATGAATAGTACACGAGAACAGCAGAAGCGTCCTTTGCGTCGACCTTTCCGTCCTCGTTGACGTCACCGAGGGTGAACGCATTGAGGTGGTAGGAAACAGTAGTTACGCCGTTATCCGTGACAGAATCCCAATCGCTTTCCGAGACAACATCGTCGATGACGAAGTTGTATGTGAGAGTTTTGAAGCTGTCGGGGTTATCATTGACGTCAGCGATATTGAACGTATCGTCAAACGCAGCGACTTCCTTGTCAGCAAGAGACACAGTCAGCTTGTAATTGCGGTAATCGTCAGCAGTCGTATCTCTGCCTTCGATGTCGAAGGAGTATTCTCCCGGACCTGCTGCTTCCAGAGAGTAGTATACCTCATCCTTCCACTCGGGAGAATCAAAGGTAATGCCGATATTAGCTGCGATGCCCTCGGGTAGGGAAACTATAACTCTGCCGTTTACATCATTTTTGTTGAAGGCGTTAAAAAGCGGAGCAATGCTCTCAGGCGCTTCTGCGAAAGCCCTGAAAGCCGGCATAAGTGCCGTAACTGCGGCAGCTGTAAGTGCGGATACAAGTCTTTTCTTTATCATTTTCACTGTTCCTTTCTGATGAATTTATCTGACGGGACTTCGACAGCAACAGCATGACCGTCAGCGCATTGGGTGAATATCTCAATGCTGCCGGTGAGCTGTTCTGCCGGGATATATGCCGAGAAGCCGTTTCCGCATTCGCTGTATTCACTTGCACGGAAGGCTTCATAAGTTTTGCCGCCGGCGGTCAGGTAAACGCGCACCTCATCTCCGCTGAAGAAGCTCTCGGGGAGAGCGCCGGAAATGAATGCATAAGAGCCGTTCTGACCTATATATACCGGGATCTTTGACCAGTCAATGACAGGCTGGTTCTCTTTTTCAGTGAGATCGCCGGCGTACACAGACGGTGTGAAGAACGTCTTTGTCTCCTGCACCTCGGGAGCAGGCATAAACGGAGCAGTCTGCGCGAGACGCGGCAGATTTCTCTCGACTATCTCGACTATCACCGTGTCGGCGTTCATAAATACTGATTCGTCGAGACGATATGGCGTTATACGCGAGAATTCGGCACTTGCGAACTGTTCAGCCATATACGGGAGTATCGCTTCGCCGAACGAATCGCGGTACATCAGAAGCTTGCCCTCACCGCCCTCACAGAGCGTGTTGATCGTGATATCATCGAGAGCCTTGAAGCGTCCCTGATACGAATACGTGAACTGATAGTCGCTGTGGACCTGCGTGTCCTTTGCGTCCTCGGCAGGAAATATCATCGCAGCGAGGTCGCCGAGACGTCCGTTTGCTTCGACAGACCAGTTCTCTGCCGGGCAGGCTTCTCTGCCGAGCGCACCCATTATCGCACAGTGTCCGGCATATGCGCCGAGATCGTTCCAATGGGTATCGGTCTTGTGGTAGAGGGGGATGTTCGAGCCTGTATCCGCGAGAGCCGACCTCATATCGAGGTAGAAGCTGTCACCGGAGAGCTGACCTGATATGAGGTCATAGTTGTCGGGAGCATCAACAGGCGAATAGTTGAACGGCATATGCTCAGGATAGAGCGAGTTCTTGTTAGGAATGGAGGTGAAGATGAAGCTCGCACCGTGCTGTATGCAGTATTCGTTCATAAGCCTGAGATCATGGCAGATGCCGAAGATACTGCGGCTGTTCATTGTGTGGATATTGAGGAAATCGTCAGTAGTCGGTCCGTAGTACAGCCAGCCGTCCGTGCCGTCGATGACGTCGGTATTCGGCGATGTCGCGGTGAGCGCGGTCTTTATCCGGCTGTCGGCAGTGACGAGCTGCTGACGGAATGCAAAATGCTCGGAGAAATAATCACCGAGGTCGGAGAGAATGCTGTAATTGAAGCTGCCGTCCTCATTTTTTATCTTCGGAGCCTGCGAGAGAACGCGGTTTTCCTTCGAGTCGTCAGCCTTTACGAACGGCATCAGCACTGCCGGGAGCAGGCAGACGCCTATGAAAGCTCCTGAGTAGAGCCGGTAGAGTAAATTCTTGTTCACATCGGCACCTCCTCAGAATCTGAAATAGATGAACGGATTATACGAAGCCGACGAGAGCGTAACTGCGCATATCACGAACAGCACCGCTGCTGCCGCATACGAGCAGACCTCGCATACTGCCGCTGCTTTGCCGGACTTCTTTGCCTTTGCTGCGATAGCCGGTATCACCGGGGTCGAGAATATGACAGCCGCAGCGAGCATCATCAGATACATCGGCGAGAGCTGAGCGAGGAACATCGCAGTCTTTTCGCTGCTGCCGTCGGGGATGAACATATGACGGATGAACCGGCACGCTGTTGTGAGGTCCTCGGCGCGGAAGAAGACGAACGCGAGTATCGTGACTGCCAAAGCGTAGATGTGTCTGAACGGGCGGAGCCATTTGTCGGTGTTTATGAGCTTGTAGGATTCGAGCATCATAAATCCGCCGTTTATGAGTCCCCACACGATGAAGTTGAGACTTGCGCCGTGCCACAGACCCGTGCAGAAGAATACCGCGAGCTTGTTGAAAGCTGTTCTGACCTTGCCCTTGCGGTTGCCGCCGAGGGGGATATAGAGGTACTCCTTGAACCATGTGGATACTGAGATGTGCCACCTGCGCCAGAATTCCTGCATACTCTGTGATACGTAGGGATAGTTGAAGTTCTCGCGGAACCTGAATCCGAACATAGCTCCGAGACCTATCGCCATATCGCTGTAGCCGCTGAAATCGAAGAATATCTGGAATAGATACGAAACAGCGCCGAGCCATGCGAGCGGTACTGAGAGCTCATCGGTGCTGAGCCCGTACACGTAGTCGGCAGCGAGCCCCATAGTATTCGCGATGAGCAGCTTCTTGGAAAGACCCGTGATGAAGCGGCGTATACCCTGAGCTGTCTGCTCGGGAGAGCCCTTGCGGTTGTCTATCTGGTCGGCGATATCGTAGTATTTTACGATAGGACCGGCGATAAGCTGCGGGAAGAACGTGATATACAGCGCGAGCTTGTAGGGGTTCTTCTGAATGTACTTAGGGTCCTTGTAGGAATCTATGACGTAGGACATCGCCTGGAAGGTGTAGAACGAAATGCCTATCGGGAGGGCGATGTTAGGTACCGGGAGCTTCACAAAGGGGAGCATATTCAGCGTTTCGGCTGAAAAGCCGGCGTATTTGAATATGCCGAGCATTGTGAGATTTGCAGCAACGGCGGCTGCAAGAGCCGCCTTTCGCATTTTGTTTTCTTTTTTCATAGCAAGTCCGAACAGGTAGTTCATAATAATGGAAATTATCATCAGAACGACTGCCTTCGGCTCGCCGTAAGCATAGAACGCGATGCTGAAAATGAGCAGCAGCACATTCTTTGCTGTCATTGTAGGTATTACGCGGTAGAGTATGTATACCGCCGTGAGAAATACGAACAGGAATACGGGACTGCTGAATACCAAAACAGCTCCTCCTTATACGTAGTTGATCTGGATCTCAGAAACAGTGTCGCCGTTTAATCCGAAGTATAATTCCTTGTCACCGAAAGAGTAAAGCAAATAGCTGCCGCTGTTTGTCGGCTCACCATATGCCGATATTACGCTGTCCTTGGAAGAACCGACGGTGATACCGCTGTCAAGTGAATAGTTTGAGCTGTATATGTATATATTTGCAATACATTTTACTCCGCCGCTTGAATAGCAATCAAATGATAAGTCAGAACCATACTTGTATCTGTATACTGTTCCGCCCTCGTCGCCCTTCGGGATACAAGCGGAAACTGTCTCGGGAATATCAGGATTGCTGATAACTGATGTTATTGCCTGACTCAGGTCGTTTATCCCAAAAACAGTCTTGTTAAGCGACTGTGCTGCGGGAGCTTCGGTCTGCTGCTCAGTGGGAGTCTCTACGACCTGAGGCTCATCACCTCCGGTATTTGCATTTGTATCGCCGTCAGTCTTTGTCTCGCCGTCTTCAGCAGCTGTTGTTTCGGTGTTCTTGGTCGTGTCTTCTTCCTTGGAGCTGTTTTCCCCGGAACCGGAAACAACAACGGCAGTTGTCTTGCTGTTAGCCTTTGTTGTCTCGCCTGACTGAGTCGTAGCCTTCTCGTCCTGAGTGACTGTTACCTTGGGGAGCGCAACGGATACCTCCGAATCGTCTCCGACGTCCTTTCCGCACGAAACTGCTGCGAGTCCGCTCAATACTGCGATAGCTGCGATTGCAATGATCTTCTTATTCATATTTACCCTCCAAAAATCAATAATATCTTGCTATGATATAGGATGTTACTGTGTAGCCCTTGCCGGTAGTGTAGTTATATGCGTCATTCTGATTGTTCGGCGTTTTCAGGTATTCTTCCGTTCTTCCGCTGAATCCGTTACAGGTGTCATAGTTGAGCCACTGTCCGTTCACAAGCACCTGATTCCAGTAATGTTCGCTGTAGTATGCACCGGTACCGTAAACGATACGAGACTGATATCCTGCCTGCTTGAAGAGAATATCGGTTATTGCTGCGAAGTAGTAGCATACTACATATCGGTTGTCCATAGAGTAGTTAGCGAAGTAAGACCAGCCTGTATTCTGGATGTCATCAAGCGATCTTGTAGCCTCCATATACTTATAGACATTGTTGCTGCGAACGTAGTTGTAGATAGCCTGCGGCGAGCTGCCGATACTAGCGATTATGCTCTTGGCTCTTATCTGTGTATCAGAGAGCGGAGCGGCGCTTCCGTCACCGAGGAGGTTGAGGTCGTCTATAACTACGTTCTTAGCCATAGCACCTGTCTCGGGATAGAGGTAATACTTCTTTCCGCCGTCCTCGATCCAGCCGGTAGCCATAGTTCCGTCTGTGTTGAAGAAGTACCATATATCGTCTATCTTCTGCCAGCCGGTCATCATCTTGCCGTCTGTGCCGAAGAGGTATTTCTTGTCGCCTATCTTGATACGTCCGGTCATCATCTGACCGTTCTCTTCGCTGAAGTAGTAGGTCGCTCCGTCTATCTCAGTGAGACCGGAAGCCATCTGACCATCTTCACCGAGGTAATACTTCTTCTCGCCGTCAACGTACCACTTGGACTTAGCCATTTTGCCGTCCTCGCCGAAGAGGTACTTCTTGTCGTCTACGATGAGACGTCCAGTGACCATCTGACCGGTCTCGGCGCTGAAGCAGTAGGTGTCTCCGTCTATCTCAGTGAGACCGGCAGCCATCTGACCGTCTGCCCCGAAGTAATACTTCTTTCCGCCGTCCTCGTACCATACGGACTTAGCCATTTTGCCGTCTGTACCGAAGAGGTACTTCTTATCGTCGACAACGAGACGTCCGGTAACATACTGACCGTCAGAGCCGAAGCAGTAGGTATCGTCTCCGATGTTTGTGAGACCTGTAGCCATAACGCCGTCAGGTCCGAAGTAGTAGGTCTTGCCCTCGCTCTCTATCCAGCTTGACTTAGCCATTTTGCCGTCGGGGGAGAAGTAGTATTTCTTTCCGTCGACCATTATGCGTCCTGTGCGCATTTCGTTTGTGGACTCGTCGAAGTAATATGTAGCGCCTTCATAGTCAATGAAGCCGTTGGTACGCTTGCCGTCGGGACCGAAGAAGTAGCTGCCGTCATTGAATGCAGCGATGCCGGTGACCATTTTGTAATCGTCATCGAAGTAGTAGAAGTCGCCGCTTATCTTCTGTCTGCCCTTGATGGCAACTCCGTCAGCGCCGCTGTAGTAGGTGACGCCGTCGACAGTTGTGAGACCGACTTCCGAAGCGAGCACGCCCTTCTCGTCAAAGACATAGTGCTTGCCGTCGACAGTACACAGCCCCTTCGCGAATGAAGAATCAGCATAGAAGTAATACTTCTTGCTCTGGACTGTCTGCCAGCCTGTGAGCATAACGCCGTCGGTGCCGAATACATGGGGCACATCGCCTATCATTACAGAGCCGGAAGCTCTGCCCGTCTCAGCGCTGATGAAATAGAACTTGTCACCTATTTTTGAGAGTCCCTCAGCCGCCTTGCCGGTTTCGGGATAGTAGTAATAGCTTTTTGTACCGGCTGTCTGCCAGCCTGTGAGCTCCTTGCCGTCCTTGTCGAAGAAGTAGGGGAAGCCGTCGATAGTGACCTCACCGGCAGCGAGCTTGCCTTCGTCGGTGACGTAGTAGAAATCGTCGCCGTCCTTGAAGAAGCCAGCCTGTGCTGTGAGAGCGCCGGTCGTGCCGAAGAGGTACTGCTTGCCGTCCTTGTCAGTGAATGAGCCGACTACCTTTCCGTCATCGGAAATGTAGTATTTTCTTCCGCAGTAATCGAGCCAGCCGTAAACGGGCTTTCCGGTCTCGGGGTCGTAGTAGCGGCGCTTTCCGTCAACAGTTCTCCAGCCTGTTTTGAGGACGCCGTTTTTCGAGAAGAGGTAGGTCTCGTCTTCTATTTTCTGCTCGCCGGTCACGAATTTGCCGTCTTCGCCGTAATAGAATATCCTGCCCTTTTCGTCTGTCTTCCAACCGGCTTCGACCTTTGTTCCCGGGGAGGAAGCAGTAGTTGTTGCAGCAGTGGTAGTCGATGCAGCTGTCGAAGTAGTGGAAGCAGCCGTCGTCGTGGTCGTTGTTGTTGTTGTTGTTGCAGCGGCGGTCGTGGTGGTCGCTGCCGTATCCTTTTCTGCCGCGTGAGCAGCAGCCGGTGCAGCCGCAAGTATCGCAGCTGAAGCCGCTAATGCGCATATCAGCGTTTTGTTGTGTTTTTTCATGATCTCTCTCCTATGGCTCTGTGAGTCTGCCGCATTTTACGGTAGCGGCTCCCGTGATTATGATAAAACGTCCAATAATGATTATAACAGTATACTCGCAAAAAGTCAAAGAAACCGGACAAAATTTGCAAATATTTTGCATTGCCGTATCATTTGCAGAGCATACATTATTATTATACTATACGAATTACCGAATGTCAATGGAACTGAATGGGAGCAGGCTGGCTTTGCGAAAATTTTGTCAATGTTGCGTAAAAAAACGTGCGGAAGGGGCGAGCTTTGGGCGAAACGCCTGTATTTAGCGACAAAACGGTAACAGTATAAACAAAACAGCTGACGTTCACGAACCTGTGAGCGGCAGCTGTAACAGAGCTTATTTCTCGGGTGGATAGGTCTGTTTGAGATACTCTGTGAGCATCTCGGGAATGAACTGGTAGTGGTGGGAATCATAGAGCTTGCTCGTGACATCAGCTCCGTGAGATCCAAGTCTTTCCGTGAGCTTCGCTATGCCCTCGAGAGTCGTATCGTGTCCGCGGTACATATCCTCGTAATCGGGGTCTTCCTTGTCGCCTCCGCATATGAATACGGACTTGTTCAGCTTCTGTTATGATATTTGTCATTTATATCACTGACCACGGACTATGTCAAGTGAGAATGATTTTTGCTGCTTATGCTGTAAGAACACTACCCCGGAGCTTATCCTGCTTCGGGGCATTTAGTCAAAAAAATGTGCTGATATCTTTTCATCTTCGGGAATGTTTCTTCACTTACTGTCATACTCCCCAGAATCTGAACATCTCAAAGTAGAGCATAGCGAGTATCATAACTGCATTTGCTGCGGCAGTGACGCCGTATGCAGCCTTGCTCCACTCCCCTGAGCGCTTCGACGCAATGCAGATGACAGCGGCAGCAGCTGACGCAGCACACAGCACGATACAGATGATGTTTATCACACCGATGCCGACGCCTATCCCCTTCGGAAGACCGTATGATTCTTCCCTTGCGGAGAAAGCTGTCATCATTACCGCACCTGCTGCGGAAAACAGTTTTATGAGCTGTCCGGCAGTTAAGACCGCACTTGTTCCTGTCATACTGTATCTGTCCCTTCGTATAGCTTTCACCTTGTACATCAGTACGAAGAGCGCACCTATCGCGATGATAAAATACGCGGCAAGGAGCGATATTTCAGCGGGGTATGCGTTATCCCTTTCTATCTCCATCGAGCCGCTGCCAAGTACGAAGGCTTCTGTGCCGTCTGCACGTCTGTTGTCACTTAGCAGAATATCTGTGCCGTCGATAGTGTAGAAGCCTTCACCGAGCCTTACGATGTCCGGATACATATTTGCATTTATAGGTGAAAGGTAGCTTGTGAGCTTCATTATGCCCGAGCGTGCCGAACGTGATTGAAGGTAGAAGCCGTCGAATTTCTCCGTCGACCTGTTTCCGTCAGAGAGACTGTCAACGTCGGGCGAGCCGAATACGAGCTTCGGGATACCCTCAATGACTAGGTTTGCCGAGGTCTCGTTTGTGAGCGTTACAAGTCCGACCTTTGATTCGCGGTCGAAGATCATATTTGAATGGCAGGCGATAGTTGCACCGTTGTGACCGACAGTGCGGACCTTGTATTCATTGAACCAGAAGCCGCAGCTTCCGAACGGTATATCGGTGTTTCCGTAGAACTGAGTGCCTTCAAACATCTTCTCCTGCGTTTCCTTGCGCTCGAAAAGGGGAGCATCGTCGTCCACGAAAGCCTGCGCATAGGTCGCGAGATCGCGGATAGTGCCTGCTGCCGAGCCGGAGGGATAGAGCTCGATGTACGAGATCTTTTTTCCTTCCGATTTGTATTTCGGGATCGGAGCTGTGAACGTGTAGGAGCAGAGCTTGTCACGCTGAGAGCGTACCCATTCGTTGTCGCTGAAGTCGGCGGCAATGGAGGTGTGTTCCATTCCGAGCTTGTCGAAGATGTTTTTGTGGACGTAATCGGCGTAGTCCATACCGCTTATGCATTCGATGACATACGCGCCGAGAGCCGCGCCCCAGTTGGAGTAGGAAACAACAGCTCCGGGAGGATTCACCTGAGCAGGCTCGGTTGCCTGCAAAGCCTCTGCGAGAGGTCTGATCCTGCTGCGGTCGGGAGTGGAGAAGCTGAATGTAGTCTCGCACCAGCCGCCCGTGTGGTCCATGAGGTGCTTCATGGTTATGGGCTCATCGTAGCTGAGGTGCCGAAGGTAGCCGTCGGGGAGATAGTCCCTGATGTCAGCATCAAGGTCGAGCTCTCCCTGTTCCCAGAGCTGCATAGCGCTGACCCATATCATCGTCTTGGAAATGCTTCCCCACTCGAAGACGGAGTCCTCGCCGCAGGGAATATGCCTTTCGCGGTCGGTGTCGCCGAAGTAGCCCTCATAGACTATCTCGTCACCGCAGAAGACTATCGCCTCGAATCCAGCGTAGTATTCGATCGGCTCAGTGTCGGATTGACCGAAGTTGAGCTCGCTGTCGAACTTCTTTTCGAGGTCGCTGAACTTTACCCCCGAGGGGAGCCTGCGCTCGTCCTCAGCCATAGCATTCGGAGCTGCGAGAGCAAAAACTGTACCTGCCGCGATAATTGCGGACATAAAGCGTTTAGCAATATTTTTCATATTTCCGCACCTCCTTACAGCTCGCGCGATTCGTAGTCGATGACCGAGCACGCAGCCTTGTAGAATACGAATCCGTATGCGCAAACGAGCACGAGTATGCCGAGCAGAGCTCCGTTAAACGGTGCCGATAGCGACATGAACAGCGAAACGAACACTACAAGTGCGCTGTGAAGCACCTTTACGTCGAGCGATGAGGATTCTATCATTATAACTGCTGCAAAAGCGGCATATACGAGGCCAAGTATAAAAAGTCCTCTGGCGGTCGATTTTTTTGCGCTGTTTCTGCCGCTTTTGAAATAGGCGCCGAGCTGCATAGCGGAGAATATCATTCCGTAAGCAAACAGGGCACATATAACGAGCACGAAGAAGCCGAAATCATTCATTTTGAGACCTAACACGGCTGACAGTGATTCGTTCAGTTCACCAGTTGCGCGGAAAAAGCCTGATAAATCGAGAAGCTGTGCTGTTTTCAGAACGATGAGCGACAGCGTCAGGTTAACTGTCAGTATCAGTGTGATGAGCCCGTATCTTGCTATGACGTTCTGCTTCCTTGTTACGGGTATGACCGCAAATGTCATCGCGCCGCCGTTTTTGTCATCAATGTCGATAAACGAGGTAACAGCCGTAAGAGAAAGTGCAAACACAAAGCCGAGTATCAGAGGAGGGAAGATGACTCCGATGACGGCGGCAATTATGGACATTATCACATAGAACTTGCCGAGGCTGAATTTCTTAGCACGCATCGCGATGAGGTCGAGCTTCATTATGTTCAGTATGCTTTTCATTGCTATCCCTCCTCATATCTCTTTTTTGGCAGTTGCTTTTATCGTGAAGCTGCTCAGAAGCCACTCTGCTGCGATAACTGCCGCAAATGAGACGATGATGATAAACACGCGCAGTATAGCGCTTTCGGGGAGGATTTCTGAAATTGACGGGACTGCATCGTTGTCGTTTCCGAGCATATAGCCTATTGCGGCAGCTATCAAAGCTATCATAAACGGTACGCAGCACATCAGAGCTATCGTCTCGCCCTTTATCTCGAGTATCATATAGAAGAACAGGACGACAACGGTTATCACTGCCGTTGCGAGAGCTGCGATAACGAACAGGTCGCTGTATTTCATACCCAAGTCCGAAAGGAGGTTGAGTTTGGTTTCGTCGTAGATGTGCTCCTGAAGATAAGCAGGGTACAGACGGGCTTCGCCGACTGCTCTTGTGACGAGCAGGAGCAGCTCGCAGACGATGCCGCCTGCTATCTGCGGATAGGCTATCTCGGCAAAAAGCGCTCTTGTGACGTATCTGCGCTCTATGGGAAGCAAGCCGTATATCTTCATAAAATCGCCCTTGCGGACGTTTTCGAGCGGCGAGAAAAGCGCGAACGGGAATATCACAAAGCCGGCTGCCGCAGGAAAGCAGCCCAGCAGGCAGCCGACTGTGCACAGTGCCGCGAAGTAATATGCGTATTTTGCGCCTAATCCCTTAGTTATAGAGTAATCAAACCTTATCATTTTCAGAACGTTGTTCATGGCTGTCCTCCTTTGCGATGTAGACCAGTATCTCGTCGATGCTCGCCTTCTCGGTCTCGAGCTCGCGCGGTATCTCGTCCATAAGGTCGGCGGAGATGAGCGCATCAAAGCCGTTTCTGTAGGCGTGGAAGCCGATGCATTTCTCCATCAGCGAGGACGATATATCCTCCTCAGCTCCGCGCAGTACGAGGTATTTTTCGTGGAGCTCGTCCTTTGTGCCCGTGAACCAGACCTTTCCGTTGTGGAGGACGGTGATGTAGTCCGCGATACGTTCA
The DNA here is from genome assembly GCA_017534835.1 of Ruminococcus sp. Classification (GTDB taxonomy): domain Bacteria; phylum Bacillota; class Clostridia; order Oscillospirales; family Ruminococcaceae; genus Ruminococcus. The sequence continues at coordinate 14,821 of JAFXVT010000001.1, forward strand.
ACATCGGAGGTGATATGTGTTGAAAAGAGTACGCTCCTGTTTTCGTCGGAGATGTACTCTGAGAGTATGTCAAGGAGCTCATCACGTGCAACTGGGTCGAGACCGCTCGTCGGCTCGTCGAGTATCATCAGCTCAGCCTTGTGCGAGAGTGCGATCGCTACCATAAGCTTCATTTTCATACCCTTTGAGAAATCGCCCACTTTTTTGTTGTCAGGCAGACCGAAATCATTTATCCTGCGGAAGAATTCCTCGCTGCTCCAGTCCTTGTAGAATGGCGCGAGCTGCTTGTCTATCTGCTTTACGTTGAGGTGATCTGCGAGGTAGAGGCTGTCGAAAACCACGCCGAGCCGTTCCTTTATCGCAACTGAGTCATTTACGCTGTCGAGTCCGAAAACGCTTATCTTGCCGCTGTCGATGTTAGCCATATTGAGTATGGAGCGGATAGTGGTGGTCTTGCCGGAGCCGTTCTGACCTACGAATCCCATAATATAGCCCTTAGGCAGCGAGAAGCTCACGTCCCTGAGCGCAAAGCCCTCATAGGATTTGTTCAGTCCGTTGATCTCGAGAATGATTTCCATAGTTATTCCTCCAAAAATCTTCTTACCGCGCCGATTATCTCGTCGTCCGAGAGACCGGCGTTCCGTCCGTTTGTTACGACTGTCTCGATAGCCTCCTCCATCTCGCAGAGCATACGCTCACGGAGGAGCTCATTGTTGCGTGGCGCAACGAAATAGCCCTTTCCTGCGACTGAGACGATGAAGCCCTCGGCGGCAAGGTCGTTGTAGACTCTTGTTGTCGTGATGACACTGATCTTCAGATCGCGTGCAAGCTGACGTATCGAGGGGAGCTGTTCGTCCTCCCCGACCTTTCCTGCGAGTATCTGCTCCTTGATCTGCTCCTCGATCTGCTCGTATATCGGCATCTCGGAGCTGTTTTTGATAATTATCTTCATTGAGTGCACCTCTGTTTATACTGTATATAACTGTACATAAGTGTATATATCACTGTATATACAGTTTAGCATATATGTATCCGTTTGTCAATAGCTTTTTTGAAAAAATCAAAAAAAAGAGCCCTGTCCGGGGATAATATCCTCAGACAAGGCTATGTATTTGCCGATTTACAGCCACTCCACGGTTCCGGGCGGCTTTGAAGTTATATCGTAGACTACGCGGTTCACGTGCTCGACCTCGTTGGTGATACGATTTGATACACGTGCGAGGATATCATAGGGGATACGTGCCCAGTCGGCGGTCATAAAGTCGTCGGTGGTAACGGCACGGATAGCGATGAGGTGGTCATATGTGCGGTGGTCGCCCATAACGCCTACAGTGCGGACATCGGGGAGGACAGCGAAGAACTGTCTGAGCTCGCTCTCTATTCCGCTTTTGCTTATCTCATCGCGGAAAACCGCGTCTGCGTCCTGAAGTATCCTTATCTTCTCCTCGGTTATCTCGCCGAGAATGCGGACACCGAGTCCGGGACCCGGGAACGGCTGACGCCAAACGAGCTCACGCGGGATACCGAGCTTTTCGCCTACAGCGCGTACCTCGTCCTTGAAGAGATCGGCGAGGGGCTCGATAGTGCCGGAGAACTTGATGTCATCGGGCATCTTTACCATATTGTGGTGGGTCTTGATGACAGCTGTGCTGCCCTGACCGGAGTCGTTGCCCTTTCCGGATTCGATACGGTCAGGATAGATCGTTCCCTGTGCGAAGAAGCCTTCGGCTCCCTGCTCGCGTATCTTGTCCCAGAACACGTTGTAGAATTCTGTGCCGATTATCTTTCTCTTCTGCTCGGGGTCGGTAACGCCCTTGAGAGCGGCGAGGAAGCGTTCCTGACAGTTGACACGTACAAAGTTCATATCAAAGAGGCGGGTGAATGTCTCCTCGACGAAATCGCCCTCGTCCTTGCGCATAAGTCCCTGGTCGACGAAAACGCAGGTGAGCTGCTTGCCGACTGCTCGCGAAAGAAGACCGGCAGCAACAGATGAGTCGACTCCGCCGGAAAGACCGAGAATGACCTTCTTATCGCCTATCTGCTCGCGGAGCTTAGCAACTGTCGAGTCGATGAAATCGTCCATCACCCAGTCGCCGGTGAAGCCGCAAACCTCATAGAGGAAGTTGTGGAGTATCTGCTTGCCGTATTCGCTGTGAGTGACCTCGGGGTGGAACTGTACGGCGTACAGCCTCTTTTCGGGACATTCAAATGCAGCGCAGGGGCAGTCGGCAGAGGTCGCCTTCACTGTGAAGCCCTCGGGGAGCTTGCTGACGAAGTCGGTATGGCTCATCCATACGGTGTTTTTTTCGGGAACTCCGCCGAAGAGAGCTCCGCCTGTCTGTGTTATCTCGATCTTGCCGTATTCGCTCTTCTCGCAGCTCTCGACAGCTCCGCCGAGAGTGTACGCCATAAGCTGGCAGCCGTAGCAGATACCGAGTATCGGTATGCCGAGGCTGAATATCTCGGGCGAGATATGCGGCGAGGTCTCGTCATAGACGCTGTTGGGACCGCCGGTGAAGATGATACCGACGGGGCTTAGCGCCTTTATCTTTTCAATAGGTGTCGTGTAGCTGAGGATCTCGCAGTAAACGCCGCATTCGCGAACTCTTCTCGCAATGAGCTGGTTGTACTGTCCGCCGAAATCCAGAACGATGCAAAGCTGGTTAGCCATAGGGTTCCTCCTTGTTTTTCAGCTTGGATTACCTTTTAATTATGCCATTTTTTTCACTGATTTTCAAGGGGTTTGACTAAATTTGTCAGTATATATAAATTTTATCGCACAATTGTATGTTGTGCTGTTGAGTGCTTTGCTACTTGTTGACTGCCTTGTTGTTCGTCCGTCCAAGCATATAATCGGTCGAAACGTTGTAGAAATCAGCGAGAATAAGCAGGTGCTCGACGGGGATAGTCTGAAAGCCGCGCTCATAGCGTGAATAGACTGTCTGACTGGTGTGGAGCAGCTGAGCTACCTGAGTCTGATTCATATCCATATCCTCTCTGAGGTCTCTTAGTCTTTGAAAGTACACAAATATCATCTCCGGTGTTTGTAAAGTCTGCCGATTTTGTTGTTAGAACTAATCGGTACTATTGACTTTATCATATGCAGATGATATAATGTGTATGTTAGTACTAAAAGGTACTAACATTATCTGTATAATTGTAGAAGGAGTGATTTTATGAAAAAGAAAAACAATACCCTCATCATCGTCATTGTAATTATTGCCTGCACCATATGTATGAGTTGCTGCTGTTGTTCGTCTGTGGTTATGTTTAGCGGTGACAGTAAGGAAAAGGACGATACCAAATCCTCAAAAATAGAAACGACTGAGGAAAGCACAGAGAAACCGACAGAATTTACCGAAGAAACTACCGTTAAATCTGAGCCTGAAACAACAGCAAGTATCGAAACAACTGCTGTAAAAACAACAGTTATTGAAACAACTATTGTAACAGAAACTCCTACTACAGCTAAATCTGAACCAACTACTACAATTGGCGAACGGAATGCATTACGTTCAGCTGAAAATTATGTTGATTTATTTGATTTTTCATATCAGGGAGTATATGATCAACTGATTTTTGAGGGCTATTCTGATTCTGAAGCCAAATATGGTGCTGATAATTGCGGTGCAGACTGGAATGAAGAAGCAGCAAATTGTGCAAAAAACTATCTTGGGATTTTTAGTTTTTCTCGTCAAGAGTTGATTGATCAATTATTATTTGATGGTTTTACGCAAAGTGAAGCAGAATACGGCGTATCGCAGGCAGGATACTGATGTACAAAAAAGCCGACCCTCAACAGGTCGGCTTTCCTTATCTTATGTGATTATGCCTCAGCCTCAACAACGGGAGAATCTGCCGCATTCTTGCGAACGCTCTCAATACCGTTCTTTGCGCTGTCCTTCTTGACATAGCCTTCGCTTACTGCGAGGATGTCGCCGCCTGCATTCTTGAGACGGAAGCGGAATTCGCCTGCTTTATCGGAATAGAGCTCGAACTTTGCGCCCTTTTCTTCAGCGAAGCCTTCAACTGTCTGGTCCTCAAGTGCAGCACCCGGAGCGGAAGCAGTTACGTCAGCGATAGCAGCCTTTGCGCTGTCGAGGTCATTGAAGACCTTGCTGCCTGTAGCGATAACTTCGCCGTTTCCTGCCTTCAGGCTGAAGCTGAAGCCCTTACCGGACTCCTTAATAACAAATTTTCCCATGTTGATCAACACCTTTCAATAATAGTCGGTAATTGTTATACAATTATGGCTTTATTATACCTTTTTTTAAGTAAAATGTCAATAGCTATCCGTAAAAAATTACCTGAAACGCATATATTAGCTCACACTAACTAAAACGATTGACATATTATTGTCAATATGGTATAATAAATGTGTCGGAGAGTGGGATTTATTCCGCTTTCGGACTTCAAAACTGTTAGTTTTCGGGCATCAGGGTGAAAACTCTGTTATCGGAGAGCGGCTGATATTGCATAGAAATAAGCTGAATCTGCCTGCCCGTATCCCGGTGCAGGCTTTTTTTATGGTGAGATTTATGGAAAGCTGTAAAACGAGGTACCCGATACTGCTCGTTCACGGAATGGGCTTCCGCGACGAGCCGATATGCTACTGGGGACGTATCCCAAGAATTCTGAGAGCTCATGGTGCGGTGGTCTTTTTCGGCGGACAGGAGGCTAATGCGTCCATTGAACGCAATGCGGAGCTGCTCCGCGGAAGAATGAGGCACATCCTCACGAAGACAGGCGCGGAGAAGCTGAACGTCATCGCTCATTCAAAGGGAGGACTGGAGGTGCGATACCTCATATCCACGCTTGGAGCCGGGGATAACATCGCATCTCTGACGACGATAAGCACACCGCACAACGGCTCTTCGGCAATGGATAAGCTGATGAAGCTGAATTTTGCAATGAAGCTCATCGGAGCCGGGACAGACGTGTTCAAGCGTATCGGCGGAGACAAAAAGCCGGACACTTTCCGCTGCTTTGAGCAGCTCACAACAGGTCATATGAAGCGCTTCAATGAGGAAAATCCGGACGCTCCGGGAGTTCTGTACAGGAGCTGTGCTTTTCTGATGAGCTCGCCGCTGAGTGACATCATAATGTCTGTTCCTTACATCGGAGTTCTGCTCCTTAACGGCAGGAGCGACGGATTCCTCACACCTGCTGAGGTGACGCACGGCGAGATGCGCGGAGTCTTTACAGGTGCAAAGCTGCGGGGAATGTCCCATTGCGACGAGGTCGATATGCGGCGAATGAGGTGCAGTGTGAGAAATACCGTTACAGGCGAGGTATTTGCAGATGTGCCTGAAATGTACGTGAAGCTCGTGTCGGAGCTGAAGGTGCTCGGACTGTAGAACGGCGCTTTTGTGCCGCTGAAAGGGGAGAGATAATGGAGGAGAAGAGAATAGCTGTCGCGGCTATCGTTATTGACGAACAGTCGGCGGCGATCGAGGTGAACAGCGTACTGCACGAATACAATGACATTATCATCGGACGTATGGGGATACCGTACAAGGAGCGCGGTATATCGCTCATTTCCGTGGCTCTTGACGCTTCGCCCGACAGGATAAGCAGCCTTACCGGAAGGCTCGGTCAGATAGACGGAGTTTCGGTCAAGGCGGCAATATCCAAGAAGTGAGGTGTGGGGATGAGGAGACGTGACAGGGAAATAACTGATATTTCAGCCATTGAGGCTTTTGTTGCGGAGGAGAAGATAATCCGTATCGCCTTTTATGATGACGGAGATATCTACATCGTTCCCGTAAACTACGGCTACACCTTTGAGAATGGCGAGTGGACGTTCTATTTCCACGGAGCAAAAGCCGGAAGAAAGTACGAGCTTGCAAGGAGCTCGCCCGAAGTCGGGTTTGAGATAGACGGCAGATACTGCCTGCTCGAAGGCGATGAAGCCTGCGGCTATTCAGCAAGGTTCCAGAGCGTTATCGGTACGGGACGGCTCTCGCTGATTGAGGATTTATCAGAGAAGAGATCGGCGCTCGACTGTATGATGAAACAGCAGACAGGACGCGCAGAATGGAGCTATTCCGGGAATATGCTCGGGGCGGTAGCTGTGTACTGCATAAAAGTGGATAAAATGAGCTGCAAGGCAAAATAGGATACAAGGAGAGTTGTTATGCACAGAGTTTTTGGCACAAAGGAAAATGTCGAATATACCGACAGGAAGGGCGCATATCTTATCCCTGTGCGCGGAGAGAAGGTCGCAGTTATGCGCACGCCGAAGGGCTATTTCCTTTTAGGCGGAGGGATAGAGGAGGGTGAGTCCGACACCGGCTGTATCTCAAGAGAATGCGTGGAAGAGGCAGGCTGTCCTGCTGTGGTGAAGGACAAGCTCTGTTCCGCAGAGACTTACTTCTGCCACGAAGAGACAGGCTATTTTCACCCTGTACAGACCTATTACACAGGCTTGCTGCTCCCGCCTGTATCAGTTCCGGCTGAAAAGGATCATGAGCTGCTGTGGGTGGAATACAGCGAGATAAAGGGCAAGATGTTCTGGGAAATGCAGGACTGGGCATTGTCGCTCGTTTTTGAGAAATAATAATTGGAGGAATCATATATGTACGACGTAAGATCGCTTAAAGCAGACGAATTCATCAACCACGAGGAAATACTCGAAACTCTCGAATATGCAGAGCAGAACAAGCACAACAAGGCTCTCATCGAGGAGATACTTGAAAAGGCAAAGCCGAAGAAGACCGGCAGGGGAGTCGAATGTGCAGGTCTTTCCCACCGCGAAGCAAGCGTGCTCCTCGCGTGCGACCTTCCGGAAATGACCGAGAAGATATACTCTCTTGCACGCGAGATAAAGGAGGCTTTCTACGGCGACAGGATAGTAATGTTCGCGCCGCTGTACCTCTCGAATTACTGCGTGAACCAGTGCGTATACTGTCCCTATCATATGCAGAACAAGGAGATACCGCGCAAAAAGCTCACACAGGACGAGGTCCGCGCTGAGGTGATCGCTCTTCAGGATATGGGTCACAAGCGCCTTGCTATCGAGTCAGGCGAGGACCCGGTGAACAATCCTATCGAATACATCCTCGAATGTATCAAGACCATCTATTCTATCAAGCACAAGAACGGCGCTATCCGCCGCGTCAATGTCAACATTGCGGCAACAACTGTTGAAAACTACCGCAAGCTCAAGGAAGCAGGTATCGGTACATATATCCTCTTCCAGGAGACCTATCACAAGGAGAGCTACGAAAAGCTTCATCCGGCAGGACCCAAGCACAACTACGCTTACCACACCGAGGCTATGGACAGAGCTATGGAAGGCGGGATCGACGATGTTGGTCTCGGTGTTCTGTTCGGACTTGATATGTATAAGTATGAATTTGCCGGTCTGATGATGCACGCCGAGCACCTTGAGGCTGTACACGGCGTAGGTCCGCATACTATCAGTGTTCCGAGAGTAAAGCGTGCTTCCGACATCGACCCGTCTGTATTCGACAACGGTATAGATGACGACACATTTGCAAAGATAATCGCCTGCATACGCATCGCTGTTCCCTACACAGGAATGATAATCTCTACCCGTGAAAACGAGACCTGCCGTGAAAAGGTAATGGGTCTCGGCGTATCGCAGATCTCCGGCGGATCGAGAACATCTGTCGGCGGATATGCCGGATATTCTGCCGATGAGAGACCTCACGATACCGAGCAGTTCGACGTATCGGACCAGCGTACCCTCGACGAGGTCGTAAAGTGGCTCATGGAGGGCGGCTATATCCCGTCATTCTGCACTGCCTGCTACCGTGAGGGACGTACAGGCGACCGCTTTATGGCGCTCTGCAAGGTCGGACAGATACAGAACTGCTGCCACCCGAACGCTCTCCTTACACTTCAGGAGTACCTTCAGGACTACGCTTCTCCCGAGACACGCAAGCTCGGCGAGGCTCTCATCGACCGCGAGATACAGAATGTTCCCGACCCGAAGCGCCGCGAAAAGGCTCTCGAATACCTCGATAAGATAAGAAACGGTGAGCGCGACTTCCGCTTCTGAGTTTCAGTTCACGCTGCTTTTGATTCGGCTTATCGCGCCCTTCTCAAGGCGTGAGACCTGCGCCTGCGAAATGCCGATCTCATTTGCGACCTCGACCTGAGTTTTTCCCTTGAGGAAGCGCAGATAGAGGATATTCCGCTCGCGTTCTCCGAGCTCCTTTATCGCATCGCGTATGGTGAGCTCGTCCATCCAGTTATCTATGTCATTTTTGTCGCCGATCTGGTCCATTATATACATCGTATCATCAGAGTCGGAATATACCGGCTCATACAGCGAGATAGGGTCGCTTATGCTCTCAAGGGCAATGACTACGTCAGAGCGCTTTTCGCCTATCTCCTCCGCTATCTGCTCGATAGTGGGCTCACACTGATTTTTCAGCATCAGCCGCTCCTTCGCCTGTATCGCCTTGTATGCGAGATCGCGGAGAGAGCGGCTGACCTTTATCTGACTGCAATCGCGCAGATGCCGGCGGAGCTCGCCTGTTATCATCGGTACGCAGTAGGTCGAGAAGCGCACCTCCTTCGTAAGGTCGAAGTTGTTTATCGCCTTTATCAGCCCGACTACGCCTATCTGGAACAGGTCATCGACCTCCTCGCCTCTGCCGGTGAACCGCTGTATCACACTGAGGACGAGGCGGAGGTTGCCCTTGATGAGCTTGTCCTTTGCCGCCTTGCTGCCGGTCGCGCGTATCTCACGCAGCAAAGCCATTTTCTCTGCTTCCTTCAGCACAGTGAGCTCAGATGTGTTGATCCCCGAAATGACCACCTTGTTGTATGCCATAGTATCTCTCCCGATTGGTTTTGATATTATTATTGCCGGTTATCACGGGAGTAATCACAGGAATATTATTCCTGTTCTGCTATTGACAATGCAGGCAGAATGAAGTAAAATAGATATATCATTGTTCTAAGGAAGATAAGATATGAAAAGAGCTGTAACTATACAGGATATATCGTGCTTCGGGAAGTGCTCGCTGACCGTTGCTCTGCCCGTTATTTCCGCAATGGGCATCGAGACCGCTGTCATCCCGACTGCCGTGCTCTCTACGCATACAGGCGGATTTGACGGCTACACCTTCCGCGACCTTACCGGCGATATACCGCAGATAGCTTCGCACTGGGAAAAGCTCGGGCTGAGCTTCGATGCGATATACACCGGCTACCTCGGCTCTCCGGCGCAGGTGCAGATAGTCTCGGACTTTTTCGACACCTTCGGAAGAGAGGAGAATTTCATAGTTGTAGACCCCGTAATGGGCGATGCAGGCAGGCTCTACACCGGACTCACAGAGGAGCTCGTCGGCGGTATGAGGAGCCTTTGCTCCAAAGCCGACTACATTATACCGAATATGACTGAGGCTTCGTTCCTGCTCGGGATCCCGTACAGCGGCGACGCTGACGAGGAGCGCTCGAAGGATATGCTCCGGCGTCTTGCAGAACTCGGCTGCACCTATCCCGTGCTGACCGGTGTGCGCCGCGGAAATGAGCACGGAGCCATTGCATATGACTCGGCAAAAGATGAGTTCTGCTCGGCGTTCGGTCCGCATATAGACAGACAGCTCCACGGAACAGGTGATGTCTTCGCAAGCGTGTTCACCGGTGCTGTTACGCTCGGAAAGGACCTCTCCGAGGCGCTCGGGCTGGCAGTGCGTTTCACATCCGCCTGCATAACGGCTACACTTCCGCACGCGGACGATGTGTGGTACGGGAGCTGCTTTGAGCTCTGCCTCGGCGACCTCATAAGCTGGCTTCACTGATAATATATATTGACTAAAACGGCGTCATGCTTCGGCAAGTTTCGCCGTTTTATCACTTTTGCCTATTGACATTTCACGGCGTATAGGATAAAATAGTATAAGCAAAATATATCTGTATAAGCATTTTTCTGGAGTGTGTTGAATATAATGAGCGCAATTAAAGGTTTTTTTGACAGTCTGAAAAAGTCGACGAAGGTCACCATCCTTTCGTGCGGAAGCTTCGTTGTTCTTACGATGCTGATACTCGCATTCTTTATGATGTTCCCCATCACTCCTTCTGAGAGAGTTATGGATAACATCGGACGTGAGAATGTCTCGCATGGTGACGGACAGGAGTCCGTTCAGAGCGGAGTTCCCGGTGTTGAGACCACAGTTTCGACCACCAAGGCTACAAAGGCAGTTACGACTTCGAGAGTGACTTCCACACGTTCACGGACAAGCTTCACTATCACGATAACTACCGGCTCAGGCTTTATGTGGAACGGACGTATCCCGACAGGTGGTATACCCGGCGGAAATGAGACGACAACTACTGCGGCTGAACCGTATTCACCCTATGAGGACCCGACAGGCGGCAATAATGAGCAGGGCGTTCCCGGAACTACAGGTGTTGTTCCCGGCATCGTCGTCGAACCGACGACCGGCGGGACCAATGTTGAGCCCGTTACCGGCGGTAATACCGATCCCGGTCCCGGAACAGGCGGCGAGCCTGAGATACCGACACCTACCGTAACTCCCGGAAACGGCGGAGGAGCTGCCGGCGGAGGAAGCTCCGGAGGCGGAGACGCAGGAACATGGTAAAATCAAAAGCTGACCCGAAACGATGCGTTGAAGGTCAGCTTTTATATTTAAGGAGGTTTTTATGTCAGGACTCAGTGAAAGAGAAAAAGCTGCTCTGCGGTATTATATCGGCGATGTTTCGGGCAGCGATCCGTTCTGGAGCGATCCGAAGGCTTACGTTGTGCTGAACGCGCTGTTTTTTCCCGGTATCGCGACTGAGAGAGCACGTGCTGCCGAGGGCAAGCGGCTGAATCCGGCGATACTTGATGATACGGACAGGTTCACGGAGCTGTTTTCGGCTCTGTTTTTGGCGTTCCGGCATTCGGCAGCGGAAACGGAGAGACACTCGTTCCGCGTCGAGAGGGAGTCTGACTTTCAGCTGTGTCAGGCTGCCGGGGCTGCACTTTCCTTTACATCGACCTCGAAAGCCGGCTTCCTCAGCGAATACCGCGACAGGCTCGGGATAGCATTGATGAGGTTCACGCTCCCTGTCGGAACGTTGTGCATAGACGTCGCAGAAGCGCTCGATTTTTACGCAAAGCCGGAGGAGGCTGAAATACTTATTCCGCCGTTTTCAGAGCTGAGCATTACCGCACTTCCGCTCACTGACAGCGAGATGCTCATCCTCGATTCGGCAGGAGCTCCGCCGGTTCGTTCGTGCGAGGTGAAGGTCGGAGGTATCAGACGGGCAGGGGAGACAGTAAAGCTGCCTGACGGCGGTGCAAAGGCGGGACAGCGTGTGTTTGCCGCTCTCAATGAAGGAAAAGAGCCGGCGAAGGAGGATACAGTACTTTTCAGTGAATGGAAAAGGGCATATACCATCCGGCTAAACAGGCTCTTCACAGAGCTGCTCAGCTGACTTCTGCTCAAGAAAATGCTATATTTATCAAAAAAATGGTATCTATCCGTTAAAGAAACTGCTATAATTTAGAAAAAATGACGGAGGTACCATTATGCTGAAGGACAAGGGCTTTTACAGAGGAATAAATTTCGGAGGCTGGCTTTCACAGTGCAGCTACGAGAAGGAGCATCTCGACAGTTTCATCACCGAGCAGGATTTTGCTGCCGTTTCCGCATGGGGTATCGACCATGTTCGTATCCCGTTCGATTATAACATCATCGAGAAGGATCACGGCGAATTCATCGAGGAGGGCTTCGCATATCTCGATATGGCTGTGGAGATGTGCAAAAAATACGGACTGAATCTGCTCCTCGACCTTCACAAGACTGCCGGTTTTTCGTTCGATTACTATGCCGAGAACGAGAGCGGATTCTTTGAAAGCGAGAAGTATCAGCAGCGCTTCATCAGGCTCTGGGAAGAGCTTGCGCAGAGATACGGAAAATACCACGGATTTGTAGCGTTCGAGCTGCTCAACGAGGTAACGGACAAGTCGTATATAGATACGTGGAACGACATCGTCCGCCGCTGTGTACCTGCTATCAGGAAGTATGCTCCGGATACTCTCATTTTCGTCGGAAGCTATCACAATAATGCTGCTGATACCGTTCAGTTCCTCGATGCGCCGTTCGATGACAGGATAGTGTATAATATGCACTGCTACGAGCCGCTGAAGTTCACTCATCAGGGCGCTTACTGGACAAATGACATCGTTCCCGAGGAGCGTATCCCATTCGAGGAGAGCGGCTGCGATGAGGCTTATTTCGAGAAGCTGTTCTCAACTGCCATTGCAAAGGCAGAGCAGTACGGTGCTGACCTTTACTGCGGTGAATACGGCGTTATCGACGTCGTGCCTGCCGCTGACACACTGAAATGGTACCGCACGATAAACTCGGTATTTGAAAAGCACGGCATCGGCAGAAGTGCATGGGCGTACAAAAAAATGGACTTCGGCATCACAGACGAGCGCCTCGGCGACGTTCGTGATGAGCTGCTGAAGCTTCTGTAAAAAAATGCGGATAACGAGAGGAGTGCCACTCGTTATCCGCTTTTTTTATTCTCTTGAAAAGACCGTATCCCGGAGGACGTTGTAATTTGAATCGAGGTCGACTATCAGTGCGTCGCCGCTCGGTGTACTTTCGCCGTAGTACGAGCCGTCTACCGGTATCTGGAGCGGTACACGCTCGTAGCTGAGCAGCATCGGTGCACGGAGCGAGAGCAGATAGAGCTCGCTTGTCTCCATATTCGTCGATACGTCGGGGAGAACATTCGATGCGAGGTTCTTCATCATTATCGGGCTGAACGACTTCATCTTGTTCATCACAAGGTCTACAACACGCCGCTGACGCTCTGTTCGCTCAAAGTCGGCATTTCCGATGTGTCTGATACGCGCGTAGGCGAGAGCCTGCTTGCCGATGAGGTGGACGTTCTTGCCGCCTCCGCTGAGGAGGTCATCGGTAACGTTATCGCCCATTATCTGATTCACCTCTGCCTGAAGGATGACGTTTATCTCGCCAGCTTCAGCGTCGGAGAGGTCAACATCTATACCGCCGACGGAATCGACGATGCTTGCGAAAGAGAGGAAGTTTATTGATACGTAATCATCTATCTTCACGCCGAAATTGTGCTCGATAGTGTCCATAAGGAGCTCAGCGCCGCCGTAGGAGTAGGAGGCATTGAGCTTGTCCCAGCCGTAGCCGGGTATCTCGACGTAGCTGTCGCGCATAAACGATGTAACGTGTATCTTCTTTGTAGAGCTGTTTATCGAGACGAGCATCATCGTATCTGAGCGTCCGCGCTCATCGAGCGATCTGCCGTCTGTTCCGATGAGGAGCACGCTTGTAACGTAGCTGCGGTCAATGGCTCCGGAGGTGCGTTCGCGGTTCCCGGTGGGAACGTAGTTGAGCTTCTTTATGAGCGAGAGCGACGTACAGGAATACATTCCGAACAGAAGCAGCAAAAGAATGAGCAGAGTGGTGATCAGCCGGCGGAAAAATGCGCTTATCCCGCCTTTTTTTCTCTTCTTTTTCGGCTTTTGCTGCGGAGCAGGTGCAGGAGCTTGGCGGCGCTTTTTCGGAGCCGTAGCTCTTTCGGGACGGTTGACCGGCTGCGGCTGTTGATGGTATTGACCCTGCGGCTGTTCCTGATACTGCTGCTGGTAATACTGCTGCTGCGGCTGTTCCTGATACGGCTGCTGGTAATACTGCTGCTGCGGCTGCCCCTGATACGGCTGCTGGTAATACTGCTGCTGCGGCTGTTCCTGATACGGCTGCTGGTAATTCTGCTGCTGCGGCTGTCCCTGATATGGCTGCTGGTAATACTGCTGCTGCGGCTGTCCCTGATACGGCTGCTGGTAATACTGCTGCTGCGGCTGTTCCTGATACGGCTGCTGGTAATTCTGCGGCTGCTGCTGGTACTTTTCACGGTATTGCTGACGAGCTTCCGGCGGTATCATGGTCGTGCGTGTGTTCTGATCGTCGTTCTGTTTGTGGACGGGGCGTCCGTTTCTGTATTTCTCGGACATAATGTCGCTCCTTTTCTGATATATGATTCGGGCGCACACTCCGGTGCGCCCTGATGGTTATAGCTTCTTTCTGTTTACTGCGAGGTATGTGAGTCCCGTAACAATGAGGTTGTAAACGATCATTGCCGTGGCTGACATATAAACATAGTCAAATTCAAATGCCTTTGAGAGTATCAGCAGCATTGAGAGTGCGAGTCCGAGCAGGATAGAAGCGGTCTGGAAGATGAGTCCGAGCGTTGTTGAGGCGTGAACTATCTTGATGCCGAGTATCAGCTGTGCGAACGAGGAGAATTTACCTGTGCACGCCATTGATGCGCTCATACGGACAACGTGCTTCGTTTCTGCGTCGAAGTCCTCATAGAGCTTCTTCGGGATAACACGTATCATATCCTTAGGGATACCGTAGTGCGATGCGATACTTTCCTGAGTTATGAAGTGATCCTCGCTCTTGACGATGAGGCATATCTTCTTCTTGATGAGCTTTTCTGCCCATTTCTTGACGTTCCTGTCGGGGACGATGTCGACTACGAACATCGCAGCGAGGTTGCCGGAGATCGAAAGATACAGCGGCTCGTATCCGGCAGACTGCTCGGATTCCTGAGCCTTTGTCGGCAGCCCCTCGATGTTGTGGGCTTCCATAAGCTCGCGGCTGCCGAGGAGTATGCGGCGGTTGTTGATCCAGCCGCTCATACCGCTTCCTTCCTCAGCCGAGAAGTTCTCGATGTTGTAGAGAAGTGTTTCCCTTCCGGAAATAACGTCCGCAAAGAGCTGCTGGAGCACACTTCCGGAGTAGTGGGTAAGGCTTGCTGCATCGAGCAGTGCCTCGTCTATCTTTGTGTTGGAGAATACCTTGATACCGCCGAGCCTTATCGTATTCTCGGGGAAGAGCAGGCTACTCTCGACGAGAAGCGAGTTTGCATCGTAGAGGTCATCTACGCTCTGGTAGCCGAGAAGGATACCTTTGTTTTTCAGCGTTGTTGTGGAAATGTTTTCGAGCGGTATATTCGCCACGAACGGAAGTCCTATACAAGAGCACGCACATATGAGCATACTGAAGATGGAAAAGCCGAATGCGAGCGAATCAGCTGACAGGAACGAGCCTGTGCGGAAGAATGTGAGCGCTATCGAAACTGCCGCTGAGAATATGAGACAGAGCGGAACTGATTTGCGGCAGAACGAGTCGGTAATGTCCGCCGAGTAGGAATATCTCAGGAAATCGGTGAGAAAGTCGGTCGGACGCATCGCTGCGAGTATCGGGAAATCCCCGAGAGTTCCGCGTGTAAGGCGCTCTGCACGCTCCTCGTCTCGGACGTAAACGACGGCGTGACGGTCGAAGTTCTGTGATACGAACTTGAAATTGCGCTGTGCCCTTTTGAGTATGAGCAGCTTTCCCACCGCATTGAACAGCATTGCAAGTATCGCGACGGGCATATAAATATGTATCGTTTCCTGCCGAGCCATATCCTGCCGCATAAATGCTGTCAGAAGTGCGACAAGGCAGGAGAGCGAGGTGACTGCGGTGAGCGAATCGCTGTCCGGCTTGAATGTGAACAGGTTCTTCACGCCCTTTGTGATGACAGGAAGTGAATAGAACATCGCAAGCAGTCCGAGCACAAGATGTGCGATCAGGAACGTGCTGATGTGTGAGATATGCAGGAAGCTGAGTATCGGCAGGTCGAAGCGGCTGCACATCGTCATATACAGGCTCAGGAACGAAGTCAGTGCGAGAACAGTGACTCTTGTTGAGATTATCTCGCGAAGCTCGTAGATGTCGCGTCCGACGTCCTGAACATCGCCGTAGTAGTTGAAATCGACGATACGCTTTGTGCGCTCAGCCTTCGCCTTCATACGTGTTATCTCTTCCGTGTCCTGCGTGATGTGGACATCGAGCTGAGATGCGTCTATCTCCTGTGTTTCGCTGAGGTTGAGGCTCGTTACCTCAGCTCTCGGAGCCGGCGTCACAGGCTTTGCAGCCTCGACTGCGTCGGGCGAGGGGACTATATCGGTTATGTATTTCCTGCCGTCGGGAGAGTTGAATTCATCAAGTATCTCTCGCCTCGAGCGTTTTTTCTTCTTGAATTCCGGCGGAGTGTACATATACTCGCCTTCGGGAGTCTCTTTTGAGTATGTATAGCCGGTCTTGTTCTTCTGACCGCGTTTTTTCTTTTTATTCTGTCTTTCAGCCTCGCGCGCTCGTGTGGAATTCGCCATACGCCTTATCATCGGGGCGCCGCCAGCCTGAGGAGTATCGTCCTCGGCGGCGTAGGAATTCACGGGAGTCTCAGCCTTGACCTCAAGTCCGTCGTTTCCGGCGAAGCCTGTCCTTTTTCGTGAAATGGTCTCGGGCTTGTATTCGTCGGCAGAGGGCTTCCTTTCGGCGGGTTCATCGAACAGCTCGCGTCTCTCGTGCGAGACGGGCTGAGGCTTTGGCGGCGGAGGTTCCTTTGTGGGATCCGGCAGAGTGGAGTTTATGACCTTCTGAGCGTCCACACGGTCAACGTGCGGAGCGCGCGAATCCTCTGGACTGTGAGAATACTCATCGAGTATCTCTTCAAGTGAAAGTTTCTGATCCGGCATAATGACCTCCTTACGCATCGGCAGAGCTGCGCTGGCGGAGCACCTCATACATAAAGATGCCGGCTGCAACAGAGGCATTGAGCGAATTTATCTTTCCGAGCATAGGCAGCTTTATCATAAAGTCACACTTTTTCTGGATGAGCTTGCTTATGCCGAAGCCCTCAGAGCCGATAACGAGTCCGCAGCTCCCGGTGAAGTCGGTCGCTGTGTAGTCACTTCCTGAGGCATCAGTTCCGTATATCCACACGCCGTTTTCCTTGAGCTCGTCAATCGCAGAGGCGAGATTCGTGACTCTTGCGACGGGGACGTAGCTCGCTGCACCTGCGGAGGTCTTGAAAACGGTCGCATTGAGTCCGGCGCTCCTGCGCTTCGGGATTATTACTCCGTCTGCACCGGAGGTCTCGGCTGTACGGATTATAGCGCCGAGATTGTGTGGGTCTTCTATCTCGTCGCAGATTATGATGAACGGCTTAGTGCCCTTCTTTTCGGAAACGGCGAGAATATCCGCGATGGACACGTATTCCGCACACGCTCCTATCGCGACAACTCCCTGATGTGAAGCGCCGCCCGAAAGCTTGGTGAGCTTTGCATCAAGAGCGTCCTTTACAACTATGCCTTTTTCCTTGGCGAGCCGGCGTATCACATTCAGACTGCCGCCGCTGCCGTCAATGTAGATCGTATCGAGGACCGCGCCCGATTTCAGCGCCTCGATAACGGGGTTTCGTCCGCATATAACTTCAGCGGTGCTCTCCCCGGTGTTGTTCTTGTTTTCCATATATATAACAGGGCAAAATACCCTTCTCCTTTAGTTTATACGACCGATAACAGGGTCACTTTACATTATAACATCTGAGATGTAAAAAAACAAGAGAATATATGTTAAAATTCTGATATGAACATATATTTATTTCTGTATAAATTTCCGCTTAACAGCGTGCTTATCGGAATTTGAGCGCCGCGAACCGGCATTTGATGATCCTGTGTTACGGTCGCTATTCTCACAGCGTGCCCTTGCCATTTCGGAAATTATATGGTAAACTAAATGGTAGTATTAAATAACGATCTATATGTTATTGCCATCAGCGGAAAACACGCCGCTGATGAGACAATGTCCGCTCAAAACAATCTGACATGAGGTGTTCTGACAATGAATATAATAGCTGACAAAACCTATGACAACGAGAGAGCTTTGTATAACCTCCGTGAAACGACCGTGAGGCGTTGTGTATTTGCTGGTCCGGCAGACGGCGAATCTGTACTCAAGGAGACAAGAAATATCGTCATAGACAAATGCTCGTTCTCTTTGCGCTATCCTGTCTGGCACGCAAAAGGGTATGAACTCAGGGATTCGCGGCTCGATGATAAAACACGTGCGCCGCTTTGGTATTCCGATAACGGTATCATCGAGAATACCGAGATAAACGGCGTAAAAGCGCTGCGCGAGTGCAATGATACCGTTATAAGGAATTGCAGGATAGATTCGATCGAATTCGGCTGGAAGACCGCAGACACAAAGATCTTTGACAGCAGTATAATCTCCGAATACATATTCCTCGATGCAAGGGATATTGAGATAGAAAGGCTCGATTTCAAGGGTAAATACTCATTCCAGTACGTCGAAGACCTTGTTATAAGGGATTCAGTCCTCGATACGAAGGACGCTTTCTGGCATTCCAGAAATGTAACGGTAACAGATTCCGTTATCAAGGGCGAGTACCTTGCATGGTTCTCGGAAGGACTAACTCTTATAAGGTGCAGGATCATCGGTACTCAGCCGCTTTGCTACTGCAAGGGTCTCAGACTTATCGACTGTGAGATGGAAGACTGCGACCTTTCATTTGAATACTCCGAGGTAGATGCGGTCATCAGGGGACATATCGACTCTGTAAAGAATCCGAGGTCGGGAAGGATATGCGCCGACAGTATCGGCGAGATAATATATGAGGATTCCATTATGGAAAGCAATGCCGAGATCATTACAGCGGAATGATACAAAAAGCCCCCACATCACCGGATAGACACTATCCTTCGATGCGGGGGCTTTGGTATGAGCACCTGAAGCCGTTCATTCCTGCACGATGAGCTTTGTTGTATTTCCGTCGAGCCATGAGACTATTTTTATAATGTCTTCCTTCGGCTCCTTGAAATCGCTGAGCACCCATTTGGATATTACCGAAAGACTTCCCTGCACGCGGTAGCGGCTGAAATAGTCTATGTATTCGTCACTCAGCGACGTTCCCTCTTCCTTCTGCATCTGGCGGAGCAGCCCTTCCATTATACGGCTGAATTTGTCGCGCATCTGGCAGGTGCTGTTGGGACTGAAGATCATCTTGAAAACAGTGCTGTTCTCATAGATATAGCCGATGAGCTCTGCAAAGAACTCGTCCTCGTTCAGCTCCTGAAGCCTGAGGATAAGCAGTCCGAGGTCGGTGAGCACTTCGTTCTCAAGTTTGTCGTACAGGTCATAAACGTCCAGATAATGCTTGTAAAAGGTCACGCGGTTCACCTCTGCAAGGTCCGCTATCTCCTGAACAGTCACCTTATGAAGCTCTTTTTCAGCAAGCAGCTGAGCAAGAGCGTTGCATATCGCCCTTCTTGTTTTTAGAGTGCGCCGGTCGGTCTTTTTCTCTGTCATCACTTTCTCCTCCGTTATACGCTTTTATGTATACATATATTATATCAGAAATCGTCTGAAATAGCAAGAGTACGCAGAGAAAAAGATGCTTCATACAGCTTTTCCTGTACTTTGCAATGATTTTCCGGCTACAATTTATCTGTCAGCTGTAAAATAAACTACACGCACCGGAAGAAGTGTGATTTAAGCTACATTCCGGGCAATTATTGGATATTGAATACTTCGGGAAATAATGGTATCATAAAATCACACCAAGGGGAAAGCCCAAGGGAAAATACTAAAATGGATTTTAAGGAGATCATTATTATGAGAAAGTTAAGCAGAGCAGGAATGGCAGTTACAGGTACGATCGCAGCAGCAGTCGTTGCATTATGTGTTGCAGGTTGCAGCGCAGTAAGCACCAAGAATGTTAAAACTCCCGACAGCAACGCAGCAGTCAATGCTGTTACAACAGCAGCAGTAGCAAAGAACAGCCGCACAGAGCAGAACACCACCTGTACATCAGCTGTTGCATACAACGAGACAGCAAATACATTCACCAAGCAGGCTCAGCCGGCTGCTCAGCAGATACAGTACACAGAGGCAGCAGCTCAGTCCGCAGAGGCAGCAGTTCAGTCAGCTGCTCCGCAGTATCAGGCGGCTTCCACGGCTGAACAGGCAGCTGCTCAGAACGCTCTCGCTTATGCAGGCGGAAACGGCTGGAAGATAATCGGTTCGGAAGCAGTCAAGACCGACAACGGCAAGGCTGTATACTGCTTCACGATCGTTCCCACTGATAACCCCAACGCTCCTGCGTGGAAGTTCTATGCAGGCGAGGATTTCGCAATGACAGAGGGCGAATGGATAAACAAGCAGGAATCAATCACAAAGGAAGAATGGGAGGACTACTACGATTCAGCCGAGCACAGATATGCTATCGCTTATCAGGAGGCTGTTCAGAATGCCATCGCATTCTCGGGTATTGAAGATGCAATGGCTGAGAGCTGTGAATTCGTAAGCTTTGATTACGACAAGCTCCAGTATGCTTTCAAGGTAGCTGTAAGACCTATAAACGATAAAAATGTTCCTCTCAGATACTATATTGCCGGCTCGGATTACGCAATGGACCTCGCTGACTGGACTAAGTGATGCCGAAAACAGCAAACGATCTGACAGCATAAACAACAAACCTCTGAAGCGGTCCTGCGGAACTGCCTCAGAGGTTTGTTTGTTATCAGAGTGCTTTGACGAGCGACTTGAAAACGTCACCGCGCTCCTCAAAGTTTTTGAATATGCCATAGCTTGCTGCGGCAGGGGAGAGCACGCAGCTCTTTCCTTCGGGGGTTATCTCCGAAGCGAGCTTTACAGCCTCCGGGAGGTGCGATACGTAGTGTATGCGCGTCTCGTCTTTGAGCTCGGCGGACAGCAGCATATCGAATACACGCTTTCCCGACGCTTCCATACAGATAACGTTCACGTCAGATCTTGCGATGAATGCAACAAGTGGAGTGTAATCAATGCCGCGGTCCATTCCGCCGATAAGGACCGTACCCGGCTCGGGTACGCTTTTGAGAGCCTCGATAGCAGTCGCGCAGGCGGTCGAAATGGAATCGTCATACCAGCGGATACCCTTGAAGGTGCCGAAGTATTCGAGTCTGTGTGCGAGCGGGTCAAACGTGCAGAGTGCTGAAGTGAACTGGCTCTCACTGACGTAAAAGGTAGTGATGAAATGTGCTACAGCGATGTTGTAGTGATTGTGTATGCCGAGCAGTCTGATGTTGTCTGTCGGGATCGCGTACTCCTCACCGGGGCGTGTTATCCTGCCCTCGGAAACGAAGATGTCAGCCTTCGGGTCAGTGCTTGAAATGGTATACACGTAAGCCGGGCTGCTCTCGGGAGCAATCTCTGAATTTATCAGCAGAGTATCGTGCTTTTGCTGGTGGAGATAGATGTTTTTCTTCGCGTCGTAGTATTTTTCCATCGTGCCGTAGTGGTCGAGGTGCTCCTCGTAGAGATTGAGGAATATCGCAGTCGCAGGTGAAACTGTCATGTATTCGAGCTGGTGGCACGAAAGCTCGCAGACAACGATGCTGTCGGCTGTCAGCTTTTCTGCGATGTCGAATACGGGAATGCCGATGTTACCGGCGATATAAGCGTCGAGCCCGGCTTCCTTGAGGATGTGGTATATCATCGAGGTAACGGTGCTCTTGCCCTTTGTGCCGGTGATACCGATTACCTGCTCGCGGAAAACTTCAAAGAAGACCTGAGTCTCAGATGTGACAGTGCATTTCAGGTCTGAGGGAGACGTCTCAAGGACGATACCCGGACTCTTGAAAACGATGTCGAAGCGGTCGAGACATTCCTGATAGGCGTCGCCGCAGATGAGCTCGACATCATCGCTTACGCCGGCAGCTTCGCGGTCAACGTGGTTGAGGTCGGCTATCGCGATGCAAGATGGTGAGCAGTGCTTTTTCAGCACGGAATATGTTGATCTTCCTTCTCTGCCGAAGCCGAGAATACATACGCTTCTGCCCTCTGTGAGAGCCTTTATATGTTCCGGAAAGTTATTCAAAGAAGTCGCTCCATTTCATTTTTCAGTATTTCCCTGAACCGGGGTGGAAGGAGGTTTGCCTCGCTGAATCTGCCGCAGTAATCAGCATTTACAGCGTCTATAGCGGATGGTTCATAGAGACCTGCGTCCTTGTATTTTTTCATAAGAAGCGGAAGCTCCTCGCCGTTGTTCTCGGCTCTGCGTATAGCGAGCGATACAGCGAGATTTACCTCGTCGATGCTTCCTACGCATTCAAACGGCTTGTGCTCGGACTGTCCGCAGAGCTCGAAGAAATAGTCCGTCATACTTTCTTCGCCGAGGAGATCCTTGCCGAATATCTCCGTCAGCTCGGCGCGGCTGAGAAAAGGGGAGAGTATCAGGCATACGAACAGGCACTTCGGACACTCACCGCACCATATATCGGGCGATACCTTGCTTCCGAGGTTGCAGCTGCGGAATACCGGAAGATACTTCCTGTGGCTGACGAACATCTTCGCTATCTGGAATTCAGACAGCGGACGAAGGAAGCTGAAATAGTATATGCCGGTCTTCAGGTATTTTTCCTCATAGCTGTGGAAATCCTGTTCAAATTCAAAGCTTTTTGAATACTGGTGGTTCACGTTCTGACCTGCAACTGTGCTCTCGTTCGCACTGTCCTCGTTGGAAAGAACGATATATTTCAATCTGTTCAGATATGCTGTTATCTCCGCCGAGAACGCGACTACCGATGAAAACGGTGTGTGTCCGTTCAGATAGCCCTTGTTGTTGAGGTCAACGAGCGAACGGTCGAAACGGCGCTTTGCTGTGATAAGTGTGCTCTCAGGCAGACCTGCCGCGAGCACAGTACCCGTTATCGAGCAGCGCTTGTTTATTGCGTAGCAGCGGCATTCCATACCTGCTTTAGTGAGCGTTTCAAGTGTGAGGGCGGAGTCTTTGCCGCCGCCAATCGTGACAAGGCAGCCCGTCAGCGGTGTACGCACGGCTGCTGCCGTAAATGTACCGTCCCCGACGCACTGTATATCCATAAATGAATCAATGTCTGTATCTATCCCGTTTACGTAGAAGAATTCACCGAGTCCGAGAAAGTAAAGCTTCTTCCACCAGCGTATCTGCTCGTCATCAAGAGAGCCGCACTCTACGCGTATTACAGGTGAGCATACAGCCTTCCAGTAGCTTATCGCCTCTGCCATACCGAGTGAGAATGCGAGCCTTTCAAATGTTCCGTCACCTTTTACAGAGTATCCCTCGGGACGCGGAAAGCTCCAGCCGGGGTGGAATTCTGCAAGCCCGGGGATCGCAAATATATAGTCTATCTCAACTGTCTCGTCGGTTTCTGATACAGTGTACGATCTGTACTCAAAAACGGGTGCTTCTTTCCTGAATCTGTCAAACCTTTCCATTCTGTCCTCCGACAAGCTTCAGATAGTGCGCCTTGAGCAGAGTATAGGTCTCGTCAGAGAGGTCGTGCTCAACTTTGCAAGCGTCCTCAAGAGCCTGATCCTTTTTTACTCCGAGCAGCATAAAGAACTCCGAAAGAGTGCTGTGGCGGTCGTATATCCTCTCGGCTACAGACCTGCCTGCATCCGTGAGGGTGATGTGGTTGTTACCGTCGACAGATACGAGTCCCTCTTCCTTCATCTTTTTGAGGATAATAGATACCGTCGGACGAGAGTAACCGAGGTAGGAGCAGATGTCTATAGCGTGGACATCCGGCTGTGCCTTTGACAGTATAAGTATTGTTTCAAGGTAGTTTTCAACCGCTTCTGTTATTGCCATTGTTATATCTCCCTTCGGGGCATAATAATTGATTATAATTATACCATATATTTTTGTAAATAGCAAGTGGCACAGCGAAATAATTCTCATATGCCGCGAAACACCGCTTATTTGCTGATACGGTCTGTCTCCTCGTCAATATTGTCTGCAAAAATATGATATATCTCCGGATAATTGCGCTTGGTGCGGACCGGATTGAGTTCATTATCCGTGAAGCAGTGAGAGGACTTTCCGACAGCGCATACCTCTCCTGTCGCTTTGTTCCTGACAGTGTATTCTACAGCGAGCTTCACTCCGTTGAATGCTGTTATGCGCAGTGATGATGTGAGTGTATCACCGAAACGGAGCGGACGAAGATAGCTGCAATCGACCGATAATACCGGCATCAGTATCCCCCTCGCTTCTATCTCCGGAAAAGGCATTCCGGCTTCGCTGAGGAAATGTATGCGCGTTTCCTCAAATATCCTTATGTAGTTTGAATGGTGCATTATTCCCATTTTATCTGTTTCGTAATAGTAAACATCGCGTTCATACGGCTTCAGCATATTATCATCTCCGGGTTTTTTATATATTATACCATTTTCAGAGCAAGATTGCAACTACTAAGAATAATAGATTGTTAAATGATAAAAATATCTTTTCTCTATTGACACAGCTCTTCCGTTCTGATATAATATTATTGTTGTAAACAACACAACAGCTTATAGGGGTATAGCTCAGTTGGTAGAGCAGCGGTCTCCAAAACCGCGTGCCGAGGGTTCAAGTCCTTCTGCCCCTGCCAGAAAATGCCGTAAACTCGCCGTTTACGGCATTTGCCATTTATGAACGGCTGTTCATTTCTAACACTTTTCTAACACTTGGATATTTTGTGCGTCCTGTGCGGAACTGTCAAAAGTTCTGTGCAGGACTTATTTTATTCGCTGATTGCAAGCAGCTGTGCCATTTTTGC